>NZ_JARRIR010000003.1:7639-323480 GCF_029601685.1 Rhizobium sp. YJ-22 | reverse complement strand
AAATCGCCAACACCTGCAGATGCTCGCCCGGACGGCGATGCGGCAGGAAACGCTGGGCCTCGGACGGTTTTTGCGCGGCGAAGAAGCGGCGCAGTTCGTTGATCTGCGGCAGGGTATAGGCGCGGTGGTTGTTCTCCAGCCGGCTCGGCACCGGGCCGCGGCCCTCGTTGGAGAGCAGTTTCAACGTGGAATCGGGGATCGAGGTCAGCTTCGAGACCTCGTTGGTCAGGAAATAGCGCAGGCCCTTTTCGGCGCGCGGCGGATACATGCGCGCGCGCAGCTGCTGCAGCTGGTTGGACAGCATGCCCGCATGACGCACGATCTTTTCGGCGGCATCTTCCCGCGCCGCCACGACCGGCTTAGTATTCGACCTTGTCGCCATGAATCCCTCTTGTCGGCCGACACGCGTTTTATCGGCCTTACCCCGACAACTTAGGCCACGATTCTCGATTCGCGTCCAGTCCCGGCCGTTTGCGCCGCCGCGATGGCGGGAGAGAAGAGGACGGCCTGCGACAGAATATTCAATCGAAACAGGCACTTCCATCTTCCTTTCTCCGCGACCGAGGCCGGGCGGTTTCGACCGTTGCGGCGACATCGAAGCATAGGGCGCATGGGCGGGGAGAGAATCGGCGGGGACGATTCCGGATTGTGGTGGGGGCGGGGCGATGCGGAAATTCCCTTCTCTCCTGGCGGAGAAGGGGTTTTTCGGTGCCCGTCCTGTTTCATAAGGGGGGGCAGACGGAAACGCAGTCGGACATTTCCGCCCGGCTGCGCATAAAATTCATCCCCGGTCGCTCAGAGTTCCGGCGTGCGCGGCGGCGCCTTGCGATAGCCGCCGGTCGCCTCGAAGGCGGTGGCGTAGGAGAGCAGGGCATTGTCGTCATAGGCGCGGCCGGCGAAGGTGAGGCCGGCGGGCATGGCGATGTCGGGCATGATGCCCATCGGCACGGTGACGGTGGGGATACCGAAATGGCGGATGGCGAGGTTGCCGTTGGCGACCCAGGTGCCGTTGCGCCAGGCGAGATCGGCCGAGGCGGGGTCGATGTCGGCATCGGCCGGGCCGATATCGGCGACCGCCGGGAAGATCACGGCGTCGAGCCCGAGACCGTCCATCCAGTCCTCGAAATCGCGCTTGCGGGTTTCCTCCAGCCCGCGAAAACCGGCTTCCAGGTGCGGAATATCGTGGAGGGCGCGGCCGGGATGGGCGGCGGCATGGGCGGGATAGGCGGGCAGGAAGTCGTCGAAGCCGTCGTAGCGGTCGGGCAGGGCGCCCTCGGGGGCGGGGAAGATGGCCGCGCCGTCGACATCGGCAAGCCGCGACAGCGTCGGATCGCCGTTGGCGGCGAGGAAATCGTCCCACGACCAGGCGCAGAGGTCGAGCATTTCATGGCGCAGGTAATCCGGGCTGACGAGCCCGCGGGTGAAAATCGTCGGCGCGCCGGGGCGGTCGCCCTCGTAGTTCGAGACCACGGGAAAATCGGTGACCACGACCTCGGCGCCCGCCGCCTCCAGCGCGGCGCGGGCGGCGTCCATCAGGGCGAGCATCGAGGCGCGCGTCTCGATCTTTCGGCCGGTCGGGCCGCCGATGCCGGGGGTTTCGGCGGTGCCGGCCAGCGGGTCGGCATTGATATACATGGCCGGCAGGCCGAAGCGCCTGCCCTTCAGCGAGGCAGACGCCGCCAGCGCCGGATAGGAGGCGGGGCGGATCTCGGAGGATTTCGGGATCGCCACCCAGTTCTGGCTGCGCCAGAGATCGCCGCGCGTCTCCTCGTCGTCGGCGACGATGACGTCGAGCAGTTCCAGCATGTCGGCCATGCTGCGCGTATGCGGCACGACCACGTCCATGGTCGGCACCAGCGGCCAGTTGCCGCGCACCGAAATGACGCCGCGGCTCGGCGTATAGGCGCACAGCCCGTTATTGGCGGCGGGCGCGCGGCCGCTCGACCAGGTTTCCTCGCCGAGCCCGAAGGCGGCGAAGCTGGCGGCGGTCGCCGTGCCCGAGCCGTTGGAGGAGCCCGAGCCGAAGGCCGCCGTCAGGTAGTCGCCGTTATAGGGGGATTCAGCGCGGCCGTAGAGACCGCGCTGCATGCCGCCATTGGCCATGGGCGGCATGTTGGTCAGCCCGATCAATACCGCGCCGCCGGCGCGCAGGCGCTGGATGGCGAAGGCATCCTCGCTGGCGACGAGATCGGCAAAGGCCGGCGAGCCCGCGGCCACCGTCAGCCCGCGTGCCTTGTAGCTGTCCTTGGCGGTGTAGGGAATGCCATCGAGCGGCCCGCGCAACCGTCCCTCCGCCCGGCGCCGGTCGGAGGCGCGCGCCTCCTCGACGGCTTGCGGATCGAGGATCACGACGGCGTTCAGCCGGATGCCGTCATGGTCGTAACGGGCGATTCGCGCCAGATAGCCCTCCACAAGCGCCTGAGACGTCACGCGGCCCTCTTCCAGCGCTTGGCGCAGCGCGGCGATCGACGTTTCCACCAGTTGCATCGGGACGGCTCCTCTCCGGTTCGTTCAGCCTGGCGTTTTGCCGTAAAATCAGCGCCGGGAGAAGGGCCGCATGATCGGCCCATGAGAATTATCGGGTGATTTCTTAGGTATGATGAAACCACAAACCCCTTTACCGGCGCGGCGTCCGCGCCCATACTGTCCTAGCGCGAAAGGATGATGACGGTGCGGCTTGGGCCCCTCCGGTTCGCATGGCGCAGGACAGCGCAAGAGCTGCGCCGACGGACGGAAAACAGGCTTTTCCGCAGGCATGACCAGGGAACAATTTGTAGCCGAGCTTCGTTGAAGAGAAAGTGGACGCGAGGAAACGCTTCCGTCTTCCGGCGTCCGCGGGAGAGTTCCATGAAAACCAGCGATAGTGATGTTTTCGATCTTTTCTCAAAGACTTATGCAAGCGGTGCGCAAGAAGAGCTAAGCCTGCAGGAGTATCTGCTGGCGTGCCGCGACGACAAGAGCATGTATGCGACCGCGCCGGAGCGCATGGTCGCGGCCATCGGCGAGCCGAAGCTCGTCGATACCAGCGCCGACGAGCGGCTGGGCCGAGTCTTCGCCAACCGGACGATCAAGATTTACCCCTCCTTTGCGGATTTCTACGGCATGGAGGATACGATCGAGCGAATCGTCGGCTATTTCCGCTATGCCGCGCAAGGCCTGGAAGAACGAAAGCAGATCCTTTACCTGCTCGGGCCTGTGGGCGGCGGCAAATCGTCGCTGGCCGAGCGCCTGAAGAAGCTGATGGAACAGGAGCCGATCTACACGCTGGCCATCGACGGCAAGATCAGCCCGGTCTTCGAATCGCCGCTCGGCCTTTTCAGCCGCGATCGCATGGGCGACCTGCTGGAGGACAAATACGGCATCGCCAAGCGCCGCCTTACCGGCCTCATCTCCCCCTGGGCCGCCAAGCGGCTAGACGAGATCGGCGGCGACATCTCCAAATTCAGCGTCGTCAAGCTGATGCCCTCGCGGCTACGCCAGATCGGCATCGCCAAGACCGAGCCCGGCGACGAGAACAACCAGGATATCTCGACGCTGGTCGGCAAGGTCGACATCCGCCAGCTGGAAAACTACAGCCAGGCCGACCCCGACGCCTATTCCTACAGCGGTGGCCTGAACCGCACGACGCAAGGGCTGCTGGAATTCGTCGAAATGTTCAAGGCGCCGATCAAGGTGCTGCATCCGCTGCTGACCGCCACCCAGGAAGGCAGCTATAACGGCACCGAGAATTTCGGTGCCTTCCCGTATCAGGGCATCGTGCTCGCCCACTCCAACGAATCCGAATGGCTGCAGTTCAAGCACAACAAGAACAACGAGGCCTTCCTCGACCGCATCCTCGTGGTCAAGGTGCCCTATTGCCTGCGCGTGACCGAAGAACGGCAGATCTACGAGAAGCTGCTGCGCGAAAGCGAGCTTTCCGACAGCCCCTGCGCCCCGGAAGTCTTGGAAAACCTGTCGCGCTTCACCGTCGCCACCCGGCTGACGCCGCACGAGAATTCGCCGACCTACACCAAGATGCGCGTCTATGACGGCGAGAACCTCAAGGATACCGACCCGAAGGCGAAGTCGCTGCAGGAATATCGCGACGCCGCCGGCGTCGACGAGGGCATGACCGGCATTTCCACCCGTTTCGCCTTCAAGGTTCTCTCGGAAACCTTCAACTACGACACCAAGGAGGTCTCGGCCGATCCCGTCCACCTGATGTACATCCTCGAACAGGCGATCCGCCGCGAGCAGTTTCCCAAGGAGGTCGAGGCCAATTACCTCGATTTCATCCGCTCGGAAATCGCCAGCCGCTATGCCGAATTCATCGGCCACGAGATCCAGAAGGCCTATCTGGAATCCTATAGCGAATACGGCCAGAACCTGTTCGACCGCTATATCGCCTATGCCGACGCCTGGCTGGAGGATCAGGATTTCAAGGATCCCGATACCGGCCAGATCCTCAACCGCGAGATCCTCGACAGCGAGCTGTCGCAGATCGAGAAACCCGCCGGCATCGCCAACCCGAAGGACTTCCGCAACGAGGTCGTCAAGTTCACGCTGCGCGCCCGCGCCCGCAACGGCGGCAGGAACCCCTCCTGGACGAGCTACGAAAAGCTGCGTGAGGTGATCGAGAAACGCATGTTCGGCCAGGTGGAAGACCTGCTCCCCGTCATCAGCTTCGGCTCGAAGAAAGACAGCACGACCGAAAAGCAGCATGCCGAATTCGTCGATCGCATGACCGCGCGCGGCTATACCGTGCGCCAGGTCCGGCGATTGGTCGATTGGTACATGCGGGTCAACAAGGCCGGCTGACAAGGCGAAAAGCAAGAGCGTTTCCGTCCTCTGAAACAGGCGGAAACGCTCGGGAGCGGGGACTGGCCCATGCCGAATTTCATCGATCGCCGGCTGAATCCGAAGGACCGCAGCCTCGGCAACCGGCAACGTTTCCTCAAGCGTGTGCATGACGAATTAAAGCGGGCGATCCGCGATCAGGTCAAATCCGACAAGATCGCCGATGTCGACGCCGCCCATGGCGTGCCGGTGCCGCGACGCGGCGCCGACGAGCCGAGCTTCCGCCATGCGCCCGGCAGCGGCGAGCGCCACCACGTCCTGCCCGGAAACGAAAGCTTTTCCCCCGGCGACCGCATCGGCAAGCAGGAAAGCGGCGGAGGCGGGGGTGGCGCCGGCAAGGGCGCCGGGCGCGGCGAAAGCGACGACGAATTCCTGTTCGTGCTGTCGCGCGAGGAGGTGCTGGACCTGTTCTTCGAGGATCTGGAGCTTCCCGACCTCATCAAGCTCAACCTCAAGGAAACCGTGACCTACAAGCCGCATCGCGTCGGCTTCACCACCTCGGGCACGCCGAGCAACATCAATATCGGCCGCACCATGCGCAACAGTTTCGGCCGGCGCATTGCGCTCCGTCGCCCGAGCGAGACCGAATTCCAGGCAGTGGCCGACGAGATCGCCGAACTGGAGCAGGTCCGGCCGCCGACCCAGGCGCAGCGCCGCCGGCTGGCGCGTCTGCGCGAGGAGCTAGACCTGTTGGAGCGGCGGCGCAAGCGCATCGCGTATGTCGATCCCGTCGACGTGCGCTTCAACCGCTTCGACCGCCAGCCGGTGCCCAATGCCAGCGCTGTCATGTTCTGCCTTATGGATGTCTCCGCCTCGATGGGCGAGCGCGAAAAGGACCTCGCCAAGCGCTTCTTCGTGCTCTTGCACCTGTTCCTCAAGCGCCGCTATCAGCGCATCGACATCGTCTTCATCCGCCACACCGACGAGGCGCACGAGGTCGACGAGGAGACCTTCTTCTTCAGCAAGCAGAGCGGCGGCACCATCGTTTCCACGGCGCTGGAGGAGATGCAGCGCATCATCCTCGACCGCTATCCCTCCAATATCTGGAACATCTATGCCGCCCAGGCCTCGGACGGCGACAACGCCACCGGCGATTCCGAGCGCTGCGCCACGCTGCTGCGCGACGAGTTGATGAAGCTCTGCCAGTATTACGCCTATGTCGAGATCATCGACGAGCGCGAGAGCGAAATCTTCGGCACCACCGACAACGGCACCTCGCTGTGGCGGGCCTATCGCATGGTGGATGGCGAGGTGGCGAATTTCCAGATGACCCGCATCGCCCGGCCCTCCGACATCTATCCCGTGTTCCGCAAACTCTTTGCCCGGCATCAGGCCGTGCAGATGCGCCGGTGAAGGGACAAAGAGATGGCAAAGCCAGCCTCCAGCCTGCTGTTTAGCGGATCGGAATGGAACTTCTCGACGCTGTCGCGCGCCTATGACGCCATCGAGGAAATCGCGCTCGGCGAGATGGGTCTCGACGTCTATCCCAACCAGATCGAGATCATCTCGTCGGAGCAGATGCTCGACGCCTATTCCTCGATCGGCATGCCGCTGATGTATCAGCACTGGTCGTTCGGCAAGCGTTTCGTCTTCGAAAGCCAGCTTTACCGCAAGGGCAGGCGAGGGCTGGCCTATGAGCTGGTGATCAATTCCAACCCCTGCATCACCTATCTCATGGAAGAAAACACCATGCCGATGCAGGCGCTGGTGACCGCGCACGCCTCCTTCGGCCACAATCATTTCTTCAAGAACAACTATCTTTTCCGGCAATGGACGGATGCCGGCGCCATTCTCGGCTACATGGATTTCGCCAAGAAATACATCGCCCGCTGCGAGGAGCGGCATGGAACGCATGCGGTGGAGGAGATCCTCGATTCGGCGCATGCGCTGATGGACCAGGGCGTCTTCCATTATCGCCGCCCGCCGCGCCTGTCCTCGGAAAAGGTGACGGAGCGGGCGCGCGAGCGGCTGGAATACGAGGAGCAGACCTATAGCGACCTGTGGCGTACCCTGCCGACGGCGGCCGGCAGCAACGGCATCGAGGAAGCCGAGCGCGAGGCGCTGGAGCGCAAGAAGGTGCTGAACCTTCCCGAAGAAAACCTGCTCTATTTCCTCGAAAAGCACAGCCTGATCCTGGAGCCGTGGCAGCGGGAAATCCTGCGCATCGTCCGCGTCATCGCCCAGTATTTCTACCCGCAGAGCCAGACCAAGGTGATGAACGAGGGCTGCGCCACCTTCGTGCATTACACGATCATCAACCGGCTGTTCGACCAGGGCCGGATGAGCGAGGGCGCCATGCTGGAGCTGTTGGCGAGCCATGCCAATGTCGTGTTCCAGCCGGGCTTCGACGATCCGCGCTATTCCGGCATCAACCCCTATGCGCTGGGCTTTGCGATGATGCAGGACATCGAGCGCATTTCCACGAAGCCGACCGCCGAGGACCGCGACTGGTTTCCGGATATCGCCGGCAATGGCGACTGGATGGGCACGCTGATCGACGCCTGGGAAAACCACCGCGACGAATCCTTCATCCTGCAATACCTAAGCCCGGCCCTGATGCGCAAATTGCGCCTGTTCCACCTTTCCGACCGGGCTACCGACCGGTTCCTGGAGGTGGCCTCGATCCACAACGAGCGCGGCTACGCCAACGTCCGCGCCGCCCTTGCCCGCGCCTACGATCCCGGCGCCAACCGCCCGGACATCCAGGTCATCGACGTCGACCTGCTCGGCGACCGCCAGCTCCGCCTGCGCCACACGATCAAGAGCGGCATGTTGCTGGAAGAGGCCAACCGCAACGCCACGCTGACCCACATCCGCCGCCTCTGGGGCTACGAAGTCAGCCTCGCCGGGGTCGATGCAACGTCCGGGGCGACGCTCTACGAGCACTCCGTGCCGTGAGGGCAGGGGCTTCGATGCCAGCCCAAGCCCTCTCGCTCATTTTGCCTGCGCGCCTCTTCCGCCAGCGCGCGGGACGCGCGCCAGCCGGGCATGTGGCACACCCGCGTCGAAATCCTTTTTTCCCTTAAGGGAGAAGCGATATGCCGCGCCGCTTTTTCAAGCACGAGGCGGCTCTCGCGCCGCTCCTTCGCCGCGCTTTCAAGGGAACTTCACTCCCGCCGCCGCGTTCGATGACGATGAACCCCATCGCGCGGAGCCGAAAATGCCCAGATTCGCCTTCCTGATCCCGCTCATATTCCTGGCCGTTCCCGGCGTCTCGCATGCCGCCGGCGAGGGCGATTTTCTGAAGGGGTTGCAGGGGGCCTATAGCGGGCAGGGAACGGTGCGGCTGCGCACCAATTCGAGCACGATCAAGGTGAACTGCACGTTCAATGCCACCTCTTCGGCCACCACCCTCTCGCTGAACGGCCGTTGCCGGGGACTGGTGCTGGTCTCGCGCAGCGTCGGTGCCGATCTCAAGGTATCGGGCACGCGCTACAGCGGCATCTATACCGGCGCCCGCTCCGGCCCGGCCGCGCTTTCCGGCACCCGGCGCGGCAATGCCCTGCGGCTGGCGATCCGCTGGGCCAAGCCGCTCAACGGCGACCGTGACGCCACCCTGCTCGTCAACCGCGTCGGCCAGCGCGGCCTGACCTTGACGATCACCGACCGCGACCCTGCATCCGGAAAGACCGTCGTCACCAGCAATATCGCCTTACAGCGGAAGTAAAGCATGTCCAGCGATGGCGCGGAACGCGGTTTCACCAGCGGTCCCGACCGGCTATGATCGGCAAAAATCGAGGACGGCCATGTTTGTAGCCCAGAAAATCGAAGCCGGTGACAAGGCCGGCTTTTATCGCGAACTACTTGCCCAGGCCGGCGGCTTGTTACAGGGCGAGCGCGACGCCATCGCCAATGCCGCCAATCTCTCGGCGCTGATCCATGACGCCGTGCCGGATCTCAACTGGACCGGCTTCTATTTCCTGAAGACGCCAAGTGAGCTGGTGCTCGGCCCCTTCCAGGGCAAGGTCGCCTGCGTGCGCATTCCCGTCGGCAAGGGCGTGTGCGGCGGCGCGGTGGCTAAGGGCCGCAGCCTGCTGGTGCCGGATGTTCATGCCTTTCCCGGCCATATCGCCTGCGATTCCGCCTCGCGCTCGGAACTCGTGGTGCCTTTGATCCGCGATGGCGCCGTCTTCGGCGTGCTCGATCTCGACAGCCCGCTTCCCGGCCGCTTCACCAATGAAGATCAGCAGGGCTTCGAGGCGCTTGCCGCGCTCTATGTCGCGGCAAGCGACCCCTGAGGCTGAAGCGCGCGGATGGAAAGGCCTCAGCCTTGCCGCGCGACATGCCGACGGGCGCTGAGCAAGCCGCCCTTGCCTTTGCCGCAATAGGCCCAGTTACGGCGCGCGCCGGTATCGACATGGATGATGCCGTTGCAATATCGCCCGACGCCGCCGATGCCGGGCGCCGAAAGGGCGGCGGCGATGATCGACCGCTCGGAAACGCCGGGCACGCGGATATCGGCTGCCTGGCAGGTGCGGTGCAGCGAGCCGCTGCGCGCCGAGCGCGGCCGATGGCCCGAGGTCACTAGCGGACGGCGGCCGGTGCGCGCACCGATATGGGCGAGAATGCTTTGCAGGCGCGGTGAAAAACAGCCGGTGCGGACGCTGACGGTCTGGGTCGCATAGGCAAGCGAAACACTGTGCGTGGGCAGTCTGGCCTTGCGCCGCTTCTCCCGGGCTTCGCCGGTGGCGAGGAAGGACAGGGTGAGCAGGCAGGTCAAGGCAATCGAAAGAACAGGACGCATGGCAATCCCCCTTTTGCAGATGCCCGGCGGCATGGCATGTCGATGCGGACGGCACGCCATGCGCTTCCGGGCGAGGCCGCCGCTGCATCGGGCGGCCACAGGCGAAAGGGTAATTTCATCCCGAATAAAGCATTTTTGTGAAAGATTATGCTTTTAATTCGAAAGGGCTAAGCCGAAAAATAGCCATTTTCAGTATATAGAATGAGGATACTGAGGAAAATATTCCATTTGTTTTGATGGCGTCATCATTTCGCCATGACATTGGCGACCGCATTTCGCCACCGGTCAGCGGCTTGCGGGGTCGTCGTGTTTTCCAGCACCAGTTCCATCCGGTCGGCGAGGAATTTGGTGCGGATGACCTGCACCGGGCAGCCCTCCAGATCTTCGTCGACGGCGCGGCTAATCAAGACGATGGCGTCGGAGGGGCAGCTCAGCAGGGCGGCGTCCTTCATCGAGACACGCTCGGCGGTCAGCCGCGTCTGGCGGCGGCGATAATCCGACAGGCCCTCGCGCTTCAGCGCCTCGGTGATCGAGCCGGTCTCGGCATAGGCATCGATGATGCCGGGAAAACGCTCGGCCGAAAAATGCGACACCGAGCGCGACAAGGGCACGCCCTCGACGACGGCGAGGCTTTCCAGCCGGTGCAGGGCGGCGCCCGGCCGGCAATCGAGAAGCTCGGCCATGGTCGCATCGGCCGTCACGCGCTCGGCCCGGATCAGACGGCCCGACGGCTCCAGCGACTGTTTCACCATGCTTTCCGAAAAGCGCGTGCGCGCGCCGATGGGGTAGACGATCCGCGGCTTGGCGGCATTGACGAAGGTGCCGCGCCCGCGCTCGGCCCGTACCAGCCCCTCCGCGGCGAGCGCCGCAATCGCCCGTCGCACGGTATGGCGATTGACGCCGAAGCGGCTGGCGAGATCGGTTTCCGGCGGCAGGGCGGCAGTGATGCTGCCGTCATGGATGGCGCTGCGAATATCGTCGGCGACGCGCCGCCAGAGCGCGATGCCGTCTGTTTCAGGGCTCATGTCTTCAACCTTCGAACGTTGTCATCAAGCCGTCATGGCCTCGGTGTTAAAACCTAGATCAGATCAAATGTATAGACAACTAGACAAATAAAGATTGTTCCTATGCAGGCAACCATCCCCGATCGAAAACGCGTGCTCGACGCTCTGCTGACCGCCGCGACCCGGCCGCTGGCGCAGGCCTATGAGGCGCTCTCCGCCACCATGCCGCAGGCCTTGCCGGTGCGCGGCCCCGAAATCGGCATGGTCATGCTGCGCGGTCGCATCGGCGGCGGCGGCCAGCCTTTCAATCTCGGCGAGGCGACGGTGACCCGCGCCACGGTGCGGCTGGAAAGCGGCGAGATCGGCCATGCCGTGCTGCTCGGCCGCGATATGGAAAAGGCGCGCATGGTCGCCCACCTCGATGCGCTTGCCCAGCGCGACGACTGGCGGGCGACCGTCGAGACACGTTTCGTTGCCCCGGCGCTGGAAGCGGAAGCCGAGGAGCGCCGCCGGCGGGTGGAGGAGGTGGAGGCGACTCGCGTCGATTTCTTCACCATGGTCCGTGGAGAAGACTGATGCAGGCGACAACCCATAGCGCCGCTTACGAAGGCGGTTTCGAAAGCCCGGTTTTTGGCGCGCAGGCCGCCTTCCGTTCGGTGATGGACGCGATGGCGCGGCCGGGCACGATTGTCGATCTGGCCGAGCCGGTTTCGGCCCCCGCACCGCTGGAGACGGCCGCCGCCGCTTTCCTTGCAGCACTTGCCGATTACGACAGCCCCGTCTGGTTCGAGGTGGAGGATGCCGAGGCCGCCATCGCCTGGGTCGAATTCCAGACCGGCGCGCCGGTCATGGCTGATCCGCAACAGGCCGCTTTCGCCGTGCTCGCCAGGGGAAGCGCGGTGACCGACTGGCGGCGCTTTTCCACCGGCACCTCTTCCTATCCCGATGCCTCGGCGACGCTTCTGCTGCCGGTCGAGGCGCTTGAGGGCGGGGCGGAGCTGATCCTCACCGGCCCCGGCATCGAAACACAGGCGCGCATCGCGCCGCGCGGTCTGCCGGCGGGTTTTGTGGCGGCGATGCAGGCCAATGCGGCGCTCTATCCGCTGGGGCTCGATATTCTCCTCGTTTGCGGCAGCCGGGTTTCGGCCTTGCCGCGCACCACGCGACTGACGGAGGTCTGATCCATGTATGTTGCGGTGAAGGGTGGCGAAAAGGCCATCGAAAATGCCCATGCGCTGATGGCGGATCGCCGCCGTGGCGACCGGTCCGTGCCGGCGCTCGGTATCGAGCAGATCGCCTCGCAATTGTCGCTGGCCGTCGACCGGGTGATGTCCGAGGGCTCGCTTTACGATCCGGAACTGGCAGCCATGGCGGTACGCCAGGCGCGCGGCGATCTCATCGAGGCAATCTTTCTACTGCGCGCCTATCGCACGACGCTGAGCCGCTTCGGCAACGCAAAACCGCTGGAAACCAACGCCATGCGCATCGAACGCCGCGTCTCCGCCACCTTCAAGGACATCCCCGGCGGCCAACTTCTCGGCCCCACCTTCGACTACACCCATCGCCTGATCGACCCGGCCATGGCCGGCGACGTGCCGGTCGCCGAGCCGCTGCGCCGAGAGCGTGAGGACAACACGGCCTGCCCGCGCGTCACCGATATTCTCGATGGGCAAGGGTTGATCGAGCCGGATGTGCTGGGTGACGCGGAGCCTGCGGACCTCACCCGCAGCGCCACGGCCTATCCGGTCGAGCGCGATCTGCGCCTTCAGGCCTTGGCGCGCGGCGACGAGGGTTTTCTGCTGGCGCTCGGCTATTCCACCCAGCGCGGCTATGGCCGCACCCATCCCTTCGTCGGCGAAATCCGCATCGGCATGGTCGATGTCGAGATCGATGTGCCGGAACTGGGCTTTGCCGTGCGCGTCGGCAGCGTGCGCGTCACCGAATGCCAGATGGTCTCGCAATTCAAAGGTGGCAAGGGCGGCGGGCCGGATGGCGAGCCGCGCTTCACGCGCGGTTACGGCCTCGTCTTCGGCCAGAGCGAACGCAAGGCGATGGCCGTCAGCCTCGTCGACCGGGCGCTGCGGGCCGACGAGTTCGGTGAGCAGCGCAATGCCCCGGCGCAGGATGAGGAATTCGTCCTCGAACATTGCGACAACGTGCAGGCGACCGGCTTCGTCGAGCATCTGAAGCTGCCGCATTACGTCGATTTCCAGGCCGAGCTGGATCTGCTGCGCACCCTGCGCCGCGAAGCAAACGAACACGCCACCCGCGAGGCCGCAGAATGAGTGCCGCTCCCACTTTGCCGGCGTATAATTTCGCCTATCTCGACGAACAGACCAAGCGGATGATCCGCCGCGCCATCCTGAAGGCGATTGCCGTTCCCGGCTATCAGGTGCCGTTCGCCTCGCGCGAAATGCCGATGCCCTATGGCTGGGGCACTGGCGGCGTGCAGGTCACCGCCTCGATCCTCGGGCCGGACGACGTTCTGAAGGTCATCGACCAGGGCGCCGACGACACCACCAATGCCGTCTCGATCCGCGCCTTCTTCGCCAAGGTCGCCAATGTGGCAACGACGACGAAGACCTCCGACGCGACCATCATCCAGACCCGCCACCGTATTCCCGAGGCGCCGCTGCGGGCCGGCCAGACGATCGTCTATCAGGTGCCGATCCCCGAACCCTTGCGTTTCCTCGAACCGCGCGAAACCGAGACCCGCGTCATGCACGGTCTTGCCGAATACGGGCTGATCCACGTCAAGCTTTACGAGGACATCGCCCAGCACGGCCATATCGCCACCACTTATGCCTATCCGGTCAAGGTCGAGGGCCGCTATGTCATGGACCCGTCGCCGATCCCGAAATTCGACAATCCAAAGATGCACAGGTCGCCGGCCCTCCAGCTTTTCGGGGCCGGCCGTGAAAAGCGCATCTATGCGCTGCCGCCGTTCACCGATGTCGTCAGCCTCGATTTCGAGGACCATCCCTTCCAGGTGCAGAAATTCTCGTCGCGCTGTGCGCTCTGCGATGCGGCCAATGTCTATCTCGATGAAGTCGTGACCGACGACCGGGGCGGGCGCATGTTCGTCTGCTCCGACACCGATCATTGCGAAACGCGCCGCGCCGAGGGCCACTTCGGTCCCGGTCTGCCGCAGGAGAGTTCCATCCAGGAGGCTGCCGAATGAGCGCCGCGCCCATCCTTTCCGTCGCCGGTCTCGAACGCCGCTACGGCCATTTCATCGGCTGCACCGATATCTCCTTCGATGTCTTCCCCGGTGAAGTCGTCGCCATCGTCGGCGAATCCGGTTCCGGCAAGACGACGCTGCTCAACTGCATTTCCGGCCGGCTGGAGCGCAGCGCCGGAGAAATCCGCTACCGGATGCGCGATGGCCGCTTTCCCGATCTCGCGGATCTTACCGAGGCCGAGCGCCGCTTCCTGATGCGCACCGACTGGGGTTTCGTCCACCAGAACCCGGCCGATGGCCTCAGGATGCGCGTCTCGGCCGGCGCCAATGTCGGCGAGCGGCTGATGGCGGTGGGCGAGCGCCACTACGGCAACATCCGCCAGACGGCGACGGACTGGCTGGAGCGCGTGGAAATCGCTGTCGCCCGCATCGACGATCAGCCGGTCGCCTTTTCCGGCGGCATGCGCCAGCGCCTGCAGATCGCCCGCAACCTCGTCACCCATCCGCGCCTGATCTTCATGGACGAACCGACCGGCGGCCTCGATGTGTCGGTGCAGGCGCGTGTACTCGATCTCCTGCGCATGCTGGTCGCCGATCTCGGCCTGTCGGTCGTCATCGTCACCCATGACCTGGCCGTCGCGCGGCTGCTGTCGCAGCGCATGATCGTCATGAAAAGCGGCCGCATCGTCGAACAGGGACTGACCGACCGCGTGCTCGACGATCCCCACCATGCCTATACGCAACTGCTCGTCGCCTCGATCCCGGAGAGCTGAAGATGATCAAAGCACTCGATATCGAACCGCTGCTCTGCGTCGATGGCGTCAGAAAATCCTTCACCATGCATCTGCGTGGTGGCATTCAGCTTCCGGTGGTCGAGAATGTCTCCTTCCGGCTTGTCCCCGGCGAATGCGTGGTGCTCGGCGGCCCCTCGGGTGTCGGCAAATCCTCGATCCTGCGCATGGTCTACGGCAATTATGCCGTCGATGGCGGCTCGATCCTGGTGCGCGACAGGGCGAGCGGCGAGATGGCGGATCTGGCCGCCGGCGATCCGCGCGTCATCCTCGACCTGCGCCGCGACAGTATCGGCTATGTCAGCCAGTTCCTGCGCGCCGTGCCCCGCGTCAGCGCGATTGACGTCGTGGCCGAACCCTTGATCGCTCGCGGCGTCGACCGCACGGCCGCGACAGCGAAGGCAGGGGAGATGCTGGAGCGGCTGCACCTGCCTCCAGCCTTGTTCTCGCTGCCGCCGGCCACCTTCTCGGGCGGCGAGAAGCAGCGCGTCAACATTGCCCGCGGCTTCATCACCGATCATCCGGTGCTGCTGCTCGACGAGCCGACCGCCTCGCTGGATGCCGCCAACCGCGACATCGTCGTGACGATGATCCGCGAGAAGCTGGCCGGCGGCACCGCCATTCTCGGCATCTTCCACGACATTCCGGTGCGCGAGGCGGTGGCGACCCGCATTATCGACGTTTCCGCCTTCTCCGCCCGAAAGGCCGCGTGATGCCCAAGCTTTCCGAGCATAGCCCGCTTATCCACGCCACCGCCGAGGTCCATGCCTCGACGCTTGGTCGCTATGTCGAGATCGAGGCGCGCTCGCGCCTCTCCGAGACGGAACTCGGCGACTATTCCTATGTCATGCAGGATTGCGCCATCTGGTGCGCCCGCATCGGCAAGTTCGTCAACATTGCGTCCGCCGTGCGCATCAACGCCACCAACCATCCGACCTGGCGACCGACGCTGCATCATTTCACCTACCGCGCCGGCGATTATTTCGAGGGAGCCGAGGACGAGGTGGATTTCTTCGAGTGGCGGCGCGGCCATGCGGTGGGCATCGGCCATGATGTCTGGATCGGCCACGGGGCGACGATCCTGCCGGGCGTATCCGTCGGCAACGGCGCGGTGATCGGTGCCGGCGCTGTCGTCGCGCGTGACGTGGCGCCCTACACCATCGTCGGCGGCGTGCCGGCGAAACTCATCCGCCAGCGCTTCGAGGCCTCCATCGGCAATCGCATGGATGCGCTGGCCTGGTGGGACTGGCCGCACGACCGGCTGTTTTCGGCGCTGGAGGACTTTCGCCAGATGACGGCGGAAGACTTCCTCGACCGTTACGAGAGGTCCAGGCTTCATCGAACCGTCACGAAACTGTCGTCGCCCGGTTACCGGCCTGACGTATGCACACGGAAACGGAGACCTGAGACATGACCGCCATCAGCGTTTTCAACCTTTCGAAACGATACGGCAAGACCCGTGCGCTCGACGATGTCAGCCTGGAACTGGGGCGCGGCGAAATGGTTGCGCTGATCGGCGCCTCCGGCTCGGGCAAGAGCACGCTCATCCGCCACATCGCCGGCCTTGAAGCCGGCGACGGCGAAAAGGGCAGGATCGCCGTGCTGGGCGAAGTCAGCCAGGAGTCCGGCCGGTTCAATCGCGCCCGGCGGCGCGGCCGCATCGCCGTCATCTTCCAGCAGTTCAATCTGGTCGCCCGCCTGTCGCTGCTGACCAATGTGCTGGTCGGGCATCTGGGCCGCATGCCCGCTTTGCGCGGCACGCTCGGCCTGTTCAATGCGGCGGAAAAGGACAAGGCGCGCGCGGCGCTGGCCCGCGTCGGCATCGATCATCTGGCCGGCCAGCGCGCCTCGACGCTGTCGGGCGGCCAGCAGCAGCGCGCCGCCATCGCCCGCAGCCTCGTGCAGGAGGCGGAAATCCTCATCGCCGACGAGCCGATTTCGGCGCTCGACCCGGCCGCCGCGCGCCGCGTGATGGACGTGCTCTCCGACATCAATCGTCAGGAGGGCATCACCGTGCTGGTGTCGCTGCACCAGGTGGAATATGCGCGGCGCTATTGCCGGCGCACGGTCGCCATGCGGGACGGCCGCATCGTCTTCGACGGGCCGTCCACGGCGCTCACGAACGATTTCCTGGCCGAACTCTACGGAGAGGCCTCGGAAGAACTGGTTCTGCCGGATGCGCCGGCCGAATCCCCTGCCGGCTTCAAGCCGGCGAACAGGCATGAAACGCCGGTCCCAGAGACCGTCTGACCCCAGCCAAACCCGGAGAAAATCCATGAACGCGATCCTGAAAAGCGTTGCGGCGCTGTCGCTCGCCTGCCTGATGACCTCGACCGCGCTTGCCGCCGAGGTCATCAACTTCGGCATCATCTCGACCGAATCCCAGCAGAACCTCAAGGCGAACTGGGAACCGCTGCTGAAAGCCATGAGCGAAAAGACCGGCCTGGACATTAAGCCCTTCTTCGCCTCCGATTATGCCGGCATCATCGAAGGCATGCGTTTCGGGAAGGTGCAAATGGCCTGGTACGGCAACAAGTCGGCCATGGAAGCCGTCGACCGCGCCGATGGCGAAGTCTTCGTGCAGAGCGTTCCCGTCGGCGGCGAGCCGGGCTACTGGTCGGTGATCATCGTCCCCAAGGATTCGCCGATCCAGACCGTCGACGACCTCCTGAAGTGCGATCATTCGCTGAATTTCGGCCTCGGCGATCCGAACTCCACCTCCGGCTACCTCGTTCCGATGACCTTCGTCTTCGGCGCCAAGGGCATCGACCCCAAGGCCTGCTTCAAGAACGTCACCAACGCCAACCATGAAACCAACGCCATGGCGGTTGCCAACAAACAGGTCGACGCCGCCGCCAACAACACCGAAAACATGGCGCTGATCCAGCAGAACCAACCCAAGGCCTATGAAAACATCCGCGAAATCTGGCGCTCGCCGCTGATCCCGTCCGACCCGATCGTCTGGCGCAAGGATCTCTCCGAGGCCGAAAAGACCAAGATCCGCGATTTCTTCCTGACCTACGGCACGGAGAAATCCGGCGGCAACATCGACGAAGAGAAGAAAGTTCTGGCCGGCCTGAAATGGGCACCGTTCCGTGCTTCCTCCGACAAGCAGCTGCTGCCGATCCGCGTCATGGAAACCGCCAAGGCGATCTCCAAGATCGAGGCCGACACTTCCATGACCGAAGAGGCCAAGAAGGCCAGGCTGGAAGAGCTGAACGCCCAGAAGGCCAAGTTCGAAGCCGAACTGGCCGCCGGCTGATCCGGTGCAGGAGAGGCGGTTTGCCGCTTCTCCTCGTCTTCCGGCAATCCGCCGCTCCAGCCGCCACGTCATCCTCGGGCCTGTCCCGAGCATGACGATGGAGACGCTCGCCGCTGCGACGCCTTTCCGTCTTTGGCTGACCCGATACAACGACACCCAACGGAACCCAAACCATGGCACTCGGAAGCGAAACCGCCCTGTCGGGCAAGTCCAAGGATCGCGCCGCGCCGCGCGCCGAGGCCGCGCTCATGCCCGGCCGTATGCGCAACTATACGCTGATCGCCGGTCTGGCCCTGCTGCTCGCCATCAGCTGGGGGCCGGCGGAAATGAGCCGCTTCACCTATCTGGTGACCGACTCCGGCAACATGGCCGAATACGCCTCCGGTTTCCTGCGCCCCGATTTCACCGATTGGCGCTTCTATCTGGAGGAGATGATCGTCACCATCCAGACGGCGCTGTGGGGCACCTTCCTTGCCGTGCTGCTGTCGATCCCCTTCGGCATCCTCTCGGCGCACAACATGGCGCCGTGGTGGATCGTCCATCCCGTGCGCCGGCTGATGGATCTGTTCCGCGCCATCCATGAGGTGGTGTTCGCGGTGCTCTTCGTGGTCGCCGTCGGCCTCGGGCCGTTCGCCGGCGTCATGGCGCTGTTCGTCCACACCACCGGCATTCTCGCCAAGCTGTTTTCGGAAGCCGTGGAGGCCATCGATCCGCGGCCCGTCGAGGCAATCCGCGTTACCGGCGCCTCGCGCATCCAGCAGGTAATCTTCGGCGTCATTCCGCAGGTGCTGCCGCTGTGGATGTCGTTTTCACTGTACCGGTTGGAATCCAACATCCGCTCGGCGACCGTCCTCGGCGTCGTCGGCGCCGGCGGCATCGGCCAGGTGCTCTTCGAATCCATCCGCGCTTTCTATTATCCGCAATCGGCGGCTATCCTCATCGTCGTGGTCGTGACCGTCACGATCATGGACCTGATTTCTCAGCAACTGCGCAAGCTGGCGATCTGACCGGCGAGACTGACGACCCATGACCCAGGAACAGATTTACTCGAACGCCCGCATCGTCCTCGCCGACGACGTCGTCCATGGAGCGCTCGTGGTGCGCGACGGTCGCATCGCCGATATCGGCGCAGGCAAGACCCGCGCCGGCGAGGACTGGAACGGCGACATCCTGATGCCGGGCTGCATCGAGCTGCACACCGACCATCTCGAAACCCACCTGCAGCCGCGCCCCAAGGTGCGCTGGAATCTCGACGCCGCCCTGCAAGCCCATGACGGGCAGGTCGCTACATCCGGCATCACCACTGTTTTCGATGCGCTGCGCGTCGGGCTGGAGGGCGATACCGAATTTGGCGCCGCCGACATGTCCGCCATGGCCGGCACGATCGCCGATGCCGCAGGCGCCGACCGGCTGCGCGCCGAGCATTTCATCCATCTGCGCTGCGAGGTCTCGGTCGGCGACGTCATCGATCATTTCGACACGTTTCGCGACAATGGCCGCGTACGGCTCGCCTCGCTGATGGACCATGCGCCGGGACAGCGGCAGTTCGTCAGCCTTGACGCCTATCGCATCTATTACCAGGGCAAGAAGAAGCTCTCCGATGCGGAATTCGCCGCCTACAGCGCCCGGCGCATCGCGGAATCCGAGGCCAATTCCGCCCGCAACCGCAAGCTGATCGCTAAGCGTTGCCAGGCCGCCGGCATCGCCATGGCCTCCCATGACGATGCCACCGCCGCCCATGTCAAGGAAAGCATCGATCTCGGCATTGCGCTGGCCGAATTCCCGACCACTGTCGAGGCGGCGGTGCTGTCGCGCAAGGCGGGGCTGAAGGTGCTGATGGGCGCGCCGAACGTGGTGCGCGGCGGCTCGCATTCGGGCAATGTCTCGGCCATCGAGCTGCTGCGGGCCGGCGCGCTCGATATCCTGTCCTCGGATTACGTGCCGTTCAGCCTGGTGCAGGCCGTCTTCCTGCTGGCCGACCAGGCCGAGGCACCGCTGGCGGAAGCCGTGCGGCTCGTCACCGCCAATCCCGCCGAGGCCGCCGGTCTCGACGATCGCGGCCGCATCGAGATCGGCCGGCGCGCTGACCTGATCCGCATCCGCCGCAAGGATGGCCTGCCGCCGCAGGTGGCCGGCGTCTGGCGGGAGGGGCGTCGTGTCGCCTGAAGCATCGCCGGAAGAGGCGCCGGGCCGAAAGGGCGTGTTCGTAGCCGTGGTCGGCCCGAGCGGGGCCGGCAAGGATACCGTGCTCAAGGCGGCGGCCGGGATGCTGCAGGCCGAGGCCGGCGTGCATTTCGTGCGCCGCGTCATCACCCGTGAGGCGGATGCGGCCTGCGAGGACCATGCGACCCTGTCGCCGGACGATTTCATCGCGGCACGCGAAAGCGGCGCCTTCTGCCTGAGCTGGGGCGCGCATGGCCTTTTTTACGGCCTGCCGGCATCCATCGGGGACCGGCTGGCGGATGGCCAGACCGTCGTCGCCAACCTGTCGCGCACCGCGCTTGCCGATGCCGCCAGGCGTTTTGGCGGCATCGCTGTTGTCGAGATCGCCGCGAGGCCGGAGATCCTTGCCGCCCGCATCGCCGGGCGCGGCCGCGAGGGCGCCGATGCCGCCTCGGCCCGCGTCGCCCGCCGCGTCGAGGTCGACGTTCTCCACCTTGCCGACACCTATCTGCGCCTCGACAATTCCGGCGCGCTGCAGCCGACCGTGGATGCCTTCGTCACCCATCTTCTGTCGCTTTCGCTGAAACCCTGAGGCTTACGCCTTGGCGCGCCAGAACCGCTTGGCGTCGATGACGGCGTCGAGGGCGTTCTGGGCGGCTCGGAGCAACTCGTCGCGGTCGCCGGTGGCGATCAAGTCTTCGACGCCGGGATGGGTGCCGAGTTCGAGCGCATCGACCAGCGCATGGCCGGTGGCGAGATCGTTGAGGGCGCCGAGCCGGTCCTGCAACTCTTCCATCGCCTCGGTGAACTGCCGGCGGCGGCGCTGGCTGCGCTTGTCGGAAAACAGCGGCGCGAAGAATTCGGCGGCATAGCGCAGCTTCTTGGCGTCCTTGCGCGCCTCATGGCGATGGGCATCGTCGAGATCGGCAAGCGATGCGCCATGCTGGCGCAATTTCCGGCGGCGGCCATCGAGCACGGCGGTGGCGAATTCGGTGACCGTCTCGGCCTCCGCTTCCGCCAAGGCCAGATCGGCATCGCAATGCAGCCAGGCCTGAAGGTCGAGACCGATGGCGCGGGCGCGGGACGATTTCAGGAGGTCGGCCAGCGCCGCGTATCGCTGCGCCCGGATGTCGCGCAGCTTGATGCGCAACCCGTCCTGCCGCGCCTTGCGCATGAGGACGTCGAGATCGCGCACCTCGCCGAGCGCGGCCGCCAGCCAGCGCAGTTCCTCCTTGAGCCTTCGGCTCTCGGGGCTCACCAGGCGGTCCTTGTAAAGGGTGAAGGCCGAGCGCAGTCGGCGCAGGCCGACCCGGGCCTGATGCAGCGCATCGGCATGACGGCGATGCAGCAGGATATCCTCGTTCAGCCGGAACTGCCGGAAACAATTGGCGGCGATGGCGCGAAAACCGCCGATAACGCCGAGATCGGCCGACAGCGCCGCCGGCTCGGCCTTGATCGAGGCCGGCTGCGCCTCCGTCAGGCGAAAGCCGCGCTCGGCCTTCGACAGCGCCCCGATGCGCACGGGAAGCTGCCCTCCGATCTGCCGCGCCAGGGCAAACAGGGTGTCCGCATCGCCCTGTCCGAGTTTCAACTCGATCTCGCAGACCGGCGCCTGCCGCTCGCCGGCGACCACCAGGCCGCGATCCAGCGCCGCCTCGATGCGGACGCCGTTCTCCTCGATCGTCCACAGCAGGCGGTGATTGCGCACCTCGAACAGCGGCACGATCTCCGGCAGGTCGGCTCCGGCCTCGGCAAACAGCGCGGCAAAACCATCCAGCACCGGCCGCTGGCCGGCGACCGGCATCTCCCATTCCTGCCGGGGGAACGGTCCCTTGCCTAGCCCCGCTGCCTTCACAGATTGCGTATGCTGCCCGCCGGCCTCGCGAATGCGCAAAACGATGCCGGCACTAAACAGGGCCCGCGCCGGCGTGTCGAAATAGATCGAGCGCCGCACCAGCGCCTGCGGCGTCGCTGAAAACGACGGCAGCGCCAGCAGCGCCTCGACGCTGTCAGGCGCGATCTCCAGCTTGATTTCGGTTTCGGCGTTCATCCCATCTCCGTGGCCGGTGAACGCTTCCAGCCTAACATACCGTTCCCGAAAGAAAACAGGCCTATCGTCGCGATGGCGGCCCTTGCCGGCCAGCCGGCTTACCAGCGCCAGCCGGGCGCCCGTCCGCCGGTCCCGAGCGTCCGCTCGATCGCGCCGCCGAGCGACAGCACCGCCTCGTCGGCAAAGCGCCGGCCGACGATCTGCAGCCCGACCGGCATGCCCCCCGCCAGCCCCGCCGGCACCGACAGGGCCGGGCATTGTGGCAGCAGGTTGAACGGACAGGTCATGTCGAGGCCGGCCAGCCGCCCGTCCGGCAGATCGGCGGCGTAATCGTTGTCATCGGCCTCGGCCGGCGGCGCGGTCACCGCGCAGGTCGGGCAGAGAAGCGCATCGTAACGGGCCAGGATGGCGGCGAGATCGCGCCACATGGCGGTGCGCAACAATTCGACCCTCTTGTAGGCGACGGCGCTCATGCCCTGTCCGCGCTCGATGAGATCGACGACGATCGGGTCCATCCGCTCCCGGTATGCGGGCAGCGTCTCGCCGAAATAGGCGGCCATGAACACGCACCAGAGATCGAACCAGCCGTCATTGACCGCCCGCGTCCAGCCGATCTCGACCTCTTCGACCACCGCGCCGGCGGCACGCAACCTGTCCGCCGCCGCAAGAATCGCGGTCCGAACCGGCGCCTCGACGCCGTAATAGCCGAGATCGAGCGAGAGCGCGAAACGCCGGCCGGCAAGCGCGCCCGCGCCGGCCCGCTCCGCCGAAAAGGTGAGCGGCAGCGAGGCGATGTCGGCATCGTCCGGCCCTGACGTGGCGGCCATGAAAGCGGTGGCGTCGGCGATCGTCCGCGCCAGCGGCCCGAAATGCGAGATATTGTCGAAGACGCTCGGCAGGATGGTCATGGGAATGCGCCCGAGGCTGGGTTTGAGCCCGACGACGCCGGAAAGGGCGGCGGGAATGCGCACCGAGCCGCCCATGTCCGTGCCCTCCGCGAAGGGAACGACGCCGGTCGCCACCGCCACCGCCGAGCCGCCGGAGGAACCGCCGCTGGTGCGCGTCGCATCCCAGGGATTGCGGGTGATGCCCCAGCGCGGGCTGGCGGTGAAACTGGAATGGGCGAATTCCGGCGTCGTGGTCTTGGCGATCAGGATGGCGCCGGCCGCCTCCAGCCGGCGGATGCACAATGCCGTCTCCTGCGGCACCCAGTCGCCGCGCGTCCAGGAGCCGAGCGTGGTGAGATCGCCGGCCGTCGGCGTCAGATCCTTGGCGGCGAAGGGCACGCCGAGCAGCGGGGGCACGTCTTCGCCGCTGGCGATGCGCAGGTCGGCCGCGCGCGCGGCGGCAAGTGCCGCCTCCTCGCGCAGCAGGGTGAAGGCGTTCAGCGCGCCGTCGACGATCTTCGCCCGCCGCAGGGATTCGCAAACGACCGCCTCGGCGGAAAACCGGCCGGTGCGAATGCCGGCGGCGATTTCCATTGCCGGCAGGTCGAGCGGATGGATAGGGTCTTCAGAAACGGACTGCATGGCGGCGGACTCCGTGCTAGGAAAAATTCAAGTCAATGAGCAAGCGCGCGTTTTCACGATTCGGGGAAGGTAAAAAGGCGGCTTTGCCCGCGACGGGGGATAGACGTGACGGCAAAGACGGGCGCGGTGGGCTATATCGATGACTGGAACGCGGCGCTTGCCGGGGCGGTGACGGCGCTTGGCGAACCCGGCTTTCCGGCAGCGCTTGAAGACGCGCTGAAACAACTCGTCCCCTTCGAGATGATGAACGGCTTTGCCTATGCGCCTGGCGGCAAGGCCTTCGATCTCGACAATGAGCGCATCGTCGGCGACCGCACCACCATCGTCGACCACTATCTCGCCGGCGCCTATATCGTCGATCCCTTCCACGATGCGGTTCGCAGCGGGCGCCGGGGCTTGCTGGTCATGCGGCGACTGGCGCCGGACCGGTTTACTGAGACGGAATATTACCGCCGCCACTATCAGGCGACCGGCATTCTCGACGAGGTCGGCTTCATCCTGCGGCTGCGCCATGCCGATGCGGTCTTGTCGCTGTCGCGCATCGGCGCGGTGCCGGCCTTTTCGCGCCGCGACATCGCCCGGCTGGAAAGTGCCGCGCCGCTGGTGCAGGCGCTGGCCGAGCGGCATTGGTTCGAGCGCTTCAGCCCGACGGCCGGCGATGACCAGGCGGCGGCAGCGATCAGCCATCCGCTGCTGTCGAAGCGGGAGCTTGAGATCGTGACCCTCATTCTCAAGGGTCACTCCTCCTATTCCATCGCCGCGACGCTGGGGCTTTCGCCCAACACCGTCAAGGTCCACCGCCGCCAGGCCTATGCCAAGCTCGGCATTTCCAGCCAGGCGGAACTGTTCCATCTCTTTCTCAGCCGTCGCTGATCACTCGACGAATTCCACTTCCGGCGGCGCCGTCTGGAAGAAGCGGGTGAGATAGGCGAGATAGCAGATGCCGAGCGCCAGCCAGGCGAGGCCGAGCAGCTTGGCATTGCCGTCGAGGTTCCACAACAGGAAGAGATCGCACAGCGCGCCCGCCACCGGCACGAGCAGCCCGACGAGAGGACCGAGCGGCCGCACGACGGCATTCCCCTTCAGATAAAGCGCGATCACCGAGACGTTGACGGCGGTGAAGGCGAGGAACGCACCGAAATTGATGAACGAGGTCGAGGTGGTGACGTCGAGCGTCAGCGCCAGAAGCCCGACGATGCCGACGACGACGAGGTTCATGACCGGCGTGCGCCATGTCTCATGCAGCCTGCCGAAGATGCCGGCCGGCAGCACGCCGTCGCGGCCCATGGCGAACAGCAGGCGGCCGACGCTGGCTTGCGCGGCGAGACCCGAGGTGAACTGCGCCACCACCAGCGTCGCCAGGAAGACGGTGACGAACAGGTCGCCGCCGATCATCAGCGCGATTTCAGTCGCGGCGGAATCGACCGAGGCGAATTCGCCGCCGGGATGGGCAAGCTGGGTGATATAGGCCGAGCCGGTGAAGATCAGGCCGCCGATGACGGCGATGATCATGATCGCCTTCGGCATGGTGCGGGTCGGGTCGCGGGTCTCCTCGGTCAGCGTCGAGACGGCATCGAAGCCGAGGAAGGAATAGGCGGCGATCGCCGCACCCGCGACGGAGGCGCCGAACGGCACGCCAGGCTCGAAGAACGGCCGCACCGAAGCGAGCCCGCCGACGCCGTTGAGGGCGACGACATAACGCGCGGCCAGCGCCACGAAAGCAATCAGCACCGAAAGCTGCACCAGCATCAGGACGACGTTCACCCGGTTGGCGAAGGCGATGCCCACGACGTTGACGGCGGTGGTCAGCACGATGAAGCCGACGATCCACATCCAGGCCGGCACGGTCGGAAAGGCCGACGTGAGATAGGCCGCGCCGATCAGCCAGATGACCATCGGCAGGAAGAAATAATCGAGCAGTACCGCCCAGCCGACGAGAAAGCCGGCGCCGGAATTCAGCGACTTGCGGGCATAGGTATAGGCCGAGCCGGCGACCGGATAGACCCTGGCCATGATGCCGTAGCTGACCGCCGTCAGGAAAATCGCCGCCGCCGCGATGAAATAGGCCATGGCCGTCGTGCCGGCGCTGACGGAGGCCAGCGCCCCGAACGTGCCGAACACGATCATCGGCGTCATATAGGCCAGCCCGAACAGCACCACGGACCACAGGCCGAGCGTGCGGTCGAGTTTGATGGATTCTGTCATGTTCCCCTCCTCCAGATGAGGGAGCGAGAGTCGGCGAAAGCGGGGCCGAAGCCAATAACCCCAGGGTATTACCGCAAGGCCGCCTTCCGCGACGCCGGAAAATCGCGGGTTCCGGGGGCGAAGGCGGCGTTGAAAACGCCTATCGCCCCTGCGCCTTGCGCCAGTCCGCCTCGAAGGCGGCGATCGCCATGTCCGGCGGCGCGGAGGTGGTAAGCGGCACGACGTCGCCGTTGCGCAGCACGACGACCGGACCGCTGCCGGGCACCAGCGTGCTCGGATCCTTGGTCTCGACATAGCGGCGGGTGGTGTAGAGGAACACCCAGCCGAAATCGTGCTCCTGGGTTTCCAGCACCACGAAATCATGCTTCAGCGTCGACAGGAATTTCGTCCTGAAGATGGTTTCGGCTTCCGCTGCATTGTGGACATCCATTGTGCCGTTCCTGTTCGTTTCAGGGGCGGGGCGGGACGATGCCCCAGCCGATATTGCTGCCGCCATCAGAATTGTAGCGAGTGTTCGCGCGATTGACATCGGTGATCGCCTCCGGCGGATTGCCCGCGCCCCAATCCTGCCCCTCGACGATGCCGACCGAGCCGCCGTCATTGGCGAGCAGCACCACATGCGAGCCGCGCCCACCGGAATAGCCGATGCCGACCACCGCCATGGTGCCGTCGCCGCCAGCGCGCACGGCGTCGAAGGCGCTCTGGAAATCCGAGCCCCAGGTCAAAGTCGTGCCGAAGCGCTGCTCGATCTGCGGAAAGGTGCCGTCCTGGCCGGCGGGGGCGGCGGCATCCGGGTCGCTGCCGTTGAGACGGGCGGCGGCGGCATCGATGATATTGCCGCAATTGATGGTGCTGTTTGCCGGATTGATGTCGGCGACCGCACTCGCCAGCCCATGGCCGCCGCCACCGGTTTCGCCGATCAGCACGCTCGGCAAGCCGGCGGTGATGACGCCGCCATGCGCCGTCGCATCGCCGATGCGGGCGGCGAACTGGTTGCCGATCAACACCCCCATCGAGCCCTCGACGATGGCATCCGGCGGGCCGACACAGATGCACATGTCGCCCACCCGGGCCGCCGGCTGGTTGCCGACCATGACAGGCGGATAGCAGGGCGGCATGATCGGCCCGCCGACATGGGGAATGGGCGGCGTGCCGGGCGTCGCCAGCGGGCAGGTATGCATGTCCCCCAGTCTGGCCGCCGGTTTCATGGGCAGGTGTCCTTGCTCATCCCGGCGCTCCTATTTCTTGAAGGACCGGTCGTAACGCTTGGCGTGCGGCCCCTTGGTCTTGTCGGCTGCCTTCTTCGGCACGGGCACGCCCTGGAAGGGGGCGCCACCGCAATTGATCCGCACCATCGGCCCCTCGATCTGGATGCCGGCGGGGCTCAGCGTGATATAGCTGCCGCCGGCCTGCAGGCACATGGTGGCGCCGGCCTCGATGACGATGGCGGTGCCGGCCTTGAGGTAATAGCTGGCGCCGACATGGACATGCTGCGCCCTGGCGACATCGATGCTGGAACTGCCGCCGACCGAGAGGCTGTCATCCTTGCCGATGTTTTGCGCACGGTCGCTGCCGACCGTCAGGTGATAGCTTGCGCCGATCGCCTCGCGAAAATTCGAGCCGACCGTCACATCCTTCTCGCCGCCCACGGTTTCGGAATCCGAGGCGCCGATGGTGGTGTCGCGGCTCGCCCCGACGGCGTGGGTTTCCTGCGACCCGACCACGGTGTTCATGTATTTCTGGGCATGGACCCAGATTTCCTCCTCGCCGCTCTCGTCCTCGAAGCGGACCTCGTTGAAGCCGCTGCCGCGATGGGTCGAGCTCATGAAAACCGAGCGCGTCTTGTGGGCCGGCAGCACGTTTGGCGGCATGTTGTTGGCGTTGTAGACGCAACCGGTGACCAGCGGCCGGTCCGGGTCGCCGTCGAGGAATTCGACGATCACCTCCATGCCGACGCGCGGGATGACCATGCCGCCCCATTTGGCCGAGGCCCAGTTCTGGCTGACGCGGCAGCGGATCGAATGATCGCCTTTCCGGTCCCAGAAGAAGCGCACGAGGATGCGGCCGTATTCGTCGCAATCGATCTCCTCGCCGGAAGGGCTGACGACGAGGGCCGTCTGCGGCCCGTGGATGAGCGGCTTGCGGGTGGTTAGCGGCGGGCGGAAGGGAATGTCGCTGGCCAGCAGCTCGTATTGCCCGTCATAGCTTTCCTCGCCGCCCGCGCCGCTGCCGGAACGATAGCTTTGCGAGACGAAACTGTGCCGGGCGCGCAGCAGCACATATTCGGTATCGTAGCTCGGCACCGGATGGTCGGTCAGCGTGACGGTGTGGCCGGGGGCGAGCGTCACGCAATTGCCGGTCGCCATGCAGCGCTTGTCCAGCGCCTCCTCGGCCTGCAGCCGCCAGGTGGCGGCGGATTTGCCGTCCGGCTGCTTCTCGTAGCGGCCGGGATAGTCGTAGACTTCCTGATCGGCATGCTCGTAGGAGCCGAGGCCGGAATAATCCGCCTGCATCTGCGCATTCGGCGTCTTGAAATTATAGTCGCGCATGGTGACGCGGCCGGAGGTGAAGCGCCGCTCGGGGATCCAGTGGTCGAAACATTCCTCCATGCGCCGGTCCTGGCCCTCCAGCGGCCGATAGGGGCGGCTGCCGCCGGGCGCGGTCTCGAATTTCGAGTTGTCGTCGACCAGGATCAGCTTGTGGCTGCCTTCCTTGTGCTCGAAGAAATAGCCGATGCCGAATTCCTCCAGCAGACGCGCGACGAAGGCCATGTCGCTTTCGCGATATTGCACGCAATATTCCAGCTTCGGATAGGAGCCGCCGGTGCGATCCTCGAAATCGGAAAAACCATGCCGGCCGAACACGGCGTTGACGATGTCCTGCACGGTGGAATCGTGGAAGATGAAGCAATCGCTGCGATGCGCCAGCAGCCAGAACCACGGCCGCAGCACCAGCCGGTAGGCGTAAAAGTGATCGCGCATGCCGAGCCATTGCGTCTCGGTGAGGATGCCGTCGAACTTGCGCTGCACGCCGTTTATGCTGTTCAGCGTCAGGGTCATATGCTTGCCGAGCAGCTCGTCGAAGTCGATGTCCTCCTTCGTGCTCAGCGCTTCCACGCGGTATTCGAACAGCTCGCTCACCGCTTCGGAACCGTCGAAGCGGGAGACGACGAGGTAATCGGCCTCCTTGGTTGTGGTGAGAACCGCTGCGCGCTTCCCCTGTCGCGGCAAAACCGTCATGGTCAAAGTCTCCGGCGCCATTCCGGCCCGGAGCGCGTGCTCGAAAGCCGGCCTTCACTTTCGGATGCACTTTCGAAAAGGCCGTATCGTCGCGCGGGCGATCGCCGGTCGCCAATATTTGCCGCCATCGCAAGAAAAAAAGCAAGTCCGAAGCGGCCGATCCAAGAACGTTGTTTGCAGGCCCGGCGGTTTTATAGTGAAGTATCCTCGGGAGATCGCCCACTCGCCCCGTCATCCGGGAAGGACATGGACCATGCAGACGATCACGCTGACGATCACCAATATCGATCGCCTGCCGGATGGCGGGCCGACGAGCTATACCGCAAACGGCGGTCGCTTCGAGATCGGCCGCGATCCCTTCCGTGACTGGGCGCTGGCCGATCCGCAGCTCTATATTTCCGGCCGGCATTGCGAGATCGCGCCGGGGCCGGACGGCTATCTGCTCAACGACATCTCCCGCAACGGCACCTTCGTCAACGGCGCCCAGCAGCGGGTGAAAAGCCCCTATCTGCTGCGCGACGGCGACGTGCTGACCATCGGCACCTATGTCATCCTCGTGCGCCTGTCGCAGGCGGCCGGCTTTGCCGCTCCGCCCGTGGCCGCCGACAACCCCTGGGGGGACGACGACGAAGAGGATATCTGGGGCGCCGGCCGGCCGTCGCCTGCGCCGCCCATGAACCGGCGCGATTTCCAGCCGCCGGCGGCACGGCAGAAACTGCCGGATTTCGTCGACTCCCATATCGACATGCCCGCTGCGCGCAATGCGCCGCCCGACAATGGGTCCGTTTCGCCGGATCGCGGTGCCTTCGGGGCCTATCCGCGCCCGGGCCCAGCCGGTGGCTTGCCGCCGCAGCCGGCCATTCCCATTCCGCCGGCCGCGGAGCCGCAGGCCGATCCCTTCGCCCGCCGGCCGCCGGCCGCATCCGCCGGGCGGGAGGAACGGTTGCTCGCCGCCTTCTGCGACGGCGCGCAGCTTTCACCGCACATGCTCGCCAATCGCGATGCGGCCGAACTGTTCCGCGAAATCGGCGCGATGATGCTGACCGTGTCCGACGAGGTGGCGCAATTGTTGAAGGCACGAGCCTCGGCGCGCGCGATGGTCAAGACCGCCGACCGCACCATGATCGGCGCACAGGACAACAATCCGCTGAAATTTCTGCCGGGCGCCTCGGAAGCGCTGGAGGCCATGCTCAGCCGCGATCGCCTCGGCTATCTCGACGGCCAGCGCGCCTTCATCCAGGCCTTCGCCGACTTGAAGCGCCACGAAATGGCCACCTATGCCGCCATGCAGCGGGCGCTCGCCCGCCTGCTCGACGACCTCTCGCCGGAGGCGGTGGAAGCCAAGGTTGCGCAATCGCCCTTCTCCAACCGCAAGGCCAAGGCCTGGGAAACCTTCGTCGCCCGCTGGGAAGCCAAGACCGAGGCCAATGCCAACGGCATGCTCGACGTCTTCCTCGCCTATTTCTCCGAAGCCTATCAGCAGATGAACGCGAAGGGGAAATGATGGCCATGACCGAAACGACAGGCTGACTCATGAGCAGCTCCGCCACCGATATCGTGTCGCTGCGCAGTGCGCGCGAGACGCTTTTCGTCGGGCCGCTTTCGGCCTTTCCGGTGCAGGCGCCGCGCGTGCTGTTGCGCGACCGGCTGTCTCTGCGCGATGCGCTGGCCGCCTTCCTGTCGCGCCCCGGCGCGGAGGAGCGGGTGCGCCCCTTCCTGCGCCGCTGGGGCATCGATACCGCCGCTGTCCGCGCCGCCGGGCGTGGAGAGCTGGCGGAGGTTCTGGCGCGCGCGGCGGGCAGCGGCGTCATCGCGGTGGCGCTGGCCGCCGATCCGGTCGTCGCCTTTTCGAAGATGACGGAAGACCTGGATGCGCGCATGGCGCAGGAAGGGACGGCCGACGATTTTCCCGGGCGGTTGCGGGTCGTCGTCAGGCTCGTGCCGGCGCATCTGGAGGGAACGGTGCGGCAGGAATTCGAGGCGCTGGCCGCAGGCGATGAACGGGCGCTGCTTGCCGGCCTTGCCGCCATGACGCTGCCGGGCGTCAGCCTTTCGATCCTCGGATCGAGCCTGTTCACCGTGCCAGGTTCGATTCTCGAAGCCATCGACCGGCTGGGCGAGGTGCTGGAGGCGGTGCGCCGCATACCCTCCGACGCGCAATTGCCGGAGCTTGCCGAAGCGGCGGCCGGGAGTCTCGCAGTGCTGTTGCGCGAGGGCGTGCTGCGCCGTCTCGTCGACGCCCGTTTCGCCGTCAAAGGCATGCCGGCGGCGGGCCGGTTCGGCAAACCGGTGCGGTGAGGGTGCTCAGCAGGCGGAGATGAACACCTTGCCATCCGGCCCGCGATAGAAACAATTGCCGGGTTGGGAGGGGGCGGGGCCGATCTTTTCCGGCTTGGGCGGGGCCATGGGAGGCGCAGGCGTGGTGGAGCAGCCGGCTATAGACAGGCAGGCCGAAAGAAACAGGATCGTCTTCGTCATGGGCTGGAAACTCCACAAAGCGATGCGGGAATTAAGGCGCATGTCGGCGCGCTTGGCAAGAGCGCAATTCTTGGCGCTGCCCATGGTGCTGTTGCTGCAAGGTCCGGCGCGAGCGGAATTTTCCGTCTGCAACCAGTCGCTGGACGTGCTCAACGTCGCCATCGGCTATGAGGAGGACGGAGAGTTCCAGACAGAGGGCTGGTGGAGCGTCGGGGCGAACCGCTGCGCCGAGGTGATCCGCAAGCCGCTCGCCAGCCGCTATGTCTATGTTTATGCGGAGGATGTCTTCGGCCAGCCGGTGACGGCGGGCTCCATTCCCTCCTGCATCGGCACCAGACGCTTCCTCATTCGCGGCACGAAGCAGTGCTGGCTGCGCGGCTACAAGCAAGCGGATTTCCTCGAGGTGGATACGCGCGAACAGGAGCGCTGGACGCTGTTTCTTAGGAACGATTGAGCACACGCCATCCATCCGCGCCTCCCGATCCCCGCACCGGATCTGCGCAGTTGAAAAAAAACTGTTTTGGAGATTTACTAAGTCAAACCGGAACAAAGCCTTTGCCGCAGGCCAAATCCTTACAAGACCTATACATGAAGCAATTCCGCAAGACGTGCGAAGATAAAGCGTAACATCGTCCCCCGGCGTCGCCACCGGCCCAAAGGACGCTGTCATGGCAGGTGCGACCGGTGTCGGGGGAGTGTGGGCAATGTCATGGTACAGCAAGGTCGTGTGGTCGGAAGGGCTTTTCCTCCATCAGCACCATTTGCAGCAGCATGACCGCTATGTCGAAAAACTCCTCGAAAACCGCGTCGGCTATATCACCCCCTATCCCTGGGGCTTCGTCGAGCTGGAGATCGACCGCGATCTCGCCCAGCAGAACAAGTTCGGCCTGCGCCGCGCCTCCGGCGTCTTCCAGGATGGCGTGCCCTTCGACATGCCGGGCAACAGCCCGCTGCCGGCCCCGGTCGATATTCCCGAGGGTTCGGAGCGGCGTATCGTCTGGATGACCATGCCGGTCGCGACGCCGAACGGCCGCGAGGTGGCGGCTGCCAATGGCGGCAACGGCAGCCGTTACACGCTCGATCTCGAAACCTTCGTCGATTCCGCCTCCGGCATGCATGTGGCGCAGGATATCGAGGTGGCGCATCCGCGCATCGAATTTTCCGTGCGCGAGACGCCGCGCCCCGGCTATCACAACCTCGCCATCGCCCGCATCGTCGAGGTGCGCGACAAGACCATCGTGCTCGACGAGCGCGTCGCCCCGCCGGTGCTCAGCTGCCACGCCCATCCGGTCACCACCGGCTGGCTGGACCGGGTGATCGGCTGGGTGGAGACAAGGCTGGAGGCGCTGTCGCGTTATGCCACCGATCCCAGTTCCGGCGGCGGGCTGCAGGCCTACGACTATTTCATGCTGCAATTGCTGAACGGTCAGGTGAACGTTCTGCGCCACAGCCGCGCCTCGAAATACCTGCATCCCGAGCGGCTTTATGTCGACCTCATCCGCTTTGCCGGGGAGCTTTCCACCTTTTCGGGAAACCGCATGGCGCCGGATTTTCCGCGCTACGACCATGATCGGCTGCATGAGGTGTTCGAGCCGATCCTCGAAATCATCCAGCGCCAGCTCAGCCTCGATATCGGCCGGGCGATCCGGCTGGATCTGACCCAGGTGCGGCCCAACGCCTTCCTCGCCAATGTCACCAATCGCAACCTGTTTCGCACGGCGCGCTTCGTGGTCGAGGTCTCGGCGGCGATGCCGCTGTCGCAGATCCAGCAGAGCTTTCCCGATCTCTGCAAGGTCGGGCCGAACACCAAGATGCGCGAGATCGTCCAGACGCATCTGCCGGGCATCGATATCGTCCACATGCCGACGCCGCCGCGCCAGATCCGCAGCATGACCGACCATGTCTATTTCTATCTCGACAAGGCCTCGCCGCTCTGGCCCGAATTCAGCACGGCGAGCGGCATCGCCATGCATTTCGCCGGCAACTGGCCGGAGCTGCAACTGGACCTCTGGGCGATAATGGACGACTGACATGGGCCAATCCGACGATCCCGACAGGCAGGGCAAGACGGTCATCCGGCCGCAGCCCGGCGGCGTGCCGCCGCCGAACGATCGCTTCGGAAACGAGTTCCGCCCGCCGCCCTCCGGCCAGAACACCACGATCATCTCGCCCGGCCCGCTTGGCGGCAATGCCGGGCAGGCCCCGGACCCGGCTTCCTTCTGGCCGGCCACCCCACGCCCGACGCCGACGCCCGCGCCGCCGGCCAGCGGCGACGATCCCTTCGGCGGCAACTGGATGTCGCCGGAATTTCCGCCCGCCCAACCGGTCGCCCCACCGCAAAACCGCCGGCGCATTCCGCTGAACATCGCGCTCGGCGCCCGCGCCAATCCCGGCATCAAATCCGCCAATCCTATCACGCAGGCGGCGGCACCCTTGCTCATCCTGCTCGGCCGTCTGCGGCAGATGGTGGTGGACATGGATGCGGTGCCGCTGATGCAGCATGTGGCGCGCGCCATCCAGGACTTCGAAAAGACCATCCTCGCGGCCGGCGTGCCGGAGGACCAGGCGACGATCGCCAAATACGCGCTCTGCGCCACCGCCGACGATATCGTCCAGAACCTGCCGGGCACGGAAAAGCATCTCTGGCTGCAATACAGCATGCTGGCGCAGTTCTTCGGGGTGCGCACTTCCGGCACCGGCTTCTTCGACAAGATCCGCCAGCTCAGCACCAATCCGACCGTCTATTACAGCCTGCTGGAGCTGATCCATGCCTGCCTGTCGCTGGGCTTCGAGGGGCAGTATCGCAGTGCCAAGGGCGGCGATATCGAGCTGCAGCGGGTGCGCCGCGATGTGTTCATGACGCTGCGCACCGTGCGGCCGGGGGCGGCGGCGGATATTTCTCCGCGCTGGCGCGGCAACGAGATCCGCGTGCGCGGGTTGGCGGACGGCATTCCGCTGTGGGCGATTGCCGGCGTCTTCCTCGCCCTCGTCGCCGGGCTGTATCTGCTGCTGCGCATCCTGCTCGGCGGCGATGCCGATGCGGCGGCCGGCACGCTGGTGCGCCTGCATCCGTCCGGTCCCATCGAGATCAGCCGCTCCGCCTTCGTGCCGCTGCCCGATCCCGAGCCGTCGCTGGCGGTGACGACGCAGCTACAGCGCATTCGCGGCGTACTGGCGCCGGAGATCGACAAGGATCTGGTGGCGGTCGAGCCGGTCGGCGATTCCATCGTCGTGCGCATCAACAACCTGCTGCTGTTCGAGTCCGGCAGCGCCGACGTCAAGCCGGATTTCGAGCAACTGGCGCAGCGCATTGGTGCTGCGTTGAACAAGGAGCCCGGCCAGATCCATATCGTCGGCCATACCGACAATGTGAAGCCGAAGGCATCGAGCCGGTTCAAGTCGAATTTCGACCTGTCGGTGAAGCGGGCGCAGGCGGTGGCCGATGTGCTCGCCAAGCATCTCGACGATGCCGCCCACCTCGACGTCGCCGGCCGGGGCGAGGACCAGCCGGTAGAGCCCAACGACACGGCGGAAGGCCGCGCCAAAAACCGCCGCGTCGAGCTTGCCATACCCAAGGAAGAAACGCTGATCAACAATCCCTAACCGCTGAAAGCCCGGGACCGCATGCGTGACAAGGCGTTGAAAATAGCAATCTATGGATTCAGCGCGCTGGCGGTCGTGCTGGTGTCGCTGGTCGTATGGTTCGTCGCGCCGATGCTGGTCATCGCCGATATCGCGCCCTTCGACAGCGCGCTGGTGCGGCTGTCGATCATCCTCGTTCTCTGGCTCGTGTTTCTCGGCATTCTCTTCTGGCGCTACCGCCGCCACCGCAAGGCCGAGCGGGCGCTGGAGGCGGCTGTGGTGGCGCAGGACAGCGTCACCGACGACAGCGACCAGCTTTCCGAGCGCATGACGGAAGCGCTGACGACACTGCGCAAAACCTTTCCGGGCCGCAATTTCCTCTATGAGCTACCCTGGTATGTGATCATCGGCCCGCCCGGCACCGGCAAGACGACGGCGCTGGTCAATTCCGGCCTGAAATTCCCGCTCTCCACCGAAGGCGGCAAGGCGGCCATCGCCGGTGCCGGCGGCACGCGCTATTGCGACTGGTGGTTTGCCGAGGATGCGGTGCTGATCGACACCGCCGGCCGCTACACGACGCAGGATTCCGACGAGAAATCCGACCGCAAGAGCTGGCTGTCCTTCCTGTCGCTGTTGAAGGCGCAGCGCCCCAAACAGCCGATCAACGGCGTCATCATCGCCATCAGCCTCGAAGACATCATGACGCTGAAGCCGGAGGAGCTGAACGCCCATGCGAGTGCCATCCGCAAGCGGCTGCTGGAATTGAACGCCGAGCTGAAAGTGGATTTCCCCGTCTATGCGCTGTTCACCAAGGCGGATCTGATCGCCGGCTTCAACGAATATTTCGGCTCCTTCCCCGAGGATCGCCGCCGGCAGGTCTGGGGCGCGACCTTCCAGACCGAGGACCGCAAGAAGAATTTCGTCGAGCGCGTGCCCGGCGAAATCGACGACCTCGTCATGCGGCTGACCGAGGAGACCGCCGAGCACCTGCAGTCCGAACCCGACCCGATGGCGCGCATCCTCGCCTTCGGTTTCCCGGCGCAGATCGCGGCGCTGCGCGAGCCGGTGTCGCAATTCCTCTCGGCGATCTTCGAGCCAACGCGCTACCATTCCAGCGCGCAATTGCGCGGCTTCTATTTCTCCTCCGGCACCCAGCAGGGAACGCCCATCGACCAGATGCTCGGCGCGATGGAGACGAGTTTCGGCGCCGCCGGCACCGGCTTCATGTCCGGCAAGGGCAAGAGCTATTTCATCCACGACCTGATGACCAAGGTCATCTTCCCCGAGGCCGGCTGGGTGTCGCGCGATCTCGGCGCCATCCGCCGCGCCGCGACGCTCCGCTACGGCGCGATTGCGGCGATGACGCTGATCACCGTGGCGCTGTCGTCGCTCTGGCTGTGGAGCTACATGCAGAACCGGCAACTGGTCACCAGCGCCAATGCGGCGGTCGCCGAATACCGCACCATCGGCGGGCTGGCGCTGAATGCCGAGCCTGTCGCCGACACCGATCTCGACAAGGTCGTCGACCTTCTTCACAAGCTGCGTTACATGGAAACCGGTTATGCCAATCGAGACGTGGCCGCCCCATGGTCGGAAGGATTTGGGCTCAGCCAGCGCGCCCGCCTGTCCTCGGCCGGCGAGGAGGCCTATCGGCAGGCGCTGGAGCGCGTGCTGCGTTCGCGCCTCATCCTGCGGCTGGAAAAGCAGATCGAGACCAATATCAACGATCCGCTCGTCATCTACGAGGCGCTGAAAGTCTACCTCATGCTCGGCGGAAAGGCGCCGAAGACCGACGACGATCTGATCGTCACCTGGATGCGCGACGACTGGGTCAACAATCTCTATCCCGGCGCCGGCAACAAGCCGGTGCGCGACGAGCTGGAGCAGCATCTGCTGGCGATGCTGGCGCTGGGCAAGGTCCACAATCCCGAAATCGAGCTGAACGGCACGCTGGTGCAGGCGGCGCAGAAGACGCTGACGCGCATGAGCCTCGCCGACCGCGCCTATACGCTGATCAAGACCGCCGGCCTCACCGAGCCGCTGGAACCCTGGAGCCTCGATGCCCGCGGCGGGGCGGAAACCGACGCCGTGTTCGAGACGCTGGACGGCAAGCCGCTGGAAAGCATCGAGGTATCAGGCCTGTTCACCTATGCCGGCTTCCACGATTACTTTTTGGAACAGCTCGGCATCGTCGCCGACAAGATGCTGGCCGAGCAATGGGTCTTGGGCGAATTCGCCCAGCAGGAGGCGGTGGAATCGCAATTCTCCAAGCTCGGGCCGGAGCTGCTGGAACGCTATCGCCGCGACTTCATCGCCGCCTGGGATGGCGCGCTCGGCTCCTTCCGCCTGAAGCGCATGTCGGCAGACAAGCCGGATTACGTGGCGTTGCAGATCGCCTCCGGGCCGCTGTCGCCGATCCGCGCCGTGTTCGAATCGATTGCCGCCGAGACCAAGCTGACGCAGGAGCGCGCGCCGCCGCCGGCCACCGACAATGGCGACGCCGCCCTTGGAGAAATCGCCGAACAAGCCAAGAAACTGGCGCTCCAGCGCGTCCAGAGCCGCGCCTCCGGCTGGTCGCGCATCGGCATAGATGCCGCGCTGACCAAGTCGCAGAACCGCATGGGCAGCGCCGGCGGCGCGCCCGTCGTACCCGGCGCCAATATCGAGGCCTATTTCCGCCCCTATCACCAACTCGTCGAGGGCGAGCCGGGGCGCAGGGCCATCGACCTCTTGATCGCCAATCTCAACGAGATCACCCAGAGCCTGATCCTCGCCAACAACCCCTCGCAGACGCAGCGCGCCATGGCCAACCTGCCGATGCAGATCGCCAGCCTGAAATCCAACGTCTCGCGCCTGCCGCCGCCCTTGGCGCGGATGATGCAGAGCGCCGTCAGCGATTTCGAGGGCGATGCAGCAGGTTCCACCATCGACCAGCTCAACCAGGAAATGAATTCGCTGGTCACCCGCGCCTGCCAGAGCGTCATCGCCAATCGCTACCCCTTCGCCCGCGACAGCAATCGCGACGTGCCGCTGGCCGAATTCACCAAACTCTTCGGCCCGGGCGGCGTCATCGACAAGTTCTTCAGCGAGAAATTGTCGCCGCTGGTCGATATGGCGCCGGGCGGCTGGGACTGGAAGCAGGGCGAGCGCGTCGGCCAGGATCTCTCCAAGGCGACGCTGCGCGAATTTCAGCGGGCGGCGGAGATCCGCGATGCCTTCTTCCCGGCGGGCTCGCCGATGCTGGCGCTGCAAATGGTGGTCAAGCCGCAGACGCTCTCCGGCAATGCCGATTTCGCGCTGCTGGAGGTCAACGGCACCGTCATCCAGTCGCAGCAGGTCGGCAACGCGCCCGTCAATCTCACCTGGCCGGGCACCGGCGCCGGTTCGGCCAGCATCTCGATCTTTCCGGAAATGGCCGGCCGCACCTCGAACATTGCCGCGAGCGGCCCCTGGGCCTTGCTGCGGCTCCTGACCATGGGCAGCGTTTCGGCCGGCGGCGACGGGCTCGGCGCCCGCTTCGTCATCGGCGGGCGCGAGGTCTCCTATCGCATCGAGCTGGGGCAGGTCAGCAATCCCTTCCTGCTGCCCGCGCTTTCCGAATTCAAATGCCCGGCGGGGTTATAGCCATGCCCGTCGGTCTCTTCGGCAAATATCCGGCCAAGCGGGACTTTCTGGCGCTCAACCTGCCGAAGGGGGTGGTGACGGTGCTGGAAACCTGGCTGCAAAAGGCGGTGGCGATCAGCCGCGAGCGGCTGGGGCGGCAATGGCTGAGCTATTATTCCGTCCATCCCATCTGGAATTTTCGCCTCGGCGAAGACATCGCCGGGGCCGATTGCCTCGGGGCGCTGATGCCCTCGGTCGATGGCGTCGGGCGGTATTTTCCTCTCTGCCTCGTGGCGCACGCGCCGCCCGGCCTGTCCTTTCCGCTGTTCGAGGAAATCTCGGGGGAGTGGATCGAGGCGTTGCATGCAAGGCTGCTCTCGGCGCTGGCGGAAGGCGAGGGGCCGGAGCCCGAAGCGCTGATGGCCGGTCTCGAAGACCCGCTGGCGGCGATGACCGGCCAGGGTGTGGAAACCATACCCGGCGGCTATCGGCAGGCCTTGCCTGAAGGGCCGGAGGCATTCGCGCGCTTCGCGGCGCTGGAAATGCGCGCGGCGGCGCGCGGGCGTTGCCTGTTCTGGACGCGCGGCGGCCAATATGTGCCGGCGCAGCTTCTCTCCATGCAAGGGCTGCCCGATCCCGCGCTCTATGGCGATATGATCGTCGGAGGGTCGTCGTGATGGCCGGGCCGCTGTTTCGCCTCGATACGGAGGTGCTGTCGCATGTCGGCATGGTGCGACAGCTCAACGAGGACCGCGCCTATGCCGATCCCGTCAACGGCGTCTGGGTGGTGGCGGATGGCATGGGCGGCCATTCGGCCGGCGATTTCGCCAGCGAGACCGTTCTGCGGCATTTGCAGGCCGGCGCCTTCGACGCGGGTTCCGCCGTCGATCTCGAAGCCGCCTTCCGCGCCGCCATCCTCGATGCCAATGCCGAGATCCACGCCGCCGCGCTTCAGCGCGGCCAGACCATCGGCACGACGGTGGTCGGCCTGCTCGCCTTCGGCAAGGTCTATCGCTGCTACTGGTCCGGTGACAGCCGCGCCTATCTGCTGCGCGGCGACATGCTGGCCAAGCTGACGCGCGACCATTCCGAAGTGCAGGATCTGATCGACCGCGGCTTGCTGAGCGAGGAGGAGGCGAAGACCTATCCGCGCCGCAACGCCATCACCCATGCCATCGGCATCGGGCAGGACGCTTATCTCGATTATGCCGATGGCGACGTGCAGGCCGGCGATGTCTTCCTCTTGTGCAGCGACGGGCTGACGGCGCATCTCGACGATCTCGAAATCGGCCAGATCATGACCGGCCGCCCGGCGCGCGACATCTGCCAGGAACTGGTGGACACGGCACTGCAGCGCGGCGGCAGCGACAATGTCACGGTCAATGTCGTGCGCTTCCTCGATGCCGGAACCGAGGCGGGGTGGGCGTGATGGCGGAGGACATCCCGGCCAAGGTTGGCCCCGGCACGACGCTGAACGGCATGTTCGTCATCGACGAAAGGCTGGCGGCGGGAGGCATGGGCGAGGTTTATCGCGGCCGCAACATCGCCACCGGCGATCCCGTCGCCATCAAGGTGGTGCTGGCGGAACTGGCCAGGGACGAGACGGTCGTCGGCCTGTTCTTCAAGGAAGCCAAGGTGCTGAATACGCTGCATCACCCGGCCATCGTCCGCTACAGCGTCTTCGGCATCGATCCGGTGGTGCAGCGGCCCTATCTGGTAATGGAATATGTCGATGGCCCGTCGCTGGCCGGCGTCATCGACGGCCAGCCGATGGCGAGCGGCGATGCCCGCATTCTGCTCGCGCAAGTCGCCTCGGCGCTGGATGCGGCGCACAAGGCCGGCGTCATCCACCGCGATATTTCGCCCGACAACATCATCCTGCCCGGCGGCCGGGTGGGGGCGGCGAAGATCATCGATTTCGGCATCGCCCGCGCCACCAATATCGGCGCCGGCACCCTGCTCGGCGGCAAGTTCGCCGGCAAATACAATTTTGTCTCGCCCGAGCAGCTCGGCCTTTTCGGCGGCGAGGTCACCGAGGTCTCGGATGTCTACAGCCTCGCCTTGGTGATGGTGAACGCGTTGCGCGGAACCCCCGTCGACATGAACGGCACGCCGCTTGAGGTGATCGAAAAACGCCGCAGCATCCCCGATCTTTCCGACATCGACGCCACACTGCGCCCGTTGCTGGAGCTCATGCTGCAGCCCGATCCTGCCGCGCGGACGATCTCCATGGCCGAAATCGCAGACTGGCTGCGCTCCGGCGAGGAGACGCTGCCGCACGCCACGCGCCCGCCGACCACCGCCTTCCCCCGCGAAACCTTGCCGCCGACCTCCTCGACCGTGCCCCCCACGCCGACGGCACCGCCGCCCGCCGCTGCGTTGTCGTCGCGGCCGCCGGTGGAACCGACCGTCGTTGCGCCGCAGACCGGTCGCTGGCCTGCGGACGAAAGCTGGCCCGAGGACGACCGATCCTCCGAGCCTTGGCGCGACGAACCCGTCGTATTGCCGCCGGTACCGGAGCACGATCCGCTCGCCCATATCCGCATCGAATCCGGCCCGGCCGAACCGCCGCCAATCGTGCCGCCGAAACCGCAGGCCAAAGGCCGCTCGCGCCTGCCGCTGTATGGCCTGCTCGCCCTGTTGTTACTTGCCGGGGCCGGAGCCGGCGCGCTCTATAGCCTCGGCTATTTCAGCGGCCCGCCAAAACAGCTTGCGGAAACCCCGCAGGAGGACTCGTCTCCCGACATGCAGCCGGTTATCGCGGAAAAAAACGAGGTGCCGTCGATCGAGGCCGCCCCCGCCGAACCGCCGACGCCCGGCGTCACACAAAAGAACGAGGAACGGCTGGACAAGACTCCGACCGAGATCGTCGCCGCGCCGCCTGGACCGCCGCCAACCTTGCCGACCTTGCCTGCCCCGGAACCGGTGACGCCGACGCCTTCCGCGCAGGCGGAGACCCCGCCCGCGCCCGAGCCGCAATCGGCGATGGTGACGCCGGAGACGGTCCCCCCGATCGCGCCGCAGCCGGAATCGCCGGTATCCGCGCCCGAGATCGTCGCCACCGCACCTGAAGAACCGGATATCTCCGACCTGCCGCTCAAACCCATTCCCGACAAGCCGGTCGCGGAGGTGCAACCGCTGCCGGAGCCGGAGGTCGCGACGCCGATCCAGACCCCTAAATCTCCACCGCCGAAAGAGGTCGCGGTCATTCCGCCCAAGGAAAAAACCGTCATTCCGGAGGCGCTGCCGCAGACCGGGCAGGGCAGCGCTCCCGAACCATCGGTCAGCCCCATCGACAAGCGTCTGGCCTGGCTCAGCGCCTTCGATGGCGGCGGCTGTTTCTTTGCGGATGCGGTGACGAGCTCGCCGAACACCATCGAAATCGAGGGCATGGCCGCCAGCGCCGCGCCCTTCGACACGCTCGATACCGGCTTCACCAAGGCGTTCGGCTACGCCCCCGATATCCAGGGCCGACAGATCGCCGAGACCCAATGCGGCGTGGCGAGCTTTCTCAGCGGGCTATCGCGGCAAAGGCCGTCCAGCCTGTCGATCACGCTGGAAAAGGACGAATTGAAGAACGGCGATGCGTTGAAGGGCGCGCTCGGCAACCTGACGAAAAAGGTGATCGTGCTTTATCTCGTCGACAATGACGGCATCGTCTACCGGCTGGATTCGCTGCTGCAGCGCAGCGGCAGCCACGGCTCCTTCACGGTGGAGCGCATCGAGCAGCCGGAGAGCGAGCCACGGCCGCAACTGGTGCTGGCGCTATCAAGCGATGCGCCGATCCCCGGCAGCCAGATCGACGAACCTGCCGAAAACGCCGCGTTTCTGCAAAGGCTCGGGCGGACGATTGCGGAAGGTCGCATCGATGTCGATTACGGCTTCGCCTTCTTCCTGCTCGGCGGCCAATGAGCCTCAGGAAACGCGACGCCTTGCGACGTTGAAACCGAGCTTGTCGGAAATCTCATGCGCGGCGGCAAGCAGGCTGTCGAGATAGTGGTCGCGATTGCGCAGCCCGTCCTCGCGCGGGGTGACCAGGCAAAGCGTGGCGATGCAAGCGCCATCGGCCTGATACACCGGCACGGCGAAGCAATGGGTAAAATTCTCCACCTCGCTGTTGAAGGTGAAATAGCCGTCGCGGGTAGCACTGCGCACCTCGGCGATGAATTCGGCCGGATCGAGCCGGCGGCCGCTCGGCAATACGAAATCTTCCGGCGGGATAAGGGCGAGGATCTCCGCATCCGGGAGATGCGAGACCAGGAGACGGCCCGACGCCGTCCAGGGAATGGAGACGAGTTCGCCGACATTGGAGGAAATACGGAACGGGCGGATGCCCTCGCGCATCATCGCCACGGTGTATTTGTTGCCTTCGAGCAGGCACATCTGCGCCGTTTCACGAGTCTCCTCGGCAAGGCGAACCAGCATGCGGTCGCATTCGCGCATCAGGTCGAACTGTTCGGCATAGGCGGTGCCGAGATAGTAAAGACGGCGGCCGAGATAGACCCGGCCGTCGCCGCCCTGATAATCAAGCATGCCCTGAGCGAGCAGCAGGTTGACGAGTTCATAGACCGAGGAGCGCGGCGCGCCGATTTCCGAGGCGATCTCGTTCGGGCGCATCGGCTGGCGCTTCACACGCAGGAATTCGAGGATCTCGAACGCGCGATCCAGTCCCCGCATACGTCGCGATATGGTATCGCCGGCCTCGGCCATGCTGCCTCCAGAAGTGTTTACGCCCTGTCCGCGCGATACGCCACGCAATCGACCTCGACCTTGCAGTCGACCATCATATGCGATTGCACGCAAGCACGGGCCGGTGCGTTGCCCTTGAAATACTCGGCATAAACGCCGTTGAAGCTCCAGAAGTCGCGGGGGTCGTCGAGCCAGACGCCGACGCGCACCACATCCTCCACGCCGTAGCCGGCTTCATGCAGGATGGCAATCATGTTCTCGATGGCCTTGCGGCTCTGGGTGACGATGCCGCCGGGAATGATCTCGCCCTTTTCCATCGGCACCTGGCCGGAGACATAGAGCCAGCCTGCGGCCTCGGTCGCCCGGGCAAAGGGCAGCGGCTGTCCGCCGGCCCCGGTTTCACCGCCGCCGTAACGCTTGATCGTCATATGCTTTCTCTTTCTCTATCTATCGCATTTTCCGGACGGAAACCGCTTCACACTTTTCCTGGAAATGCTTCAGTTGAAGCTTGAGGTCTTGAGGAATTCCGCCAGCCGCTCGGTCTTCGGCTTGACGAACATTTCCCTGGGGTCGCCCTCCTCGCAGATGACGCCCTGGTTCATGAAGATCACCCGCGAGGAAACCTCGTAGGCGAAGCGCATTTCATGGGTGACGAGCAGCATGGTCATGCCGTCCGCCGCCAGCCCCTTGATGACCTGCAGCACCTCGCCCACCAGTTCCGGATCGAGCGCCGAGGTCACTTCGTCGAACAGCATCAGCCGCGGCGACATGGCGATGGCGCGGGCGATCGCCACGCGCTGCTGCTGGCCGCCGGAGAGCTGGCCGGGATAGTGATCGGTGCGGGCGGCGAGGCCGACGCGGTCCAGCCATTTTTCGGCGATGGCGCGCGCTTCCGGCTTGGCCATCTTCTTGACCTTGATCAGGCCGAGCATGACGTTCTCGGCCGCACTCATATGCGGGAAGAGGTTGAACTGCTGGAAGGCCATGCCAGTCAGCGCGCGCTGGCGGGCGATTTCCTTCTCGCTCTTGCGGCGACGATTGACGCCGTCGACATGGTAGCCGATCTCCTCGCCGTCGAGGCTGATCGTGCCGCCCTGGAATTCCTCCAGCATGTTGATGCAGCGCAGCATGGTCGTCTTGCCGGAGCCGGACGAACCGATGATGGAAATGACCTCGCCTTCGCCGACGGCACAGTCGACGCCCTTGAGGACTTCGTTCTGGCCGTAGGTCTTGCGCAGGCCCTTGATGTCGAGAATGGTCTTGGCCATCGCGATAGCCTCCTCAGGTCGGCAGGACGGTCTTGCGCTCGACATATTTGCCGAACCGCTCGATGCCGAAGTTGACGATGAAATACAGCGCGCCCGCCAGGAAATAGAATTGCAGGCTCATGAAGTTGCGCGAGATGATCTCCTGCGTGCGCAGGAGCAGTTCCGCCACGCCGATGACCGAGAGCAATGTCGAGGCCTTGACCATTTCGGCGGCCGTATTGTCCCAGGCCGGCAGACACTGGCGCATGGCCTGCGGCCAGAGCACGGAGGTGAAGGTCTGGTTGAAGGTCAGGCCGATCGCCTTGGCGGCCTCGGTCTGCCCCCTGGGGATCGCCTGCAGCGCGCCGCGCACGATCTCGCCGACATGCGAGGAGCAGAAGATGGCGAGCGCCAGGACGCCGGCCGAGAACGGGCCGAGATCGAGGCCGACCGCCGCCGAGACATAATAGCTGGCGAGAACCAGCACCAGCACCGGCGTGCCCCTGATGATGTCGGTATAGGCGCGCACCAAGAAGCGCAGCACACCGCCGCCATAAACCAGCGCCAGGCCGACGAAGACGCCGACGACCGAGCCGGCGATGATCGCCAGAGCCGAGATCGACACCGACATGCCGAGACCGCTGAGAATGACATAGCGGGCGATCCAGAGTTGTTCGAGAAAGGAAGGAGCCATGGGCGCTTACCTCGGCAGGGCCAGCCGGCGCTCGACGAAGCGCATGATGGCGGCAATGAGGAAACAGGTGACGACATAAAGCGCCGAGGTGACCATCCACGTCTCGATGACGCGGAAGCTTTCGACGTTGATCTTGCGCGCCGCAAAGGTCAGTTCCGGCACGGCGATGGCGGCGGCCAGCGACGTATCCTTGAACAGCGAGATGACCGTCGACGACAGCGAAGGCAGCACGTTGCGGAACATCAGGGGGGCGATGATCGAGCCGCGGATCTGCATCGGCGTCAACCCGATGGCAAGCCCCGCTTCGGTCAGCCCGCGCGGGATCGACAGAAGGCCGGCGCGAAACACTTCCGCCAGATAGGCGCCGGAGTAGATCGACAGCACCGCCACGAAACTCTGGATCTTGCCGATGCGGAAACCCATCTGCGGAAGCGCGAAATAGGCAAACAGCACCAGCACCAGGATCGGCAGGTTGCGGATGACCGTCACGTAAATCCGGGCTGGAGCACTGGCGAACCGGTTCTTCGCGGTCAGCGCGAAGGCGGTGACGAGGCCGATCGCCGCGCCGATGAGGATGGAAATCACGGCAAGGCCGAGGCTGAGGGCAAGGCCGCTCAGCAGGAAATCGAAGTTGCGCCAGACGGCGGCGAAATTGAGCGTGTAACCCATGGGCGGGCCATCCCTTCAGGGCATTTTTGCATTTCCGAACGGAAAACCGGTATCCACTTTTCCTGGAAATGCTTCAGGGCGTAGGAGCGGGGAGTGCCCCGCTCCTCCGTGGATTACTTGTACTCGACCGGGAAGCCGATCTGCGGCGGGGCGAGATCCTTGCCGAACCAGGTCTTGTAGGACTTGGCGTAGAAATCGAACTCGACGCCGGTCATCGCCTCGTGGAGGGCGGTGTTGACGAAGTTCAGCCAGTCCTGGTCGCCGCGCTTGACGCCGCAGGCATAGGTCTGCGGGTTCCAGCCATAGCCGGCGTCCTTGTAGCGGCCGGGATTCTGGGTCATGTACCAGGCCAGCGACGACTGGTCGGTGGCGACAGCGTCGGCGCGGCCGGATTCCAGCGCCTGGTAGATCAGGTCGACGGAATCATACTGGTCGACTGTGGCCTCGGGAAGTGCGGCATGCACCATCGCCTCGGCGTAGACGTTCTGCAGCACCGAGATCGTGACCGAGGAGCCGGCGGCCTTCAGCGCCGCGTAATCGGCATATTTGCCGTCCGCCTTCAGCATCAGGCCGACGCCTTCGCGATAATAGGGAATGGTAAACGCGATCTGCTGGGCGCGCTCGCCGGTCACCGTCATGAACTGGCAGGTGATGTCGACCTTGTCGGTGGTGATGTTGGGAATGCGCGCATCCGAGGACTGGTTGACGAACTCGATCTTGTCGGGATCGCCGAACAGCGCCTTGGCGATGATGTGGCCCATGTCGACGTCGAAACCCTGCAGCTTGTCGTCGGCGCTCTTGAAGTGCCAGGGCGCGTTGGTGCTGCCGGTGCCGAGCACGAGGTGGCCGCGGGCGAGAACCGCATCGAGCTTGCTGCCTTCGGCGAAAACCGGCGACGAGATGAGGAGGGCGGCGGCCAGCGACAGCGCGCCGGCGCGGAAAGAGATGGTCATTGACGTTCCCCTTTGAATGAAACTTTCCCAGTTGTCCAGTATAGCGGACATGAGTCCGTTTTATTGGATTGACATAATGAGCGCCCTGGTCAATGAATTGTCAATAGACCTTCGCCGATAAAAGCCATGCCCCTGCCGGCCAATCCGAAGCGCTGTCCTGCTAGCCGTTTGCACTGTTGATCCCGAGGTTCCCATGCCCTTTCCCGAGACGTCCCTTGCCACCATCGATACACCGGCTGTCCTGGTCGACCTCGATATCGCCCGGTCCAACATCGCCCGTTTCCAGGCCTATGCGGATGCGCATGGCATCGCGGTGCGCCCGCATATCAAGACGCACAAGCTGCCGGCGATCGCCGAGATGCAGCTTGCCGCCGGCGCCATCGGCATCACCTGCCAGAAGGTCTCGGAAGCCGAGGCGATGATTGCCGGCAGCGACGCCATCCGCGACGTGCTGATCACCTACAACATCCTGGGCGGCGAGAAGCTGGAGCACCTCAAGGCCCTGGCGAAAAAGGTGAAACTCCGCGTCGTCGCCGACAATAGCACGGTGGTCGACGGCCTTTCCGCCGCCTTTGCCGGCGAGGCCGCGCCGCTTTCCGTTCTGGTCGAATGCAACACAGGCGCGAACCGCTGCGGCGTCGCGACGCCGGAGGAGGCGGATACGCTGGCGGCCGTGATCGATGCCGCGCCCGGCCTCGTCTTCGGCGGATTGATGACCTATCCGCCGGCTGGAGGAGAGGCGGGCGTCGAGCGCTTCATGGGCGCGGCCAAGGAACTGATCGAGGCGCGCGGCATCGCGGTGCCGATGATCACCTCGGGCGGCACGCCGTCGATGATGCATGCGGCGGACGCCCCGGTGACCACCGAATACCGCCCTGGCACCTATGTCTATAACGACCGCTCGCTGGTTTCGCGCGGCGTCTGCGGCTGGGAGGATTGCGCGCTGACGGTGCTGGCGACCGTCGTCTCGGTTCCCGCGCCCGACCGCGCGATCATCGACGCGGGTTCGAAGACGCTGACCTCCGACCTGCTTGGCCTTTCCGGCTACGGGCACGTGCTCGGCCGCGACGACATCGCCATCGACCAGCTTTCGGAAGAGCATGGGCGGCTGGTGAGCACCGGCCCGATCGGCCTGAAGGTTGGCGACAAGCTCCGCATCGTCCCCAACCACGCCTGCGTCGTCACCAACATGGTCGATACGCTGAAAATCACCGGCGCCGGCCATGACGGCATCGAAACCTGGCCCGTCGCCGCCCGCGGCCGGATCGTCTGATTTCCGTTCCGGGAAGCCATGCGGGCCGGGCGGACAGCCTGCGCGACAATGAAGTTGCATCCGGCAAATCAGGCCAGGGGGTCAGGCGATGCGCCTCGCCCCCTGGATCGCGATTGCGTACGATATCGTTGCGGCCACAGCCGGCCATAGCACGCTCCGCGCGGACCGGGAAACGCCGAGCCGAGCCGCCGCGCGCGTGAAATTGCCTTTTTTCCTCCACCACGACCAAGAGCATCTTCGTCGCCTCCGGCGCCATGCATCCCGACTTCGACGAAACGTCGAAATGCATCAGCGGGCCGTCGGCAGACGCAAGGTATTCTACGGCGAGTACCTCCGAGGACGTTGTTCCAGCGACGCAGTTGCAGGGGGCGCAATCGGGGCGCACTCCATACCAAAAATTCCGCCGCGCCGATGACGACGGCCATTGTTATCTTTTCAACCTGACTGTTGACAGAAGTTAGTAATATCACATAACCTCCGCCTCATGTCGAAAGGGAAACATTGGGAGGAGAAAAGATGAATTCCTTGAGCCGATCCCGCATGCGGGCTGCGAGCGCGGTACTGCACGGGGCTGTCGTGATGGCGATGGGTTTGTGCTGGACCGTTCCGGCCTTTGCCGCCGACGTCATCCGCGTCGTGTCGCCGTTCCAGACCACGACGCTCGACCCGATGCGCTCGGCGGCGGCCGGCAACATCGAAACCTATGGCCAGCTCTATTCGCGCCTGCTGCGCCGCGATGCCGAAACCGGCGCGCTGGAGCCGGGGCTGGCCGAGAAATGGGACATTTCGCCGGATGGCAAGACCTACACCTTCCATCTGCGCGATGCCCAGTTCTCGGACGGTTCGCCGATCACGGCCGCCGACGTGGCATTTAGCCTGGAGCGTATCCGGACCGACAAGAAATCGGCCTATCCCGCGCCGCTGGGCGCTGTCGAAGCGGTGAGCGCGGCGGATGCGAAAACCGTGGTGGTCACGCTCAAGTCGGCCTTCGCGCCGTTCCTCGGCAATGCCGAAATCTGGAACATGGGCATCGTCTCGAAGGCCGATGTCGACAAACGCGGCGAGGAGGCTTTCGCCTCGGTTCCGGTGACCTCCGGCCCCTATGAGGTCAAGCAGTGGAAGCCGAACGAGAAACTGGTTCTCGAGCCCAATCCGCACTACTGGCGCAAGGGCTATCCGAAGTCGGACGCCACGGTCGAACTGATCGAGATCGCATCGCCCGAGACCCGCATCGCCATGCTCAAGGCTGGCGAGATCGACGTGGTGCGTGCGGTGCCGTGGGCGCAGGTCGACGATCTGAAGACGGTCGAGACGGTGGATATGCGGCTCGAGCCCTCGACCACCATCTATATGACCTTGCTCAACCACAAGCGCGAGCCCTTCTCCAACCTGAAGGCGCGGCAGGCGGCCGGCATGGCGATCGACAACAAGGCCATGGCCAAGGCCATCACGCGCGGCTATGCCGAACCGGCCAACACCACATTGCCGGGCAGCGTCGATTTCCATGACAAGGATTATCCCGGCATTTCCTACGAGCCCGCCAAGGCGAAGGAATTGCTGGCCGAATCCGGCATGGCCGGGCGCGAGGTGAAGATCCTCGCAACCGCCGACGCGCTGTCGCAGCAGATGGCGCTGCTGATCCAGGCCCAATGGCAGGCGATCGGCCTGAAACCGTCGATCGTCAATGTCGATGGCGGCGCCTGGTGGGATGCCACCGGCAAGGGCGACTACGACGCCGCCGCCAACTGGTGGTATAACGAGACCCCCGATCCGGACCTTGCCGTGCGCTGGGCCGTCTGCGGCACCTGCGGATCGAACTCCTACAACACATTCTATGAGAACCCGAAGGTCGATGCGCTGGTGGAGCAGGGCACAAGGGAGGCCGATCCGGCCAAGCGCGCGGAAATCTACAAGGAGATCCAGCGGATCACCACCGAAGAGGTCGCGCAGATCCCTCTCTATTATGCGCCGAACGCGGTTGCCTATTCCAGGCGGCTCCAGGGCCTCCGGCTGACGCCCTCGCTGCAATGGACGCTGGAAGAAACCTCGATCGGCCAGTGAGCCGCCTCCAGGACGCGTCGCTTGCGAGAGCGTCGCGTCCTTGACGCTCGAACCGGAGAACCGGATTGCCCCTCCTGCAACTCATTTCGCGGCGCTTGCTGCAATTGATCGGCGTGCTCGCCGGTATCAGCCTCGTGACGTTCCTTCTGGTGCACATGGCCCCGGGCGATCCCGCACGGCTTCTTGCCGGGGAGCGGGCGAGCGCGGAAAGCATCGCGGCCATCCGCGCGCAATACGGGCTCGACCTGCCGCTCTGGCGGCAGTTCCTGACCTATATCGCCAATCTTGTTTCCGGCGATATCGGCCTGTCGCTGCGTTTCCAGCGGCCTGTCATCCAGCTCATCGAGCAGTTCATGTGGCCGACGCTGTTCCTGACCGGCTATGTGCTGTGCCTTGCCGTTCCGCCGACGGTCGCGCTCGCCATTCTCGGCGCGCGCCGCCCCGGCGGCATTGGCGACCAGATCATCCGCCTCGTGGGTATCGCCGGCCTCACCATCCCGGTCTTCTGGCTCGGCATCATGATGTCGCGCTTCTTCGGTGTCAGCCTCGGCTGGTTCCCGGTGTCGGGCTACGGCACCGGCTTCACCGGGCACCTCCACCATCTTTTCCTGCCGGCCGTCTCGACGGCCATCTGGCTGGTGCCGGTCCTGACGCAGAGCCTGCGCGCCGCCCTCATCGAAAAGACGACGGCCGATTTCGTCACCGCCGCGCGGGCGCAGGGCGCGACGGAACGGCAGATCTTCTGGCAGACCATGCTGCCGAATGCCGTGCTGCCGACGCTCAACCTGCTGGGGGTCATGGTGGCCTTCATGATCGGCGGCGCCGTCATCGTCGAGACGGTCTATGCGGTTCCGGGCCTCGGTACATTGATGGTCAACGCCCTGCTTGGCCGCGACTACTACGTCGTGCAGGGGCTGACGCTGGTCTTCGCGGTCTCGACCGTTCTGATCACGCTGGCCGTGGACCTGCTCACCGCCTTCATCGATCCGCGCGTCCGGTTCTGAGGAGATCGTCCATGATCGACACCCCTGTCTTGGCACAAGCCATGCCATCCTTTCGCAAGCCCATGCCCACCATGCTTGTCGCCCTCGCCATCCTTGGCGGCTGGCTGGCGCTGGCGCTCGCGGCCCCCGTCATCGCACCTTATGACCCCGATGCCATCGACATCATGAACATGCTGTCGCCGCCGAGCGCGCTTCACTGGTTCGGTACCGATCAGGTTGGACGGGATGTCTTCTCCCGGGTTCTTTTCGCAAGCCGCGTCGATCTGCTGCTCTGCGTCGCCGGGGTGCTTCCGCCGCTGCTGATCGGCACCACCATCGGCTTGCTGAGCGGCTATTTTGGCGGTGTCGTCGACAATGTGTTCATGCGCATCTACGACCTCACCGTGGCCTTTCCCTTCTTCGTGCTGGTGCTGGCCATCGTCGGCGTGCTCGGGCCGGGTCTTCTCAACTTCATCCTGGCGCTGACGCTGGTCGGCTGGGTCAGCTATGCGCGGCTGGTGCGCGCGCAGGTGCTGACGATCCGCGAAAGCGAATATATCCAGGCGGCCAAATGCCTGGGCTACCGGCCGGTCGCCATCCTCGGTCATCATGTGCTGCCGAACGCCATCGGCCCGGTCATCGCCTATGCGGTCAGCGATGCGGTGCTCGTCATGCTGGCGGGCGCAAGTTTCGGCTTCCTCGGCATGGGTGCGCAGCCGCCGCTGGCCGAATGGGGCGTCATGATCGCCGATGGGCAGGCCTTCGTGCAGCAGGCCTGGTGGATTTGCCTGTTCCCCGGCCTGGCCGCGATTTCCCTGGGCCTCGGCTTTGCATTGCTTGGCGACGGGCTTGGACAGATACAACGTCGAGGAGTGACGGCATGACTGGGCTGGAAAACGGCAAGCCGCCACTGCTTGATGTTCGCGACCTCTCCGTCACGTTCGGCGCTTTCGCGGCGGTGAAGAACGTCTCGTTCACGCTCCAGCCGGGAGAAATCCTCGGTATCGTCGGCGAAAGCGGCTCGGGCAAGTCCGTGACCTGCCGCGCGGTGATGCGGCTGCTGGCGGCCGGCTCAAGCGCGCAAGGCAGCGTGGCGCTCGATGGCCGCGATCTGCTGGCGCTCGGCGAGGACGAATTATGCGCCATTCGCGGCCGCGACATCGGCATGATCTTCCAGAACCCGGCATCGCATCTCGATCCGCTGCGCCGCATCGGCCAGCAGGTCGCGGCCCCGATGATCCGGCATCTCGGCATCAGCAAGCGGGAAGGCTGGCAGCGCGCGGTCAGGCTGCTGGACGATGTCGGCATTCGCGAGCCGGAAAAGCGGGCGCGGTCCTATCCGCATGAGTTTTCCGGCGGCATGAAGCAGCGGGCGATGATCGCCTGTGCCATCGGTTGCCAGCCGAAGCTGCTGATCGCCGACGAGCCGACGACCGCGCTCGACGTCACCGTGCAGGCCCGCATCCTGCAACTGCTCAAGGAACTGAACCGCAAGACCGGCCTGGCGATGATCCTCATTTCGCACGATCTCGGCGTCGTCGCGGATATCTGCTCGCGCGTGGTTGTGATGCGCGGCGGGGAGGTGGTGGAGCAGGGGCCGATCGACGAAGTCATCAACCGGCCGAGCCATCCCTATACGAAGCTGTTGATCGACTCGCAGCCTGGCCGCAGGACCTATGGCACGACCGCGACCGCCGGCGGCAGCGCGCCTCTGCTCGATATCGCGAGGCTTTCGGTGACCTTCGGCGCCAGCCGGAGCCTGCTTGGCGGCATCGGGGGTGATCATTCCTTCCGCGCCCTCGACGGCATCGATCTGACGATAAACGCCGGCGAAACCGTGGGTATCGTCGGCGAAAGCGGCTCGGGCAAGAGCACGCTCGCCCGCTCGATCGTGCGCCTCAATACGCCGAGCGGCGGCACGATCCGCATGGACGGCCAGGATGTGGGAACACTTGCCGGCGATGCGCTGACGGCGTTCCGCCGCCGGGTGCAGATGGTGTTCCAGAACCCGTACGACTCCCTCAATCCGCGCCTGACGATCGCCGAGGCCGTCGCCGAGCCGATCTGGCGGCATGGCCTTGCGGATCGGCAGACGGCACGCAAACAGGCCGATGCCCTGCTGGAGACGGTTGAACTTCCACGCAGCCTGCGCGATCGCAAGCCGCGCCAGCTTTCCGGCGGCCAATGCCAGCGCGTCGGCCTTGCGCGGGCGCTGGCGTTGAAGCCGCAACTGCTCATCGCCGACGAAATCACCTCGGCGCTCGATGTCACGACCCAGGCGCAGATTCTGGAATTGCTGGTGCGGCTGCAGCGGGAGAGGGCGCTGACGCTGCTCTACATCTCGCACGACCTTTCCGTGGTCAGCAGCCTGTGCCAGCGCGTCTATGTCTTCAAGGCGGGACGCATCGTGGAGCAAGGCGTGGCGAGCGAGGTTCTGACCACGCCGCAAAATCCCTATACCCAGGCGCTGGTCGCCTCGCTGGCCCGCCTGCCGACAGAGCGTACAGCCCCCCATTCACAATCGGTATCACATCATGCGACTTGACGAATACACCGCCCATGACGGCACCGGCCTCGCCCGCCTCCTGGCGAAGGGGGAAATCACGCCGAGGGAACTCGGCCGCTGCGTCGAGGAAGCGGTTGCGGCGGTCAATCCCGCGCTGAACGCCGTCATCGAGCTTTATCCGGATGCGTTGGACAGTTTGGCCGAGGCCGGGACCGCCACGCCCTTCGGTGGCATTCCGACGCTGACCAAGGACTTTCCCATCGAGGCGGCGCGGCCCGCCGAGTTCGGTAGCCGCCTGGCACAGGGGTTTCGCGCCGCTCACGATGCCGTGTACTGGACGCGCTTGCGCGCGGCCGGCCTGGTCAATGCCGGGCGAACGGCGAGTTCCGAGTTCGGCGTGCCGGCGGCGACGGAATCGCCGCTTTATGGCGCCACACGCAATCCGTGGAACCCGGCGCGCGGCGTGGCCGGTTCCAGTGGCGGGGCGGCGGCGGCCGTCGCGGCCGGCATCGTGCCTTTTGCGCAAGGCAGCGACGGTGGCGGATCGATCCGAAATCCGGCCGCGTTCTGCGGGCTGATCGGATTGAAGCCGTCGCGTGGCCGGGTGACGGGATCGCCCAATGCCAATGCGCCGCTTCTGGGCCTGGCGACGGCCTTCATGCTCACCCGCTCGGTGCGCGATACCGCAGCCCTGCTCGACCGGTGCCATGGCCCGGATGCCGGCGACGGCTATGAAATCGCGGCGCCGGCAGTCCCCTATCTCGATGTCATCGAGCACAGGCCGAAGGGGCTGCGCATCGCCCTTTGTACACAGTCCTGGTCCGGCGTGCAGATCGACCCGGAGGTCGCAGCGGCGACGAGGTCGGCGGCGGAGCGGTTCGCCGCGCTTGGCCACCATGTCGAGGAGGCATCGCCGGACTTCGACTATCCGGCTTTCCTGCAGGCGCAGAAGGTCATCTGGGCTGCGGATGCCGCCGCGCACATGCCGGCTATGGCGCGGCAGATGAACCGCGCGCCGGAAGAGGCGCTTGGCGCAAGCGTCCATGCCCTGTATCGCTGGGGCCTCGGCATCAGCGGCGCGCAGCTTATCGATGCGCTCGCCGTCTATGATCGGGTGACACGGCAGCTCGGGCGCTTCATCGCCGGCTATGATCTCCTGCTGACTCCGACCAGCGCCATGCTGCCGGAACCGATCGGCACCTTCGATCCCGATCGCCCGGGCATCGACGTGGACGGCGTGTTCGACGACCTCGCGCCGAAGGAGACGTTCACGGCGCTGTTCAACGCCACGGGACAACCCGCGATTTCCCTGCCGCTCGGGCGCAGCCGCGACGGCCTGCCCATCGGCATCCAGCTCGTCGCCCGCTTCGGACGCGAAGACCTGCTGCTTGCGGCTGCGCGACAAATCGAGGAAGAGGTAGAAGGCGCGCCCGGAATCTGGGGACAGGGGCGCCCGGCCGTTCATGCCGGCAATTTCTAGGAGGCTGTCACTGTGGCGAAAGCACGAAACGGCAAGGGCGCCGAGGGAGCGAATGGCGAGGAGAAGATCGACATCGAAGCGATCCTGCGCGACCGCATGCCCGGTTTTTCGCCCTCGGAGCAAAGCCTTGCGGCCTATCTGCTGGACAATATCCAGATATTGCCCTTCGAGACCGGCAGCAGCATCGCACAGGCAGTCGGCGTCAGCGAAATGACCGTCACGCGGTTCGTTCGCGGCCTCGGCTTCGAGAACCTGCGCGACCTCAAGAAGCGATTGCGCGTGGCGGTCACGGAGAAGGACAGCGAAATCGACGACTACATGGCCCGCTTTCAGATGCGCGAGGGCCGGCAGCAGATGCTGCAGGAGAGCCTGCGGCTGGAGCTGGATGCCATCGTCAAGGCCTATGCCTTGACCACGTCCGAAGTGTGGGACGAGGCCGCCGGCCTGCTGGCGACGACCCGCACCATCTATGTCGTCGGTTTCCAGGCCTCGAAGGGCCTGGCGCTGGATTTCGCCAGCCGCCTGCTCTGGGCGCGTTCCAACGTCATTTTCATCGACAACGCCTCGGGCACCTTCGGCGAGATCATCAATGCGGATCCCCGGCAGAGCGTCGTCGTCCTCGTCGACACCGCCTCCTATGCGACGCGCGGCATCAAGCTGGTGGAGAAGCTGAAGTCGATGGACATGCCGCTGGTCATCGTCACCGACAAGTTCAGTCATTGGGCCTTCGCCTATACGCGCTTCGTATTCGAGGCGCATACGCATGTAAAAACCTTCTGGGATTCGACGGCGAGCCTCAGTGTCGTGCTCAACCTGCTGATCGACGCCGTCGCCACCAAGCTCGGGCCGAAGGCCAAGCGCAACTTCGCCATGATGAGCGATATGGGCACCCTCTTCGGAGAATTCGTCGGCGGCAGTTATCTTCGCCGTAACGATTGATCCGCTCCAACCGCAAACGAGGCCAAGCATGAACACCGTTCCGCCCTTCCGCGATCCGACCGTACCCGGCAATTCCCATATTCCAAGGCAGGATTGGGACCGCGCGCCCTGGAATCGCTGGACCTTCCAGCATGTCCGGGAGCTTCTGCCGACCACGAAGGTCTGGCGCGGAACGGGGCCGGCAAGCCCTTTGCCGGTCGATCTGCGGGATATCGATGCCGTTTCCTTCGCGGCGGAGGGGCAGAGCCACACCATCGCCGGCTTCCTCGAAACGAGCTATGCCGATGGCTTCCTGGTGCTCCACGGCGGAAAGATCGTGGCCGAGCGCTACCTCAACGGAATGGCGCCACACACCCAGCACCTGTCGCAATCGGTCGCCAAATCGGTCGTCGGCACCGTGGCGGGCATCCTGATCGATCGCGGCGTGGTCGACCCCGCCGCGCTCCTGACGCACTACCTTCCGGAACTGGAGGCGACAGCCTATCGCGGCGCGACCGTCCAGCACGTCCTCGACATGACCAGCGGCGTGGTCTTCGACGAGACCTATACCGCGCTCGATTCCCACATGGCGCAGCTGGATGTCGCCAGCGGCTGGAAGGATAGCCCGAACGCGGACTGGCCCACGCATGTCTGGGATCTGATCCTGTCCCTGAAGGATCTGGAATGCCCGCACGGCGCCTCCTTCCGCTATCGCTCGATCGAGACGGATGTGCTGGCCTTCGTGCTGCAACGCGCCGCCGCAGCGCCGCTTGCGGAACTCGTCAGCCGCGAATTGTGGGCGCCGATGGGGGCGGAGGAAGACGCCTATTTCACCGTGGATACCGCCGGCTATGCGCTGGGTGACGGCGGGTTCAACGCGACCCTTCGCGATTATGCGCGTTTCGCCTTGCTGCATCTTCGCGGCGGCGAGATCGATGGCCGGCGTATCGTGTCGCCCGGCTGGATTGCCGCAACGCGCTTCGGTGCCGATCCGGCGCTCTTCGGCGACATTTATCGAGAGGCCCTGCCCGCCGGCGCCTATCACAACCAGTTCTGGATCGAGGATACCGCACGCGGCGCCTATATGGCGCGCGGCGTCTTCGGACAACTGATCTACATCGACCCGGAAGCGGATTTCGCGGCGGTCATCCTGTCGAGCTGGCCGGAATTCGTGAGCACGACGCGGCTGCGGACGGCGCTTGCGGCGGTCAGGGCCGTTCGCGAGGCGCTGTCAGCGTAGCCAGCGGGCGATTCACCGCTTTGTGCGGGATAGCCCCGGCCCAGGCCAAAGCGCCAAACACAAAAAGAGAGCATTTCCGGCGAACCTGTGTTCACCGGAAATGTTCAAGCCGGATCACATTCACGCGACCTCCATCCAACCCGCACGAAAACGCAATACTCCGCACGTAGCGTCCCTCGGAAACCCATGCCGGCCGCAAACCGGCTCAAACAAGGATGACCGCGTGACGGCAACATTTCCAGGACGCCCCGGCGTCAAATATCCGGTGTCGATGCGTATCCTGCACTGGTTGCGCGCGGTGCTGATCCTGGGCCTGATCGCCTGCGGCTGGTACATGACCGGCCGTGCAGAAGACGACCCCACCGCCGGCATCCTGTATCCCAACCACAAGCAGTTCGGGGTTCTGGCCTGGCTACTGGCGCTGGTGCAACTGACCCTGCGCTGGCGGTATAGCGCTAGGCTACCGCCTGCGCCGGAGGCTCTGAAGCGATGGGAGAAATGGCTTTCCCACGGATGCCACCGACTGCTCATCGCCTTGACGTTGATCACGCCGATGCTGGGCTACGCCATGTCGAGCAGCATCACCGATGGCGATGGCGTGCCGTTCTTCTTCCTCTCGCATGTGCCGGAGATCCTGCCGAAAAGCGACAATGCGTTCGCGGTGTTCCAGGCGTTGCACGGATACTCCGCCTATCTCCTGCTGGCCGTCATCGCCCTGCACATGGCGGGCACGCTGAAGCATCGGCTGCAGGACAAGGGCGGCGAGACCGACGTTCTTCCACGCATGCTTTGAAGCGCCCCGCTCAATCGACCGTGTGGCAGCGGCTCGCGCTTGCTACCACGCCACGGCTGCTTGCCTGTCGGCGCGCCTTCTCCCCATGAAAGACCATCGCCTTGTTTAACGCCTCGTCCTGCGCCGCTGCGGGATAGCGTCTTGCGATCGACCGTTATTGACACCACGTCCTCTTCCTGCAATAGTCTTGATATTCAATAATAAGTCTCACTAATCGAGACTATGGGAACGAAGATGTTAATCACGGCTGCACAACAGCCGCCGGGACATATTTGCCTGCGCGGCGTCTCCAAATCCTATGACGGCGAAACCTTCATCGTTCGCGATCTCGATCTCGATATCGACAAGGGCGAGTTCCTGACGCTTCTCGGGCCTTCCGGCTCCGGCAAGACGACGACGCTGATGATGTTGGCCGGGTTCGAATATCCGACCAGCGGTTCCATCGCCTTCGACGGGCAGGCGATGCACGACCGGCCGCCTGAAAAGCGCGATATCGGAATGGTGTTCCAGAACTACGCGCTGTTTCCGCATATGAGCGTGGCCGAGAACGTCGGTTACTCCTTGCGCGTGCGGGGCGTCGACAAGGCCGAGCGCGACCGCCGCGTCGCCGATGCGTTGCGCATGGTGCAGCTGGAGCAATTCGCCGATCGCAAGCCGGCGGCCATGTCGGGCGGGCAGCAGCAGCGCGTGGCCCTGGCGCGGGCGCTGGTGTTCGAGCCTCGCCTGGTGCTGATGGACGAGCCGCTGGGTGCGCTCGACAAGAAGCTGCGCGAGGATTTGCAGCTCGAAATCCGCCATATCGCCGACAAGCTCGACCTGACCGTCGTCTATGTCACGCATGACCAGTCGGAAGCGCTGACGATGTCCGACCGCATCGCGATCTTCAACGACGGCAAGATCCAGCAGATTGGCACGGCGAGGGACATCTATATCCGGCCGGCCAACCGGTTCGTCGCGTCATTCGTCGGCGACAACAACTGTTTGTGCGCGCAGGTGATCGCCATCGACGGCGACGTGGTCCGCGCGCGTCTGCCGGGAGGGGCTGTCGTCTCCGCCAGGCAGACGCAGCACGCCCGCATCGGGGCTGCGGCGACCATCTCGGTCCGCCCCGAGGATCTCCATTTCTGCGGCGGCGAGGGGGACGGCGTTGTCGAGGGCCGCGTCTGCGACGTCGTCTACTACGGCGATCAACTGCGTACGCATGTCGAGCTGTCGGACGGCGCCCTGGTCGTCATCAAGAGCAGCCCCGGCGCCGCCCATGCCGGCACGCAGGTCGGCGCACCGGTATTCCTGAGCTGGAATGCCGGGCAAGCCTGGGTGCTCGATCCAAAACAGGCCAATCAATAACGAAGAGAGGAACCTATGATGACAATGCGATATCGTGGACGTGCCTGCCTGAGCCTGATGTTTGCAATGATGCTGGGGGCAGGCGCCCCGGCGCTGGCGGCCGAGCTGAAGGTCGTTTCCTGGGGAGGCGCGCTGCAGGAGGCGCAGGCGAAGGTGTTCTTCGACGGTTTCTCCAAGGAGACCGGAACCAAGGTGACCCAGGATTCCTGGAGCGGCGAGCTCGCCAAGCTTCGCGCCATGGTCGACAGCGGCAACGTGGTCTGGGACGTGGTCGACATGGATCCCCAGACGGCCGCCGCCGCCTGCGAGCAGGGACTGCTGGAGCGGATCGGCGACGATGCCGCCTTCAAGAATGCCGGCCTCGTCGACGGCGCGCTGACCGACTGCGCGGTCGGCACGAGCACCTATGCGACGATCCTCGCCTTCCAGAAGGATGCATTTCCGACGGCTCCCGCCTCGGTGGTGGACATCTTCGACACCAAGGCGTTCCCCGGCAAGCGCGCCTTCCGCAAGAGCCCGGTCGACACGCTCGAAATCGCGCTGCTGGCGGACGGCGTCGCGCCTGGCGAGATCTACAAGACCCTGGAGACACAGGAGGGCATCGATCGGGCCTTCAAGAAGCTGGATACGATCAAGGCAGATATCGTCTGGTGGGAGGCCGGGGCCCAGCCGGCGCAGTTGCTAAAATCGGGCGAGGTCAAGATGGCCGTGGCCTGGAACGGCCGCATCGCCGACGCCAACGCCAAGGAAAACGCCGATCTCGGCATCGCCTGGAAGAACCAGATACGCGGGTTCGACATGTGGGTGATCCCGGTCGGGACGAAGAACGCGGCGCTGGCCAAGGATTTCGTGTCCTACACGATCAAGCCCGAGGTCAATGCCGAACTGAGCAAGTTCATCGCTTACGGCCCGACGGTGGAGGCGGCAAGCGCGCTGGTCGACAAGGCCCTGCTCGACAGCCTGCCTTCGGCCCCGTCGAACAGCGATGGCGCCCTTGCCCAGGACGGCGGTTTCTGGGGCGCCAATGGCGATGCCCTGAATGCCCGTTTCGCCTCCTGGGTCGCGCAATAAGGGGTTGATCGAACGATGAGCGAAATCGTGGCCGGGAAACGACAGATGCGAATGAAAACGGCGCAGGCCGACAAGGCTGCTCTGGATCGCGGGACGGTCGTTCGCGGCCGCGCGGTCGGGGCGGCAAGGGGGGAGCGGATGCAGGCCATGCGTTCCGCCTTGCCCGCCCTGCCGCTTCTCGTCTTCCTGTCCTGCTTCCTCGTGCTGCCGCTTCTCTTCATCTTTCATACGGCGATCTCCGACCGGGAGATCGCCGACAACCTTCCCGAGACCGTCGCCGCGCTCCAGGACTGGAACGGCGACGGTACGCCACCGCCCGAGGTCTATGCGATCTTCCTCGGCGAGATCGGAAAGGCGAACGAGCGCGCGACGCTGCGGCAACTGGGCCGCCGCATGGGCTACCAGCTCGATCGCGGCATGAACCTCATCCAGAAGGCCGGCGGCGTCGCCCGATCAGGGGCCGCCACCGATGCCGCCGCCGCCCGGACGGCCTTGACGGATATCGATCCCGCCTATGCCGCGCCGGGGATTTGGACGATCGTCAAGCAGCATGGTTCGCCCTACAGCACGTTCTATCTCGGATGGGCGGCGGGCTTCCAGACCAAGCTCGACAAGGACGGCCGGCCCTCCATGGAAACCGGCTATGATTTCCGCCTGTTCTATCTGCGCACCATCCTGATCAGCCTGGCCGTCACGGCCTTGACCCTGGTCGTGGGGTATCCGCTGGCCTATGTGATCGCAACGTCGCGGGGCTGGGTCGGCGGCCTCATGCTGTTCTGCATCCTGCTGCCGTTCTGGACGTCGCTGCTTGTCCGGACGATGTCCTGGATCGTCGTGCTGCAGACCAACGGGGTTCTGAACGGCGTGCTGACGGGCATCGGCGCGGTGACGGAACCGGTGACGTGGCTGTACACGAGGACGGCGACCATCCTGGTCATGTTCCAGATCCAGCTTCCCTTCACCGTTCTGCCCATGCTCGGCGTCATGCGGGCGATCCCCGCAAGTCACGTCCGGGCCGCCAGAAGCCTCGGCGCCGGGCCGATCCGCGCGCATTTCAACGTCTACTTCCCGCAGGCCGTGCCGGGGATCGCGGCGGGTGGGCTGCTGACCTTCGTCCTGTGCCTCGGCTTTTACCTGACGCCGGCGCTGGTCGGGGGCGCTTCGGACCAGATGATCAGCTACTTCATCGCCCGCTTCACCAACGAGGAACTGAACTGGGGTCTGGCATCGGCGCTCAGCACGCTGCTGGTGGTCGGCGCGGGCGTCTGCGCGCTGCCTTTCGCCCGCCTGATCTCCAGGCATTCCTCGGAACGGAAATGACCATGACGCAAAAGACCTATTCCGATCTGCCGGCCGTCGTCAGGCTGCCCCTTTACGGTTTCGCGGCCGTCATTCTCGCCCTGTTGATCGTGCCGCTCGCCGCGGCGCTGCCGATCGCCTTCAATGCGGAGCCTTGGTTCCGGTATCCGCTCAGCGGGTTTTCGTGGCGCTGGTTCGAGCAATTGCTGTCGTCGCCGCTCTGGCGTTCGGCGATCGTAAACAGCCTGATCATCGCCGCGACGACGACGGTGCTGGCGACCGCGCTCGGCACGCTGGCCGCCGTCGCCCTGGTCAACCCGCGTTTTCGCTATCGAAACGCGGTCATGGCCCTGGCGATCTCGCCGATGGTCGTTCCCGTCGTGGTCCTCGGGCTCGGCCTGTTCATCTGCTTTTCCCCGCTCGGGCTGAACTACACCTATCTCGGCGTCGTGCTCGCGCATACGGTGCTCGCCACGCCCTTCGTCGTCGTCACGGTGACGGCGACCCTGACGCGGTTCGATTTCCGGCTCATGCAGGCCGCGGCGAACCTCGGCGCCGGAAAGGTCATGGCCTTCAGGACGGTAATGCTGCCGATCATTTCGCCGGGCGTGGCGGCGGGGGCGGTGTTTGCGTTCGCCGCCTCCTTCGACGAGGTGGTCATGGTGCTGTTCATCGCCGGCCCCGACCAGCGCACCCTTCCCAAGCAGATGTTCACGGGCCTGCGGGAGCAACTCGATCCCACGATCATCGCGGCGGCCGGCCTCATGATCGTCCTGACGGGCGTCCTGCTGGCCGTGCTTCGTTTTTCGACCAAGAAAAGGTAAATTCCATGACTGTCTCCGCCCATAGCCGGCGCGCTGCGAAGCCGTCCCAGGACGCGGTTTTCGCCCCGGATTTTCGCGAGGAACCCTACTGGTGGACGGCGGCGATGCCGGAGGCGGCGCAAGACGGCGCGGCCGTGCTTCCCGATGCGGCGGACGTCGTCGTCGTCGGAGCAGGCATTACCGGCACCGTGGCGGCGCTCGAACTGGCGCGATCCGGGCTCGATGTCGTGGTGGTCGACAGCCAGCGGATCGGGGAGGGCGCGGCGCGGCGCAATGCCGGCTTCATCGGCCGAACGCTGAAGCGATCCGTTGCCTGGCTGACCAGCCATTCCGGGCAGAAACATGCGATCGAGGTCTACCGGGAGCTGGACCGGGCCTTGAAGGGTGTGGAACGCTTCGTCGGCCGCGAGGGGATCGACTGCCATCATCGCACCTGCGGCCGCTTCATCGGCGCCAATTCGCAATCGCATTTCCGTGGCCTCGTCGACGATCTCGAGGAAACGCGCCGCAGCCTCGGCTTCGACTATTCGGTGATCGAGCCGGAGAACGTCAGAAGCGAGATCGCGTCGGATCGCTATCACGGCGGCGCCGTCATTCCCGACCTCGGATCCATTCATCCCGGCCTCTACCACAAGGGCCTCGTCGAGCGCGCCGTCCATGCCGGGGTTCGTTTCCATGATCGCACATATGTGACGGCGATCGAGGAAAGCGGGGCGAGGCATAACCTCCACACATCGCGCGGCGCCATCGCGGCAAGGCATGTGGTGATCACGACGAACGGCTATACCGGCGCAGAGCTGAAATGGCACGCGCGGCGCGTCATTCCCTTCAGCGGGTTCATCGTCGCGACCGAACTGCTTCCGGAGGAGCTGATCGACAAGGTTCTGCCTCAGCGGCGCACCTATCTCGACACCAAGATGAACATCGACTTCATTCGCCCGGCGCCGGACTCGAGCCGGATCCTGTTCGGCGGCATGACCGGCACGAAAAGCGCCTCGGCGATTCCGCTTGCGGTTCCGCTGCGCGACAGGCTGGTCGATATTCTTCCCGACCTGGAGGGCGTTCGCCTCAGCCGCGCCTGGACCGGCTTTTGCGCCGGAACCTTCGATTTCATGCCGCATATCGGGCGCAACGGCAATGTCCACTTCGGGCTGGGGTATAATTTCGCCGGCATTCCGATCGGCACCCACTTCGGCTCGATCATCGCCAACCGCATCCTGGGGCAGGGCGACACGGCATCGGTGTTCGACACGGGCCGCTTTCCGACTTTCCCATTTTACCGCGGCCGTCCTTGGTTCGTGCCTCTGGCGATGCGATACTTCGACTGGCATGATCGTAGAATCGCGAAAGAATAACCAAGTTGCTGCACATGAATGAATCCACCGCCAAGGCTGTGACCGAAAAGCCGCTGGAGCGTTACGCCCGAATTCTGGAAATCATCGCGGGTTTTCCCAACGGCGTTTCTCCGGCGGTTGTCGGCGATATGCTGGAATTGCCCAAGGCGTCCGCCTATCGCCTGATCAGAAGCCTGGCGGAGGTCGGGCTGGTCGAGATGACCGCCCCGCCGGCCGCGACCTGCCGGATAGGCAAACGCCTGACGCGCATCCTCTTCTCCAGCGCCGCCGACGACTGGTTCGTCTCCGCCGCGCTGCCCACCCTGAACGAGCTTGCGGCGGAAACGGGCCAGGCCTGTTTCGTCGCCCGCCTGTCGGGCTTTGCAGTGAGAAGCATGGAGATGGTCGCTCCGAACAACCAGTTGCGCGCCTATATCATTCCGGGCCAGGAGATACCGCTGCATGCGGGGGCCTCGGCGAAGGCCATCCTCGCCCATCAATCGGATGACTTCATCGCCAGCGTGCTCGGCAACCCGCTGGTGAAGTTCACTCCATACACCAGGACGGATGTGGGCGAACTCCAGGCGGAACTGAAGGAAATCCGGTCGTCAGGTATCGCCTACTGCGTGAACGAAGACGTCGAGGGTTTCGGCGCGATCGCCGCGCCCATTCTCGTCGGCGGCCAGCGCGTCCAGCAAAGCCTTTGCATCACGGGCACCACGCATAGCCTGTTCGAGGCCGCAAAAGACCGCAATATCGCGCTGGTGCGCAAGATGGCGGAGCGTCTTTCGAAAATGCTGGAACGCAAGATGCAGGGCGATCCGTCCCTCACCGACTGACCGATCCAGACAGGCTTTCCGTTCGCATCCGCCCCGCCTGCGGCGCGGCGGGCGCTTGCGCGCGCACGCCTTTCCCATCCCCATCGCGACGAAGAAAAACAGTTGACAAACGCCTGCGGAGCAATGAGACTTCATATCGATAAATGATATTAAGTCTCGATAATTGAGAATATAAGGGAGCAGAGAACATGTCAGTAAACTGGAAGCAGGCTGCCGCCGACCTCAAGCCGCGCGGGCAATCCTTCATTGGCGGCAAGTTTGTCGAAGCGGCCTCGGGCAAGCAGTTCGACGCCATCAATCCGGCCACCGGCAAGACGCTCGCCAGCGTTGCCTCCTGCGATCGCGCCGATGTCGATCTCGCGGTGAAATCGGCCCGGCGCGCGTTTGAGAGCGGCGTGTGGTCGCGCCGTTCGCCATCGGAGCGCAAGAAGGTCTTGCAGCGCTTCGGAGAGCTGATGCTCAGCCATGCCGACGAACTCGCCCTGCTCGAAACCCTGAACATGGGCAAGCCCATTTCCGATGCCCGTTCCATCGACGTGCCCGGTTCGGCCAACACGATCCTGTGGTATGCGGAAGCCATCGACAAGATTTACGACGAGATCGCACCGACCGGCAGCGGCGCGCTCGGCATGATCACGCGCGAGCCGGTCGGCGTCGTCGCCGCGGTCGTTCCGTGGAACTTCCCGCTGCTGATGGCCTGCTGGAAGATCGGCCCGGCGCTTGCGGCCGGCAATTCCCTGATCCTCAAGCCGGCCGAGCAATCGCCGCTGTCGGCGATCCGCCTGGCGGAACTGGCGGCCGAGGCCGGCATTCCCGACGGCGTTTTCAACGTCGTCACCGGGCTGGGCGAGACCGCCGGCATGGCGCTCGGAATGCACATGGACGTCGACTGCGTGACGTTCACCGGCTCGACCGAGGTCGGCAAGCTGTTCCTGAGCTATGCGGCGCAATCCAACATGAAGCGCATCGCCCTGGAATGCGGCGGCAAGACGCCGCACATCGTCATGGCCGATTGCGGCAATCTCGACGAGGCGGCGAGCGCAGCCGCATTCGGCATTTTCTTCAACCAGGGCGAAGTCTGCAACGCCGGCTCGCGCCTTCTTGTCGACGCCCGTATCAAGGATGAATTCCTGGAGAAGGTCATCGCCGTCGGCAATTCGCTTCAGCCTGGCGATCCCCTCGATGCCGAGACGCGGCTCGGCGCCATCGTCAGCAAGGCCCAGATGGAGCGTGTGCTCGACTATATCGAGATCGGCTCCAGGGAAGGCGCGCAGCTGAAATCGGGCGGCCGGCAGGTGCGCACCGAGTCGGGCGGCTATTTCGTCGAGCCGACCGTGTTCGACAATGTCGACAACGGGATGCGGATCGCCCAGGAGGAAATCTTCGGCCCCGTCCTCTCGACCATCACCTTCAAGGATGCCGAGGAGGCCGTCCGCATCGCGAACGACACGATCTACGGCCTTGCCGCCGCCGTCTGGACCGACAACATCGACACGGCGCTGGCCACGGCCCGCCGCCTGCGCGCCGGGTCCGTCTGGGTCAACAATTTCGACGAAAGCAACATCACCATGCCGTTCGGCGGCTACAAGCAGTCCGGCTTCGGCCGCGACAAATCCCTGCACGCCATCGACAAATATACCGAGCTCAAGGCGACCTGGATCAAGATTCGCGCCTGAACGGCGCGGCCTTGTCTGTCAACGGCCTCCCGCGGGAGGCCATTTCCAGGTGCAACATGCGCGATTCACGATTCGATATCCTGTTCGAGCCGGTCAAGCTCGGCCCCGTCACCGCCCGAAACCGTTTCTATCAGACCCCGCATTGCAACGGCATGGGCAACCTGCGTCCGCAGGCTCATGCCGCCATGCGCGGCGTCAAGGCCGAGGGCGGCTGGGCGGTCATCAACACGGAGCACTGTTCGGTGCATCCGACCGGCGACCTCATGCCGGAAGTGCTTCAGATGCTGTGGGACGACGGCGATATTCCCCCGCTCGCCAGGATGGTGGAAGCCGTCCACCAGCATGGCGCGCTGGCCGGGGTGCAACTGGCCTATCCCGCCTATTACAACGGCAACCGGCTGACGCGCGAGGTTCCGCTCGGCCCCATGGATCGCCCCGTGAGCGGACATCATCCCGTCCAGGTGCGCGCCATGGACAAGTCCGACATCAGGGCGCTTCTCGGCTGGTGGAAGGACGCGGCCGTCCGGGCCAGGAAGGCCGGCTTCGACATCCTCAATGTCGACGCCAATTTCTCGACCATCGCCTTCCAGTTCATATCGCCGCGCAACCAGCGCACAGACGAATATGGCGGCCCGCTGAAGAACCGCATCCGCCTGCTGAAGGAACTGATCGAGGTGACGCGCGAAGGCGGCGGCGATGGCTGCGCGGTCAGCGTCCGGTTGATCATCGACGAGTTGTTCGGATCGGAAGGGCTGCGCGCCGCGGACGAGGGCATCGAGGCCATCGGCCTTCTCGCCGAATTGCCGGATCTATGGGATCTGGTCGTCGGCACCTGGGCGGACGATTCGCCCACTTCGCGCTTCGCCGCCGAAAACGATCACGAACCCTTCATGGTCGGGATCAAATCGGTGACGACCCGGCCCGTGGTCGGCGTCGGGCGCTTTACCTCGCCGGACACGATGGCCGGCCTCATCCGCCGCGGCGTCCTCGACATGATCGGCGCGGCGCGGCCCTCGATCGCCGATCCCTTCCTGCCGAAGAAGATCGAGGAAGGCCGATATGAGGATATCCGCGAATGCATCGGATGCAATATCTGCGTCTCCAGCCACTTCGCCATGACGAACCTGCGCTGCACGCAGAACCCCACCATGGGAGAGGAATGGCGCCGCGGCTGGCATCCGGAAAAGATCGCGCCGAAGACGTCCGATGCATCGATCCTCGTCATCGGAGCAGGGCCGTCCGGCCTCGAATGCGCCAGGGCGCTCGGACAGCGGGGTTATCGGGTGACGCTGGCCGAAGGCGAGACCTATCTCGGCGGGCGGGTCTCCCTGGAGGGAAAGCTTCCCGGCCTCGGCGAATGGCAACGTGTTCGCGATTGGCGGGTGACGCAGCTTCACAAGCTTGCGAATGTCGATATCTATCTCGGCTCGTCGCTTTCGGCGGCCGATGTCAGGGATTTCGGGGCCGACCATGTGGTCCTCGCCACGGGTTCCACATGGCGGTCCGATGGTGTCGGGCGCGCGGCCCATCGCCCCCAAAGCTTCTCCGCGACGATGCCGCTCTTCACCCCCGACGATATCATGCGCGGCCGGCTGCCGCAGGGCGAGGTCGTCGTCTATGACGACGATCATTATTACATGGGCGCCGTCATCGCGGAAAAGCTCGCCCTTTCGGGTTGCCGCGTGACCCTGGTGACGCCGGCGGCGGATATCTCCGCATTCACGGTCAACACCCTCGAAAACCTGCGCACCGCCAAACGGCTCCACGCGCTGGGGATCGCGATGGCGACCCACCAGGCCTTGGCCGGAAGCGAAAAGGACGAGATCGCGTTTCTCGACGCCAGGACCGGAGCGGCCGAGCGGCGCCGATCCGACGCCCTCGTGCTGGTGACCGCGAGATTGCCGAACGACGCGCTCTTCCGGGAACTGGCCGCAGGCATGGCCGACGACGGGCACTGTCCCGCCGTCAGCAGGATCGGGGATTGCGAAGCCCCGGCGGCCATTTTCGCCGCCGTCTATTCTGGCCACCGCTTCGCCCGGGATTTCGAAAACGCCGCGCCGGTCTTCCGCCGCGAGCGCATCGACCTTCAAGCCTGAAAGGGGAACAATTATGCGAGATCTCCAGAATCCGGTCTCCGCGAGCCTGTATGAACGGGCGCAGAAGGTGATGCCGGGCGGCAATACCCGCACCACAGTGTTTCGACAGCCTCACCAGGTCTATGCGGCGCGCGGCGAAGGCTGCAGGATCATCGATGTCGACGGCAATGCCCGGATCGATGCCAACGGCAATTTCACCGCGCTCATCCATGGATACGGCCAGCCCGATGTCGCCGCCGCCGCCGCCCGGCAACTGGCGTTGGGCACCAGCTTCGGCATGGCGACGGAAAGCGAGATCGTCCTGTCCGAAATCCTGTGCGAACGCCTGCCTTCGGTCGAGCGGTTGCGCTACACGAATTCCGGCACCGAGGCGGTGATGAATGCGATCAAGGCCGCCCGCGCCTTCACCGAACGCCCCAAGATCGCCAAATGCGAAGGCGCCTATCACGGCACCTACGATCCCGCCGAAACAAGCCAGGACGCCAACCCTTCCAACTGGGGAAATGCCGACGAGCCGCTGTCGGTCCCAACGGCGAAGGGCACGCCCCGGGGCGTTCTCGACGATATCGTCGTCATCCCGTTCAACAATGTCGAGGTTGCCGAACGGATATTGCGGGCGAACGGCAACTCGCTCGCCGGCGTGCTGGTCGACGTCATGCCGAACCGCGCGGGGCTGGTTCCGGCCAGCGACTCCTTCCTGCGGATGCTGAGGCAGGTCACGCGCGATCTGGGGGCGCTGCTGATCCTGGACGAGGTGATCACGTTCCGTCTCGGCTATAACGGCGCCCAGGGCCGCTTCGCGGTCGATCCGGATCTGACGACGCTGGGAAAGGTCATCGGCGGCGGGTTTCCCGTTGGCGCCATCGGCGGCAAGGCCGAGGTGATGGCGGTCTTCGATCCCTCGAAGGGGCCCCCGGCCCTTCCGCATGGCGGCACGTTCAGCGCAAACCCGATGTCGATGGCGGCCGGGGCGGCGGCGCTGCTGGCGCTGGATCCCGCGGATTTCGAGCGGCTGGAGCGATTGGCAAGCCGGTTCGACGACCGGGTCCGGGAATGTTTCGACCGCAACGGCATCGACGGGCAGGTGACGGGCCTCGGCTCCCTGCGGCGCGTGCATCTGACACGCGCCCCGCTCACCGACTATCGCTCCACGGTGGCGTCCGCCGAGGGCGCGAGGCGCGTGGCCGCGCTTGCCCGGATGCTTTTCGACGAGGGCGTCATCATCGGCGGCAACGGGCTGATGGCGTTCTCCACGGCCATGACCGAAGCCGATATCGACGAGATCGCCGAGACCTTCGACCGGGCCTTGAAGCGCCTGGCGCAGCAGGAAAACCGATAAGGGAGGATGAACGATGAAACGACGTGTCGAAGTGGCGTCTGAGTGGGGGGCCAGGATCGGCTATTCCCGCGCGGTTCGCGCCGGCAATCTTGTCATCGTCTCGGGCACGTCCGCCGGAGGGCCGGCAGGCGTGTCTCATAAGGGCGATGCCGAGGGACAGGCCGAACTGGTGTTGCAACGCATCGGCGAAGCTCTTGACGCGGTGGGGGCCTCGCTGGAAGATGTCGTGGAGACCCGCGTCTTCCTGCGCGACATGGCGGACTGGCAGGCGGTGGGCAATGCCCATGCGCGCGCCTTCGCATCGGCCCGCCCGGCGACAACATTGCTTCAGGCCGGAGCCTTGATCGATCCCGATATGCTGGTGGAGATCGCGGCGACGGCGATCGTAGGAGAATGACATGCAGGCCGCGACAATCATCACCTGCGCCGTGACCGGCAGCCTCACGCGCCCCGAGGACAACCCGAATCTTCCGGTGACGCCGGAGCAGATCGCCGCATCGGCGTTGGAAGCCGCCGATGCCGGCGCCGCCATCCTGCACCTGCATGTGCGCCATCCCGACGGTCGCCCCTCGATGGAGCTCGACCATTACAGGGAGGTCGTACGCCTTATCCGGGCGAAGAACAACGAGGTCATCCTGAACGTGACGACCGGCCCCGGCGGGCGGTTTCAGCCCGGCGACGACGACCCCAAGGTGGCGGGACCGCGAACGAACTTCGTTACCGCCGAGCGGCGCGTGGCGCATATCGTCGATCTCAAGCCCGAGATCTGCACGCTCGACCTCAACACCATGACGTTTGGGACCGAGATCGTCATCAACACGCCCCCTTACGTAAAACGGATGTCCGAAATCATCTATGATTGCGGCGTGCGGCCCGAGTTCGAATTGTTCGACACGGGAGACATCAACCTGCTTAGGGATTTCATCGATGCCGGGGTGTTTCGCGGGCCGCCGCTGGCCAGCCTTGTCCTCGGCGTGAAATACGGTTTCGCGGCAACGCCCGAGACGATGCTTTTCGCACGCGGGATGCTGCCGAAGGATGCGATTTGGACCGGTTTCGGCATCGGGCGCATGGCGTTCCCGATGCTGGCGCAGGCTTTCGTTCTCGGCGGCCATGTGCGGGTGGGAATGGAGGATATGATCCGGCTTTCCAGAACCGAACTGGTCAAAAGCAATGCCGAACTCGTCGACCGCGCGGTGCATATCCTGAAGCTGCTGGGCGGACGGCCCGCGAGCGCGGGTGCCGCGCGCGAAATGTTGAAACTGGCTCCGCAATAGTTTCGGTCCGCTATGTGTCGGCCGGACCGCCGCGCTTAACCCTCGATCCGGCCGGCCGGAAGGCAGCGTCTTTCCTCTCGCCATGCAAGCACCATTTCGGCGCCGGCCTTGCCGCCGCGCGGCCCGTGGACCGTGACAGAGCGGGACGCAGCGGCGACGGAGAAATCCAACGCGTCCGCGAAGGGATGCCCTTGCGTCAGGCACCAGGTCAATGCCCCGCCGAAGGTGTCCCCGGCGCCGGTCACATCGACGACATTCACGGCGTAGCCGGCAGCCTGCTCCTGCGTTTCGCCGTCGAAGGCCTCGGCGCCCGCCGCTGCCATGGTGCGCACGACCCAGCCGATGTCATGGTCCCGTATCCAGCCGCCGATACGGGAGAGATCGTCATGGCCGAAGGCGGCACGGAAACCGACCTGGTTGAAGATGACGACGGCGGCTCCGGTGAGATAGGGCATGTCCTCGGGTGTGCAGCCGCCGACATCGAGATCGAAGATGGCGCGACGGCCATGGCGGCACAGGTCGGCAAGCAGGTCGGCCTGCTTGAGCACGCCATCGTCTGTCCGCGCATGCAGGCGGCGGACGCGGTAGAGGGTGGTGTAGAGAAAGCCCGGCCGGCGCAGCGCGGCAAGCGTTTGCGGCGCCAGCCACATCGGCTGTTCGCCCATCTCGACGGTCAGCACCACATGCTCGCCATCGATGAGGAAGATGAAGTTGCGCGATTCCGGGATGGTGGGATCGGTGAGCATGTGATCGGCCCCGACGCCGTTTTCGCCGAGATCGGCGATCAGGCGTTGCGATAGCGGGCTGTCATTAAGCAGCGAGATGAATTGCGTATCGCCGCCGAGTGCGGCGTGGACGACGGCGGCATTGGCGATCGAGCCACCGATTTCGGCCGGCAATTCCTGCACCATGCCCTTGTCGGCCCGGCCCGGCCAGCGGTCGGCAGTGTAATATTCGTCCAGCGCCACGTCGCCGATGAAGAAGGCGGTCATGCGGCCGCTCCCTCGACCCGCACCAGGCGCGGGCCGCCCGACACCGGCACCCAGGGGCTTTCGCCGAGCCCGCAGATCGCCATCCAGTAATAGGGCGTCGGGCCGGAAACGCCGCGGCAGGCATCGTGCCAGACGCCGCGATTCATGACCACAGCCTGTCCGGGCGCGATGACGAAAGCCTCGATCTCGCCCGCCAGCGGCGCCTCCACATCGCCGGACGGGGCGACGGCGAGCACGATGGGTTCGGCAGCGCAGAAGATCGCCTCCTCGGTGCGCGGATGACGTTCCATCGCCGCGCAGAGCCAGGGCGCGCCGCCGCCGCGGGTGATGCCGAGATGGCCGGAGCCCTCGATCAGCGGCGTGCGGGTGAAACCGTCGCTCCAGCCGTCGCCGCGCGTCCAGACGACAGCCGGATCGGCATCGCCAGTGAGATCGGAGACACGGCCATAGCGGGCGAAATTCTCTCCTGTCACCGGCCTTGCGAGAAGCGCGTTCATGCGGCACTCCTTGCCAGTCGCACGGCGCGCATCAGCCCGGCGACATGGGCCGCCTCGACGCGGCCGCTATCCTTATGGTCGTGTTTGAACCAGCTTCCGACGACGGCGCCATCGGCCTGCGCCAGTTGTTCGACGGCATTGGCCTCGGTGAGGCCGGCGCCGATCAGCAGCGGCACGCGACCGCCGGTCGCGGCGCGAAAGCGGGCGACCTTTTCCATGTCGGTCGGCTGTCCCGTGGCGTCGGAGGTGACAACCAGTCCGTCGCAACGGGCGGCGCCGATGCGCACGTCCTCCTCTTCCGGCCGGCCGGACAGCACCGGCTGGTATTTGAAACGCACGCCGCCGAGCAGCAGCGCCGCAACGCCGGCGCGGCGCGCAGCGAGATCGGCCGCGAAGACGATATCCGCCTCTGGGGCCAGATGGCCGGCGACGGAATCCATCTGGATGAAGGCGACGGGATAGCGCCCGGCGAGTTCAAAGGCGCGGGCGTCGTCGCGCAGCACGTTGACGCCGAGGCGCGCGCCGAGATCGAGGCCGCTCAGCCGCTCCAGGACGCGCTCGACATCGTCGGCCTCGCCGAAATAGTTTTCCACCACCAGCCCGTCGACGCCTTCGCCAGCCATGATGCGTGCTTCTTGTTCTGCCTGGGCAAGCTTTGCCGCCGGGCCGTCCCCGGCCAGATGCAGCATGCCGAGGATAGGTTTTACGGTGGCGAATGTCTCGGTGAGACGGTTCATTGTCGGTTTCTCCTGCGGCGCGCCGCCCTCAGGCGGGCGCGGTATCGCGCCCCCAGCGCGTTGCGAATTTCATCTGGACGGCCGGCGAATAGACGATCGACGTGCGCTCGACCAATTGGTCGTCGGCATCGAGCACATCCCCGCTGGCGCAAAGATAGCCCGGCACATCCGTCGCCGGGCCAAAAACCTCCCTCAGGCGCTCGGACGGCGGCACGACGGTGAGCAGCAGTTCCGAACGCAGCGGATGTCGGTGGTAATCGCGGCGCAACACCTCGTAGAGCGATTGCGCCGCGAAATCGTAAGTCTCGATGCCGGGATAGAGGGCGAGATCGAGCTGCGAGGTATCGACGTTCAGCCAGGCGATGGTCTCGCCATTGGCAAGACCGCGGGCGCGCACCAGAAGCAGCTCGCCGTTTTCGATCCTGTGCTCCAGCACCTTGGTCACCGGACGCTGCCCCTGGCGACGGGCAAGCTCGGTAAAGCTGCCGAAGTTCCAGATATTGTGGCTGATCGGCCGGTGCGAGACGATCGTGCCGCGGCCGCGCACCTGCTGCACCAGCCCTTCCGACACCAGGAGCGCCATCGCATTGCGCACCGTGGTGCGGGCGATGCCGAACTGGTCGCGCATCTGGTTCTCCGAGGGGATGGCCTCCCCTTCGGAGAAATCGCCGCTGAGGATGGCGGCGCGCAAGGCCCGGTAAAGCTGCCGGTAGAGCTGTTCGCCGGAATAGGCATCGAGGCGAAAGCGCGTCAGCCCGTCGTCCGGGCGGTCACCCGGATTTGCGGCGTCTGGTGGGGAAGGCTGGGTCAAGATCGGCTCCGGCGAGGCTGGTTACTTCGTGGCTCCGTTTATCTTGAACGCTTCCACGCCCGCTTCTTTCAAGCCGTAGCGGTCGAGGATCTGTGCATAAGTGCCGTCGGCCTTCAGGGCTTCGAGGGTGGCGTGCACGGCATCGCGAAGCTGGCCGTTCGCCTTGGCGAAGGCGATGCCGTAATGGTTGACTTCGCCGATATCGCCGATCTGGTAGAACTTGCCCGGTTCCTGCTTCATCAGGTCGAGCAGACCTTCGAGACCGATGACGGAAGCCTGGGCGCGACCCTGGCGGATTTGCATGATGTGCTCGGCCTGGGTCGGGATCTGGATGACGGTGATCAGCTTGTCGGCCGGGCAGATGGATTTGCCAAGCTCTTCCGCCCAGGTGACCCAGCTCGTGCCCGTGGCGACGGCGACCGTCTTGCCGCAGAGATCGGCTTCGGTCTTGATCTCATCCTTGTGGTCGATGCTGGAATAGAAGACATTGCCGGTCTTGAAGTAGTCGATGAAATCGAGCTGCGTCTGGCGCTCCACCTTGTCGGAGAAGGCGGTCATGATCAGGTCGGAACGGCCGGTGACCACCTGCGGGATGAGCTGCGGGAATTCGACGTTCTGGAACTCCGCCGTCAGGCCGAGACGCTCGGCGATCGCCTTGGCGAGGTCGATGTCGAAACCCTTGAGGTCGGTCGACCCGGCATCGTTGTATTCCATCGGCGGATAGGCGAGACTGATGGTGACGTTGAGCTTGCCGGCCGAACGCACGGCTTCGGGCAGCGCGGCCGCCAGCTTCTCGTCACCGGCGGCAAAGGCCGTGCCGGCAAGGCTGATGAACGTGGCGGAGGCAAGCCCCAGTACCATCGGCAGAATTGTTTTCATTCTTCGTGCTCCCATTGTTGGACTTGAAAGATCAGGCAAGCACGCGGCTCAGGAACGAGCGCACGCGCGGATCGGAAGGATTGCTGAGAACGTCGCCAGGGGCGCCGATCTCGCGGATTTCGCCGTCGATCATCACCACGACGCGATCGGCGACCTCGCGGGCGAAGCCGATCTCATGGGTGACGACAATCATGGTGGTCCCGCCGCGCGCCAGCGTGCGCATCACCTCCAGCACCTCGCCGACGAGTTCCGGGTCGAGCGCGCTGGTCGGCTCGTCGAACAGCATGACGCGCGGCTGCATGGCCAACGCCCGGGCGATCGCCACGCGCTGCTTCTGGCCGCCGGAAAGCTGCGACGGATAGCTCTGCGCCTTGCCGGCCATGCCGACCTGCTCCAGCAGATCCATGGCGCGTGCCTCGGCCTCGGAGCGCTTGAGGCCGCGCACCACCATCGGCCCCTCGATGACATTTCCGAGCACGGTGCGGTGGGCGAAGAGATTGAAATGCTGGAACACCATGCCAAGCTGGCTCTGCTGGGCGCGCAGCCGCTTGACCGGCAGCTCCTGCAGGGCGCCGCGGGCATAGTCGTAGCCCATAATCGCACCGTCGACCCAGACATAACCGCCGTTCGGCGTCTCCAGGTGGTTGATGCAGCGCAGGAAGGTGCTCTTGCCGCTGCCGGAGGGGCCGAGGATGCACAGCACCTCGCCGTGGGAAACATCGAGATCGAGGCCCTTCAGGACTTCGTGACTGCCGAAAGACTTGCGGATACCGACCGCCTTGACTGCGAGGCTCATGCTTCCTCCGGTGCGGCCGGGCGGCGCGACCAGCCGGCGAACCAGCCGCGCCCGGTCGGGGCAGCGGAGGCGTCGCGGCCAAAATGGCGTTCGAGATAATATTGGCCGATGGACAGCACCGTGGTGCCGAGGAGATACCAGACGGCGCAGACGAACAGCAGTTCGATGACGGCGCCGTTGATGAAATAGATGCGCTGTGCCGCGTTCAGCATTTCGCCCATGGCGATGGTGGCGGCGAGCGAGGAGAATTTCAGCATGCCGATGGCGCTGTTGCCGAGCACCGGCAGGATGAGCCGCAGCGTCTGCGGCAGGATGATGCGGCGCATCGTCTGGCCGGGCGTCATGCCGAGCGTATGCGCCGCCTCCTTCTGCCCCCTGTCGACGGCGCCGATGCCGCCGCGCACGACTTCGGTGAGATAGGAGCCCTCGTTGACGCCAAGTCCGAGCACGGCGGCGACGAAGGGCGTGACCACATCGACCATGCGCGCATCGACGAGGCCGGGAATGTAGAGCCGCGGGAAGACCAGCGCGATGTTGAACCAGATGAGAAGCTGCAACAGCACCGGCGTGCCGCGAAACACCCAGACATACAGCCAGGCGGCAAAACGGAGGATCGGGTTTTCCGAAAGACGCATGATGCCGAAGGCGAACCCCAGTGCGACGCCGAGCGCCAGCGCACAGGCCGAGATCAGCAACGTCCAGCCGAAGCCGACAATGATCACCTCGGCCGTCAGAAACTTGCCGACCACAGGCCATTGGATTTGCCCGACGGCAAAAGCGCGGACGATGACGGCGAGCAGCAACAAAACGATGCCGCCGCTGATCCAGCGGCCGGGATGTCGCAAGCGACGCACAGTCACGTCCCGACCGGGAAGGTCTGCTGGCGAAAGCGTCGCGAGTGTTTTCGAAGAGGATTGTTGCATGGCGTCCAATTGTAGGGTTAGGCCTACAACTTGATAGGCATAATCAGCCGGTTAGTCAAGCGCCATTCTGCTACACGCCGAAGGCCAACAGGAACCGCTCGGGTTCGCCTCCCCAAGAGGGGAAGCGTTCGTTCCGCGTCGGGTAGATGAGCGGCAGAACAAGAATGCCGGAGGGGCCGGACTTCTTCTCCGGCACGGCGCATATTCCAGCGGGCGAGATCAAGATGCCAGCCACCACCGCGACCTTGGCCTTGCTGTTGCCCGCCATGGACGCCGCGCCATCGGCGCGGCCGCGACAAGGACGAACTATCTACCTTTGCGAAAAGGTGTATTCTGCCTCTCTATCTTGGGTTGGATAAAAAGGCAGTTTGCATGACCAAGGCAAAAATCCCCGATATCGACAGCCACACGCCTTTCCGCGTCGAAAACGATACGACCGCCGGCTATTGGCACCATCGCCCGGAAAATACCTTGCCCCCGCCGGATATGATGGGCGCCTATATGCGCAACCGTCCGGTGCCCGGCAACCAGGTCGAAGGGCGCAAGGCGTGGATCATCGGCAGCGGAATCGCCGGACTGGCGGCGGCCTTCTACATGATCCGCGACGGCGGCATGGCCGGACAGGACATCACCATTCTCGACGCGATGGATATCGCGGGCGGCTCGCTCGACGGGGCGGGCAATCCGGACGACGGCTACATCATTCGCGGCGGCCGCGAGATGAACTGGAATTACGACAACCTTTGGGACATGTTCCAGGACGTCCAGGCGCTGGAACTGCCCGAAGGATACAGCGTTCTCGACGAGTACCGGCTGGTCAACGACAACGACCCGAATTTCTCCAAAGCCCGCCTGATGCACAAGCGCGGCCAGATCCGCGATTTCTCGACCTTGGGCCTGTCGCGCTCGCAGCAATGGGAGCTCATCCGGTTGCTGCTGAAGCGCAAGGAAGAACTCGACGACATCACCATCGAGCAATATTTCAGCGCCGGTTTCCTGGAAACCAACTTCTGGTATCTCTGGCGCTCGATGTTCGCCTTCGAGAACTGGCAGAGCCTGCTCGAAATGAAGCTCTACATGCATCGATTCCTCGACGCGCTCGACGGGCTCAAGGACATGTCGGCGCTGGTCTTTCCCAAATACAATCAATATGACAGCTTCGTGCGGCCGCTGGTGGAGCACTTGAAGCAGACGGGCGTCACGGTCCGGTTCGGCACACGCGCCTATGATCTGGACATGACGGTCGACGGCGAGTCTCGAACCGTAACCGCGATCCGTGCCAGGATCGATGGAAAGGACGAGGTGATCGATGTCGGCCCGGACGACGTGGTTTTCGCCCTGACCGGATCGATGACCGAAGGCACCGCCTATGGCGACATGGAGACGGCGCCCGTGCTCGAGCGCGGCCGGCACGAGCCGGGCGAGGCCAGCGACTGGGCGCTGTGGAAGAATCTCGCGAAAAAATCCCCGGTTTTCGGCAAGCCGGAAAAATTCTATGGCGATACGGAAAAGTCGATGTGGGAGTCGGTCACCCTCACATGCAAACCCTCGCCGTTCGTGGAAAAGCTGAGGGAGCTGTCTGTCAATGATCCCTATTCGGGAAAGACCGTGACCGGCGGCATCATCACCTTCACCGATTCGAGCTGGGTGCTCAGCGTCACCTGCAATCGCCAGCCGCATTTTCCCGGCCAGCCGGACGACGTGCTGGTCGTCTGGGTCTATGCGCTGCTGATGGACAAGGAGGGCAACTACGTCAGGAAGACGATGCCCGCCTGCACCGGACGCGAGATCATCGCCGAGCTATGCTATCATCTCGGCATCGAGGACCAGCTCGAGGCCGTTGTCGCGAACACGAAGGCGCGGCTTGCCCTCATGCCCTACATCACCGCCATGTTCATGCCGCGCGCGGCCGGCGATCGGCCTCATGTGGTGCCCGCCGGCTGCACGAACCTGGCGCTGCTGGGCCAGTTCGTCGAAACGTCCAACGATATCATCTTCACGATGGACAGCTCTGTCCGCACCGCGCGCGTCGGGGTCTATACCCTGCTCGGCCTGCGCAAGCAGGTGCCGGACATCAGCCCCGTGCAATACGATATCCGCACGCTCCTCAAGGCGGCGCGGGCGCTCAACAATGACGAGCCGTTTCCGGGCGAGCGCCTGCTGCACCGCCTGCTCGACAAGACCTATTTCGCGCATATCCTGCCGCCTCTTCCCGAGCAGGAAGGCTCCTCCATGCGCGAACGGGTGGAAAGCGAATTGTCAGGCCTGCTCGGCGCCGGCGAGCAGGCGGCCGGTCGCGTGCTAGGCTGGCTGGAAAAAATGCGCGAGAATTTCACCACCCGGGGAAAGGACGGCTGATCGGCTTCTTTCACGGAGAAAAGGATCCCTTGCTCAGCGCGGCTTCGTCTCGATGAAGGAAACGATGGCCGTGCCGTTGAGGGCGTCGCTCGCATAATCGAGTTGCGCTTCGGCATCGCGAACGGTGCCGATGGCGGCCACGAGGGACGTCCGGTCGAGATCTCGGCCGGCGCTCGTCAATGCGGAAACGAGAAGCCGTGCGACGGTCCTCGCATGGACGTCCACGATATGTCCAGGCGCCGCCCCAGAAACAAGGGATGCCTCGGGCGATGCGAGGACCAGATGATGGCGGCCGGCCTCCGCGGATGACAGGAGCTCGCCCGCAAGCCCGTAGATCCGGGAACTGGCGGGAAGATCGTGAAGGATCCGCCGCGCCATCCGCCGGTCCGGACACAGCAGGAGCACGTCGCGCGGATGGTCTCCGGGGAGCGGCAGGCGCGATAGCGTGTAGCGGGTGCCGGCCCCTGGAAACCATGCCGCGAAACTGCCTGCATCATCGCCGCATCCGGGCGCGTCGATGACGGTCACAGCCGTCGCCTTATTGGATGCGAGGCGGTCGGCGATGGCGCGAAGCGCATCCTGCCGATCCGCCATCAGTCCGCGCACGATCGTCGTGTCCTCGCTTCCGGCAAGCGGAAACAGGGGGAAGAGGACGGGAACCTGCCGATCGGTGAAGGCTGTGACATCGAGCCGTGTCGACGGCGCCAGGCCGACGACGGCGACCGCATCCTCGGTCCCGGCGAGGATCGACGCGCTGTCTCCGGCAAGCAGCGCAACGGCAATCTTGCGCCCATGGATCGGCTGGCCGCCGAGAAGCTCGTCCAATGCCGCCTGGAGCGCCTTTGCATAGCGGCGCGCGGTTGCCGCATTGTCCGGCGGAACGGCAACGGCCAAGGTGATCGCGCGCGGATGGACACCGCGCCGCTGCAAACTGTCGAGACGGGCGAGATAGGCGGAAATGCCGGCGAAGGTCTGGTCGTCCATCGCGTAGCGCGGCATGAGACTGGCGAGGAGACGTCCGTCCGGCGTTCGTCCCTGCTCGAGGGCATCTCTCAGGCTGGCGGCGTCATAGGCCGGACGGGCAGGAGTGGCGCGAAACAGATCGCTTCCCCGGATCGGCGGCGCGGCACCCTCCCGGCCACCCGCGCCATCGCGCCCGTGACAGGCGCGACACGGAAACCGTGTCGCCGGAAGCGCCGCCGCGCCACCGACCGAGGCCGTCGCCGTGGATTGGCCGATGCCGTTATACAGGCTGCCGCCGATGTCCGGCCTCTCTTGGCCGGCCGCGGGAGCGGTCCCGAGCAGCAGCAACAGGCCGGCGAGAGCGGGAAACTTCAACTGCCGTATCCATCGAGCGCCGCGGCGATGCCGGACACGGTCGCCTCGTTGACCGGCACGCGGCGAAAATCCTTCCGCATTCCATCCCCGACGATGAAGACGAGCTCGTGCAGCTCGATATCGGCTGTTCGGGCATTGGCCTGCCGCAGCACCTTGTCGATATCGCCCGCCGCTCCGGTCGTCCAGAGCCATCGCGCGCTCGGCGCCCATTCTCGCGCCGCCTCGGCGAGCATGTCCGGCGTATCGACCGCCGGATTGATGGTTATCGACACCAGGCGGACGGGCCGCCGGACGCGCGGCGCGACGGTCCTGTCGAGTTCCTGCATGATCGCATTGCCGACCCCGCAGATCGACTGGCAGCTGGTGTAGTTGAATGTCACCACCAGGAGATCGTTACCCGCAAGCTCGCTGACCAGCGCCGCCTCATGCCTGTGCTGATCGGTCAGGCGCACGTCGGGAAGGTCCACCGGCTCCCGCGCCAGCGTCGCGACCTGCGAGGAGGGCGCGACCCGGCTCGCAACGATCGCTGTCGACGCCAGGAGAGCGAGAAGGAGGGCAAGGGGGAGGGCGATGGAGGCGATCCTTTTCATGGCGACACCTGTGCGAGGGCCGGCTCCCGCAGCTCGAATGCCTGCGGTATGTCGACCGGGCTGATCGAGAAAATGCCCGGATGGGGAAAACGGATCTGCGCCGCGAGGCGGTTGTCCCCGTCGCGCTGCGCATCCACCGGCATCGTCCAGGAGGATTGCAGGCTGGAGACGAGGAGGCGCGCGCGCGGCACCGCGATCTCCCGGCCGTCGCCGTCGCGAAATTCGAAGAAGACCGTTTCCGGCCGGTCGGCGCGGTAGCGCCCGTCGCGTGGCGATGCCTTCAGGGTGAAGACCCGGTCCTCGCCTGCGCCGTCGCCTTCAACCGCGAAGCGGATGCAGGTGGTGAGGCCGCCGATGCCGGTGGTGAGGATCAGCTCGTGTTCACCGCCGGCCTCGAGGCGCGCGACGGTTTCGAAGCGGCCGGGCGCGGCCTCCCTCAGGCTCCGGTCGATGACGCCGATGGAGAGCGGAACGCCGCTGCGCAGGCGCACATAGTCTTCCGGCGGCACGTTGCCGATGGCCATGGCGTCATGGAGAATGAGCCCCATGCCGCCGCCCCGGTCGACGACCAGCGCGCGGGATGCGTCGAGCGCCGCGATGCGCGTGCCGGCGCCGCCGGCCTCCGGCTGGCCGCGGGCAAGGCCGATGATCCGCGGCGCGGGGCGGTCCTTGCGCCCGAGCGCCGCGGTTTCGAAAATCGCCACCGCTCCACCATCCTCGCTGAGGATATAGAGGTTTTTGCCGACGAACGCCGCCTCCTGCACCGCCATCCGTTCCTGCATGTGGCCGGCCTCGACGAGCCGCGCCGTGGCAAGGTCGACGATGACGAAAATCGGCTTTCCCGGGCTGTAGGCGATGGCATGGCGCCCGTCCGCGCTGACCGCAAGGCGCGTCGCATCGATGCCGATGGGAATGCGCAACGGTTCGCCCGGATCGTCCGTATAGCGGATGTCGAGCGCCTTCTCGCCGGCCGGCAACAGGACGACGGTTCCGCTCCCGATAAAGCGGGAATCGGCGATGGGCGGTCCCGAAGCGCTCCAGACGATGGCGGATGCCCAGTCGTCGAGGAGGGCGACCCGGCCGTCGCCGGAATAGACACCGAGCAGACCCGGCAGGCCGGTCTCGCGCAGAGACAGCCCGTTTTCCGCCGCGCCCGATCCGCCGGGCAGCACAAGGCGTACGTCGACCACTCCATCCGGTTTCAGCCTGAGGAGGGCATCGCGGCCGGTTTCGGCGATCCAGACGCTTCCGGCGGCCGTCGCCCGTACGTCGCTCGGCGCGGCAAGGTTCTCGGCAAGATGCCGCCGTTCTCCCGTCAGGAGGTCGACATCCTCGATCCGGCCCTCGGCGGTAAAAACCGTAAGCGCGCGCATACCCGCCGGATCGAAGGCGATGGCGTCCGGCCGGCGGTCGAAGGTCGCGGCGGCGATCATGTTTGCGCCGCTCTGGTCGAGCCGGCGGTCCACGACGCCGAAGCTCGCATCGTCGTTGAGCACGCCGATCAATTCGCCATTGAGATCGATGACGCCGCGTGGCGTGCCGCGCGTTGCCCTGAGCGCGCGGGCCGTATCCGCGCAGGCGGCATTCTCTGCCGCGACGGGCCGGATCCAGGCGGCCGGCTTCAAGCCCGCCGGCTGCTGGCCGGTCTTGGCATCGGAGATTTTCAGCACGAGCCGGAATGGCTCCCGGCTTCTCGGCATGCGTAGCGCCTGCCCCGTGCGATCACGAATGGTCATCTCGACCGCCAGCCCGCTGTCGGTCGGCTGGCCTGCTGCCGGCAGGGCTGCCGCCAACACGACGGCAACGCAAAGCCACAGCGCCGATCCCTGTTTCGAGACGCCCGTCACCATCGCGGCGGCCTCACGGTGCGCGGGCGCAGGAGGTCTTGGCGGGATTGTCGAGGTCCTTTTCGTTCGCGACGACGTCGATCAGTCCCCAGAGGCCACCCGCCTGCAGATAGGCCGGCCCGTCATGGAAGAGATAGCAGCCGACTTCAGCCTTTCGGGTCAGCGATGCGGTGATCGCCTTGCCGGGCGCGACCAGCGCCGATCGCGGGAAGCCGAAGCCGGGGAACAGGTCGTTGTAGTTCTGGCCGATCGTCGCGAAGGCGTGCTGGCGGGCACGCCCGCCCGGATGCACCACATGCACGACGATCTCCTCGCCCGCCACCACCTTCAGGACCGGCGGCGACTCCCGCTTGCCGATCTCGGCCTTTTTCAGGCGCAGGAATTCGGCGGGGAAGCGATAGGCATTGAGGTCGGCATGTCGCTCGGGCTGGGGAAGCCCGGCATTGTCTGGCTCATCGCGCAGGCGGATATGGAAGGGCCCGGAGCGGTAGCTGACGCCCTGATCGCCGAAGTCGTAGGTGTCGTCGCAGATCCGGCAATCGCTGACGAGCTTCGGGCGCGCCCCGCCGCGCGCGGCGAAACTGTCGGTGGTGAAACGGTCGCGAAGGTTCAGACCGTCCTGCCAGAACAGCGTGAAGGCCCTTATGGCATGCTCCACGCCTTGCGGGTCCTTCGTGGCGATGCGCAGCGCGCCGAACGGATCGACGCGACCTGTCCGGCCGGCGATCGGCCGGGTGACCAGAACCTTGCAGTCCTGGCCGCGGTTGGACGGTCTCGTATCGTCGCAGAGATCCCGCTCGAAGGTGAGATGGCCGATCTCGATGCGGGTCTCGCCGGTCACCACCGCGCCGGCGGGCAGGACGTCGATCGCGCCGATCAGGCCATGGGTCGGATGGCCGATGATGTCGCCCATGCTTTTCAGGGGCAACGCGCCATAGGCATAGGGAATGAAATTGATCTTCTCGCTGAGGGCGAGCCGCGCATAGGCCCGCCACAACCGATCCACGGCCGGCCGGGCGGCGGCATTTGCGGACGCAAGGCTCGCAAGATCGGCCACGCTGCCGTCGCCGAGGCTCACGCTGACCTTGTAGCGGCGCCCGGCGAAGACGAAGGCGCCGTCCTCGGCAAGGTCGATGCCGCTCAGTTTCGCGACGGTGCGTGCCCCGGACGCGCCGGCAAGCGCCACATTCAATGCAGCGACAAAATCTTCGGCATAGTTCTCGTCGAGCGTGACAGTCGTCAGATCCTCGTTGGACTTCGCCGCCGCGCGGCCGGCATAGAATGATATCTGCTCGATCTGCGCAGTGCGCCGAATGCCGGTGCCGGCCTCGTCCATGGTCAAAATCGTGCCGCCGGCGGGAAGGCCGGCAAGCGCGCCCGTCGCATTGGCGCCGAAGGGCCGGGCGATCGCATTGGTATAACTCAGCGTCGGCAGCGGCAGCATCAGGGCAAGACGCGAGGACGGCCGGACATTCGCGCCGTCTTCCTGCGTGAAATGCCAGGGGCCGAGTTCCTTCTCCTTGTCGCCGGTCGCCCATTGTGGCTCGGTGTTAAGGGCGGTGATCGCCGGCATCCGCGCGTCGCCGAGATCGTCGATCAGGCCTTTCGCACCGGTATGGTCTCGGAGCGCATTGATGACCGTCAGCACGACGCAATCGCCGGCTTTCACCGGCAGGACGAGCGGTTCGGGATGCGCATAGGCCGCCTTGACGGCGCCGACCACCGTTTCCAGCCTGATGTCGCGCCAGGCGTCGGGGCTTTCAAGATAGTCAGGCCAGGCGATATCGGCCGGCTTGCGATTGGCGACCGCCATCGGATCGACCTGCGCCAGGAACAGGCCGTTGCGGTCGTAAAGCCCCGGGCCATAGGCGACACCGGTGTCTCCGAGGGAAGCGTCCGGGCCGAAGACCGTCCGCGTCTCGATAGCAACTACGGCGGCATGGACCACCGGCGCCTCGTAGCGGCAGGCGGCGGGCTGGGTGTTGGCGAAGGCGCCCGCCTGTGTGGCTTCGTCGATGGGATTGTCCTTGATGAGCGCGTTCTTCGCTGAATCACCGAGTGCCAATTTCAGCGTCTTGGCCTTCGCCTGCACTTTCCTGATGTCAACGAGATCCTCGCTGCCTTTGGGATAGGTTCGCAGCAGGCTCCAGGCGCCGTTCCATAGCGCGTCCTGCGAGCCGAAGTGCTGGAGCGTATCGGAGGGAAGATCGGCGGCGTTCGCAAGGGCGTCCGCCGCGCCGAAGCGTTCCGTATTGACGTCGTTGCGATAGGTGCCGGCGAATTCGAAATGCTCAGAGATCCCCACTTCCTGGGCGCTGACGCGGCCTTCGCGGTTGAGACAGGACGCCATGCCCTCTTCGGCCGCCTCCCAGAAATCGAGTGACTCCGGCAGGCTCGCGGCGCCATTGCGCAGCCAGTAGAAATATTCATCCGCATGGCCGGCATCGATGAGCCGCATCGCATTGCCGCCGGCAAGGAAGGTAACGTCATCGCATTTCTGGGTCAGGGTCGCGCGCGGCGCGGTCTCGTCGCGCGGCCAGGCGGCGGCCGGGAAACGCTGGTCGATGTTGCGCGGCCAGGTGTAGCCTTCCAGATTGAAGGTATGCTGGACCTCCTGCGCGCCCTGGATGAGCCTGAAGAGCACCCGGTCGCCCGTCATCGTCTTCATCGTGTGGGTGGCGGGATCGTTGTGGTAGGCCGACAGGAACACGTTGGCGAGATCGCCCTCCGGTCCCTTCTTCTGCACCGCGATGCTGCAGGAGTCGCGGCCCGAAATGCCCGCCTCCAGCTTGCCGACCCATTGTTCGGGCGTGTCGTCCTTGAACTGGCATTTCTGCGCATCGTCGGTGCCGATGCGCAGCGGGATAGGCTCGCCGCGATAGTTCAGGAGATAGGGGTCGTGGTGATCGACCGAAATGCTCTCCGGCCGCTTCACGGCGGCGACCGGCCGGGCCATCACGCCATTTCCGTCATTGCCCGCCGCCTTCTGGCGATAGGCAATCAGATAGTCGCGCAGGCTGTCGACGTCGTCGGCGGTGATCAGCCCGGGCAGGAGGTCTGCGGAATGCGTTTTCGTATCGTGCGGCATGGCGGCCGCAAGCCATGCCGGCGAAACGTCGCCCGGCGCGGCGAAGACCGCGCCCTTGTCCCGCATGAGGCCGGAGCCGCAAAATTCGTTCATGTTGCCGGTTTGGCCGAGCCGGGCATATTTCGCCTCGCAATAGAGCGTTGCCATGCCTTTTGCCAGCCTCGGTTCCTCCAGCGCGGCTTCGGACTTCGTGCTGTCGACCTTCCTGTCCGGGAAGGCGGCAAGGAGCGTTTCCTTCGCCATCGTGTCGCTCGGATCGTAGAGCGTGGCGAAATCGGCGACCGCCAGGGCGAATTCCCGGGTGGACACGTCGTCCAGTGCGTCGAAATCGACAATGATCTTGTCCCTGCCGACATCGATCGGCCCGGCCTCGACCAGCGTGCGGTCGATGCGGGGCCTGGTGCAGTCCTTGCCATCGACCTCGCAGGTCTGCGATCCCTGCGGCTCGATCAGCAGCGCCGTGTAGAAGCCGTGCTGCTGGATCGAGGAGGGGCCGAAGTGATCGTGGCTGAAGACGGTGCGAAGCGTGCGGTCGACGAAATCTTCGTCCTTCTTCTGCGCGCCGCCGTCGCCCTTGCGGCGCACGGGCGAGAGCAGGGGATCGGCGAACCAGCGTTGTGTCGTCGTCTGGAACAGGCGGCGCTGATTACCCTCCTTTATGGAAAGCCGCCAGATTTCCTGCCGGTCCACGACCCAGTGGGGGTCTTCGTCGGCGGCCGCATCGTTGCGGCAGAGGCCGGGGAATTCGCGCAGCCGGGGCTCGGTCGCATTCCCCTCCGCATAGGTCGCCATGCCGGCGTTCTTGGCGGCGCAGATGCGGCTTGCGATCTCGTCCGGCGCGAAGGTGCCGTCCTCGTAGTTGAAGCCGTTGCCCGAGCCGTCGGACGAGGTCACGTCGAACTTCACGAGATGGATGTGCTGGCCGATCGTGTCGGTCGGCGTCTTGACCTGGAAATCGTCGAGCGCCAGTTCCTTCGGCAATTCGTTCGTGTGGCGGAACTCGATGCATTCGCCGGACAGCGCCCGGAAGAAGAATGGCTGCTCGCTGGCGCTGATCAACGGCGAAATGCGCCGGCTGCCGATCTCGCCCTTGTAGGCATATGAACGCTCGGTCAAGACGTTGATGCGCGCCTGCGGATCATGCCAGCCGGCCCTGTTGGTCACCATGTCCAGTTGCACGGCGGACGCCTTGTAGCGGCGGAAGCCGATGACGCCGGGATCGGTCGTCAGGCCCGCCTCGCCGGTGAAGGGATCGACTTCGCTCACCATGACGATCTCGCCACTGGCAAGCGCGGTCGGGCGCTGGTTGTCGTCGAGATAGTAAAGGGTCGGCCGCTTGGCGATCCGCCTGTCCGACCGGCGCCACTTGACCCAGTTGGAGACCTCCTCGTCGCGGGCCGCAACCGGCGTCGCGCCCGCCGGGATCGCATCCACCGGGCCGGCGGCGAAGTAGAGCGGCCGGTCCTCGAACGTGTAGCTGGCCGGATCGCTTCCCGAGCCCGGAACGCGCACCAGCGTCCGGTAGCTGTCGGGCGCGGCGCAGGGATCGGCGAAGGGGGCGCCGGGCTTGGCCTTGCCGCCATTGACGGCAAAGAGCGGGCCGGCGCTTGCCGCCGCGCGCGCATAACCGCCGCGCGTAAGGTCGTATTCGGCCTTCGCCCCGTCCGCGAGGAGCAGATCGAGACCGGAGCCGTTGTGGTGGAAGGCCATGGCGGCCTTTTCCAGCGCCGTCCCGTCATAAGGCAACAGCTTCAGCGGCGCCTTCTCGATATGCATCGTCAGGTCGCCGAGCGCCAGCATCTTGGCGACGAGCTGCGTCTGGCGGGCTTCGCGCTTACGCAGCGCCACATTGTTCTCGGCGCCGGCGCGGTCCGTTACCTCGTCAGGGGCATAGGCTTCCAGGAAGCCTTCGGGCACCGCGACGCCCGGCTTGCGTTCGGCTGCGTCGAGCATGATGTGGCGCGGCAGACCGCCATCGAGATATTCGCCCTCCGGCACGCCATCGCCGGCCGTGGCCCTGGCGATGTCGAGCGGCGCCTGCGCCGGACGGTGGCCGGGCTTGCCGCCGATATAGTAGGGGTAGCCCGGAAAGGCGTGGATCTCGGCGACTTCAGGCGTGCTTCCCTCGGTGACGGCGGCGACGGTCGTCTCGCCGCTATAGGTCGGCAGCAGCGGCCAGGCTTCGCCGGGCAGGGGAACGAGCGCCGGCGTCGGCGTTCCCACGGTATAACCGGGGGCGCCCGCCGTCGGATTGATCCACGCGCCGTTCGCGCTGACCGAGCCCGGCCGCTTGCGCGCACGGGTATCCTTGCTCATCTCGGCGAGCGAAAGGCCCGCTTCCCATTGTCCGTCGGGCAGCTTGCGGGTGCCATCCTCCAGCGCGTCGTGAACGCGCCAGAGTTCCCACATGCCCTGCGCGAAATGCGGATAGAGATGGCAGTGGAAGATCGAATCGCCGACCGTGCGGTTGCGGTTGCCGGAGCCGAGCGTCTCGTACCAGCCCCTCTCGCCGGCCGCGCCCCGGCGGTAGATCTGCATGCCGCCACCGTAGATATCGTACGTGAAGCCCTGCTGCGGCGCGACCGTCTGGGAATCGAGATAGGTCCCCCGGTTCGCATCGTTGCCCGAGAACCATTGATGGGCGTGCAGGTGGAAGACATGCGTCTCCTTCGGGCCGGCATGGAAGTTGCGGAAAACGATCGGGTCGTTCAGGTAGGAATGGTGGACGTTGGAGGGGTCGTCACTGAACTGTTCGAGCAGCGCCGGATCGCCATTGGCCCACGATGTGAGGAAGAATTCCTCATAGAGGCATTCGGCGCAATTGGCGGCCGGGCCGATGCCCTTGCGGTTGGCAAGCAGCGCCGCCCCCATGCCGCTGGAGCCGTAGTTGATGGCAAAGCCGTCGCGAACGCCGGCGAGCTGGCCCTCGCCGAACTTGCTCAGCTCGGAAAAATTGCGCGTGTAGAAGGTCTTGAGCTCGTCATGGAAGAAAACCGAGAATTCGCGGAAGCTCTGCGGCCGGCCGTCGAGGCGCGTTGCGGGATCGCGTTCGACGATGGCGTTGAGGTCGGAATGGACGATTTCGAGCAGCCCGTCGTTCACCCGCTTCGCCATCGCCAGGATCGGCACGCCTCCGACGCCGTCCGGCAGGCCATCGAACGTGTCGCGCAGCTCCCGTACCGCATGCCGGGGCATGGATTTCGCGCCCCACAGGTCACGAAACGCCTTGGCGGTGATCTGGCTGCGATACCAGGCCGAGCCCTTCGGCTCGCCGATCACCGCGCCGAAGAGCCCATAGGTGATCGAGCCGCCGTCGCCTTCGCCGCCCGCGGGGGCGGCCGTGCTGGAAAGGAAATAGGTGCCCTCGTCATCCACCCGGTAGGTGCAGACCGCAAATGCGCCGGGCGAAATGCCGCGCTGGCCGAGGCAGGCCCGGTCGTCCGCCTCCACGCCGCTCGGCACCAGCGTCAGCCCCTGGATCGCCATGGAAAGCAGGCGTGTCGCCGGCGCATCGGTGTCCGGCTCCCTCCCAGCCTTCGCCTCGGCGCGCGTGCCGGCCGTGTCCGTGAGGCAATCCGCCTCCTTGTGCGCGGTGCGGTCGGAAGAGCCTTCCGAGACCCAGGAGCGAACCGCGCCCAGCATCTCCCACATCCGGCCCGTGGCCGGCTGCGCCTTCGCCGACCGGCAGAAATCTTCCGAATAGCGCGGCTGGCTGTCGCGCAGCAGGTTCTGGACGCGGATGCGCAGGACGTCGCCGGCATTGGCGCGCAGCACCATCGGCCGCGGGCGCTTGCAGTCCTTCAGCCGCACCGCGCCGGGCGCGAGCGAGGCGGGATCGCCGTAAGTTTCCGTCCCGTCCGTCTGGCCGCAGGCATCCGCGTCGTATTTCTGCGGGCCTTCCGACGCGGCCACCACGTCGCGCCTGAGGGCGAAGATCATGCCGAACGGGTTGAAGGAGCCGAAACGGTTGTAGACCAGCGTCTGGTCGAGAGCGACGACATCCGCGCAGACGGTGCGTTTTCCATCGACGGATGAGCACCATCCCGCCGCCGCCCCGGCCGCCCCGTCGCCTTTTTCGGCTGCCTGACCGCACGACATGCTGGCGATGAGGGCGGTGGCCACGCTTGCAGCAAGGAAACCGAATGCACGAGACATGAGCAGCCTCCTCGAGAACGAGCGTTCTCCAGCTCCAGAAGGGCATGTACTGCTATGCTATTTTCGACCTATACCCGGTATTGAAGATGAATAATCAGCCATTGTCAACCGCAGGTCGACGATAGATGCGGCTATAAAACTATGATAGAAACATCTCTACGAGACTTACACTTCAAGGAAGCATGAACAGAGGGTCGTGTGTCGGCCCTGTGTTGTCCAGGAGGGGGTTTCAGTTTGGTACGGCGGGGTAATTCCAGGTTAATCACGGCCTTGGCGCTGTTTGGCTCTGCCGTCTTTCTGGCGTGGCCCGGCGAGACGCAGGATATCGATCCCACGCCCTACGGCCTTCCCTTTGTCGAGGGCATCGAGCCGAAAACCGTCTGTGGCCCGCGAAACGACCTCCAGGACGTCGAGCTCTACGACGGCAGCCTCGGCGTGACGCAGGACTACGTGGCGGCGAACCAGGGCTCCACCGTGCAATTCCAGTGGAAGCCGGAACGGGCGATCCGCCGCGAGCTGCCGGGCTATACGCCCGGAACCATCGGCGGACGTCCCTGGTGCACCGGCACGCTGATCTCCGACCGGCTGGTGCTCACCGCCGGCCATTGCTTCGAGACCCAGCGCGGCGGTGCATCCGGCTGGACGACGCCCTATTTGCGCGAGCGCGACGGCGAGCAGCGTATCGTCCATGCCTCCGACCAGCAACTCGCCCGGTTGCAGCTTGTCCACTTCGGCTATCAGGTGAACCCGCAAACCCATGTCGCGCGGGTTGCTCGCAGTTTCGCCATCGAGCGCATCGTCGAGCGGGTCTATACCGAGCGCGGCATCGATTTCGCTCTTGTCGAGCTTGCGCCCGATGCGGATGGCAACTATCCGGGCGCCTTCGTCAGGCCGGCCGCGCTCGCCGCGCGCGCGGCGGCAGCCGGCGAAACGCTGGTCATCATCCAGCACCCGCAGGGCCAGCCGAAGAAGATCGGCGTCGGCACAGCCGCACGCAGCACCGAGCCGTTCATCTTCTACGACGATATCGACACGCTCGGCGCGTCGTCGGGGGCAGGGGTGCGCGATGCGCGTGGCGCCATCCTCGGCGTCCATATCCGCGGCGGCTGCGAGACCTCGGCCAACAGCGCGGTCTCGATCATCGCGATCGAAGGAGCGTCGAATGTCCTCTAGAGCCTTGCCTCTTTCCGCCGTCCTCGGTTGCCTGATTGCCGGAGCGGGCAGCGCCGCCGGCGAGGAGATGGCGCCCGTCTATGCGTCCCGCGCCGTCGATGGCATGTCGTCCGAGCTCAAGGAACTCATCGCCCAGAGCTTCGAACCCTCCTATGTCACCGTGCACGGACCCGGCACGACCCTGGAAAGCCTGCTTGCGGACACCTGCGGCGCGCAGCCGCGGGCGGTGGCGGAGACCCTGGCCGCCGAAGCCCTGAAACTGAACCGCCTGCAGGCCCTGGACGATGCCGTCGTCCCAGGCGAGACCGTCGCCATTCCGAGCTGCGTCAAGCTGGAGCGTCATGTCGATGTGGAGGTTCGCGAGGGCGATACGATCGAGAGCCTGCTGCGCGAGCATACCGGCGTTTACGGCAATGTGACGCTGCGCAAGACGTTCGAGCTCAACCGCGGCAAGAGCGGGGCGCGCAACCCCGAGGCGTTCTTCCGCAAGCTCACCGTCGGCCAGAAGATCACGCTGCCCTATGCAGCCGAACCGCAGATCTTCGTTCCGCGCACGGCGGGCACGGATTTCCGGCAGATCGTGCAGGAAAACTCGACGCCGCAGGTCGCGGCCATCGCGGAGCAGGTGACGACACCAGAGACAAGGCTGCGCAACGAGGGCGACTACCTGCTGGTTGAATCGGTGCAGATCGCCTCGGCCGACGGCCAAACGCCATGTTCGGAAGCGGAGAACATGCCCGAGCCGATCGACATGGCCGCTCTCAAGGCCGTGTTCGACGCGGAAGCGCGCCTGCGCGTGCTTTCGGGCGGCACGGTCGAGACGACGAATATCGGCATCATCGACACGGGCCTGTCGGAACCGGAGGACGATTTCTTCACCCTTGACGTGCTCCTCGTCCGGCCGGAGGAGATGAATGGCGAAGACGGCAAGGACGACCCGCCGAAGAACGGAGCGATTGACGATATCTTCGGCGTCAATCTCAACGGCTTTCCCCTGGGCGGCGATATCCGGCCCTTCGGCCCCGAACGGGCGGCCTGGCAGTTCCACGGCACGCGCATGGCCTCGTTGCTGCTCGGCGGACCGGACATCGTCTCCCGCTGGGGCGGCGCGCGTCCGCCGATCAGGCTGCGCATCGTCAATTTCGCCTCCTCGCAATTGAGCGGCGGCATGGTCGCGCCGCTCAACCTGCCGACGGCGATCGAACAGTTGCAGCGCGACAAGGTGGCCATCGTCAATATCAGCCTGGCCGGCAAGCAGGACCATGCCGGCGTGAAGCGCTCTTTTGCCGACAAGACGGAGATGCTGTTCGTCGTCGCCGCCGGCAACAGGCAGGGCGGCGGCCCGGGACAGAACCTCGTCTCCGTCCGGCAATATCCCGCCCGCTACGGCGGCTTCAGCGCGCAGAACATGATTACGGTCGCCGCCCACGGCCTTTCCGGCAGGAGAGCGCCGTTCTCGCACTATGCCCGCGAATATGTGGACCTTGCGGCACCCGGCTGCGGCATCGCCACACGGGACGGCGACGGCGCCGTCGTTGCCGATTCCGGCTCTTCGCCGGCGACCGCGCTGGTCTCCTTCACGGCGGGCCTCGTGCATGCGCTCGGTCTGGAAACTCCCAGGGATATCAAGATGCGCATCCTGGCCGCCGCCGACATCGACCCGCAACTGGAGGGAGCATCCTGGAACAACGGCCGCCTGAATGCCGTCAAGGCCGTGAGCCTTCGCCGGGACGTGATCGAGACGGCGGACAAGACATTGCATTTCGGCAGGATAACGGATCGTGACGCCCTCTTTGCGCTGTGCGGCGAGGACAATGCCGTCGATTTCTCCGGCGAATACGAAATCCTCAAGGTCGTGCCGAACATCCAGACATCATCCGGCCTCAAGGTGGATTATTTTAGCGACTCCGACGGTGTGCTGGGCGCGCAAAGATGCACCCAGCGCGATACGGCCGACCGCAAGCTGACGATTGACGGAAACGAGATCCCCCTCTCCGAAGTTCGCGATGTCGTCTTCAAATCCCTCTCGCCATGAGTTTCGAGGCCTGCGCTTTTCGCGGTCTTGATGACGCAGGCTTCCTGCGATGACAAACTGCAGCCGGATTGCTTGAGCAGCTCCCCAACCACGAGAACGACCCGGAGGCCGGCGCTTTAGAAGCGGCTGTCGCCCGGCCCGAATGGCCTGCCTCGCGCTTCGCCAAACGAAAAAGCGTGACAAGGCAGGAAATCCGGCCTTGGCATGTGAGAAACGTCCTGTGGACATCTGGCGGCGATACGCCCGATATCGCAATAACCGGTTCCCCCTGCACCAGACATATCCGGCGAGCAACCAGAGGTCGCTTTCGCGCGTCAACACCTTGGATTGCTGCATCGCTTCGTGGATGGTTTGCCGGTCGTCGTGACGGATGGCGGTGGCGGCGTCCAGAAGCGGTTGGTCGCATTTGCGGATTGCCAACATCGGGGGACCGCCGGTTCGGATGATGGTTGGTGCGGGATGAATTCCAGGAAGTCCTTCGCGGTTCTGTTGTCACGCGAATTCCCGGTCCGGTGATCGACGTGGCGCGGAAGCGGGTAGCTTCGGCGCGCCACGCCGAGAGGGAAGGGACCCGAGGTCAGGAAGCCAGCCGGGTCGGGGTCGGGCGCACCAGCACATGCAGGTCCACGGTCTGGGCGATCAGCTCTTCCGAGAGGTCGTCCTGTTCCGCCAGAACCTCCCGGATCGTCTTGCCGGTGGTGAGCACCCGCTTCGCCAGTTCGGCCGCGCGCTCGTAGCCGATGGCCGGCGTCAGCGCGGTCGCGACCGCCGTGCTGGCCTCAAGGTGCCGGCGGCATATGTCGGGATTGGCGGTGATGCCGGCGACGCAGCGCAGGCGTAGCGTCTCGACCGCATTGGTGAGCAAGGCCAGCGAATGCAGCGTGTTGTAGACGATGACCGGTTCCATGACGTTGAGCTGCAATTGCCCGGCCTCCGAGGCGAGCGTGATCGTCAGGTCGTAGCCGATCACCTGATAGGCCACCTGATTGACGACCTCCGGCACCACCGGATTGACCTTGCCGGGCATGATCGAGGAGCCCGGCTGCAACGCCGGCAGGTTGATCTCGTTGAGGCCGCCGCGCGGGCCGCTGGACAGCAGCCGCAGATCGTTGCAGATCTTGGAGAGTTTCGTGGCGGTTCGCTTCAGCATGCCGGAGAAGAGGACGAAGGCGCCGGTATCCCAGCAGGCCTCGATCAGATTGCCGGCGGCCATGACCGGCAGGCCGGTGACCTGGCGAAGTTCGTCTATGGCCGCCGCCTGATAGTCGGCGCTGGTGTTGATGCCGGTTCCGATGGCGGTTCCGCCGAGATTGACCTCGTGGAAGAGCGCGACGATCTCCTTCAGCCGCGCCACGTCCTCACGCAGGGTAATGGCGAAGGCGCCGAATTCCTGCCCCAGCGTCATCGGCACCGCATCCTGCAACTGCGTGCGGCCGAGCTTGAGGATATCGGCGAAATCGTCCGACTTCGCCTCGAATTCAGCCGCAAGCCGCTCCAGCGCGCTGCCGAGCTGCTCCTGCGAGAACAGGATGGCGAGGCGGATGGCGGTCGGGTAGACGTCGTTGGTGGATTGGGACAGGTTGACGTCGTTGTTGGGATGCAGCGCGGCATAGTCGCCGCGCGCCCGGCCCATGATCTCCAGGCCGCGATTGGCGATGACCTCGTTGATGTTCATGTTGGTCGAGGTGCCGGCCCCGCCCTGGAAGACATCGAGCGGAAAGGCGTCGTGATGGCGGCCGGCGGCGATCTCCTCGCAGACCTGGCAGATCACCTCGCCCTTGCCCGCTTCGAGCGCGCCGAGCCGGACATTGGCGCGGGCGGCGGCCATCTTCACCAAGGCGAGCGCGCGCAAAAAATGCGGGAACTGGCTAATGCGGATGCCCGAGATCGGGAAATTGGCGATGCCGCGCGCCGTCTGGGCGCCGTAATAAGCGTCTGCCGGCAGGGTGACGGGACCGAGGGAGTCCATTTCGATGCGGTCTGGCTGGGTCGGTGCTGACAAGGGAAGCTCCCGTGCTGGAATGGCGTCCGCCGCGCCCCGGCGGGATGCCGGGGCGTCTGGCCTTATGCTGTGCTTTGTGCGGGATGGTCAGAGATAGAGGTGGCGGATGGTATCGTCCTTGAGCAGGTCGGCGCTCTGGCCGGAGAGGACGATCTGGCCGCGGATCAGCAGGTAGCCGCGCTCGGCGATCGACAGCGCCGTTTCCGCATTCTGTTCGATGAGCAGCACGGCCTTGCCCTCGTCGCGGATGCGGGCGACGATCTGGAAATATTCGTCGATCAGCTTTGGCGAGAGCCCGAGCGAGGGCTCGTCCATCACCACCAGCGTGGGATCGCCGATCAGCGCCCGGGCGAGCGCCACCATGGCCTGCTCGCCGCCGGACATGGTGCCGGCCTTCTGCCCCAGCCGCTCGCGGATGCGGGGGAAGAGATCGGCCATGCGCTCGATCTGCGCCTTGAAATCCAGCGCCGGATTGCGGGCGGCGTCGAAGGCGAGCCGCAGGTTTTCGCGCACCGTCAGCGTCGGGAAGAGCCGCCGTCCCTCGGGTACGAAGCCGGCGCCGAGGCTGGCGAGACGCTCGGTGCCGCTTTCCTTGACGTCCTTGCCGGCAATGCGGATGCTGCCCTTGTCGCTGCGCAACAGGCCGCAGATGGCGTTGAAGGTGGTGCTCTTGCCGGCGCCGTTGGGGCCGAGCAGGCAGACCATCTCGCCGGGGCCGACGCGAAGCGAAACGTCGCGCAGCATCGGCACCGGGCCGTAGCTGGTGCTTACGGAATTCATCTCAAGCATGTTGGGCCGCCTTTTGTCCAAGATAGGCTTCCTGTACGCGCGGCATCAGCCGCACCTCGCTGAAATCGCCGTCGGCGATTTTTCGCCCGTAGTCGATCACGGCCACGCGGTCCGGCAGGGTGGCGACCAGCCGCATGTCGTGCTCGATGATCAGGAACGACAGGCCCGGCCGCTCGCCCATCACCCGGCGCACATCGGCGATGAGCGCGTCGGTATCGCGGTCGTCCATGCCGGAGGAGGGCTCGTCCAGCATGATGACCTTGGGCTCGGAGGCGAGCGCGCGGGCGATTTCCAGCCGCCGGCGGTCGGCTTGCGGCAGGGCGCCGGCCAGCGTATGGCGGCGCGGATAGAGATGCGGCGAGACCGAGCGGATCAGTTCGCCGGCCCGCTCGGCGGCGGCTTCCAGCTCCGCCCGCGCCTTGGCCGGTTGCAGCAGGGCCTGCAGCACGCCGGCGCTGGTGCGGGTATGCATGCCGATCAGCACGTTGTCGAGCAGCGTCAGGTCGTTGAACAGCCGGCTCGACTGGAAGGTGCGGGCAATCCCCGCCGCTGCGATGCGGTGGACGGACCAGCCGGTGATGTCGCGTCCCTCCAGCGCCACGCTTCCGGCCGTCGGGCGGTAGATGCCGGAGATCAGGTTGAGCAGGGTGGATTTGCCGGCGCCGTTCGGGCCGATGATGCAGACGATTTCGGAGGCGGCGAGCTTGAGGTCGACCTCCGCCACCGCGACGAGGCCGCCGAAGCGGATCGACAGGCCGCGAACGTCGAGGAGCGGGTTCGTCATTGGTGGGCTCCGTAGTTGCGGGCGCGCTGCGGGAAGAGCCCCTGCGGGCGCAGGATGAGGAAGAGGATGACGATGACGCCGACGAAGAGCAGCCGGTAATCGGAGAAGATGCGCAGCTTTTCCGGCAGCATGGTCAGCAGGAAGGCGCCGATGATGACGCCCAGCGTATTGTCCATGCCGCCGACGATCACCATCGTCATGATCGTCACCGAGACGAGGAAGGTGAAGTTGTCGGGCGAGATGTAGCTGACGTAGAAGGCGTAGATCGTGCCGGCGAAGGCGGCCAGGAAGGCATCCACGCCGAAGGCGAGCATCTTGTAGCGCACGATGTCGATGCCCTGGCAGCGTGCGGCCAGCGGATCGGCGCGCAGCGCATTCCAGGCTAGGCCGACACGGCTTTCATGCAGGCGCTTTGCCGCGACGATCGACAGGCAGACCAGCGCCGCCGCCAGATAGTAGAAATTGGCCTGGCTCGGCAGGCGCCAGCCGAAAATGACGATCGGCTGGGCAAAGGAGTGGCCGAACAGCGTCGGCGCGGGGATGCCGACCAGGCCGTTGGCGCCGCCCGTCCAGGCGAAATTGTTCAAGAGCTGATGCACGACGATGGCGAATGCGATGGTGACGAGCGCCAGGTAGCTGTCCTTGGTGCGCATCGAGGGAAAGCCGAGCAGGAAGCCGAAGACGGTCGCGACCACGGCCGAGGCCGGCAGCGTCCACCAGAAGGAGATGCCGAAATTGATCGCCAGCAGCGCCGAGGTATAGGCCCCGATCCCGTAGGAGGCGCCGGTGGCGAAATTGGGAATATTGGCGCTGCCGAGCTGGAAGTTCAGCGCCAGCGCCAGCACCGCATAGAGCTGCGCCACGATCAGCAGGTGCAGCACATAGCTGCTGCCGTTCATGAAGAAGGGATAGGTGAGCACGATGACCGCGCCGAGCGCCATGGAAAGGCGGCGCTGGTCGCGGAAGGCGGCAACGATGCGCTCCTCGACCCGCGGGCGAAGCTGCAGCACGGCGAAGATGGCGCCCATCCCCGCCAGCAGCGCCACGATGATCGCCGTCTTGTCGGAGAGCAGGAAAGCCCCCAGCAATGCGGCGCCGCCGATTTCGACCGCTGCGACGATTGCGGCATTGGTTGCCCCGCCCTGGCGGACCGCCGGGACGTCGGTTTCAATTCCGGTGTGCGACATGGATCAGACTTTCTCGAAGACGGGTTTGCCCAAGAGGCCGGAGGGCTTGAGCACCAGGACCAGGATGGTCAGCACGAACATGAAGACGAGCCGGTAGGAGGCCCCGTCCGGCACGCCGATCTGCACGAGCACGTCGACGCCGGCGATCAGCAGGCTGCCGAGAATGGCGCCCTGCATCGAGCCGAGCCCGCCGATCACGGCGGCGGAAAAGCCGATCAGGCCGAGCTGGACGCCGAAATCGAACCGCACCACGCCGGCATGGCTGACGAAGAACACCGCGCCGATGGCCCCGACCGCCGAGGCGATGAAGAAGGTGATGGCGAAGATCCGGCTCGGCCGGATAGCCATCAGCCTGGCGATGTTGCGGTCCTCGGCGACGGCGCGGATGCGCATGCCGACCGGCGTATAGGTGAGAAGCGCAAACAGCGCCACGACCATGGCGATGCTGACGCCGATCACGATCAGGCTGAAGGTGGGAATGACGAAATCCCCGATCGCAAACGAGCCCGAGGCGATGGATGGGAAGGGTTTCGGGTTCGAGCCTTGCGGGTAGAAGGTGCGGATCATCTCGCGGATGACGGTGCCGAGCGCCACCGTCGCGACCAGCGCCATCATCGCCGGCGCATTGCGGAAACGCCGGATCACCAGCCAGTCCAGCAGCACGCCGAGAAGGCCTATCGCCACCATCGAGACGAGGATCGCCAGCACCAGTGCGGCCGGCGCGCCCATCGGCGCGGCAAGGCCCGCCACGGTCTGCACGACCAGCAGCGCCACGAACGGCGCCACCATGGCGACGTCGCCATGGGAGAAATGGATGACGTCCAGAACGCCGAAAAGCAGGCTGAAGCCGAGTGCGAGTAGGGTGTAGATGCTGGCGAGCACCAGCCAGTTGAGCAAATGCTGCGCAACCAGAGCGTCCATTGAGGTTCTCCCTTCATTATTGGACAGCGGCCTTTCGAGTTCCCCTCGTGACCTGAGCGCTGTGCCGGGGGATTATTGGTGTCATCCTCGTCGACGCAAGGGAAAGCTCGCCGCCATTGGCAACGGTTTTCTGATCCAGGCCATCAGAAATTACGACTTTCTGATGAGGCCCTCATCCCGCAGCTTTCCGGCGTGGCCGAGACAGGCACGACCCCGGGAGACGCCATGGGGTCATCCGGCCGAAACAAGATCAAGAGGGTGAACGAATGAAGACACTGACGATGCGTCGCCGCGCGCTCATGACCGGCCTCATGCTGTCCGCAGCCATGTTCGCGATGCCGGTGGCGGCCCAGGACAAGCCTCACATCAAGCTCGGCTTCATCGGCCCCGTCAGCGGCGGCAATGCCCAACAGGGCCTCGGCGCCCGCAACGGCTTCCTGCTGGCCATCGAGCAGGCCAATGCCGCGGGCTATCCTTACGAGGTGGAGCCGGTGGCGCTCGACGACGCCTCCGACCCGCAGACCGGCGTGTCGGCGGCGCTCAAGCTCGTCAACGATCCGGAAGTCATCGCCGCGACCGGTCACTGGAACAGCCCGGTGGCGCTCGCCACCATGCCGATCTTCAATCGCTTCCAGGTGCCGATGATCGTCTGGGGCGCGATCAGCCCGAAGATCACCGAGCAGAACCTGCCGGAAATCACCCGCGTCACCCCGACGCTGGTGACCGAGAACAAGCCGCTGGCCGAATGGGCCGCCAAGAAGCTCGGCGCCAAGAAGATCGCGATCATCGCCGATACCAGCGACTACGGCACCGCCAACACCGAGGCCTTCGAGACCTTCTTCACCGAGGCGGGCGGCTCGATCATCGGCAAGGATCTGTTCCCGGTCGGCACCGTCGATTTCCGCACCACGCTCACCAAGCTGCGCGAGGCGGCGCCGGATGCGATCTATTTCGGCGGCGTCATCGCGGAAGCCGGCATTTTGCGCAAGCAGATGGTCGAGATCGGGCTGAAGGTGCCGATGATCGGCATTTCCGGCTTCTACGACCCGGAATTCGTCAAGCTCGCAGGCCCGGCGGCCGAAGGCACCATGGTCAGCTATCCGGCGGCGCAGTCCAATCCGAAGCTGGAGAAGATGAACGCCGACTACAAGGCGCGCGGCTTCGCCGAGGAAACCAGCCCCTATACGAAATACGCCTTCGACGCGACCAACATCCTGCTGGCCGCCATCAAGGAAGCCGGGATCGAGGACAAGGCGGCGCTGGCCAAGGCCATCCGCGCCATCAAGTATGACGGCGTGCTCGGCGAGACGACCTTCGACGCCAACGGCCAGACCCAGATCCCGGTCGCCATCGAGATCAAGGAAGTGCGCAACGGCGCCTGGGAAACCCGCCCCGAATAAGCGCAGACCCTCCGGTGCCGGAGACACGATCCGGCATCGGAAAAACTGCTGCACAGCCACGGAAACCCATATTTTCGATCCGTGCGGCGGCTTGTTACCACGGACCGGGGCGCCCGAGCCGCTTGGCGGCGAAGCCCGATTTTCCAGAAAAACCAAAAGGATCCCCGATGATCAGGACAGGTCAGCAATACAAGGACTCGATCCGCGACGGCCGGCGCATATGGGTAAACGGAGAGCGCGTCAGCGATGTCACGACCCATCCGCAATTCAAGCCGATCGTGGATATCCGCGCCCGCATCTTCGACATGCAGCATGAGGAAGCCCATCGCGACATCATGACCGTCGTCGAAAACGGCGAGCGCAACGCGCTCGGCAGCGCCCTGCCGCATACCCAGAACGACTGGTGGGCCAAGCGCCGCGCCACCGACCATCTGCTGAACGAGATCGGCGGTGTCGTTACCCGCGTCGGCGACGAGACCGTCGGCGAGATGTGGTCGCTGTTCGACGGGCAGGACGTGCTCAACGAAGTCGATCCGCAATTTTCCCGGAATATCGAAACGCATATCCATCGGGTACTGCGCGAAGATCCCTTCCATGTGTCCGCCAATACCGATCCGAAGGGTGACCGCTCCAAGGCGCCGCAGGATCAGGATCCGGACATGCTGCTGCATGTCGTCAAGGAAACCGATGCCGGCATCGTCGTGCGCGGCGCGAAATACGAGACGGCAGCCGCCTATGCCAATCAGGCCTTCACCAAACCGACCATCGCCAACTGGGGCAACAATGCGCTCAGCGACTACGCGGTCGGCTTCATCTGCGACCTCGGCTCGCCGAACCTGAAGTTCATCTGCCGCACCGGCTTTGCCGGCCGCGCGCCGCAGAAGGATTATCCGCTGGCCAACGGCTTCGACGAGGTCGATACCATCGTCATCTTCGACGACGTGCTGATCCCCTGGGAAAACGTGCTGTTCTACCGCCACACCAAGGCGGCGACCTTCATTCGCGCGACGCTGCACCGTTATTCGGCCTTCGCCTTCGTGCAGCGCAATCTCAAGGTCGCGGACATGATGATCGGCGCCGCGCTGTTCAACGCCCGCCAGACCGGCCTCGACAAGCAGCAAGCCGTTCAGGAAAAGCTCGCCCAGCTCGCCGTCTATCGCGAGGGCATCAATGCGCATCTGACGGGCGCCATCGCGCTCGGCGAAAAATCGCCGGCCGGCCTGATGATGCCGAACCAGTCGCTGCTCTATACCGGCCGCGTGCTGGCCTGCTCGCAGCTTCACGAGATGATGCATATCGCCCGCGAACTCTGCGGCGGCCAGATCTGCGTGACCCCGGATGCGGCGTCCTTCGAGAACCCGGAAACCAAGCCGTGGCTCGACAAGTATTACACGATCAACGACGAATGGGTCGCCGAGGACCGCCGCAAGCTGCTCGCCTTCGCTCGCGACCTCCTGAATTCGGACTATGCCGGCCACCGGCTGACTTTCCAGCTTTTCGCCCAGTCGCCGCCCTTCGCGCATCTGGCCGCCGTCTACCGCAACTTCGATTGGGACGGTCCGCTCGCCTTCGTCAAGAATGCTGCCGGTCTCTCGGACCGGGTGATGGGCGGGCGCACCCTGACGCCCGGCGATGCGGCCATATCGAGCTGGTTCTCCGCCGACGCCAAGCGCGCCGCCGCCGAATGATCGACCGGGGCAGCCCGTGGCGGGCTGCCCCGCTTCCGGATATCCCACCGGCCGGGTCGGCCGGGTCAAGCAGTGGAAACGAGACATGATCCATAAACGCATCCGCCCCTTCAACACCAAGCAGACCTATCCCGAGCAGAAGCTCGACAACGACCTCAGCCAGGGCGTCGTCGCGCGCGGCACCATGGTCTTCCTGCGCGGCCAGGTCGCCCAGGATCTCGACACCCGCGAAAGCCTGCATGTCGGCGACGCCGGCAAGCAGACCGCCAAGACGATGGAAAACATCAAGATGCTGCTGGAAGAAGCCGGCAGCGAGATGGGCCATATCTGCCGCATCGTCGTCTATCTCACCGATATCCGCTATCGCGAGGCCGTCTACCAGGAGATGGGCAAGTGGATGAAGGGCGTGCATCCCTGCTCGACCGGCCTCGTCGTGCCGGCGCTGGCGCGGCCGGAATGGGTGGTCGAGATCGAAGTGACCGCCGTCATTCCCGACGCGGCCTGAAGGAGGCCGCGATGACCTTCTCGATTTCCGCGCATTGCCCTGAGACCGGCATGTTCGGCGTCGCCGTGTCGTCGTCCTCGCCCTGCGTGGCGGCGCGCTGCGCCCATGCGCGGGCCGGCGTCGGCGCGGTGGCGACGCAGAACATCACCGATCCGCGCCTTGGCCCCAAGGGGCTCGACCTGATGGCGAGCGGCCTGTCGGCGCCCGATGCGCTCGAAGCGCTGAAGCGCGATGCGCCGCATCTGGATTATCGCCAGCTGGCGCTGGTCGATGCCGAGGGCCGCACTGCCTCCTTCTCGGGGGCGAGGACGCTCGGCACCCACCGCGTCGCCACCGGGCCGGGCGTGGTTGCCGCCGGCAACCTTCTGTCCGATCCCGGCGTCCCCGAAGCCATGGTGGCGGCCTTTAACGCCGCTGCCGGGCAGAGCCTCGGAGACCGGCTGCTGGCCGCCATGCGCGCGGCGGAAGCGGCAGGCGGCGAGGAAGGACCGGTCCATTCGGTCGGCATGATCCTCGTGCGCGACCAGGCCTGGCCGATTGCCGACCTGCGTGTCGACTGGGCCGACGAGGATCCGATCGGCGAACTGGCGGCGCTGTGGGTGCGCTGGAAGGGCGAGATGGAAGCCTATGTCTCCCGCGCCCTCAACCCGTCGGAGGCGCCGAGCTACGGCGTGCCGGGCGACCTTTAGTCCTCGGCAACGGTCCTCCCGGACAAGAACGGGGCGTGCCGGGCACGCCCCGTTCTTTTGGACCGGCTGGCGGAGGCCCTCGCCGCAGGGCCGCGAGGGCGCATCGGAAATCCTGAAGCCGGGCTTCCGAAGATGCTGTTTTTCTTTTCGGGCGGGACGTGGTCATCTCTGATGAACGATCACGCACGGTTGGAGAAGACGATGTTCGGAATGGATCGAATGGCCCGCACTCTCAGGACGAAGCTGGCGAACCGCTGGAACCTGTCGGCGCTGACACAGGCAGGTGCTGCGGATTTTGGCGCGACGGCGGCCGACGTCGCGGAGGCGGCGCATCAGCGGGCGGACGTGCTGGAGCGGCTGGCGCGGATGGCCGAGATCCACGGCGCCGACGGCGCTCTGAAGTCGGCAGGACGCTACCAGTTGTTCGAGATGGCGCGCACCTGCGACCATTGCCCGCATGAGAGGAAATGCGCCCGCGCGCTCTACGCTGCCTCGAAGCCCTGCGCGAAAGATGTGGATTTCTGCCCCAATGCGGCGGAATATGCCGCGCTGACCATGGAGAGCGCCGCCGCGCACGCATCATAACGCTCTCGGCCTTGTGGCCGGATCGCGGCCCGAACAGGAAGACCGCATGCGCTTCACCCTTCGTCAACTGACCTATTTCATCGCCGCCGCCGAGACCGGAAGCGTCACCCGCGCCGCCGAGCAGGTGAACATTTCCCAGCCGTCGATCTCGGCGGCGATCCTGCATCTCGAGGTCGAGTTCGGCGCCCAGCTCTTCGTGCGCCATCATGCGCAGGGCCTGTCGCTGACGCCCGCCGGCCAGCGGCTGCTGGTCGCCGCCAAGGAGGCCTTGCGCACCACGCAGGGACTCTACGACGTGGTGAACTCCGCCATGGGCGTGGTGGCCGGGCCGATCAATCTCGGCTCGTTCCGTACCTTCACGCCGCTGATCGTTCCCGAATTGTGGAAGAGTTTCGTCACGCGCCATCCCGAGGTGCAATTGCATGTGACCGAGGGCAGCGAGGCGGAGCTGCTGGAAGGCCTGCGCAACGCCCGCATCGATGTGGCGCTCACCTATGAACTGAGCCTGACGTCCGACATGAATTTCGTGCCGCTCGCCGAATTGCCGACCTATATCCTGCTGGCTGCCGACCATCCGCTGGCGACGCGGCCGAGGCTGAAGCTGAGCGACCTGGAGCAGGAGCCGTTCATCCTGCTCGACCTGCCGCTCACCCGGCAATATTTCCTGTCGCTGTTCGAACGGGCCGGGATCGCGCCGAGGGTAGTTGCCGAGACCAGCCTTCCCGCCGCCATCCGCTCCTATGTCGGCGCCGGCATCGGCTTTTCGATGATGACGGTGCGGCCGCGCAACATGAGCGCCGAGAACGGCTATCCGCTCGCCTATGTCGAATTGCAGGAGGACTATCCGCCGATGAAACTCGGCCTCGCCAGCCTCAAGGAATTGAAGCGCTCCCGGGTGGCGGAAGCTCTGGAGGACCTCTGCCGCGAGTTGATCCGCGAAGGCAGCCTGCCCGGCATGGTTCCGATTCCGCAATCGTCCTGCGCGGGCTGACAAGTCGCCTTTCCGAGTTTTTCCTGAGGCAGAACGCCAGAAAAGCATTCTTTTCCAATGCCCGCCGTCTTGGAACAATGCACGCGTGCTTCCGCCTCGGGCGGTGCCATTCAACCAATTAGAACGATGGAGTGCCGGGCGTGGACGCAAAGACTGAACAGACCATTCGGCTTAAGTTTCTCGAAGGAATGAGCCATGCCGCCTGCACGGTGAACATCGTCACCACGGACGGCCAGGCGGGCCGCGCCGGCGTGACGGTCTCGGCGATGGCCTCGGTATCGGCCGACAGCACCTGGCCGACCATGCTCGTCTGCGTGCATCACCTCAGCCCGGCTGCGGCAAGGATCGTCGAGAACGGCGTTCTCTGCGTCAACGTGCTGCGCGACGACCAGTCCTATATTTCCGACACCTTTGCCGGCCGCTTCAAGGACGAGGTGAACGACAAGTTCGAATGTGCGGAATGGGTGTCGATGCCTTCGGGCGCGCCGCGCATCGTCGATCCGCTCGTCGCCTTCGATTGCCGGCTCATCTCCTCGGAAAAGGTCGGAACCCACTATATCTTCCTGTGCGAGGTGCGCGAGCTGCATGTTTCCGGCGGGGGCTCGCCGCTCATCTATGCGAACCGCGCCTATGGCGCCTCGATGCGGATCGACGGCGCCCGGTCGCTGACGGCGGCGCGGGCGAATGCCGGAAGCCGGCTGTCGGTCGCCTGTTTCCACACCTTCGGCCCGTTCATCATGCCGCGCCTGATCCAGCGCATGGAAGGCATCGGCATCCGTCTGGTGGAGGGCGACCAGCGTCGGCTGAGCGAAAGCCTGCGCGCCGGCGAAAGCGAGCTGGCACTGCTCTACGACATCGACCTCGGCGACGAACTGGAAAAGATCCCGCTCGACCATCTGTTCCCCTACGTTCTGCTGCCCGACGGCCATCGCCTCGCCGCGCAGACGGAGATCGAGGCGACGGAGCTGGCGGAAGAGCCGATGGTGCTGCTCGATGCGCCGCCGAGCGCCGACTACTTCGTCGGCGTCATGCGCGCTGCCGGCGTCGAGCCGCTGATCGCCTATCGCTCGATCTCCTTCGAAATGGTGCGCGGCCTGGTCGGCCATGGCCTCGGCTATGCGCTTCTCGCCACCAAGCCGGCGGCGGACATGACCTATGACGGTCTGAAGCTGGTGGCGCGGCCCCTGGTCGGCCAGCCGCTTCCTTCGTCGATCGTCATCGCCCACCGCAAGGGCGAGGCGCTTTCCGGCCCGGCCCGGCGCTTCATCGAATGCTGCCTTGAGGTTTTCAGGAAGAGCCCATCGGCCGCCTGACCGATCACGCGGCAGGCCGAAAGGCCTGCCGCGCAAGACATGGCTTAGGCGCCCGACGCCCGGCGAAGCGGCACGACAAGCAGGGCGGAACCGTTTTCCGGCACGAACCGGGCGGGTGCGTCCAGCAGGGCGCAATCCTCCTGGCCGAGAGTGACGGTTGCCTGCGAATCCGACAGTTCGGATGCGCCGCGCAACGCAAAAACGATGGTCAGCCCATGCGGCTCGGGCTGCACAAGCGTGCCTGCGGTGAGAATTTCGGCCGGGGCGAGGTGCCAGGCATCGCGCGCCGCCATGACATTGACGACGCGCACCGTCCCGCCCTTGGGCACGCCGACCGGCGTCAGGCCGGAATCGAAGCGGTGGGGCTGGCCTGTCGTCAGGTCTACGTCGTGGTCGTCGAATTCCAGGGCCAGGCCCTCGCCCTCGATCACGGTGATGGTCCGCTCCACGCCGGGAAAGGCGGAGAAGAGGCCGGATGTGGCAATGATCGCCCGGCTGACCCGCAGTTCGAAGGCATCGCGCGAGGCATCGGGCGGCAGCAGGCAGATCTCGTCGGTGGAGCCCGTGCCGTTCTTCCACGGCATGGACACATAGCCGGTGGCGGGCAGGTATCGTATCGTCATGGTTTTCCTTTCAAACAGCGGGCGCCAGCGGCCCCCCGCCGGCGAGCGAAGAGCACCCGTTCATTTGTCGCTCCAGACGCCAGAGTTGCGGTGGGGCCTGCAGCGAATGCGGCCCGAGCGGCCGGAACTCACCATCGCCGGTAATTTCGACGTGCAACCACTCGTTCCGCCCCTCGATACAGGCGAGATAACGTCCCGGTCGGGGCCGACAGAGCGTCGGGTGCAGCCAGAGGCGGCCATCGGCGGTGCGCTCCGTTTCCACGAGCCAGCCATGCCCCATCAGCCGGGCGGCGCCGGAGAGGTCGCCGGCCTCGATTGCCGCCCGCACCAGCGTCGAGGAGACGCGCACGCCGGCATGGGTGATGTCAGGGGCGATGCCGACGCCGAAACCGCGGGCGGCGCCCAGTTCCGACAGCAGCGCCATGTCGCCGGCGCGCCGGTTGCCGAAGCGGAAGTCCGGTCCGGCGATCACATGGGCGACGCCGAGCGCCTCGACGAGGATGCGGTCGACGAATTCCAGCGGGCTGAGGCTGGCAAAGGCCCGGTCGAAGCGCGGCGAATAGATGAAATCCACGCCGTGCTGGCCGAGTTGCACGCGCCGGGCCGCCGGTGTCGCCAGCCGGAAAGGCGCGGTTTCCTTGCCGAAGAAGCTGCGCGGATGCGGCTCGCAGGACATGACCGCCACCGGCCGGCCGGCGGCAAGCCGCTGCGCCATCCGCGCCAGCCCCTGATGGCCGAGATGGAAACCGTCGAAATTGCCGAGCGCAAGGACGGCGCCGCGCAAAGGATGATCGGCATCGAGACGATCCTCGACCATGGCGGGCATGCCTTGCGCATGGTGCGGTAGCGGCAATGCGGATATCATCGCGCCCATCTTATCGCGCTCCTGTTGAGACCCCCGACACTAGCGTCCGGCGCTCGCGCGCGAAAATCCGATGTTTCGTACCATTGCATCGGGAAATCCTCGGCAGCTTCACGGAAGCGCGCCGTCGCATTTTCCGCGCGCGATCGATGCTTGCATGTCACTTAGAAGCGCGAACGTGGCGACCAGGCGGAACGCCGAGGCTTCTCGAAGGCTTCGGTCGTTTCCGGCGTATTTTTTCCGGTTCCCCGAACTTCCGGCTCATTTCCTCGTTATTGAAGCGCCTCAAACACAGTAAGGACGAAACATGAAGCGCTTTCTCCTCGCAGGCCTCGCGCTTTCCGCGCTTGCCGGAACCGCCATCGCCCAGACGCCGCCACCACCGCCACCGCCGGGCGCGGAACAGGCAGCACCTTCCCCCGACGATGCACCGCTGCCGCGCGTCGATGCCGACGACAATGACGATGCCGCACCGCCGCCGCCTCCGCCGCCGCGCGACGCCCGGGAACACGGTCACATGCGGCCGGAAGGCCATCGACCGCCGCCTCCACCGCCGCCGTCCAGGGCCGCGCATTTCCACATCAAGACCGGCGATACCAAGATCGACGTCAAATGCGCCGAGAACGAGCCGATGAAGGTGTGCGCCGATCTGCTGCTGCAGATTCTCGACCGGGTCGAGCGGTCGAATTATTGATCCTTGGGCAGGGCCGCCAAAAGGGCGGCCCTGCACGAATCCGGTATCGGCAACAGCAGGGCCATGCTACAGCGCGGCGAAGAAACCGCTCCTGCGAGGCCCCATGACCGCTGCACTTTATGCCGACTATATCGCCGAGCTGAGAGCACTTTTTTCGGAACTGGATCGTCAGCCGGAACGCTTCCAGACATTCGACGTTCATCTGGAACTGGCCGCAGCCGGCGGCCTGATCGTCTATGAAACGAAACGGCGCAAGGGCCAGACCGACGCCCTGTATTACGGCCGCCCCGCCGATGGCGGCGCCAACCGACAAGTCTCGCAGGCCACCGCCTTCGCCGCCATCGACCGCTTCTTCGCGCTGGACCAGTTCATCGCCCTGACCGGTGATCGGTCGGGCGCCGCCACGGTGGATCCCCGCTATCCGCATTGCGCAGTCCATTTTTCCTACCGCAAGAAGGGTCACCCAGCCGCTCGCGCCATGCTCATGGTATTCGTCGGCTTCAACGATGCGGCGGACGCCCTGGCCTTCGTATCGCAGGATGGCGACGGCTCCGCCTATGTCGCCGAACGCCCGTATCACGGCGAGCGCGCCTACGAATGGAAATGAAGGTTTGCGGCAAGGGAGAACGCCCGCACGAGGGGTGCGCGACATGAATGACTCGACAGGAACGGGACCTGCCGGTTGGCCCGCGCATCAGGCGCGGGCGTTCGCCTTGCCGCCCAATCCGTATTCCGATGCCTGCTTCAGATGCTGTCGCAACAGTGCCTCGGCCCATTCGAGGTCGCCGCTTTCGACGGCGTCGAGGATGGCGAGATGTTCGCGACAGGATTGCTCGATCCGCTCTGCCGGTAGTTCGAAGAAGGCGGCGGATTCCTGCATGCGGCGCAGATTGTTCTGGTGACGGATCGCATCGGTTAAAAAACGGTTGCCGGAAAAGCCGGCCAGATTTTCATGGAAAAAGGCGTTGACGCGGAACCATTCGTCGCTGCCCGAGCGGCTGGCGGGATCGCTCAGGATGCGTTCATGGGCGCGGCGGATCTGGGCGGCGATCTCGGCATCCACGTTGAAGTTCGGGGTGCGTAGCGCCGAGCATTCCACGATGGCGCGGAATTCATAGCTCTCACGATAGGCTTCGTCGCCATCCAGCGTATCGACGAAGCGCCAGCCATGGCCGGGCAGGCGCTGCGCCAGGCCTTCCGCCGCAAAACGCATCAGCAGCTTGCGCACGATGCCGCGCGAGACGCCGTAGCGGGGAATGAGCTCGGCTTCCGACACTTCCTGCGGCAGCTCGTTCTGCGCCCGTTCGCGCAGCATCTGGCGATAGAGTTCCTCGATCGGCGAATTCGGCAGGATTTCGCCAAGATCGAGCGTCGAGACATCGCGCGCCACCCTGAGCCCGCGCTTTTCCATCGGCTGCAGCACGCCCTTTTCCACCAGGAGATCGAGCGCGCCCGTGATCGGCGAGCGCGAGACGCCGAACAGCCGCGCCAGTTCCGGCGCCGAGATACGCGTGCCGACGCGCAAATCCGCGTCGCGAATGCGGTCGATGATCCGCCGCGCCAGATCGAGCTGCAGCGTGCTCGGACCATCCACTTGTCCGGTTTCCGATAAATCCATGTCGTCCAAGACGCCCCTTGTTTCGCTCTTGCATTATAGCGCGCCTGCGGCGCAATGCGACTCCGCATTTTTCGAATTTATTGCTTTTCATATCGACAAAATGCATTATGCTTCGGTGAATGACGGAACCGAAGGCAGCGTATATGGCAAAGATCACTCCCTTTCCCCTCATCGAGATCAGCGGCGCGCCGCGTCAGCGCGGGCGCATCTATGGCGAAACAGCGCGCGAACGCATCCGGCTTTCGGCCGGGCTCTACACCGATCAACTGCATCGCCTTGGCTTCGACGATGCCAATATCGAGCGCCTGGTCACCGCCTTCCTGCCGCGCATCCGCGATTGGGCGCCTGATCTGGTGACCGAGATGGAAGGCATTGCCGAGGGCGCCGGTGTCGATCTCTCAGCCATCGTGCTCGTCAATGCCCGCACCGAGGTGCTGCAACTGGCGCGGCTGGAGGCCGGCGTCGCCGATGAGGAGCCGGATGGCTGCACCGGCGCCGTGCTGCTGCCGGAGGTGACGCGCGACGGCACCGTCATCCACGGCCAGAACTGGGATTGGCGCGCCGAATGCGCCGATACTTCCATCGTGCTGCGCATCCTGCGTGAGGACGGGCCGGATATCCTGACCTTCACCGAGGCCGGCGGCCTGGCGCGCAGCGGCTTCAACGCCGCCGGCATCACCATCACCGCCAATTATCTGGAAAGCGACCGCGATTACCGCGACATGGGCATTCCCTTGCCCTTCATCCGCCGCCGGGCGCTGGAGGCGCAACATTTCGCCCTGGCGTTGCGCGTCGTCGCCATCACGCCGAAATCCGGCTCCAACAACATGATGTTGAGCACGGCCGAGGGCTATGCGGTCGATCTCGAATGCGCGCCGGACGAGGCCTTCCCGATCTATCCACAAAACGGCATGATCGTGCATGCCAACCACTGGCAAAGCGCGATCGCGCTGTCGAAGCTGAAGGAAACCGGCCTTGCCAGCGTTCCCGACAGTCTCTACCGCGACCACCGCGTTCAGAAAGTCCTGGCGGAAACCGGCGGCAAGCTGACCGCCGACGATCTCAAGCGTGCTTTCTTCGACGATTTCGCCGCCCCGTTCTGCGTCTGCCGCGCGCCGATGGCCAAGGAGGGCGGCAATCTCTCGGCGACGGTGGCGATGATCCTCTGCGAACCGGCCAAGGGTATCATGGAGGTCGCGCCGCTGCCGGCGATCAACCGCGAGTTCACGCGTTACGACCTGACGATGGAGAAGGGCGCGCTTGCCCGCGCGGCCGGCGCTTGCCCGGACAGAACCGAGGAGGAGAGCCGATGGTCCGCTTCATCCTGACCCGGATCGCCTCGTCGATCCCGACCCTGTTCCTGGTCTCGATCATCGTCTTCGTGCTGATGCGCATGATTCCGGGCGATCCGGCGGCGTTGATGCTGGGCGATCTCGCCCAGCCGGGACAGGTGGAGGCCTTGCGCGCCGAAATGGGCCTCGATCGGCCGATCGCGCTGCAATATCTCTATTGGCTCGGCAATGTGCTGACCGGCGATTTCGGCCAGTCGATCTCCACTCGCCAGGCCGTCCTGCCGCTGATCCTCGAACGCTTCTCCGTCTCGGCGACCATCGTTCTCGTGGCCGTTCTGTTCGCCACCGTCATCGCCGTGCCGGCCGGCATGTTCGCCGCCTGGCGGCAGAACCGCAGCGGCGATATCGCCGTGATCGCGGCCTCCACGCTGTTGCTGTCGATCCCGAGTTTCTGGGCCGGGTTGATGCTGCTTCTGATCTTCGGATTGAAGCTCGGCTGGCTGCCGGTCGTCGGCTATGTGCCATTCAGCCGCGATTTCGGCAGCGCATTGCTTTATATCATCCTGCCCGTCGTCACGCTGGTTCTGGTCGAATCCGGCTCGATCACCCGCATGGCGCGGGCCAGCACCATCGAAGTGGCGCGGCTGGAATATATCACCCATGCGCGCGCCAAAGGCCTGTCGGAGGCGGCGGTCATGTGGCGCCATGCTTTCAAGAACGCCTTTGCCCCGACCTTGACGCTGATCGGGCTGGTTCTCGGCAGCCTGCTTGCCAATATCGCCGTCATCGAGACCGTCTTTACCATTCCCGGCCTCGGTCGCCTGCTGGTGGACGGCATCTATGCCCGCGATTATCCCGTCGTGCAGGGCTGCCTGCTGTTTACGGCCTTTATTTATGTGGTGGTCAACCTGCTGGTCGATCTCCTTTATCCGCTCCTCGATCCAAGGGTGACGGCATGATCGCACGGGCTCTTCGCATTCCGGCCATAAGGTTCAACGGCCTCATCGGCATCGTCGTCGTCGGCCTGCTGCTGTTCGTGGCGATCTTCGGTCCGTGGCTTGCGCCTTACGATCCCCTGAAGCTCGATCTTCTCGCCCGCCTCAAGGGGCCGTCGCCAGATCACCTGCTCGGCGCCGACGAATTCGGCCGCGATATCCTCAGCCGGCTGATCTATGGCGCGCGCACCAGCGCCTGGATCGCCTTTTCCACTGTTATCTTCGCCATCGTCTTCGGCACGATCTTCGGCATTCTCGCCGGTTTCCTGCGCGGCTGGACGGATCGCCTACTGATGATGGTCAACGATGCGCTGCTTGCCTTTCCCGGCCTGCTGCTGGCATTGGGTTTCATGGCCGTGTTCGGCGCCAGTCGAAATGGCATCATCGTCGCGCTCGGCATCGCCTATATGCCGGTCGCGGTCCGCGTCGTGCGCGGCACGGTCCTCTCGATCCGTGAGCGGGAATATGTCGAGGCGTCCCGGGTGATGGGCAATAGCGAGATCGTCACCATGTTGCGGCATGTGCTGCCGAATTGCGTGGCGCCGGTCATGGTGCTGGCGACGACGATGTTCGGCTGGGTGGTGCTGTCGGAAAGCGCGCTGTCCTTCCTCGGGCTTGGCGTACCGCCGCCGGCGCCGAGTTGGGGCAATATGCTCTCCACCGGCCGGCCTTACATCAATCAGGCGCCGCATATCGTTATTCTGCCCGGCCTCTGCATCTCGATTGCGCTGCTCGGCGTGAATCTCCTCGGCGATGCGGTGCGCGACTGGCTCGACCCGAAGATGCAGGATTGACCCCATGGCCGTTGCAGACGAAAAAGAGACCATCCTCTCGGTCGAAAACCTCTCGGTGCGGATAGACCGCAGCGGCTTCACCGTCGTCGACGATTTGAGCTTTGCGCTGCCGGCCGGCGAGATGCTGGCGTTGGTCGGCGAATCCGGCTCCGGCAAGACCATGGCGGCGCGCTCGGTGCTCGGCCTGCTGCCGCCGCCGTTCGAGGTGGCGCCGGAAAGCCGGATACGCCTGCGGGGCATCGATCTGACGACGCTGCCGCCGGCCAAGCTTCGCGAGATCAGGGGCGCCGAGATCGGCATGGTGTTCCAGGAGCCGATGGTGTCGCTCAACCCGTCGATGACCATCGGCCAGCAGATGGCCGAGGGACTGGCGCTGCACCGCAAGCTCGGCAAGGGCGAGATCCGCGACCGCAGCCTCGCCATGCTGGAGCGCATCCGCATTCAGGATCCGCAGCGTTGTCTCGCCGCCTATCCGCATGAATTTTCCGGCGGCATGCGTCAGCGCATCATGCTCGCCTCGGTCATGCTGCTCAAGCCGGCATTGCTGATCGCCGACGAGCCGACCACGGCGCTCGACACGCTGATCCAGCGCGACGTCCTCGACCTGATGGTGGAACTGACGCAGGAAAACAACACGTCGGTGCTGTTGATCAGCCACGATCTCGGCATGGTCTCCCATTACGTGCGCAATGTCGTCGTCATGCACAAGGGTAAGGCGGTCGAGCAGGGCGGCAGCGCCGAGGTTCTGCATGCGCCCAAGCATGATTATACCAGACGCCTCGTCGATGCCCTGCCGCGCCGCAGCGCCGGCGGCATTCGTCTGGCCGACACTGCCGTCGAGCCGCTGATCGAGCTGAAGGATATCGTCATCGATTATCCGGGCCGCGCGAAACTGTTTGGCAAGACAGCGGGAAAACGCGCCGTCCACGGTGTCGACCTGACGGTCAACCGGGGCGAAACGCTGGCGCTGGTCGGGGCCTCCGGCTCGGGCAAGACGACGCTCGGCCGCGCCATCGTCGGGCTGGTGACGCCTTCGCAAGGCAGCATGGCGTTTCGCGGCCAGCCGCTCGCTTATGACCGGGCCGCGACGAGCCGCAACCTGCGGCAGGCAATCCAGATCGTCTTCCAGGATCCCTATTCCTCACTCGATCCGCGCCAGCGCATCGCCGATATCGTCGGCGAGCCGCTGAAGCTCGACCCAGGCCTGGATCGCGCCAAGCGGCAGGAGCGGGTGCGGGAGGTTTTCGCGGAAGTCGGCCTCGCGCCTGAGTTCGCGGACCGTTTTCCGCATCAACTTTCGGGCGGCCAGCGCCAGCGCGTGGCGATTGCCCGCGCCATCGTCGGCCGGCCGGCCTTCGTGGTCGCCGACGAGCCGGTTTCGGCGCTCGACATGACCGTGCAGAAACAGATCCTGAAATTGTTTCGCGACCTGCAGGCACGATACGGTTTCGCCTGCCTGTTCGTTTCCCACGATCTCGGCGCGGTGGAACAGGTGGCGGACCGCGTTGCGGTGATGGAAAACGGCCGCATCGTCGAAATCGGTGCGCGTGACGACGTCTTCGACCGGCCCCAGCAGGCCTATACCCGCCGGCTGCTCGACGCGGCCATGCTGCTCGACCGCTCCTTTGCCGGCGAGGCGGCGCAGAGGCAGGCGGCGGGATCATGAGTTTCGCGCCGCCTCCGCTCCGGGAAGGTGGCATGGCCGGCCGCCTCGGCTTCTACGATCGCGGCCGTACCCCCTATTTCGCCAGCCGCATGGAGCCGCGGCTTTGCTATTGCCTCTATGTTCCGCGCGAATACGACGGGCAGGGAGGGGAAGCATTCGACCTGGTGGTGCTCGTCCATGGCACGGCGCGCTCGGCGGAAACCTATCGCAACTTCTTTGAAGACTTCGCCGAACGCGAGCGCGCCATCATCCTGGCCCCGCTTTTCCCCGCCGGCATGTCGGCACCGGGCGAGTTGTCCAGCTACAAGCTCATGAGGGATGGCGGCATCGCCTACGACCTGGTGCTGCTCGACATGGTGGCGGAGGTGGCGGAGCGCTATCGCCTGCGTTCGGATCGCTTCCTGCTGCACGGCTTTTCCGGCGGCGGCCATTTTGCGCACCGTTTTCTCTACATCCATCCCGAGCGGCTGATGGGCGTTTCCATCGGCGCCCCGGGTATCGTGACGCTGCTGGACCCGGATCATGATTTCTGGGTCGGCGTGCGCAATTTCGAGGCGATCTTCGGCACGGCGCTGGATATCGAGGCCATGCGTCGGGTTCCCGTGCAGATGGTGATCGGCGGCGAGGACAAGGAGACTTGGGAAATTCGCCTGACACCGCAAGACAGCTGGTGGATGCCGGGCGCCGAAAGCCTGGCCGAGGCCAACCGGCTGCAGCGCATGGCGGCCTTGCGCGAAAGCCTTGAATCCTGTGGTATTGCCGTGCGCCACGATATCGTTCCCGGCGCCGGCCATGATGGCCGGGCCATGGTGTCGGTGGTACAGCACTGGTTCTCCACGGTTCTCGCCTCCTCAAGAAAGGGATGAGACATGCAATCCTTCGGCCGCGTTATCGAACTCTGGCGCTATCCCGTCAGTTCCATGAGCGGCGAACGTCTGGAACAAGCACGGCTTTCGCCCGGCGGTTTCGAACATGACCGGCTGTGGGGTATCGTCGAGGCGCAAAGCGGCGAAATCGCCGCACCGGAAAACCGCAAGCCCTGGCGACCGCTGCCGAACCTGCATTCGCGCATCGGCCCTGATGGCATCGAGGTCAGCGACGGCGACAGCGCCTGGCTCCCCGTCGATTCCGCCGAGGCGGCGGAGATGGCCAGCCGCTTCCTCGGCTTTCCGGCCGCCTTTCGCCCGCATCTGCCCTATGGTTCGGAGGCTGAGGGCAGGATCGCGCCACGCTACCAGCGTGCCGACATTCACTTGCTGACCACCGCCTCCCTGCGCGAGCTGGGCGACCTTCTCGGCAGGCCGGAAGAGGTGCAGCCGCGCCGCTTCCGCCCCAATATCGTCGTCGAGACCGATCCCGAATTCACCGGCCTGGTCGAACAACGGCTGATCGGCCGCAAGCTCGCCATCGGCGATGCGATCGTCACCTTTTCCGAGCCCTGCGCGCGCTGTACCTTCACTGCGCTGGCGCAAGGGGAGTTGGCCTTCATGCCAGCCGTGCTGCACAAGATCAGCCAGCATGGCGAGGGCGGTTTTGGCGCGCTGTGCACCGTGGACGGCGAAGCGACCCTTCGTGTCGGCGACACCATCGGTTTCGCGGACAGGTAACCGGCACGCCGGCGATACCCTTTTACAAGCTCTCCCGAAGCGGCAAAACGCCCATGAAAAAAGGCGGGTTTGCCCGCCTTTCATCTCGATGGGAAAGAGGCTCAGTTCTTCTTGACGCCCCAGGCGCGTTCCTTGTCGGCCGGCCACACGGCAAAGCCTTCGATCTTGGCCCCGACGGCGGCGACGACCGGCTCGTAATAGATGCCGAGGATTGGCACATCCCTGGCCATCAATTCGTGGATCTGCTTGAAGATCGCCTTGCGCTCCTCGAAATTCGTCGTCTTCGTCGATTTCAGGAGCAACTGGTTGGCCTCGGGATTGTCCCACTGCGCCGTCAGGTCGGTCTTCTTGTCGCCGATGATGATGCCGTAGAATTGCGAGGGATCGAGGCGGGCGGAATAACCGAAGGACTGCATCTGGAACTTGCCGGCCAGATAATTGTCGAGCTGGGCCGCCCAATCCAGCACTTCCAGCTCGGCATTGATGCCGGCGCTCGCCAGCATCGCCTGCACCAGCACGCTGTTTTCATACATGCCCTGGTAGCGGGTGTTGGTCTGGATCTTGATCGTTTCGCCCTTGTAGCCGGCCTCGGCCAACAGCGCCTTGGCGGTTTCGGGATTGTAATCCGGCCATTTCAGGAAATCCTGATCGAAGAAGGCGCTGGCCTGCGGCACGCCGGACGGATTGAACTCCGCAAGGCCGGCCGTGCGCGCGGCAGCGATCTGCTTGAAGTCGATGGCATGGGCAATCGCCTGGCGCAGCTTGACGTTCGACATCAGCGGATCGTTCGTCTGGATCAGAAGCGGCGTCAGCGACAGGCCGGCGGTGGTCATCACCTGCACGCCGCGTCCCTTGGCTTCCTCGATGCGCTGCGATTCGAAATTCTCCAGCACGTCGATTTCCCCGGCAAACAGGGCGGTTTCGGCGGCCGAAGTATCCGGGATGATCATGAATTTGGCCTCGTCGACCAATGCGGTGCGGTCGCCCGCGTAGCCGCTCGCCTTTTCCTTCAGCGGCTTGTAGCCGGCATATTTTTCCAGCGTGACGTATTGGCCCTTTTGCCATTCCTTCAGCTTGAACGAGCCGCTGCCGATGGCGCTGTCGCCGATCCACTTGCCATCGGCGCCGACATTCTTCGGGCTGGCGATCCAGGCGTTGCACTGGATATTGGCAAGCTGGGCGAGGAACAGCGCATTCGGCTCGTTGATCTTGAAGACGACGGTGCGCGGATCGGGCGTTTCCACTGCCTCGACCTTCAGCCCCTGTGAGCCATCGAAGAACGCATTGCAGAACCAGGCCGCGCCGGCGGCGACACGCCGATCCCAGTTCCATTTGACGTCCGCCGAGGTCACGGGGTCGCCATTGTGGAAGGTCGCGCCGTCGCGCAGCGTGAAGGTGTAGGTCTTGCCGTCGTCGGACACCGTCCAGGATTCGGCCAGCACCGGGCCGATCGTCAGGTCGTCGCGAAACCCGACCAGGGTCTCGAAGATGTGGTGCAGCACGGTGTCGGTATTGGCGTCGCGGTTCAGCCCCTCGACGCCGCGAATATCGGCGTTGATGCGAATGTTGAGGGTGCTGGCCTGCGCGGCGGCGCCAAACAGCAATCCCGCCGCCAGCGCCGTCGAAATCAAGAATATCCGGTTCATGGTCGTCTCCGATTGTTCCCCGCTTCGTTGTCGTCAGGAGCGCGCGCGGTTCGCGCCCAGCGTTTCTGCAAAGAAGTCCTTCACCTGGCCGATCAGTTCGCGGTCGTCATGGGCGATGCCCGGAACGATATCGTGGCGCACGGCGATGCCGTACTGCTCGAAGCTGCGTTTGAGCGCGCGCATGCGGTCGTTGCGGGTTGCGCCGGCCAGATCCGCGCCCGGCATGTACCAGGCATCGCCGGGTTTGATGGTGATTTCCCAGGTTTCGAGGTCGTCGCCGCCGATCACCATCTGCACCGCGACCTTGCGCATCGCCTCGAGATCGACCGCCTTGCCGAAGACCTTTTCGAAATCGCGCACGCCGACCCAGAAATCATGGTCGAAATCGAGCAGCGTCACCACGCCCGGCGCGCCGATCGAGGCGGCGAGAAGGCGTTCGGGATGCAGATACAGGAAACGATGGGTGAAATGCCCGCCGCCGGAAAAACCGTACATCATCACCCGGTCGCCCTCGATGCGGTATTTCTCTTGAATCTCGGCGATCATATCGAGCATGACGGCATCGTAGTGCAGATCACCCGCCCTTAGCATTTTGTAGGACGAAAGATCACCGGGAAAGCAGATGTTCGCTGGAAAGAGCGGGCAGAGAACAATGACGCCGTTGGCCTCGGCAAAATCGGCAAAGGCGTCGCGATAGGCCAGCATGCCGCGCTCCGTCCCATGAACGATGACCGCCAGCGGATAGGTCTTTTCGCCATCTTCCTCGTAATCGTCGGGAACATATGCGCAATAGGGAAAACGCTGATCGAAGCGTGAGGCGTAAACCGTGGTATGCCCGAAATCGTAATAGGAAAGCTTTTGACCGTGACCGCCGACTTTGCGCATGCGTGTGTTCCCTCCAGTTGAAGAGACTATTTCATAATTTTATGTGCATGAAAAGCTTTTTAGCTGATTGTGGCCGATGTCGTCGTGCATGATTGGGAAGCATGTCTGGAGAGATGAAATTGATCCTGTCGAAGCGACGGCGCCGGCCGCCGGCGCCATGCGCAGGTCGACTGGAAACCGGATTCTGAATTTGTCGGATAAGAAGATGTGGTCTGTCGCATATCGCGGCAGCAGGTTCCCTGCATCGCGGGCGCTGTCGCTGAACAACCCGCACCGGAAACAGCCGCCGCCCGCTTGAGGACGTTGCGGCATTCGACCTTTCATTCAGGGGAAAGGAGGCAGCTCGCTGCCTCCCGAAGACCGAACCAGACCTATGTCCTCGAACAGGATCTAGCGGATTTCGCGGGCCAGGGTCTGTAGCCGCTGGAAGGCATCATACCGTTTGGCATGCAGGGCGGCGGTATCGCTGCCGGCGGGCCGGTATGTGCGATCGGTCGCGGACAGGGCGGCCATGGCGGCGCGCATATCCGGGAAAACCCCGCCGGCGACGCTGCCGAGAATGGCGGCCCCGAGCAGCACCGGCTCCTCCGACCGGGTGGCGAGAAGCGGCTTGCCCGTGGCATCGGCGAGAAGCTGGCGCACGAGATCGAGCTGGCCGGCGCCGCCGCTGATCACGATCCTGTCGATCGGCGCGCCGGCGGCCGCCTGCACATCGATGATCTGGCGCAGGCCGTAACCGATGCCGCAAAGGCCGGCGATGTAGAGGGCGACGAGATTGCCGATATCCCGTTCCATGCCGAGGCCGACGATGGCCGCGCGGGCATGCGGGTCGGCAAAGGGCGCGCGGTTGCCGAGGAATTCCGGCACGATATGCAAGCCATCCGCGAGCCTTGCCGCCTCGGAGAATCCGCCGGCTTTTTCCACGGCCAGCTCCGCCAGCAAGACCGGCAGCGACAGACCGCGCGATTTTGCCAGTTCCCCGGCCTCGCCCGCCGCCGGGTGGAAGGAGAGAAGCTGCTCGATAGCCGCGCCTGCGGCCGACTGCCCGCCCTCGTTGAGCCACATGCCCGGCACCATGGCGGAGAAATACGGCCCCCAGACGCCCGGCACGAAGACCGGCTCATGGGTGGAGGTCATGGTGCAGGAGGAGGTTCCGAAGACGTAACCGAGATTGTTTTCCGGCGGGCCGTCGACGCCGACCGTGCCGATGCCGCCCGCATGGGCATCGATCATCCCGGCGGCGACCGGCGTGCGCGCGACAAGGCCGAGTTCGGCCGCCGCCTGCTGCGTCAGTCCCTCGCCGAGCGGCGTGCCGGGCTCGACGACACGCTGGCCGATGCGTGCGAAATCCTCGTCCGCGAGCATGCCGAGGCCGATGCCGTGGAAATAGCCCGGATCCCAGCGTTTTTCATGGGCAAGATAGGTCCATTTGCAGGTGACGGTGCAGGTGGAGCGGGCGAGGTCACCGGTCGAGCGCCAGGTCAGGAAATCGGCGAGGTCGAAGAATTGCCAGGCGGCATCGAAGACCTGCTGCCGGTTTTCCTTCAGCCACAGCAGTTTCGGCGTTTCCATCTCCGGCGAGATGATGCCGCCGACATAGCGCAGAACGTCGTATCCGCCGGCATTGATGCGCTCGACCTGATCCACCGCCCGATGGTCCATCCAGACGATGATGTCGCGCTCCGGATCTTCTGATGGACCGACCGGCAGCGGCTTGCCTTTTTCTCCAAGTACCACCAGCGAGCAGGTTGCATCGAAACCGATGCCGGCGACGGCCTCCGGCGCGACGGCGGCCTTCTGCATCGCCTCGCGCACCGAGGCGCAGACGGCGGCCCAGATCTCGGTGCTCGATTGCTCCACCATCGCGCCCGGCCCGCGAAACAGCGAAATGTCGCGTTTTGCCGAGGCCAGCATCCGGCCCGAGAGATCGAAGAGACCGGCTCTCGCGCTGCCCGTGCCGACATCGACGCCGATCAGATAAGGTCCGGCGCCTGTGGACCCTGCGGTGACTGAAGTGTTCATGGGACCATTGCCTTCAAGGAGAAATGACATGGGCAAACGGCGCCAGGCCGTTTGCCCGGCCTCTGTAACATGTCCGGGAGAGACGGAAATGCTCTAGAGATCGACGCTGTTGGGCAGGATGACGAGATCGCGGATCGTGACGTTGCGCGGCCTGGTGAGCATGAAGAGAACGGCATCCGCCACCTCCTTCGGCTGCATCAGGCTGCCGTTCGCCAGCGCCTCGTCCATCTTTTCCTTCGGCCAGTCGTCGAGCAATGCGGTGACCACCGGTCCGGGCAGAACAGCGCCGACGCGCACGCCATGCTGCGCCACCTGCCGACGCGTCGAATGCACGAAAGCCTGCACCGCGAATTTCGAGGCCGTGTAGATCGGCTCCCAGACGACGGGCACGACGCCGGCGATCGACGAGGTGAAGAGGATATCGCCGGTTTTCTTTTCGATCATGTAGGGCAGAACTGCATGAACCGAGCGGAAGGCCGCATTGATATTGAGGTTCAGCATCCGGTCCCAGGCATCCGGATCGCCTTCGGCCACGGGACCGCCGATATAGGCGCCGGCATTGGCGTGGAAGACGTCGAGCCCGCCGGCGACGTCGAGGATGCGCGCCAGCATGCCCGAGACGTCGGATGGCTTCAGCAGATCGACGACGAGCGGCAGCGCGTTGGGGCCAAGTTCGCTGCAGAGCTGTTCGAGCTTGTCCTGTGCGCGGTCGACGAGAACCACCTTCGCGCCTTCGGCGATCAGGGTTTTGGCGCATTCGAGGCCGATGCCGGAGGCGGCGCCCGTAATGGCAGCGATCTTGCCCTTCATGAGGTCAGCCATGGTTTGAACTCCATTCCAGTCTGGTTAGGCGCGGCCGTGGCTGACGCGGGAGCGACGGGCGAGCGAGTCGACGATGACGGCGATTGCGAGGACGCCGCCGGTGATCATGTAACGCAGCGAGGACGACAGGTTGAGCAGCGTCAGGCCGTTCGAGATCGCCTGGATGACGATGATGCCGAGTAGGGCCGAATAAGCGCTGCCACGACCGCCGAAGAGGCTGGTGCCGCCGATCACGGCCGCCGCGATCGCGTTGAGATTGACGTCGCCGGTGCCGGCCTGCTGGCTGGATGAGGCGAGGCGCGACGCCGAGAGGATGCCGCCAAGTGCTGCGAGCGTCGAGCAGAGCATGAAGGCGCTCATATAGATGCGGCGCACATTGATGCCCGAGCGGCGCGCCGCCTCCTTGTTGCCGCCGACGGCGAACATCGAGCGGCCCCACTGGGTGCGCGTCAGCCCGTAATTGAGGATGACGGCGAGTGCGACGAAGAGGGCGAACATCCACGGAATGCCGCGGCCGAGATTGAGATAGAAGACGGCCGCTTCCAGCGCCACGGTCAGCACTGCGGCCTTGAGGATCAGCGCCCGCATCGGCTGGGCCGACAGGTTGGCGGCAAGGCGCTGTTTGCGGGTCTGCAGACCCCTGCCGATCATGACGAGGCCGGGCACGAGGGCCAGCGTGTAGGACAGCCAGTCCGGCATGAGCAGGATCTGGCCGAAACGCACCAGCGCCGAGGCGTAAGGCAGGTTGATCGAGCCGGTGGGGCCGAGAATGTAAAGCTGCATGCCCAGCAGGGCGAGCAGCCCGGCAAGCGTGGCAACGAAGCTCGGCATGCCCAGCCGGTTATAGAGCGTCGCATAGAGGAGGCCGACGCCGGCGCCGACGACCAGCGCCGCAATCACGGCGCCGACGATCGGCCAGCCCTGGTTGACCCAGAGCACGCCGACCATGGCCGACGCCAGACCGCTCATCGATCCGACAGAGAGGTCGATTTCGCCGAGCACCAGCACGCAGACGATGCCGAGCGAGATGACGCCGACGGTGGCGCAATCGAACAGCAGGTTTACGAGGTTGTTGGGCGCGAGGAAGATCGGGTTCAGCGCCGAGAATACGATGGAGATGACGACGAGCCCGACGGCGACGGGCAGCATGCCGAGATCGCCGGAGCGCACGCGGTCGATGAAGCCCTTGGCCATGGCGGCGAGGCTGTCGTCGTGACGCACGCGCTCGTCGCTGCGGTCCAGCATCGGCTGGGACGAATTCTGGCTCATGCTGCTCCCCCATGGCTTTCTGCCGCATGACCGGCCTTGCGGTCGGCACGGCGCGAGACGGAATTGTCCGTGGCGCCGGTGATTGCGGAAACGAGTTCCTGATTGGACGAATCCGGCGTGAAGACGCCGTTGTTCTTGCCGAGACGCAGAACGACGATGCGGTCCGCAACGGCGCGCACGTCCTCCATGTTGTGGCTGATGATGATGACGCCGAGGCCGCGGTCGCGCACGCGCTCGATCAGGTTCAGCACTTCGGCCGTCTGGGCGACGCCGAGGGCCGCCGTTGGCTCGTCGAGCATGATGAGCCTCGGATTGAGCAGCAGCGAACGGGCGATGGCGACGGTCTGGCGCTGGCCGCCCGACAGCGAGGCGATCGGCTCGCGCACGGAGGGGATGCGCGCGGCAAGCTCGCGCAGCAGCGTCCAGGCGCGCACTTCCATGGCGACTTCATCGAGCGCCCAGGGCGAGAGCTCGTGGCCGAGGAAGAGATTTGCGACGACATCCAGGTTTTCGCACAGCGCCAGATCCTGGAAAACCGTGGCGATGCCCATGCCCAGCGCCTCGGCGGGGCTGTCGAGCGAAACCTGCTGGCCGCAGAACTCGATGGTGCCGGAAGAGGGCTGGTGAACGCCGGCAAGCACCTTGACCAGCGTCGACTTGCCGGCGCCGTTGTCGCCGACGAGGGCGACGACCTCGCCGGCCTTGACGTCGAGCTCGATATCCGTCAGCGCGGATACGGCCCCGAAATTCTTGGATACACCGCGCAGGCGCAGCACCGGTTCGCCTTTGGCGGGAGCAGTTTGAAGCGTGGCTGTCATGGCCCTCGGCCCCTTTCGACTGGTCTGGATGTCCGGCCGCGACAGGCGCGGCCGGACATGACGGCGATTTTACTTGATGATGCCGAGCTTGCGGCAACCGTCGGCATATTCGCCGGTGCAGACTTCTTCAGGCTTGTTGATGCCCTTGTCGAAGATTTCGGCCTTGATGTTCTCCGCCGTCACGACCGCCGGAACGAAAAGCTGCGAAGGCGTCTCGTAGAGCTTGTGGGTCGCTTCCGGTGTCTCGCCCTTGAGCAGGGCGACGGCGACCTTGGCGGCAGCCGCAGCCACGATTTCGGAAGGCTTGGAGATCGTATTGTACTGGTCGCCAGAGATGATGAGCTGCAGCGCGGCGATCGTCGCGTCGTTGCCCGTCACCGGCGGCATGTCCTTGACGCCGGCGGCCTTCAGCGCCGCGATCGCGCCGCCGCCGGTGCCGTCGTTGGCCGCGACGATCCCCTTGATCTGGTCGCCGAAGCGGGTGATCTGGCCTGCGGTCCATTCCTGCGCCTTGGGCGGCGCCCATTCCGGCGTGTCGAATTCGGCGAGCGTCTTGTAGGACGAAGCGGAAAGCGCTTCATGGATACCGTCGCGAATGAGGCCGGCGGCCGCATCCGTCGGGGAACCGTTGATCTCGAGCACGCCTGCGCCATCGGGAACGCCCTTGGCCTTCAGGTGATCGACCAGCGATTGCGCGATGGCCTTGCCGATGCCCTGGTTGTCGAAGGAGACGTAATAGTTGGCCGGCTTGTCGGGGATCGGGCGGTCATAGGCGATGACCTTGACGTCCTGCGACTGGGCGATCTCGACAAGCGCTGCGGCGGCTGCGGAATCGACGGGGTCGAGAACGATGACCTTGGCGCCCTGGGCGATCACGGAATTGAATTGCTGCTGCTGGAGCGAGACGTCGGCATTGGCGTTCTGGTAGATCACTGTGCAGGACGCGCACAGCTTTTCCATCTCGGCCTTGAAGCCGGGATAGTCGTGCTGCTCGTAACGGGTCGAGGCCTGGTCGGGCATCAGGAAGGCGACGGTCGCGTTTTCCTGGGCGGAAGCGGCGGCGCCGAGCGACAGGACGAGGCCGGTCGAGGCGAGCAGGGTGGTAAGCGTCTTCATTGGGTTCCTCCACATTGATTTGGCACGGTTGATGTTCGCAGTCACGTTCGCCGGCGACCTCAAGCCGCCAAGGGCGACAGAACCGACCGCCTACGCGCACTTCGAGCGCGCAGATCACCGTTCGCCGCAGCGATGCCGCAACGTCCGGTTCGTCGATGTTCCGTCTGACTCCTCCCTTGGGTCAGCCTTGCTGTTTGGGCAACTTCATCGATGGAGCAGGCTTGCTCAATCGATGAAGCATGAATTGCCACCAAACTCCATTGGTGTCAAGGTGGCGCACGAAACGGAGATGACATGTGAATCGCACGACGCCCGCGAAAAGGACGACCATCTATGATCTGGCAGAACTGGCCGGCACATCCGCCAGCGCGGTGAGCGCCGTTCTCAACGGCAACTGGAAGAAGCGGCGCATCAGCGCAAAGCTTGCGGAAAGGATCACCAAGCTCGCGGAGGAGCAGGGTTACGCCGTCAACATGCAGGCAAGCGTCCTGCGCCGCGAGCGTTCGAAAATCATCGGCATGATCGTGCCGAAATACGACAACCGCTATTTCGGCTCCATCGTCGAACAGTTCGAGGTGCGAGCCCGCGAGCGCGGTCTCTTCCCGATCATAACCTGCACGATGCGCGATGCGGAGCTGGAAGTGGAGGCGGCGCGGACGATGCTGTCCTATCAGGTCGATTGCCTGATCGCGACGGGCGCGACCGACCCCGACCGCATTGCCGATCTCTGCGCCGGAGCCGGCGTACGCACCATCAACCTCGACCTGCCGGGCGCGCGGGCGCCTTCGGTGATCTCCGACAATTATGGCGGCGCGCTGGAGTTGACGCGGCGGGTGCTTGCCAATTGCCGGCGCGAATACGGCGTCAAGGCGCCGCTGTTCTTCGTCGGCGGCCGCGGCACGGACCACAACACGATGGAGCGCGTGCGCGGTTTCCGCGACGCCCATGCAGAGGCCGGCATTGCGGTCGACGAGGCCATGATACAGGCCTGCGGCTATGCGCCGGAAAAGGCGGAAAACGCCATGAGGCAGCTTGCCGCGCGGACGAGCACCCTGCCGCGCGGCTTGTTCGTCAATTCGACGATTTCGTTGGAAGGGGTAATGCGCTGGATTCGCTATTCCGGCCATTATAGCGACGGCATGCCGCATCTCGGCTGCTTCGACTGGGATCCTTTCGTCGCCATGCTCGGCGACCATATCGAGATGGCGCGGCAGGACGTGCCGAAAATGCTGGAGGCGGTCTTCGGCATCATCGATTCCGGCGCAGGCGACTTCTCCGTGGTCGAAGTGCCGCCGATCATCGGCGGGGTCGATTAGGCCGTCGCGGGCACCGTCCGTTCGGGCGCGGACGGGAATGTGATCCCCGGGGGACCGACCGCCGGCACTGACGGCGCGCCATGCTTCTTCCGGCTGCGGAAATATGCGAAAAAGAAGCGCAGCCTCGCGCGGAGGCGCTAAATCGCAAGGGGACGGGGACGGATGCGGTTGCTGATCGTGGAGGACAACCGCGAACTCGCCAGCTGGCTGGCCAAGGCGCTGGTGCAGGCGCGTTACGCGGTCGATGTCGCGCATGACGGCGAGGAGGCGGGGCATCTGCTTGCCGTGGCGGACTATGCCGCCGTCGTGCTCGATCTTTCGCTGCCGAAGGTCGACGGCATGACGCTGCTGCGCCATATCCGCCGCGCCGGAAACAAGACGCCGGTCATCATCCTCACCGCCAATGCCTCGCTCGGCGGCCGCGTGGCCGGGCTCGACACCGGCGCGGACGACTACCTCGCCAAGCCGTTCGAACTCGCCGAGCTGGAGGCGCGCCTGCGCGCGTTGATCCGCAGGGGAAACGACCTTGCCAGCCCCGAGATCGCAGTGGGGGATCTGGTCCTGAACGGCGCCACGCGGCAATTCACCCTCAAGGGTGAGCCGCTGCAACTGACGCCTCGCGAGCATTCGGTTCTCGAATATATGATGATGAAGGCTGGGACCACGGTGACGAAAGCGGCGCTTCACGAAAGCGTCTTCGGTTTCGACGCCGACCCCGACCCGAGCGCCATCGAGATCTACGTGCATCGCGTCCGCAAGAAGCTGGAGGGCGGGACCGTGCAGATCGCGACGTTGAGAGGCCTTGGATACATGCTGAGGGCGGTTTGACGATGGCGCTCTCATCTTCAGCCGAACGGCATTCTCTTTTCAATGGGCTGCGCTTCAGCTTGCGCGCCCAGCTTCTAGCCTGGGTCACGGCGACGCTTGCCGCCGTGCTGTGCGTCAACCTGTTTCTCGGCCTCAAGCAGGCGCAGGAAACCGCCGATATCGTCACCGACAACATGCTGCTCGGCTCCGCCCGCGTCATTGCGGAGGCCGTGCGTGTCGACGCCGGCGGAATGATCGCCGTCGACATTCCGCCCGCAGCGCTGGAAATCTTCAACACCGGATACGGCGACCGCGTCTATTACCGGGTGGCGACCCCGTGGGGCAATATCGTTGCCGGCTATGATACACTGGCCATGCCCGACCGGCGCGGCGCCGGCCAGAACATGCGTTTTCGCGACATGGATATTCGCGCCCTGGCGATCGATCATCCGGTCGTCGGCCTGGGGGAAGACGGCGTGGTCGAGGTCGTCGTTGCGGTCACCCGCAATGGCGAGGAGGCGTTGCGCCGCCGCCTTTGGCTATCCGATTTCATGTACCAGTTCGTCCTCGTCGCCGTGGCGGGGCTGGTAACGCTTCTCGGCCTTCAACGGGGACTTGGGCCGGTGCTGCGGCTGCGCGACGCGGTGCTGGCCAGCCGGCGCGAGCGGTTGGAGCCTTTCGATCCCGCGAGCGTGCAGATGGAGTTGCGTCCGCTCGTCCACGCGCTCAACGACTACATGGACCGCGTCCAGAAGCAGATGGCGGCGCAGCGCCGCTTCGTCGCCAATGCCGCCCATCAATTGCGCACACCGTTGACCCTGCTGATGACGCAGGCCGCCGTCGCCGCGCGCGAAACCGATCTGGCAAGCCGCACCGAAGCCCTGCAGTCGCTGACCCGCAGTACCCGGCATGCTTCGCGCCTGGCGGAGCAATTGCTGGCGCTGACCCGCGCCGAGCCGGGCAGTCGCGCGCCGCGCGCCGAGCGGATCGACATGGCCGAGGCGGCGCGCGCGGTGCTGGAAGCACATGCCGAGGAGGCGTTGCGGCGGAACATCGACATCGGCCTGGAGGTGAAAGGCCCGGCGCCCGTCGTCGGCGACGGAGCCATGCTGCGCGAGATGATCGTCAATCTCGTCGACAACGCCTTGCGCTACACGCCGGCTCCCGGCGAGGTCACCGTCGGCGTGCGCTGTGAGGGTGACGAGGTCGTGCTGACCGTTGAAGATTCCGGCCCCGGCATTCCCGAAGGCGAACGCGGGCAGGTGTTCGAGCGATTTTATCGCATCATGGGCACGCAGGCCGAGGGCAGCGGCCTGGGGCTTGCCATCGTTCGCGAAGTGGTGGACGGGGCCGGCGGCAGCGTCATGCTCGCAACGGCCGCGGCTGGTGGCCTGTCGGTGGTCGTCCGCCTGCCCCGCCAATGAGGACAGGGGGCCTTCGCCCCCTGTTTCAGTGTCCGTTCCCGAGCGTCAATGGGTGTCGAGGCTTTGCTGCGGCCGCCACTTGGCGAGTCGGTTCTCGATCACCGTCATCACATATTCGGCCGCCAGCGTGACGACCATGACGAGGACGATGGCGGCGAACATGCCGGCGGCATCGAAGGTGCCCTTGGCGATCGAGATCAGCTGGCCGATGCCGAAGCGGGCGCCGACGAACTCCCCGACGATGGCGCCGATGATGGCGAAGCCGAAGGAGACATGCAGGCTGGCGAAGATCCAGCTCATCGCCGAGGGAATGACGACGGTGCGGGTGACCTGCCAGTTGGACGCGCCGAGGATACGGGCATTGGCGATCATGTCGCGGTCGGCCTCGCGCACGCCCTGAAAGGCATTGGCGAACACGACGAAGAACACCATTACGAAGGCGAGCGCCACCTTGGAGGCGAGGCCGAGGCCCATGATCATGATGAAGATCGGCGCCAGCACGACACGCGGAATGGAGTTGATCGCCTTGATGTAGACCGAAAAGATATCGGAGAGCATCTGGTTGCGGCCGAGCCCGATGCCGACGACGACGCCGGCCACCGAGCCGGTGACGAAACCGATCAGCGCCTCTTCCATCGTCACGCCGAGATTGTACCACAGCGATCCCTCGGTGGTGCCGTTGAGCGCCCAGTCCTGCAGGCGGGCAACGACAGCGCTGGGGCTGGCATAGAAGAACGGATCGATCCAGTTCATGTCGGAAGCCAGTTCCCACAGGCCGAGGAGAAGGACGAGAATGGCGATCTGCCAGAAAAGCACGGTCTGCTTGCGGCGCCTGATGCGGGCCTGTGCCGCCGCCTCGATTTCCGTGTCGCTGGTGCCCGGGCGGTAGCCGGCGGCCATCGTGATGTCTGTCATGGTCCCGTCCTCCTCAGGCGGCTTCGCTGGCGCGGCGATAGCTGGTCTCGACTTCCTGGCGCAGGTCTTCCCAGATGGTCTTGCAATAATCGATGAAGGCCTGCTCGTAGCGGATTTCCGAGACGACGCGCGGGCGCGGCAGGTCGATGCGGTAAACCGATTTCACCGTGGCGGGGCCTGCGGTCAGAACGTAGACCTTGTCGGCCAGCGCCACCGCCTCTTCGAGGTCGTGGGTGACGAAGACGACCGAAGCCTGCCGCTCGGCCCAGAGCTTCAGCAGTTCCTCGTGCATCACGGTGCGGGTCTGCACGTCGAGCGCCGAGAAGGGCTCGTCCATCAGCAGGATTTCCGGCTCGTTGATGAAGGTCTGGGCCAGCGCCACGCGCTTGCGCATGCCGCCGGAAAGCTGGTGGGGATAATGGTGCAGGAACTTGGAAAGCCCGACGCGCGCCAGCCAGTCCTTGGCCGATTTCTCCGCCTCGCTGCGCGAGCGGCCGCGAAACAGCGGGCCGGCCATGACGTTGTCGATGACGTTCTTCCACGGAAACAGCGCATCCTTCTGGAAGGCGAAACCGACGCGCGGATCGATGCCGTTCACCGGCCCGCCCATCAGGCGGACCTCGCCGGCGGACGGCCTGGCAAGACCGGTGACCAGGTTGAGCGTCGTCGACTTGCCGCAGCCGGTCGGTCCGACGACGGCGACGAATTCGCCGCGCTCCACCGTCATGTTGAAGTCGGCGAGCGCCGTCAGGCTCTTGCCCGTCGGCGAGACGAAGCGGCGCGTCACATTGATGAGTTCGATGGCCGGCTCTCGGCCCTGACTGGCAGCCATGGGACATCCTTTCCGCGGCGGGGGATGGCGCGCGAGTGACGTTTCGACAGGCCCGCTCCCGAGCGTCGGGAACGGGCGAAGGAAGGAGTAATTACTTGGCGTTCTTGACGAATTCGCTCGTATAGGTCTTGGCGAGGTCGATCTGCTTGCCCTTGACGTTCTTGGAGAATTCGGAAAGGACGGCGAGCACCGTCTTGGGTCCATCCTCCGGCATGACGCCATCGGGCGTGAACATGCCCTTGCCCGCGTCGAGGGCCTTGATGTAACCCTCCTTGTCGCCGACGTAGAAATCCTTCGGCATCTGCTCCGCGATCTCGGCGCCGCTATGCGTTCCGATATACTTCAACGTCTTCACGAAGGCGTTGGCGAGCTTCTGGACTTCTTCCTTGTGGGCATCGACCCAGGAGGTTTCCATGTAGAGCGAGGCGGCCGGATAGGTGCCGCCGAGGGCGGCGCGGGTTTGCTCGACCGTGCGCAGGTCGGTGAGAACCGTGGCTTCGCCGGTCTTGACCAGGCGCGAGATGGTCGGCTCCGTGGTCATGCCCGCCTGGATCTGGTCCTGCTGCATGGCGGCGATGAAGGTGCCGCCCGCGCCGACCGGAACGGTGACGATGTCGCCCGGCTGCAGCCCGGCCTTGGACGCCATGTAAAGCGTCAGGAAATTCGTCGAGGAGCCGAGGCCGGTGACGCCGAGCGTCTTGCCCTTCAGGTCGGCGAAGGATTTGACATCGGGATATTTGGCCGAAAGCATCTCGACCTCACCCGGCGCCTGGCTGAACTGCACGACGGATTCGACGAACTTGCCCTTGGCCTGAAGGTCGACGCAATGGTCGTAGAAGCCGACGACGCCCTGCACCGCGCCGGCGAGAAGCTGGTTTTCGGCATCGACGCCGGCGGCTTCGTTGAGAAGCTCGACGTCGAGCCCTTCGTCCTTGAAATAGCCCAGCGCTTCCGCCAGCTTGGCCGGCAGATAGATCTGCTTCTCATAACCGCCGACCATGATGGTGATCTTGTCGGCCGCGCCCGCAAGCGAGGTTGCCGACAGCAGGCCGGCGACCGCAATGGCCGACATGGAAAGAGCGCGTGCAAAACCGCGATGAAACCGCATGAATTCCTCCCTGTGCGTGGCACCGGTGCGCGCTCTCCCGAACGCATCTCCTCTCCGGTGTCCTGGGAAAGGATTAACACGCGCAGCTTTCAGTCAGCTTTCATTGACTCCCGGTATAGCGAAATGACCGCTTTCGCTCATATCCCGGAGTGAATTCCTTTCTGTGGCAGGCGAGTTATCTGGCCAGGAAACTCTGCCATGAGTCTCCCGTACCAGATCCAGCCAAGCCTGTGCGGCGGGTGAGAGCCAGGCGCCCCGCCGCCAGACCATGGCCATGTTCCATTCCGCGTCGGGCTCGTCCAGGGCGACATGGCACAGGCCGCGCACCTTATAACGGGCCGCAATCATCCGGGGCAGGAAGGTGACGCCCAGGCCCGTGCCGACCAGTTCAACCATGAAGTCGGTCTGGCCGCTTCGCGCCACGATATCGGGCTCGAAACCCGAGCGACGGCAGGCATCCATGACCATCCGGTGCAGCGCGAAGCCGGAAGCGAACAGGACGAAGGGTGTATCCTTCAGGTCCAGCATCGTCACGGAGGCGGCGTCGGCCAGGGGATGGCCGGGCGGCAGCAGCGCGACGAGGGGTTCGCGGCGCACGGGCTGGAACTCGAACTCCCCGGAAACGGGCAGCAACGCGCCGGCGAAGTCGATCTCCCCCGCATGCAGAACCGACGCCAACTGATCGCTGCCATATTCCGTCAACCGCACCTCGATCCCGGGAAAACGCTGGCGGTAGATGGCAAACAGCGGCGCGAAAATCGTGCTGCTTCCGACAGGCGGCAGGCCGAGCCGCAGCGCGCCGCGCCGGACGCCGCGGATTTCGTCGATCTCGGCCATCAGGTCGTCACGATCGGCCAAGAGTTTCAGGCCCCGGCGATACACCACCTCTCCCGCCGCGGTCATCACGCTGCGATGGCCGATGCGGTCGAGAAGCCGCAAGCCGATCTCGTCCTCGAGCTGTTTCACGGCCTTGCTGACGGTCGATTGCGTAGCGCAAACGGTCTTCGCGGCGCTGGAAAAGCCGCCCTGACGCACGACCTCTATAAAAGCACGCAACGGGCGAAAATCCATATCAAGTCCTCTTTGGAATATTGTTTATTCAATCAATTCATTTCTCGAATAGCAAGAGGGCGCTTATGTTCGGGAAAAAGGAATTCGCCATGTCTGTTCATCACAGGTCCGCCCGTTTTCTGCATCACCACCCGGTTGCCCAGGTGCTGACCGTTTTCAGCTTCTGGCTCATCGGCGAAGCTCTCGTGCGCGTTCTCGGCATCCCGCTGCCTGGCGGCATCGTCGGTCTCGGGCTGCTGCTCGTCCTGCTGGCCATGCGGCGGATCAGCACGCTCAGCATGCGGCGCGGGGCGGGCTGGTTCCTGTCGGATATGCTGCTGTTCTTCGTGCCGGCCGTGCTTGCCGTGCTGGATCACCCGGAACTCTTCGGCCTGACCGGGCTGAAGATTCTTTTCGTCATTCTCGCCAGCACGGCGCTGGTCATGCTCGCCACGGCCTTCACCGTGGATCGCTGCTGGAAATATCTGGGTGACAGAAAGGAGCGGGAGCATGCCTGAGGCCTTCCTGCATACGCTCTTCTGGTCGGGCCTGACGATCGGATTCTACTGGATTTCGAAACAGGTCTATCGCCGCTGGCCGCGCTGGTGGCTGATGCCGCTGGCGGTGACGCCGCTGCTGTTGCTGCTCGTGGTCGTCTCCCTGCATGAAAGCTATCGCGATTATATCGGCGGCACGCATTGGCTGGTGCTGCTGCTCGGACCGGCGACGGTGGCCTTCGCCATTCCGATCTATGAACAGCGCGCGCTGATCCGGCGTTACTGGCCCATCCTGCTGGCCGGGATGCTGGCCGGCAGCCTGGTGTCGATCCTGTCGAGCTGGGCTCTGGCGAGCCTGGTGGGGCTAGACGGGGTGATCAGGTTGAGCCTGCTGCCGCGTTCCATCAGCACGCCTTTTGCGATGGAAGTCTCGTCCGAGATCGGCGGCATTCCCGACCTGACGGCGGTCTTCGTCGTCGTTACCGGCATCGCGGGCGCGGTCATGGGCGATCTGATCCTCGCCAGGTTCCGCATTGCCTCGGCGCTGGCGCGCGGCTCGCTGTTTGGCCTCGGCGCCCATGGCGCGGGCACCGCCCGGGCGCATCAGATCGGCGCCACGGAAGGAGCCGTCGCCGGGCTTGTCATGGTTCTCGTCGGGCTGTTGAATGTGCTGATGGCCCCGCTTGTCGCGCTGCTGAGGTGAACCATGAGCATCGTCACCCGTATACGCCTGTCGCTGGAACGCATGAACGCCGCCTGGCGCGATGCGCTTGCCACGGCCATTGCGGGCGCCCTGGCCTGGCTTCTGGCGAACTGGCTCCTCGGCCATCCGCATCCGGTCTTTGCCATCGTGACGGCCATTGTCTGCCTCGCGCCCGGCCTGCCCAATCACGGCCGGCAGGCGACCGGGCTGATGCTGGGCGTGGCGATCGGCATTCTCATGGGTGAACTGGCGCTGCAAATTCCCGAGACCATGCTGGAGGCCGAACCCCTGGCGCTTTTGCGCATGTCGGCTGCGGTCTTCCTTTCGATCCTGATCGCCTCGGTCTTCGGCCTGCCGGCCGTGGTGCCGATCCAGGCAGGCGTCTCCGCCGTCCTTGTCCTGGCCATGGGGGCGGAAAACGCGGGCTGGCACCGGATGGAGGACGTAATCGTCGGCGCAGGCGCGGGCCTGCTGTTCAGCCAGATCCTGCTGACGCCCGACCCTCTGCGCCAGATCGACAGCGCCATGGCTCATCTGCTGCTGCGGATCGGCGCCGGGCTGGAAGCAGCGGCAGAGGCCTTGCACAAGGCCGATCCGCGCCGCGCCCAGACGACGCTCGGGCTGATGCTGAGGGCGCAGGAGGATCTGGCGCTGCTGCGCGCGGGCGCCGATGGCGCGCGCTATTCCGCCCGGTGGTCGCTTCGCGGGCGCTTGGCCGCTGCCTCGGTCATCTCCGCCGCCGACGATGCGGAGCATGACGCGATCCGCCTCTGCGCGGCGGCGCTGCTGCTCGCCGATGGTCTGCGCGAGGCATTGTTGCAGGGCAAACGGCCTCCCGGCGAACTGGAAAGCAGCCTTCGGGCGCTGGCCGCGCTTTCCAGCGGCAAGGCGACCGGTCCCCTCGCATATCCCGGCCATTCTTCGCCACAACTCGAAACGATCGCGCCGGACTGGATGCCGGTCGTTTCATCGCTGCGCATCCTCAGCGAAATTCTTCGGAAAAACGCGTTACCCGGCCGTCATCAAAAGGTCGGCAAAGCGGAACTAGCATCCTGATCCCAGGCAACGAAAGGAAACGTCATGTCCGTCAAGGGAAAAGTCATTCTGGTCACCGGCGCCAGCCAGGGCATCGGTCGCGGCATAGCGCTGCGGCTGGCCAGGGACGGCGCCAATCTGGCACTGGTCGACATCAAGGCCGACAAGCTCGAGGCCGTAAAGGCCGAGGTCGAGGCGCATGGCGTCAAGGCCACGACCTTCACGGCGGATGTCAGCGACCGCGACCAGGTCTTTGCCGCCGTCGAGCACGCCGAAAAGGAACTGGGCGGCTTCGACGTCATCGTCAACAATGCCGGCATCGCCCAGGTGAAGCCGCTCGACGATGTCCGCCCGGACGATCTGGACCGCATCTTCCGCATCAATGTCGACGGCGTCGTCTGGGGCACTCAGGCAGCGGCGGCTAAGTTCAAGGCACGCGGCCACAAGGGCAAGATCATCAACGCCTCCTCCATCGCCGGCCATGACGGCTTTGCGATGCTCGGGGTCTATTCGGCGACGAAATTTGCGGTGCGGGCGCTCACCCAGGCGGCGGCCAAGGAATACGCCTCGCATCAGATTACGGTGAATGCCTATTGCCCCGGCATCGTCGGCACCGACATGTGGGTCGAGATCGACGAACGCTTTTCCGAGATCACCGGAACGCCGAAAGGCGAGACATACAAGAAATATGTCGAAGGGATCGCCCTCGGCCGTGCCCAGACACCAGAAGACGTGGCCGCGCTGGTCGCATTCCTCTCTTCGGACGATTCCGACTATATCACCGGCCAGGCCATCCTGACCGACGGCGGCATTGTCTATCGCTAAGCGATCCTCGACATCCTGGGTCGCGGCGGATCGCTCCGCCGCGATCACCTGACACTCGCTGCGGCCGCGAAATACCGCCTGACTCACCTGCATTCGCGCCCCGGACATATGGCAGCGCCGAGCCCCGACCGGCTCGCCGAAGCGACCCGCTTGTCGCGCCGCGCAAAATGCCGGGTCATCCTTTCCTCCGGTCACGGTTCGAGGAGGACGGAGACGATCGGCAGCCGCCCTCCCGGCAATGCAGTGCCGCAGGATTTTCGAAAATAACGCTTCTCAATTCGGGCCGGCTCTGCTATTTATAAGAAATAGGGGAAAATTCCAGCGAACTGGAAACTAACAAACCGGGAGTCACAGATGAGCGACAGGAATGGAACGACGCAATTCGCGATATCGCCACTCAAGCGGCGCACGATGCTCCGGGGCGCGGTTGCGGGTATTGCCGTGATGGCATTCGGCGGCGGCCTCGTCCGCCAAGCCAACGCGCAGGAGGCCACGCCCAAAAAGGGCGGAACATTGAATATGGCCTATACCAGCGGAACGGTGCGGGAATCGCTCGATCCCGCGCGCGCCAGCATGGGCAACGACACGATCTATTGCGCGCACATCTATGACAGGCTGATCCGGCTCGAGAACGGTTTCGCGATCTCCAACCAGCTCGCCGAAAACTATTCGTCGAACGAAGCGGGTTCGGCCTGGACCTTCGTGCTGCGCGAGGGCCTGTCTTTCTCGGACGGCACGCCGCTCACCACGGCCGACGTGGCCTACAGCTTCGCCCGCGTGCTGGACCCGGCCACGGCCTCCCCCAGCCAGGCCAGCCTTGCCCAGACGCTCGACCCGCAAGGTATCCAGGTCGTCGACGACAGGACGATCACCTTCAATCTCAAGGAGCCCAACAGCCAGTTCCCGTTGCAGATCGCCGCGCGCAACTTCGCGATCGTCAAAAAGGGCACCTCCGAATTCACCGTTGAAACCGCCATCGGGTCCGGTCCCTTCCGCCTGACCAGCTTCGCCCCCGGCGAAAGCTGGGAGATGGTGCGCAACGAGCATTACTGGCGCCCGAATCTGCCGTATCTGGACGGCATCCGCCAGGTGAACATCGTGGAATCCGCGACGCTGATCCAGTCGCTGCTCTCCGGCAATTCGAATGTCATCGGCCAGGTCGGGCCGGCCCAGGCGCAGTTGATCGAGGCCTCGGACAAGGCCCATGTCGCCGTCAGCGAGAACTCGGCCTTCATGTATGTGGTCATGGACCTCACCCAGGCGCCCTTCGACGATCCCCGCGTCGTGCGCGCGATCAAGCTTGCGGTGGACCGGCAGGCGCTCTTGAACGTCGTCTTCCAGGGCTATGGCACGCTGACGAGCGACGTCCATATCTGGCCCGGCCATCCCACCTATCCCGAGAACCTCGGAATTCGCGCCCAGGATCTGGCGCAGGCCAAGGCGCTTCTGGAGGAAGCCGGCCATCCCAACGGGATCGAGCTGGAACTGTTCACCTCGCCGAGCCTTTCCGGCATGGTAGAACTGGCGACGGCCTTTGCCGAGATCGTCCGCCCCGCAGGCATCAACGTGACGATCCGGCAGGAGAACGCGGGCACCTATTGGAGCCAGATCTGGCAGGTCAAGCCGATGTATGTCAGCTATAGCCAGGCGCGGCCGCCGGTGACGATGCTGAGCAATCTCTACGCGACCAAGCCGGCCTTTGCGGAAACCAAGCTCAACAATCCCGAGATCGACCGTATCCTCGGCGACGTGCGCACATCGCTCGACGTCGACAAGCAGAACGCGCTTCTGCGGAAGGCATGGCAGATCGTCGCCGACGAATCGGGGTCCAGCGTCGCCTTCTCGCTCAACGTGCTCTGGGGCATGAGCAACAATATCCGTGACGTGCGAACGCACAGCGGCGACAATCTCCAGTTCCACGACGCCTATTTCGTCTGACGCGGGCTTGCGGCCTGAAAACGGATTGATCGGAGTTGTGCCTTGATTCGAGAGCCTGCACTTGAGGGTGCCCGCGAGGGCATCGGACGGATGGTCTTTGCCCGTGTGATCGCCATCAAGATCGCATGGGCGGCCATGACCCTGCTCGTGATGTCGATCATCACCTTCGCGGCGACCAGTTCCAGCCCGGTCGATGTCGCCCGCAACGCCCTCGGGCGCGAGGTGACGAATGAGCAGTTGGAGCGCTTCATCGCCGATCGGGGCCTGAACCGGCCGGTGGTCGTGCGCTACGCGGCCTGGCTCGGCGATTTCGTGCGGGGCGATTTCGGCACTTCGACCGTCACCGGCCGCAACGTCCGCGACGACGTGATGCCGCGGCTGGGCAACACGCTCGTGCTTGCCGCGCTGACACTGGCGATCAGCCTGCCCGTGTCGCTCGGGCTGGCCGTCTACATGGCGCTGCATGTCGGGCGATGGCAGGATCTTATGCTTCTGTCATCGACGACGGTGCTGACGGCCCTGCCCGAATTCGTCACGGGCATGGCCCTCATTCTCGTCTTCGGCGTCGCTCTGCACTGGCTGCCGATCGACAGTACGGCGCTCAACTTCCAGAGCGGATGGAGCGCCTGGGCTTCCTATGTGCTGCCCGTGCTGTCCATGCTGCTGGTGAGTGCGCCTTACACGATCCGCATCGCCCGCTCGGCGATCCGGGAATCCCTGTCTGCGCCGCACACCCGTACGGCGGTTCTGGCGGGCCTGTCGCGGCGGCGGGTGGTGGCGCTCTATGCGGTTCTTCCCGCGGCGGTCCCGATCATAAACACGCTGGCGCTCAATCTCGTCTATCTCATCAGCGGCGTGGTCGTCATCGAGAACGTCTTTTCCTTTCCCGGGATCGGCCGGCGTCTGGTCGAGGCCATCACGACCAGCGACATCGAGACGGTGCAGGCGATCGCCATCGTGATGGGCGCGATGTTCATCGCCATCACGCTGATCGCCGACATGGCGGCCGCCATCGTCAATCCGAGGCTGCGCAGCAAATGAGCCCCATCGCACCCGCATTCTCCTTCGACAAGCAGGATACCGCCGCCCGGCGCAGTCTGTGGCGCAGCCTCGCATCCAGCGGCAACGGACGGCTGGGGCTCGCTCTCGCGGCGATCATGCTGGCGGTCATCGGGCTCGGGCCCTGGCTCGCACCCTATCCGCCGACGCAGATCGGCCTCGGTCTGCCGAACCAGTTTCCCACATGGGCGCATCCGTTCGGCACCGACGACCTCGGCCGCGACATTCTCAGCCGCTTCCTGGTCGGAGGCCGGTCGGTAATCCTGGTTCCGTTCGTGGCCGTGGTGTTGTCCACCGTCGTGGGCGGCTGGCTTGGAATCGTCAGCGCCTATGCGCAAATCCAGCCGCGGCTGCGCTGGATCGACCAGGGCATCGCCAGTCTTCTCGATCTCGCGCTGGCCTTGCCGCCGCTGCTTCTGGCGCTGGTGCTCATCGCCGGCTTCGGAACCTCGCCGCCGGTGCTGATCCTGTCGGTCGCGGCGATCTTCGCTCCGCGCACCGGCCGCATCCTGCGCGGGGCCACGCAGGCGGTCGTCACCAGCGATTACGTCGCCGCCGCGCAGGCACGGGGAGAAAGCCTCAGCTACATTCTCTTGCGCGAGGTGCTGCCGAACATCGCCGCAACGGCGATCGCGGAATTCGCCTTGCGCATGACCTGGGGAATCATCTTCGTCGCATCCTTGAGCTTCCTCGGGCTGGGCGCCCAGCCGCCGTCGAGCGACTGGGGCCTGATGGTGGCGCAGGCGCGGCCCTACATCACCGTTTCGCCGATCGCCGTCCTGGCGCCCGCAGCCGGAATCGCCCTGCTTTCCGTCGCGCTCAACCTCATCGCGGACGCGCTGGCCGATCATCTCGATCCCGCGTCGGGCCAACCGGGAGTACCGCTGTGATCCATCCGGCTTCCCCCCGAACCGATATGTCCATGCCCATCGCCAGCCCTGCCGGGCGCAACGGTCCCGACACGATCCCGGTCGTGCTGAGCATGCGCGATCTCTCGCTTTCCTACGAAGGAGCCGATGGCGAGCTGAACCCGGTCGTACACGAGGTGTCCCTCGACCTGCGGCGCGGAGAGATTCTCGGCATCGTCGGCGAAAGCGGCAGCGGCAAATCCACGACCGCGCTCGCCTCGATGGGCTATCGCAGTCCGAATGTCCGCGTGGGCGGCGGCGAAGTGTTGCTGGGCGGCACCGATCTGCTGACCCTCGATGTTCCCAGGCTCCGCACCATCTGGGGCCGGCGTATCGGCTTCGTCGCGCAACAGGCAAGTCTGGCGCTCAATCCGTCGCTGCGGATCGGCGCGCAGCTCGCCGCACCCCTCAAAAAACACATGGCGCTGGCCGGAAAGGCCCTGCACGACCGGCAGGTCGAATTGCTGCGTATGGTCGACCTGCCCGATCCCGAAGCGGCGCTGCGGCGCTATTCCTTCCAGTTCAGCGGCGGGCAGCAGCAGCGCATCGCCATCGCGCTGGCCATGTCCTGCGATCCCGAGATACTGGTCATGGACGAGCCCACGACCGGGCTCGACGCCACCACGCAGGCGCGGATCTCCGATCTGTTGCGCGCTCTGGTGCGCGAGCGGAACGTGGCGGTCATCTATGTCAGCCACGATCTCGGCCTGCTTCATGCCCTGGCGGATCGCATCGCCGTGATGCTTGACGGAAGGATCGTCGAGACGGGTGCGGCCGATGACGTGGTCGTGCGCGGCCGTCATCCCTATACACGCGCGCTGATGGCGGCCGCCCCGCGCATCGGCACGGCAAATCTGCCGACGCCGGCCGCCGGGGCATCCGATGCGCTGCCGGTGCTTCGCGCCCGCGCCGTGGTCTGCACGCATCCGGGCGCAGGCGAGCCTTCGGTCCACGGCATCGACCTCGAGGTCGCACGCGGCGAGACGCTGGGCATCATCGGCGAGAGCGGCAGCGGAAAATCCACCCTGCTGCGCGCCATCGCCGGATTGATGGCGCCGACCGCCGGCAGCATCGATTTCCAGGGCGACAAACTGGCGCCGCTGGTGTCGAAACGCCCGGTGCGCACACGCGGCGAGATCCAGCTCATCTTCCAGAACCCGGATTCCTCGCTCAATCCGCGCCAGACGGTGCGCTCCATCCTGACGCGCCCGATCCGGCTGTTTCGCCCGGACGTGCGCCGTGGCGACGAAACCGCCGAAATCCGCCGTCTGCTCGCGGCCGTCCGCCTGCCGGACAGCCTGATCGACCGGTTTCCGTCCGAATTGTCCGGCGGGCAGAAGCAGCGCATCGCCATCGCCCGCGCATTCGCCGCCAGGCCGCTGCTGCTGCTCTGCGATGAAATCACCTCGGCGCTGGACGTGTCGGTGCAGGCGGCGATCCTCGATCTTCTCAAGGATCTGGCCCGCGAAAATGGCGTTGCGACGGTGTTCGTCAGCCACGATCTTGCCGTGGTCCGGGCGCTGGCGCACTCGACCATCGTCATGCGCCACGGGCGCGTCGTCGAGCGCGGCGAAACCGGCGCGGTCTTCGCCGATCCCCGCGATCCCTACACCCGCGCTCTTCTGGAGGCAGTGCACGATCTGCCGCCGGGCGAAGCGCCGCACGTCTAATCGGCCGGCAGGTCCTTCGAAAAAACGAGAGCGCGCAGCTTCCGCTTTCCACCCCATCATCACCAAGGAGAAAGACATGGTTACCATCGATCCCAGCAAGGATATCCTGACGCTCATCAACGTCGTCGAGGTCGACCCTGCAGATTGCGACAAGGTCGTTTCGATGTTCGTCGAGGCCACCGAGGCGGTCATTTCGAAGCTGGACGGCTTCATTTCGTCGAGCGTGCATCGCAGCCTCGATGGCACCCGCGTCATCAACTACGCGCAGTGGGAGAGCGAGGCCGCCCTGGACGGCTCGCGCAACCATCCCGACACGCAGGTCTATTACGAAAAGATGGACGCCTATGCCAAGAGCATGCAGCCCATGCTGACCCGCGTTGCGACCAGCAACGAACGCTGAACCCTGACGCCTCGCTTCCCGGCCCGGCTTCGGGCCGGGCGTTTCCCCGATATCGAAAGCAAAACGCATGTCTCAATCCCCGAGCACCATAGATTTCCTTGGCCCCGACGATTTCGGCGGCATTTTCGAAGACGCCATCCGCGGATTGCGGGCCAGGGGACATGACGTCGGCCGCTTCGCCGACGCATCGGACTATCTGGCCTCGGGCCGGCTCGGCCGGGTTGACGTTCTGGTGGATGTCGACGTGCTCCAGGTCGGCGCCGCCGAAATGGACGCCGCCCCGCGCCTGCGCGCGCTGATCTCGCCGGTGATCGGAACCGAGGAATTCGATCATGCCGCCGCGACCGCCCGCAATATCCTCATCGCCAACGGCCAGACGGTCGAGAACTATACCAGCATGGCCGAAGCGACGGTCATGCTGATCCTTGCCTCCCTCTACGAATTCGACAAGGCGATCACCTATATGGACGATCCGTCCAGCCGGCCCGGCTATCCCCGGGCAAGGATGCTGCGCGGCCGCACGGTCGGCATCATCGGGCTCGGCAAGATCGGCATGGCGGTGGCCGAGAGACTGCAACCCTTCGCCTGCGACGTGCAGGCCTATGTTCGCACCCCGCGCGATCTGGGGCAGGGGATCCGCCCGGTGGGCCTCGACGACCTGTTGCGAACCAGCGACGTCGTCGTGGTTGCTACGGAACTCAACGAACATACCCGAGGGCTTCTGGGCGCCGACAAGCTTGCCTTGATGAAGCCGAACGCGGTCTTCGTCAACATCGCGCGCGGCGCGATCTCGAACGATGCGGCGCTTGCCGCCCTGGCGAAGGAACGCACCGGCATGCGCCTTGCCCTCGACGTGTTCGACCCCGAGCCGCTGGACCCGGCAAGCCCCTTGCGGGCGCTGCCCAATGCGATCCTGACGCCGCACATGGTGGGCCACACCTGCGACACCTTCGACCGCATGCCGCTGGTGCTGCTGGAGAACGTCCTGGACGTGCTCGACGCGAAAGCCCCGCGTTTCACCTTGAACCCCGCCGTGGCCCCCTCGTGGTCGGCGAAATGGGCAGGTGACGCGCGATGAACCACGCGCAACGCTTCGCCCGTGTGTCGGCGGCCGAGATCGCTCGCCGACACGGACTGCTGGCCGATCTGTGCGCCTTGCACCGGCTGGGCGCGATCGTGACCCTCGGCAACGAGGACGACATGTCCGGCTATGTGCGCTGGTTCACCGACGAGCCCGTCAGTTCCTACCGGACGGCCGTCGCCTACCTTCCGGGCGAGGGGATGAGTGTCGTCGAACACGGTTCGCGCGGAGGCCGCTCGGATCACGATCCGGCCGATGAAAGCTATCGGGGCGTGTTCGAGATTCACACCGTGGCCAGCTTCCAGTCCGCGGCCTTCACCAGCGATTGCGAGGCCGTGTCGCTCGCATCCGCGCTGCGCCGTCATGGTTTGCGGCGCATCGGCATTGCCGGGCTGCTGCAGATGCCGCATGCCTTCGTCCAAGCGCTCGGACGGGAACTGGACGGGGCCGCGTTCATCGATGTGACCGACGCCGTCGATGCGATGATGGTCGTCAAGAGCGCCGAGGAACTGGACCTGATCCGCGCCGCGGCAGAGTTACAGGACCAGGTCTTTGCCGAGGTCTTGCGCCATCTCCGCCCCGGAATGCGCGAGATCGACGTCACGGCCGTCGCCAGGGCCGCCTCCTTGCGCCTTGGCGGGGCAGGCGGCGTCATCCTGGCGGGCTCGGCTCCGCAAGGAAGCTTCGCGCCGTTCAACAGCCCGTTCAACCAGGCCCGTGTGATCGGGGAGGGCGACTACGTGTCGTTGCTGATCGAGAATGCCGGCCCGGCCGGATATTTCACCGAGATTGCCCGCAATATTTCCTTTGGAAAGGCGCAGCAATGCCTCATCGATGCAAGCGGAACCGCCCTCGACCTGCGCAACCGGATCTTGCCGGAGATCGTGGCCGGTGCGTCCTGCCCGGAGATCTTCGCGCGCCACAACGCCCAGCGCGCCGCGTTTGGACTTGAGGCGGAAAACCGGGTGTTCGCGCATGGCCAGGGGTATTTTCTGGTGGAACGGCCGATCATTCGTGACGACGAGCCGATGGTGCTCGCCGCCAACATGAATCTCGCGGTCCACCCCACCCTTGCGGACGGAACGACGACATTCGCCGTCGTGTGCGACAATTTCCTCCTGGACAAAACCGGCAAAGCCAGGCGGATCCACAAGACGGAAGAACGCGTTTTCGAAGTCTGATCGCCTGGCTGCCAGCCAAGCGATCAGACCGGCCGTATTCTAGAGCTCCAGGTTCCCGTAAATGCGGCGGGTAATGAAGTTGAGAGCGTCGATTTCACTTTCGCCGACACCATGAAAAGCCCGGCTGGCGATGAGCGACACCTTGCGCTCCGCGTCGGTAAACGCGGTCTTTCCCTTGTCGGACAAATTGACCTGGATCGAGCGCGCATCACGCGTGGACGTCCGCGTTTGCAATAATCCCTGTGCGACCATGCGTTGAATGGCCTTTGCCGTCGTCGAAAGGAGAGCTGTGGACTCCTCGGCGATTTCCGTTACACTCGCCGTCTTGCGTTTGCTCAGAATGCTGAGAATTCTCCAGCGGGTGGCATCGAGTCCGAGAGGCTTCAATGCCGAGTCAAGTCGCCTATGATACAGGGAAATCAGCCTGGACATATTGTAAAAAGGCCATTTTTCGAACTCGAAGTTCTCATCGGCAAGCTTGAACCTGGTCTCTTGGATATCGTTGGTCATTTTTTCCTCACATATTCGAGGAATATTCCACTATCTCATCGGGAGAGTCCATCCGAAATCGCTCAAAAAGCGTCACGGAACTCAAATACATTCTCAATCTTCTCGTTCCTGTATGCTACCCATGATTGTGCCTGGCCGAAAGGTTTCCGAACGTTGACAAAGCGAGGAAATTATTAGAACATATAGTGAACAAGCATGGAGAAGGCCATGACGAGAACGGAGCAGGTCATTGAAGACGCAATGGCGCTCGTGAAGCGTTGCAGGGCGCAGCGCGAGCGTGAAATGGAGGATCGCCGCCAGCGGCTGGCCCGTATCGAATTGATGCGGGTGCCGAAATATCTTCCACGCGGCGGCGTGCAACTGGACCTGCCGTTGAATTGAATTCTTGAACGGTTCCAATCGTGCGCAATCGCCTGGGCGCAAAGGGGAGGTCGGGTATCGACTGTGACGGTCGCGCGTGCCGACAGGCTGGCTGCCTCGAAGGGGTTGCCGGTTATCTCGACGGGGTCACGGGCCGGCCCGCAGCACCTTTCCGGGATTGAGAAGCGCCGGCGCATCGAGCAACTCCTTGATCCGTCGCATGAGAACCAGCTTCGACGGATCGGACAGGCGCGACAGCGACGACACCCTCTTGAGGCCGATCCCGTGCTCGGCGGAAAACGACCCGCCGGTTTCCGAAAGCGTGCCGTAAACCGCCTGGTCGAGAGCGCTCGCTTTTTCGAGCGGAATGTCGGTGCCGGCCTTGTTGAGAACGATGTGGAGGTTTCCGTCGGCAAGATGGCCAAAGACATAGGGATCGAGAGTGCCGTCTATCGCCTTCAGATCGGCAAGGCAGCGTTCGAGATACGAGGCGACCTGTGAAAGCGGGACGGAAACGTCATAGGACGGCGCGCCCGGATGGTTTCGGTAGATGAGGTCCGTGTCTTCGCGAAGCCGCCAGAGATCCGCTTCCTGGGCACCGGAAAACGCGATCACGGCGGAGGCATCGGGATGAACGGCGGCCACGGCCTCATAGATCCGCCCGAGTTCGGACTGCAGGGCCGATTCCTCCGCGCCGCCGAGCGTCATCAGAAGATTGACGGGGTGATCGGCCGCGAAATCCGTTGCCGACCAGCGATGATGCCTGGACGTCAGATGAAAATAGCGGTTCCAGATGGCCTCGGCGGCGCGCAGATGCCCGTATTCGGCATCGAGCCCCCGGCGAACCGTCTCGAGCGCGGCGTCCACGGACGCCAGTCCGAACAGCGCCGTTGCCGTGGCCAAAGGCTGTGGTTCGAGCTTGACGGCGAGACGCGTTATGACACCGAGCGTTCCTTCCGCACCGATGAAAAGATGCTTGAGATCGTATCCCGCGGCATTTTTCACCACCCGCGTCAGGTCGGAATAGATCGAGCCATCCGCAAGCACGGCTTCCATGCCCAGAATACGATGCCGCATGACGCCGAACCGGAAGGCCGAGATACCGCCGGCATTCGTCGAGGCCATGCCGCCGATGGTCGCCGAACCGCGCGACGGCAGGTCGATCCCCGTTTCAAGGCGATGTTGCGCAGCCGCAACCTGTAACGCCTGGAGTGTGACGCCAGCTTCCACGACCGCCACGCGCTCGACGGGGAGGATATGGTGGATTCGACTGAGGCGGGCGGTCGAAAGCACCACTTCGCCCGACTTCGACATCCCTCCGCCCACGAGCCCGGTTCGCCCGCCATGCGTGACGATCGGAACACCATGGGCAAGGCAACATTTGACGACAGCGGCAACTTCTCCGGTCGTTGCAGGAAGAACGACGGCGCCGGCTCTGAGGTTTTCAGGCGTCACGCCATAGTCGATCGACGCAACGGCCTCGCCCTCTCTGAAATTTCCATCCCCCACGATGTTGCGAAGTTCGGCGGTAAATGCGGGGGGCAGGCGGTGCATTGGACGATCCCTGTCGGTCATATCGAAAATGGTGGGAGGCTGGCGAAACGGGCGTTCAGCGGCCGAGCGAGTTAGCCGCGGCGTTCAGGGCGGAAGATCGTGCAGACGGTCTGGCTCCGTCACGCGGCGCGCCTCGCCCCGGATCGATAGGGCAGGTAACGGGTCAGTCGTGCCTCAAGTAGCCGGATGAGTGTGATGAGCACCAGATTGATGAACAGATAGAGCAAGCCGGCGATGGCGAAGATCTCGAGGATCGCGTAGGTCTGGCTCATCAGCCGCTTCGCGTGGCCGGTGATTTCGAGCACCGTGATCGTCGAGGCGAGGCTGGTGCCCTTGACGACGAGGACTAGTTCGTTGCCATAGGCCGGCAGCGCCTGGCGGATGGCCAGCGGAAAGGCGATGCGGCGGAAGCACAGGAGCCGCGACATGCCGCAGGCCTGCGCCGCCTCCATCAACCCGGCCGGGATCGACAGCAGGCCGCCGCGCAGGATTTCCGAGGTATAGGCGGCGGTGTTGAGCGCCAGCGCCATCACCGCGCAATGGACGCCGTCGCCGATGATCCACCACAGCACGGGATTGTCGCGCACGAAGGGCAGCTGGCCGAGGCCGTAATAGAACAGGAAGAGCTGGACGAGCAGCGGCGTGCCGCGAAACACGGTGCTGTAGCCCTTGGCGAAGCCGCTGAGCAGCCTGTTCTTCGACAGGCGCATGACGGCGAGCGCCAGCCCGAGATTGAAGCCGATGGCGACGGAGGTAACGGTCAGCAGGGCGGTGAGCCACAGGCCCTTGGCAAGCGTCGGAACGGCGAGGCGGACGAGTTCGAAATCCATGGCCTATTTCCCCGAACGAAGCCGCAGCAGGCGCTCGACCCGGTCGAAGCCTCCCTGGCTGACCAGCGTGATCGCGAGATAGACGACCGCGGCGATGAAATAGAAGATGAAGGGATGCCGGGTCGAGCCGGCGCCGACGAAGGCGGCGCGCATCAGCTCCTGCAACCCGACCACGGAGACGAGTGCGGTGTCCTTGATCGTGGTCTGCCAGACATTGTTCATGCCGGGCACGGCGATGCGCAGCATCTGCGGCGCGATGATGCGGCGGAAGATGCGCCTGCCGGGAATGCCGAGCGCCCGCGCCGCCTCGATATGGCCGGCGGGAATGGCCGCCAGCGCGCCGCGCACCACCTCGGTCGAATAGGCTCCGGAAATCGCGGCGATGGCGACGACGGCGATGACGAAGGCATAGCCGTTACCGGCCAGCCCCGCGTAACCGAAGGCGGCCGCGACACGGGCCACGAACTCCACCGAGGAGAAGAACAGCAGATAGATGATGAGCAGTTCCGGCACGCCGCGCACGATGGACGTGTAAAAATCGACGACCAACGTCAGCGGAAAAATCCGCGCCCATTTTATCAACCCGCAGGCGGTGCCGATGACGATGCCGAAGGCCATGCTCGCCAGCCCGAGCGCGACGGTGATCGCCGCGCCGCGCAGGATGGCGCCGATCCAGCCGCCCTCCCATACCTGCCATAATCCAAATTCCATCGCAGCAGCCCAAACCTGTCTGTTGTCCTGTCGGAGACAGCGCCTCCCGGATGCTTTCCGGGAGACGCCGCATTGGTCTTATTTGCAGGGCCGGGAGATGTCGGTCTTGAACCAGGTCTGGCTGGCCTTGCCGATCGAGCCGTCGGCGACCAGTTCGCACAGCGCCTTGTCGATGCGGGCCTTCAGCTCGGTGTTCTCCTGGGCGATGCCGACGCCGATGCCTTCGCCGAGCGTCGGATCGGAGGAACTGGCGATCTTGACGTCGATGAGCTGGAAATCCTTGCCTTCAGGCTTGGCGAGAAAATCCTCCAGGGCGGAGGCGTCCGAAAAGGCCGTATCGACGCGGCCGCTGGCCAAGTCGATCTGCATCTGGTCGAGCGTGTCGTAGGTCTTCAGGTCGGCATTCGGCACGTTCTTTTCGAGGTAGTGGGCGTGGGTCGTGCCGGCCTGCACGCCGACCTTCTTGCCGTCGAGCGCCTTGATCAGGCTGTCGAAATCCTTGATGCCGGCGAGATCGGAGGTCTTCGGCGCGACGAACATGTTGGCAAGCTCGGCATAGCCGATGGAAAAGTTGATTTCCTTCTTGCGGTCGTTGGTGATCGACATGCCGGAGATGATGACGTCGAAACGCTTGGCCTTCAGCGCCGGGATCAGGCCGTCGAAGGCCTGGACGACGAACTGGCACTTCACTTCCAGCTTGGCGCAGAGCAGGTTGCCGACATCGGCGTCGAAGCCGGTGACATTCCCGGCCGCATCGGCCATGCTCCACGGCGGATAGGCGCCTTCGGTGCCGATCGACAATTCGCCTTCGGCCGCCTGCGCCGTCGTGAGACCGGCGGCGAACAGCGTTGCGAGCAACAGACTTTTCAGCTTCATGTTCTGGTTCCCCATGTTGAGCTTCGTTGTTGGGCGGAAAAAGCTGGCGGGCGTCAGAGCGTACGGGCCAGGAACTGGCGCATGCGTTCGGAGCGCGGATTGGTGAATATCTCCGCCGGCGCACCCTCTTCCTCGACCTTTCCCTGGTGGAGGAAGAGAATCTTGTGTGAGACCTCGCGCGCGAACTGCATTTCATGCGTCACGAGGATCATCGTATTGCCTTCTTCGGCCAGTTGCCGGATGACCCGCAGGACTTCGCCGACCAGCTCGGGATCGAGCGCCGAGGTCGGTTCGTCCAGCAGGATGAGTTTCGGGCGCATGGCGAGCGTGCGGGCGATGGCGGCGCGCTGCTGCTGGCCGCCGGAGAGCTGGCCGGGATATTGCGCATGTTTTTCCGACAGGCCGACCTTCTTCAGCAGCGCATGCGCGTGGTCGACGGCCTCCTGCTTGCTCTCCTTCAGCACATGCAGCGGCGCTTCGACGATGTTTTCGAGCACGGTCATGTGCGGCCAGAGGTTGAAGTTCTGGAACACCATGCCGACGCGCGAGCGGATGCGCTCGACCTGGCGCATGTCGGCCGGGGTGGCGCTGCCGTCCGCCGCCTTCTTCATGCGGATTTCCTCGCCGTCGATGACGATGCGCCCGTCGTTCGGCTGTTCCAGCAGGTTGAGGCAGCGCAGGAAGGTGCTCTTGCCGGAGCCGGAGGAGCCGATCATCGACACGACCTCGCCGGGCCGGGCCGTCAGGCTGACGCCGTTGAGCACCGAGAGCGGGCCGAACCGCTTGTGGATGTCCTGCACCTCCAGCGCCGGGCGCTCACTGGCGCGTGGGGTCGCCGTTTCCGGATGCGGCACGACGGAGACGGCGGCGGCAGCGGGCAGGGGCTTTTCTTCGCCGGCGCCGCCGACTGCCTTCAGGTCGGCAAAGGCGCGGTCGAAATGGCGCAGCGCCGTCGCAAGGCAGGTGCCCTGCCAATCGGCATCCTCGGGAATGAAGGCGGCGCGCAATGTCTGCTTGATCTTCGCACCCAGCGGCGAGTCGACCTTGCCGAACAGGTGCAGCCAGTTGTCGGCCTGCACCGCGTCGGAAACCGTGGCGCCGTCCAGCGTGCCGCACTCGACGACCAGCGGCAGGACGCGCGCCTGCGGCAGGGCATGGCGAACGGCGGCCGAGACATAACCGGTCGCCGTCGCGGCGATGCCGGTGCCGGTCGTGGCGTTCGTGCCGGTCACGACGACGGAGAGCGCCGGGCCGAAAATCTGCCGGCCCCAATCGAGCCCGGCATGTTCGTTTTCGGCGACCGACAGCAGCGCCGGATAGCCATAGGGGCCGGCGCCGGTATGCAGGTCGAAGACAACGACCTGTTCGGCCTGCTGCGCGAAGGTCGAGAGGATCTCGTTGAGCGTGCGGTTGGACCAGACGGGGCCGTCGCCGCCATAGAAGAGGCCGTCCGGGAAATCGTATTGCCCGGCCTCGATGATCGGGGCAAGGCCAGCATAGCCGCCATGCTGCCGCTTGGCGGCCTCGAAGGCCTCCTGCGCCCGGTAGCGTTCCGGGCCTTCCCAGGCGTGGCAGACCAGCGCGTCGTGAAGGGCGGCATAGCGCTCGTTTTTCGGCGCGCCCTTCTGCCAGTCGATGAAATTGCGGTTGAGGTCGACATTGTCCTCGTTGACCCGGCGTTGCCAGGCCGTGCCCCAGGGATTGATGAGGTGGATCGCCAGCACGGCGGTGTCGTCGGCAAGCTGCCAGGGCGAATTCTGCGACAGCCAGGCTGTCTGGCAGGCAGAGCCGAAGGGGCCTTCGACCCCATGCGTGCCCGAGATCAGCACCAGCAGTTTTTTCGCATCGTTGCGGCCGAGATAGGCGACGTCGGTCGCCAGGCGCTCGCCGTTCGGCCCGTGCAGCGGATGCAGGTATTCGACGAGATCGGCGCCCGCCTGCCGCGCGGCGGCCAGGAAACGGGTGCGGAGCGCGGAAAAGTCACCGGCGAAAAGCCCGGACGGCGTCGAAGGGGACATGCGACAGTGCTCCCGGTTTGTCGTGTGCAGAATTGCGTTTCCGCTCATTGTTCGTTCCCATGGGACCGTGGTCCGGTCCCTGTTCTGTTTGGTGGGGGACGCCGGCCAGCGTCACCCCGTGGCGAAAGCGCGAAGCGCATCGAGAAAACGGTCGTTGTCGGATGGCGTGCCGATGGTCACGCGGATGAAGCTTTCGAAGCCCTTTTCCTTCCACGGCTTGACGATGATGCCGTTCGACAGGAAATGCTCCATCGCCGCCTGGCTGTCGCGGCACACGTCGAGGAACAGGAAATTCGTCTGCGAACGCGCTGCCGGCAGGCCCATCGCGGCAATGGCGGCGGCGACCCGCGCCCGCTCGGCCTTCAGTGCCGAGACCGATGCGCGCATCCACGCCTCGTCCTCCAGCGCTGCGACTGCCGCAGCCTGTGCGGCGGCATTGACGTTGAACGGTGTCTTGGCGGCGGTCATGGCGCGCGCCAGCCGCGCATCCGAGGTCACGGCATAGCCGACTCGCAGGCCCGCCAGCCCATAAGCCTTGGAAAAGGTGCGCAGCACCACGAAGGAGAGGGGCGAGGCGCAAAGCGCGGCAAGGCCGTCCGGCAGGCCGTCGTCGGTGAATTCGAAATAGGCCTCGTCCAGCACCAGCAAGGTTTCGGGCCGCACGGCCGCGACGATGCGGGCAAGGCCGTCACGATCGAGCGCTGGGCCGACAGGATTGGAGGGCGAGGACAGGAAGAAGATCGCCGGCGCCTTTTCGAGCATGGTCAGGATCGCCGGAATATCGAAATCCAGATCCGCGCGCATCGCGACTTTCTCGACGGTCGCGCCATTGGCCAGCGCCTCGATCTCGTGCAGGCCGAAGCCGGGACAGATGGTGGCGACGACGGCCCCGGGCCGCAGCACCGCCCGGCAGACCGCCGCGATCATTTCCTCCGAACCGTTGCCGACGACGATGCGATCCGTGGCGATGCCCAGCTTTTCGCCGAGTGCGGTCCGCAAGGCCGTGCAGGCCGGATCGCAATACCGCGCCGGGTTGAGGCCGGCGAGCGCGGCCGCCACCTTCGGCGAGCAGCCGTCCGGGTTCTCGTTGCTGGCGAGTGCGGCGATATCCTGCCGGCCGCTGCGCAGCCTCGCGGCGGCAATGTTCATCCCGGCATTGTAGGGCGGCAGGCTCGATACATGCGGATTGAGCGGAATTTCGGTGCGGGTCGGTGTCGTCACGGGGCCTCCTTCGGGAAATGCGGGCGCCATGCTCAAAGATCGAGCACGACGGAGGATTTCGGGCGGGTGCAGCAGAGCAGTACCCGGTCGGCAGGCATGTCGTCGAGCGGCTCCTCGAAATAATCGACCTCGCCGGAGACGAGGCCCTGCTCGCAGGTGCCGCAGACGCCGGCCCGGCAGGAGAAGGCGGGCTCGATACCCTGCGCTTCCAGGAAGGCGAGGATAGATTCGCTCGCCCCATCCCAGGCAAAGCTGCGGCCCGATTTTTCGAGGACGATCTTTACGCCGCCGTCCTCGGCCGCCACTGGCGCGGGTGCCGGCGGTGCCTTCCGGGCGGGCGTTTCGCCCTGTGCCGTCAGCAGGCTCGCCGGGCCGAAGAACTCATAGGCGATCCGCTCCTTGCCCACGCCGAGCCCGGTCAGGATCCCATACAGCGCCTCCATGAAGGGCGGCGGCCCGCACATGTAGATGTCGTAATCGTCAAGCGGTAGCAGGCTTTGCAGCGTGGCGCGCGACACGAAACCCTTGGAATGGCAGCGGTCGCCATCCCCGGCGAAGCGGTAGCAGAAATGGACGGAGATGCCGGGGCGTAAGGCCGCCAGCGCCTCGACCTCGTCACGCAGGGCATGGACCTCGGCGCTGTCGCAGGCATGGATGAACCAGACGGGCCGTTCGCTTTCCCGCGCCAGCACGTTGAGCATCGAGACCGTCGGCGTCAGCCCGACGCCGCCGGACAGCAGGACCACGGGCCGTGTACTCGCCGCATCGAGCTTGAAGCCGCCGCGCGGCGTGTCGATCTCGATGACCGCGCCCGGCTCGACCGCGTCATGCAGCCAGCAGGAGCTCAGGCCCTGCGGCACCTCGTCCGAGGGGGCGGCCTCGCGCTTCACCGTGATGCGATAGCTGCCCTCCTCGCGCGGCGAGGAGGAGACGGTGTAGTTGCGCAGGGCGTATCCGCCCTTGCCGTCGGGAATGCGCAGGGTGAGGAACTGTCCCGCCTCGAACGGCCGCCACTGCCCGCCATCCAGCGGCGCGAGGCGGAAAGAGGTGATGGTGGCGCTTTCGCGTTTCTTCGAGACGACCTCGAAGGGGCGGAAGCGCGAGGCCGCGGCGTCGCTCATCCGGGGCGGTCCTTACTCTGCGGCGGCGGCCGTCGTGGCGGCCTGCGCCTCGGCGGCGATCATCTGCGCCAGCTTGCGGCGGAAGCGCATCGGGCCGACGTCGATCTTGAGATCGAGGTTCGGCGTCTGCATGGTGGCCATGCCGTGATGGACGGCCTCCAGCACCACCCGGTCCTCCTCGAAGGCGCCGCGCACGGATTTGGCGAAGCGGGCCGAGACGTCGGCGTCGTCGGGCGCAAAATTGCGCATCTGGAACCAGTAATATTTGGTGCGGTTCTCGTCGACCGGAGTCATGAAGTTGTAGCTGTCCATCAGGAAGGTATTTTCCGGCAGCGCCTTGCCTTCGCCGCCGGTATGGGCGGGCGCGAAGATCGCCTTGATGATCGCATTGCTGGGGTAGCGCACCTCGTAATGCTGCTTGCGGTCGGTATTGCCCTCGAATTGCAGGAAGGGTGCATAAAAGGGCGCCGGCTCGGAATCGATCATCCAGCGCCACACCGTCACGCCGTCGTCCTTCACGGTCGTTTCCAGCGGCGTTTCCTCGCAGGCCGAGCTTGCGAAGGACGATTGGTGGACCCAGGCGACATGCGACGGATCGAGAAGATTGTCCGTCATGTAGAGATAGTTGCAGTTGAGCGTCATCGACTCGCCGCGATTGACGCCCCAGGCGGGATCGCCGAAATACTCGACCTCGAAGATATCCTTCGGATCCGCCTTCTCGGCCTCGCCCATCCAGATCCACAACAGGCCGTAGCGCTCGTGAACCGGATAGGAGCGCACCTTGGCGACATGCGGAATACGCTCGGCGCCGGGCACGCGGGTGCAGGTGCCGGAACAGTCGAAGGTCAGGCCGTGATAGCCGCATTCGACATCGTCGCCCTTGATGCGGCCCATGGACAGCGGCAGCTTGCGATGCGGACAGGCGTCTTCAAGTGCTGCGGGCTGGCCGTCCTGCAGGCGATAGAGGACGATGTTTTCGCCGAGGATGGTAACCGGCTTCAACTCGCGGCCGATCTCGTGATCCCAGGCCGCGACATACCAGGCGTTCTTGAGAAACATTTCGCTCTCCTTGCTTTTTGGTAAGGGCATGTTCGCTGTTTTTTTCGCGTCAACAAGTTGCCAGCACCTGCGTTCTTTTTTAGAAATTCTAAATTGCATTTCTGACAAGGAGACCTTGATGTCCAAGCCGTCCCTGCGCGGCCTACAAGCCTTTGAGGCGATCGGGCGTTGCGGCTCGGTCAGTGCGGCCGCGGCCGATCTCGACGTTTCGCCGGGGGCGATCAGCCAACTGGTTCGCAACCTGGAGCAATGTCTGGGACTGACGCTCCTGGAGCGTCGCGGCCGGCGCGTGGAACTGTCCGCCTGGGGGCGACTTTATTATCGTGAAGTCGCCAAGGGGTTTCAGCAGCTCTCCCATGCCGCAAACGTGCTGACGCGCGCCAGGAATGAGAGCGGCGTCGTGCTCAGCGCTCTGTCATCGGTGGCGAGCAGATGGATCAGCCGCAAAATCTTCGATTGGCAATCTCTCTGTCCAGACTCGAACGTGCGCATTCTCGGGCAGGAACAGGAACCTCGACTCGGTGCGGAAGAAGTGGACTTCCGCATCACCTATGGCCGACGCTCCCATGTGCATGAACACGTTGCACATCTGTTCACGGACTGGGTCGTTCCGGCCTGTTCGCCCGCGCTGATTTCCAGCCGCGTTCCGCAATGTCCGCAGGACATTCTCACCTTCCCGCTTCTCAACGTGGAATGGGAGGCTGACTACAAGGCTTCTCCGCAATGGAAGGATTGGGCGAAGCTGATCTCCGCTGACGGCCATCAGACGTTTTCGGGTCTTTCCTTCACCCTGTCGAGCAGCGCTATCGATGCGGCCGCAAATGGAAGGGGCTTCGTGCTTGCACAGCTTTCGATGGTGCAGGAAGAGGTCGCAGCCGGCACGCTGATCGTCCCCTTCGACATCCGCATGCGGTTGCCCGAAAGCTATTATCTGGCATGGGACAGAACCGCCCTCGAAAAGCCGTTCGGACTGAGGTTCCACAAATGGCTGCTGGGTGTCGCAAGACAGCAGGACGCGGTTTCTTCGCCGAACGCGAATCCCGCCTAGCCGATGGACAAAGCCCAGGAGTGCGGCAATCTGGAAAGCCCCGCTCAGTTCGGACCCGTCTTCATTCGATGCGCGCGCGCCGCGCGCAAGCGGGCGAAATCGTCGCCGGCATGATAGCTCGAGCGGGTCAGCGGCGCGGCCGAGACCATGAGGAAGCCCTTCGCGAAAGCCGTCGTTTCGAATGATGCGAATTCATCCGGATGGACATAGCGGGCCACCGCATGGTGTTTCGGGGTGGGCTGGAGATATTGGCCGATCGTCAGGAAGTCGACATCGGCGGCCCGCATGTCGTCCATCACCTGCAGGACCTCGCCACGCGTTTCGCCGAGTCCCACCATGATGCCCGATTTGGTGAAGATCGACGGGTCCAGTTCCTTGACCCGGTGCAGAATGCGCAAGGAGTGGAAATAGCGCGCTCCCGGCCGGACGTCCCGATATAGCGACGGCACGGTCTCGATATTGTGGTTGAAGACATCAGGCCTTGCCGCGACCACGGCTTGCAGGGCGCCCGGCCCGCATTTGAGGAAATCGGGGGTGAGCACTTCGATCGTGGTATTGGGCGCGTGATACCGGATGGCGCGAATGGTCCTGGCGAAGTGCTCGGCGCCGCCGTCCTCCAGATCGTCGCGATCCACCGATGTGATCACCACATGCTTGAGGTCCAGTTTCTTCACGGCATCCGCCACGCGCGCCGGCTCGAACATATCCAGCGCGTCCGGCCGGCCGGTCGCGACGTTGCAGAAGGTGCAGCCGCGCGTACAGATATCGCCCATGATCATCATGGTGGCGTGCCCCTTGTCCCAGCACTCGCCGAGATTCGGGCAGCCGGCCTCCTCGCACACCGTCTTCAGCCTGCTGCCGCGCACCACGTCTTCGGTGGCCTGCCGGCCGGCGCCGGCGCGGGCGCGAACGCGGATCCAGTCGGGTCTAGGAAGGCGTGGGGAATCGGCCTTGTTCGCCTTTTCCGGATGCCTTTCGGCGGGATTGGTCAGATCTCTTTTCATAGGTCTTCGCCAGGATTTGATTGATTCAGCATTTGCGATGTGGACTGTTCCATAGACCGCGGGCGCTCTCGACCGTTTCGAGATAATGGGCAAAGCCGTTGCGATAATGCTCCGCAGCCTCCTGCCGCGGCTCGATCACCGTTTCCGGCCTCGTCCAGGCCTCGTAATCGTAGGCGATGCCGGCGGCGTCCATGGCGGCGATCGCCGCACCGCGCGCGCCGACTTCGGGACGCCGGGCGATCTTGAGCGGGCGCTGCAAGACATCGGCCACCATCTGGCTCCAGATCTGCGAATTCGCCCCGCCGCCGCAGATCGACACATCGCCCGTCAGGCCAGCCGCCTCGATGCAGTGGCGCGCCGCATAGGCAACCGATTCGCAAACGGCCGTCACCAGGTCCGCCTTTGTCGTCCATGTGTTGAGGCCCGAAAGCTGCCCTCTTGCGCGAACGTCCACGAAGGGCGCGCGTTCTCCCGTCGCCGAGAAGAACGGGAGCGCCGTGACGCCGTTCGCCCCCGGCCTGCTCCGGGCGATCAGACTGTCGACCTCGCTGTGGCAGGCGCCGATCATTTCGAGCACCCAATCCAGCGTGGCGGTGCCGACCGTCGCCGGCATGGACCGGATCCAGCGCCCGCCCGCCGGCATGCAAAGGGTCATGCCGACAGGCGGGCCGCTGCGGTCGACCCGATCGGTCAGAACCTCGCAAGCCAGGGTCGTGCCGACAATAATGAGGCCGTCTCCCACCCGGTTCGCGCCGGCACCGATGGGGCAGGCCACCAGATCGAACGGCCCCGCATGAACGGGAGTGCCGACGGGCAGGCCGATCAGGGCGGTGCCTCTGGCGTCCAGGGGGAATGCGCGTCCCGGCGCCGGCAGAACCGGGGCCAGAAGACGGGCCATTTCTTCCAGGCCCAAAAGGCGAAGGATCTCGGGATCGTAGTCGCGTGCCTCGATATCGAGGAAGGGCAGCGAGGCATCGGAGGCATCGGTGAAACGCACACCGGTCAGCCGCTGGAGAATGCCGTCCTTGAGATAGCTCGCCGTATGGGCTGCCGCGATCAGGTCGGGCCTGGTCGCACGCAGGGCGGCAAGCAACGGAGCGTGGCTGCCGGGAAAGATCGCATTGGCATTGCGCCGGAAGACGGCCTCGAACACGCCGCGATCGATCCAGTCCTGCAGATAGGGATTGCCGCGATCGTCGAGCCAGGACACTGCGCGCCCCACCCCGAAACCCTGCTCGTCGAGCAGCCACAGCCCATCGCTTTGGCCGGTGATGCCGATCGCATCCACCGTCGGGCACTCCCGGCAGGCTTCCTGAACGACGTCACTGACGGCGCGAACGATTTCCTCGAAATCCTGTTCCACCGCCCCGCCCCCCAGCGGTGTCGGCGAACTGCGTCGCGCGGCAACGGCAAGACAGTCCCCCGTCTGCGAAAAGCACGCCGCCTTTACCATCGACGTGCCGAGGTCGATACCGAGAATCATGCTCCCTCCCGAATGCATATGCCGCGTCCGGAGACGGCGGCAGTTCCCGTGTCGACGTCATTTGATGCATATGTTCAGACTTTGCGCAAGTGCTCCATTTATCGAATGCGAATATTCCGTGCGTCTATGGCTTGTTTCGTGCGTCGGCGAGCAGGCGCACGGCGACGCTCTCGTCCGTGATGAGATGGGTCGCATAGCCGCCGCGCACGCCGGCCAGGATCGCCTCGGCCTTGGATGCGCCGCCCGCCACCATCAGGCGGTCGGGAATGGTGCGCAATTCGCCGAGGGAGATTCCGATCGGATGAATCGTCGGCGGCAGTTCGACCGGCTCGCCATTGGCGTCGATCCAGCGGCAGGCGATATCGGCGACGGCGCCGCGGCGTGAGAGGAACTCCTTCTCCGTCGGGTTCACATAGCCGAGTTGAAGCATTGTCGCTTCGTCCGTCAGTCCGCCGATACTGAAGACGACCAGCGAGGCCCGCCGGGCCATATCCAGTGTCTCGTTCAAGCCCGGATCGCTGATCAGGCCGGCCGCCGTCTCGGCGTTGCGCACATAGACCGGCGCATAGAGCGCGCGCGCCGGCGCCTTGAAGAATTGTCCGACCTGCTCGGCGACCTCGTGCGGGTTCGTGCCCTTCTGCGCATTGTGCAGTCCGCCGATCAGGGCGACGATCTGCATGTTCGGCACCGTATATTCGCCATGCAGCGAATCGGCCATGGACTGGAGCGTGCGACCCCAGCTGATGGCGACGATGGAATTTTCACGCGCCATTTCCTGAAGCGTCTCGGCCGCCACCTGACCCAGCCAGCGTCGCTGCATCGCGCCGTTGTCCGCCTTCGGCACGATACGAACCTTCTTCAGGCCGTAAAAGGCTTCGAGATCGCGCTCGGCCTCGAAGGTTTCCGGGCTGACGCCGAGCGAGATGGTGACGAGCCCGCTCTGCCGGGCGCGCTGCAGCAGGCGGATCACCGTGCTGCGGCTGACGCCAAGCTTGTCCGCGATCTGGCTCTGCGTGAGCTCTTCCACATAGTAGAGCCAGGCTGCTCGGGCCAGTTCCGTGGCCTTGGTGTCCAGTTCGTTCATGCACCACTCCCGATGTCTTCATTTGTTCATCGCGCAGCAGAAATGCAGCAGCAACGTTTCCATTACCATTGATAGCTTGTCTGCAACACGAGTTGCAACCTGAATCCGACGGGTGGAAACCGAGCGCTTCGGGGGATTAACTCACGGAAATATGTCATGAAAATCGATTTGATGCGACGCAGCATGATTTGGTTCTTGTCAACGAATTCATCGATTGATACAAAAGCGCATATCTTGAACAAATGGTTCCATTAGGAAAATCCGATGACGTTATCAGCGAGCCTCGACAAGGACCTGTTGCTGGAGATGCAGCGTCGCATGCTGCGCATCCGCTTGTTTGACGAACGCGCCTCGAAGATGGTCAAGCGCGGCTTCATTCCCGGAACCGTGCATACCAGCATCGGCCAGGAAGCGCAGGTCGTGGGTGCTTGCATGGCTCTGGCAAAGGGCGATCACATGACCGGCAATCACCGTTCGCACGGCCATCCGATCGGGATGGGCTCTCCGCTCGGGCCTCTGATGGCGGAGCTCGTCGGCAAGGCCACGGGCGTATGCAAGGGCAAGGGCGGCTCGCTTCATCTCGCCGATTACGCCGTCGGCAGCCTCGGCGAGTCGGGCATCACCGGATCGTCCATTCCGATTGCCGTGGGCGCCGGGCTTTCCGCGCAGGTGATGGATGAAAAGCGCGTCGCGCTGACCTTCTTCGGAGACGGCGCCGCCAACCAGGGCGTGCTCTACGAGTCGATGAACATGGCCTCGGCCTGGAAGCTGCCTGTCATCTTCCTGTGCGAAAACAATCACTACGCCCTGTCGACCCCGGCCCATACCGTGACAGGCGGGCGGATCGTCGACCGCGCTTTCGGTTTCGGCATGCCCGGCATCCGCGTCGAGAACGGCCAGGATGTCCTGGAGGTCTACGATGCGGTCGCCGAAGCCGTCGCGCGGGCCCGGCGCGGCGAAGGCCCCAGCCTGGTCGAGGTCATGACCTATCGCTTCCGCGAACATTCCGAAGGGCTGCGCATTAATACCGATTATCGCGATGCGAATGAACGGGAATTCTGGCTCTCGCGCGATCCGGTCGCCCTTTTCCGCACCATGCTGATCGAACGCGGCATCGCATCCGCCGCAGAGATGGATGCCGTGGAGGCGGAGATCGCGCAGGAGGTCGAGGATTGCGTTGCCTTCGCCACCGAGAGCCCCGATCCCGATCGTTCCGTCGCTTTCGCCGATCTCTACTCCGACGCCTATCTTCTGGAGGATGTGCTTTGAGCATCATGACCTATATCGGCGCCATCGGCGCGGCCCAGCAGGAGGCCATGGCGGCCGATCCCCGCGTCGTCATCCTTGGCGAGGATGTCGAGGCCAATGTCTACGGCACCACAGGCGGAAGCAAGCAACGTGCGCAGCAGGGCGACTTCGTCCAGCAGTTCGGCCGCTCGCGCATCCGCAACACTCCCATCTCGGAAGAGGCGATCGTCGGCGCGGCCATCGGCGCCGCCATGACCGGCCTGCGGCCGATCGTCGACCTGTCCTATTCCTCCTTCCTCTACATGGCGATGGATCAGTTCGTGAACCAGGCGGCCAAGAACCGCTACATGTTCGGCGGGCAGTCATCCATTCCGGTCGTCTTCCGCTCGGCCATGTTCTACGGGCTTGCGACCGGCGCCCACCATTCGGATCGGCCCTATCCGATGTTCATGGGCGTGCCGGGCCTCAAGGTCGTGGCCCCGGCCTCCGCCAGCGACGCCAAGGGGCTCCTGCGAACGGCCATCGACAGCGACGATCCGGTTCTGATCTTCGAGGCCGTGCGCCTGTGGGGCACGAAGGAAGAGGTCGAGGACGGCGAGTACAAGATACCCTTCGGCGTGGCGCGCACCCGCCGCGAAGGCAGCGACGTGACCGTCGTCGGCATATCCGGCTGTGTTCCGCTGGCGCTGGAGGCAGCCCGGCAGATGGAGGCGCGCGGGGTGTCCTGCGAGGTCATCGATCCGCGAACCCTGGTGCCGCTGGATACCAGCGCCATCGTGCGGTCGGTCCTGAAGACAGGGCGGCTGGTGATCGCCGAACCGGCGCATCGGACATGCGGCGCTGCGGCCGAAATCGCGGCGGTCGTCGCCGATGAGGCGCATCACGCCTTGCGCGCACCCATCAAGCGCGTCGCGGCGCTCAACATGCAGATCCCGTTCAACCCCGTGCTTGAGGCCGAGATGTATCCGACGACCGAGCGGATCGTGGCGGCGATCGAGGCGGTCAGCGCGGACCAGTTGGACACCAGAACCCGGAGGGCCGGACGATGAAGGTTGAAGTGCTTTTGCCGCAGTGGGGCATGGGAATGAGCGAGGGGACCGTAGCCAGCTGGCTGAAGAAGGTCGGCGATCACGTCAAGGAGGACGAACCTCTTGCCGAGATCGAGGCGGAGAAGGCAACGCAGGAACTCGAATCGCCGGCGACCGGCATCCTGTCCGAAATTCTCGTACAGGAAGGGCAGGAGGCCCAGGTGCGCTCGGTGATCGCGATCATCGAAACCGGGGACTGAAGCCGGTCCGGTCTGGCCCCGGCCGGCAACCGGGACCCGCCAGGACACCATCCGCAAACCGAACGCGAGCGATCATCATGAGCGTCAACGGCCAACCGGCACCGCCGCCGCCAGGGGTGGACGAGATCTTCGATCTCGTCGTCATCGGCGCCGGCATCAATGGCATCGGCATTGCCCGGGATGCGGCCGCACGGGGTTTGCGCGTCGCCCTGGTCGAGAAGGAGGATCTCGGCAGCGGCACCTCCAGCTGGTCGGGGCGGCTCATTCATGGCGGCCTTCGATACCTGGAGCAGGGCGATATCGCACTGGTGCGCGAATCCCTGCGGGAACGGGAAAGACTGTTCCGCCTCGCCCCGCATCTGGTCAAGCCCGTCCCGCTGATGATCCCGTTCTACCGCCATAACCGCCGGTCGCGATGGATGTTGCGGCTGGGAATGATCGCCTACGATATCCTGTCCTTCGACAAGACGACGGCCTCGCATACCATCCTGTCGCGCGCCGAAACGCTTCGCCGCTTCCCCGAAATGGACGGCGACGGGCTCGAGGGTTGCGCCATCTTCATGGATGGACAGGTCGTCTGGTCCGAGCGCCTGTGCACCGAGGTCGCCTTGTCGGCCGCAGCCGAAGGATGCCGCATCTTCACTCATTGCCGCGTCGACGGCTTCGTTCAGGAAGGGGGTACACTGACGGGGGTCACCTGCACCGATCTTCTGGCCGGCACCCGCCATACGCTTTCCACCGCCATGGCCGTCAATGCCGCAGGGCCTTGGGTCGATACGGTATTGAAGGGGCAGGCCGCCGGCGGGAAGCGGCACATCGGCGGCGCGAAGGGCAGCCATCTCGTCCTCGATCCCTTTCCCGGGGCACCGCCGGATGTGGTCTATTACGAGTCGCGCGTGGACGGTCGCCTCGTTCTCGTGATTCCCTGGGGTGGGCGCTATCTGATCGGCACGACCGACAAGAAGTTCGACGAGGATCCGGATACCGCCGTCGCCGACGATGCCGAGATCGACTACCTTCTGGGCGAGGTCAACAGTCTCATTCCGCAGGCAGGGCTGACGCGCGACGATATCCTCTACACCTATAGCGGTGTCCGGCCGCTCCCATATGTGCCGGCGAAATCCGAGTGGAAGGTGCCGCGCAGCCATGTCATTCACGACCATGCGCCCGAATGCCGGGGCCTGCTGTCGATCATCGGCGGCAAGCTGACGACCTATCGAAGCCTGGCGGAAGAGACGGTCGATGCGATCTTCCGACGGCTCGGGCGCAAGCCTCCGCCTTGCCATACAGCCTCGGTGCCGTTTCCCGGAGCCCGGATCGCAGACTGGCAGCGTCTCCGCCAGGAACTCGCCGAAGCCGGCGGTGTCGACCGGGCGACGGTCGACCGCCTGGTCGATATCTACGGTTCCCGCGCCGGCGACATTCTCGCCCTCGGCCGCGCGGACGCCGATCTGCTCGCAAAGATCGATGAGGACAGCGGCGCGATCGGCGCGGAACTGGTCTTCACCTTCGAGAACGAATTCTGCCGCACCCTGACGGACGCGCTGATCCGCCGCATCATGGTCGGACTGAACGGCAATTGCGGGCGCCGGTCTCTCAAGGCGGCGGCCGGTATTCTCGCTACCCGCCAAGGGTGGGACGAAGACCGGAAGCAGCGCGAGATCGATGATTATCTCAATTACATCCGCCGTTTCGACGTCGCCGGCAAACCGCGGCAGACGTCCGACATGGCGGCAGAGTGAAACAAACGCGAATTTGGAGGAAAGCACATCATGACCCCGCAGGCCGATCCGAAGCAATTGATCGAACATGCACGGCGCAACGGCTATGCCGTGGGCGCCTACAACATGCATAACGAGGAAACGACCGAGGCGCTCGTATGGGCGGCGGAGCGGGCGCAATCGCCGATTTTCCTTCAGGTGGGCCGCGCCATCATCCCGCACATGGGCGTGCGCCGGGCTTTCGAGATGACGCGGCGTGTCGCCGAGCGCTCGAATGCGAAATATGTGATCCACCTGGATCACGGCTCCTGGGATGAGGTGCTGGAAGCCGTCCGCCTCGGCTTCTCCTCCGTCATGTATGACGGCGCGCACCTGCCGTTCGAGGAAAATATCGCCACCACCCGCAGGCTCGTCGAAATCGCCCATGCCTATGGCATTCCCGTCGAAGCCGAACTCGGCAAGATCCCGGATGCCGGCGAAAGTGTGAACTGGGAAGACTATTACACCGATGTGGAAGAGGCGCGCCGCTTCGTCGCCGAGACGGGCATCGACTATCTGGCGATCTCGGTCGGCATCGTCCATGGCGTCATCCCCGGAATTCCGCAGGCGCCGATCAGCATTCAGCGCATTCGTGAAATCAAGGCCGCGACCGGCATTCCGCTGGTTCTGCACGGTGCTTCGGGTCTCAGCGACCGGGAAATCCAGGAAGCCAGGGCTGCGGGCATCCATAAATTCAATGCCGACACCGATCTGCGGCATGCCTTCCGCGCCGGTCTGGAGGCCGTTTTCGCGCAGGGCGACCGCCAGTTGGAGGAAGCCATGGCCGAGGGCCGCTCTCGCATGATCGAAGCGACCATGATGAAGATGCGCCAATATGGCTGCGCGGGCGCAGCCCCGCTCGCGAAGGCCGCCTGAGGAGGACTGGGGGATGGTCGAGACGGCAACCGCCGAAGCGGGTTTCCGGCGCCGGGAGCTTTCGAAGACGCAACGTCTGATGGTCCGGGCCATGAACGCCGCCTGGTCCATACCGATGTTTCCGATCACGGTCGAAGTGGACATGACCGCCGCCCTTGCGCGGCGCCAGGCGGGCGCGACCGTGACGGATATCCTCCTGCTGCATTGCGCGGCAACGCTTGCGAAACATCCAGGCTTGAATGCGCATTGGCAGGACGAGGGTGTCGTCGAGTATGACGACGTCAATCTCGGTCTCGCCGTGGCCTCCGACAGGGGCCTCACCGTCCCTGTCATTCATCGCGCGCAAGCCTTGTCCCTGGCCGAGATCGCCGGGAAACGCAAGGCACTTGTCGACAAGGTCCGCAGCGGAAGGATCGGTATCGCCGAGGTAACGGGAGGAACCTTCACGATTTCGAATCTCGGCATGCTCGGCGTCAGTCGCTTCACGGCGATCATCAATCCGCCGCAGGTCGCAATCCTTGCCGTCGGCAGCACCGTCCGGCGGCAGGTATGGCACGATGGTAAGCCGGACTGGCGCCCGATGGCCGAGCTGACATTGACCAGCGATCACCGCGCGGTCGACGGCGCGCATGCAGCCGCGTTCCTGAACGACCTGAAGAGCAGGCTCGAAGCAGACGTCGACCACTGATCCGAAACAGACGCAATCGGTCGCGGCCATGACGATATATCGGCCGCCGCTGCTGCGCTTGCGATTTCGAATGGAAGCCACAGCCTCATCGCAATCAGGATATGTGAATTTCTTCCCATTGATTGGGCGGAAATAGGGAATATTCAAGCAATCGGGCAGGGCGCATGTTGTCTCCAGAAGGAGACATGCCATGACAAATCAAGTTGCGCTGCTGGTTGCGCCCGGTGAGCACGGGCATTTCGAAATACGGGATCAGGCCCTGGTCGAACCCGGCGAAGGCCAGATCCGCATCCGGCATCAGGCCATCGGCACGAACTTCCTCGATATCTATCACCGCAAGGGACTCTATCCTTTGCCTTCCTATCCGGCGGTGATCGGCGTGGAGGCGGCGGGCATCGTCGAGGCGGTCGGCTCCGGCGTTCTGGAGTTTGCCGAGGGCGACCGGGTCGCCTATGCGGGGCCGCCGGTCGGCGCCTATGCCTCCTGGCGGATCGTCGAGGCCGAAAGGGTGGTCAAGCTTCCCGATGCCGTCGCCGTCAAGACCGCGGCCACCTCCCTGTTGAAAGGCATGACCGCCTACATGCTGCTCGAGAAGACCTATCCGGTGAAGGCCGGCGACACCATTCTCGTTCATGCGGCCGCCGGCGGGCTTGGCGGTCTTCTCGTGCGCGGCGCCAAGGCGCGGGGCGCCCGGGTCATCGGAACCGTCGGTTCGCAGGAAAAAGCCGCGGCGGCGCTGGCGTCCGGCGCGGATCATCTGATCGTCGGCCGGGATGCCGACCTGGTCGCCGAGGTGCACGCGCTGACCGGGGGCAGGGGTGTCGACGTCGCCTATGACGGGATCGGCGGCGGCATGCTGGTGAAGACCGTCAGGTCGGTTCGTCCTTTCGGGACGGCCGCGACCATCGGGCAGGTAGGCGGTCCTATCCCGCCGATCGCGGTCGAGGAATTGCGCCCCGGAAAATCCCTGTCGCATCCGAGCATCATGGCATGGTGCGCCGATGTCGCCCGCTATCGGGAGGCGGCGATCAGCGCCCTGCGCGCTATCGAGGCCGGCATCGTTTCCCAGGTCGGGTCCGAATACCGGCTGGACGAGGTGGCCGCCGCCCATGCGGAAATGGAATCCGGCCGCTCGACGGGCAGTATCGTCCTGCTGCCGTGACAGGCGGCGGCCACGGAGCCTGCCCATGGCCGCCGTGCGCGGGACGCCGACCATGCCGAACCTTGCGCATTCCGGCATGGTGCGCCGCGTGCCGGCTCTACTTCCGGTGATGTACCGGCTGGAGGGCGTAGACCGGCGTCGGGATGCCTTCCATGCGGGCTTTCAGCTGCAAGGAAAGATACTGCGAATAGTGGCGCGACTGATGCAGGTTGCCGCCGTGGAACCACAAGGCCTCCTGCTGTGTCGGCTTCCACATGTTGCGCTGCTCACCCTCCCAGGGACCGGGATCCTTCGGCGTATCTGAGCCCAGCCCCCATACCTTGCCGACCCTGTCGGCCGTCTCCTGGTCGATGAGATCGGCGACCCAGCCGTTCATCGAGCCGTAGCCCGTCGCATAGACGATGACGTCGGCCGGGATTTCCTTGCCATCGGAAAGCTTTACGGAATTCTCGGTGATCTCCTCGACCTGCCCGGCGGCAAGCTTCACCTTGCCGTCGATGATGAGCTGCGAGGCGCCGATATCGATGTAATAGCCGGAGCCGCGGCGGAGATATTTCATGAACAGCCCCGAACCGTCCGCGCCCCAGTCGAGCTGGAAACCTGCCTTTTCCAGCGCGGCGTAGAAGTCGGCGTCGCGTTCGCGCATCTTGTCGTAGAGCGGGATCTGGAACTCATGCATGATGCGGTAGGGTAGGGAGGCGAAGATGAGGTCGGCTTTCGCCGTCGTCACGCCGTTCGCCAGCGCCTGTTCGGAATAGAGCGCGCCGAGGCCGATATCCATCAGCGTATCGGAGCGCACGATATGGGTGGTCGAACGCTGGATCATGGTGACGTCGACGCCAGCCTCGTAGAGCGCGGCGCAGATGTCATGGGCCGAATTGTTCGAGCCGATGACCACCACCTTCTTGCCCTTGTAGCCATCCGGTCCCGGATGCTGCGAGGAATGGTGCTGCTCGCCCTGGAAGCGCTCACGGCCCTTGAAATCCGGGATGTTCGCCTTGCCGGACATGCCGGTGGCGAACACGAGTTGCTTCGGCCGCAGCACCACCTCCTCGCCGTCGCGGTCGACGACGACGGTCCATTCCTTGGTGGACTCGTCCCATTTCGCGGATTTGGCGGTGGAGCGCGTCCAATAGTTCAGCTCCATCACCCTGGTATAGAATTCCAGCCAGTCGCCGATCTTGTCCTTCGGCGCGAAGACGGGCCAGTTCTTCGGAAAATCGATATAGGGCAGGTGGTCGTACCAGACGGGATCGTGCAGGCAGAGCGATTTGTAGCGCTTGCGCCAGCTATCGCCCGGCCGGTCGTTCTTTTCGAGGATGATGGTCGGCACGCCGAGCTGGCGCAGCCGCGCGCCGAGCGCGATGCCGCCCTGGCCGCCGCCGATGATGACGACATAGGGCTGCTTTTCGTAGCCGAGCGTGCGTTCCTCTTCCTCGCGCTCCTCCTTCCAGGTCTTCGCGCCGAGGTTCTGTCCATGTTTCGCACCGAGCGGACGGGTGAAGCCTGATTTCTCCTCATGATCCTTCAGCTCGGAAAGCACGGTCAGCAGGGTCCAGATCAGGCCGTTCTTGAAGCGCACCAGGCCGTAGCCACGCCCGGTCGCCGTCTCGAAGGTGATCCAGCTTTCCAGCACGCCTTCAGCCTCCGTCGCCGCCTCGCCGGCCGCGACGCGCCAGTTGGAGGGTCTGGCGGTGGAAAGTTGCGATTGCAGCATGTCGCGCACCTGGTCCCGTCCCTCGACGGTCTTGAGGTTCCAGGTGAAGGCGACGAGGTCGCGCCAGTAGCATTCCTCCGCGAACAGATTGACGGCATCGTCGATGCGGCCGGCCTCGAGCGCGGCGCCGAACGTATCGAGAAGCGCCTGAACGCGGCTGGTGGGGGTTTTGTCGAGCATCTTTTTCTCCTCCTGCTCAGATGAAAGGCGGAACGGCTCCTCAACCGTCCCGCATGACGGATCGGCCTATCGGGAAAGGTCGATCAGGATTTTCAGCTGCTTGCCGCCGGGATCGAGCAACTGGTCGAACCCTTCGGCGACGGCCTCGTCGAGCGAGACGTATTTCGTGACGATGCGGCTTGCCGGAATCTGGCCGCTGGCGATCAGCCTTGCGACGCGCGGCCAGTAATGGGTGGGATAGGCCCAGGAACCGCGAATATCGATGTCCTTGAACGTCACGTCGAACCAGTTCAGCGGATTTTCGCCGGGGTGAAGCCCGGTCTGAACGACGACGCCTTGCTTGCGAACCGCATCCGCGCAGTTTTTCAGCGCATGTTCGTTGCCGACGCATTCGATGGCGACGTCGCAGCCGACACCGCCTTCGGTTTCGGCGCGGATGACGTCTCCCACCTTTTCCGTCCTCGGGTTGATCGTGCGCACCTCGCCTAGCGCTTCGCGCGCCAGCGACAGACGCGTGTCGTTGAGATCGGACAGGAAGATCTGCGAGGCGCCCGCCGCGCGCGCGGCCATCGCCACGAGGATGCCGATCGGCCCGGCGCCGGTGACGAGCACGCTGTTGCCGGCGGTCACGCCGCCACGGTCGCAGGCATAGACCGCCACCGCCGTCGGCTCGATAAGCGCGGCCTCCTGATCGCTCAGCGTATCGGGAATGGGCTGCACGTTGTAGTCGTTGAGAAGGGCGGCCCCGGCCATGCCGCCCGAATGCCAGGAAAGACCGGCAAGGGCGAGCTTTCCGCTCAGATGAAACAGCCCGCGATCGGCATAATAGTCGCCTTGGCGGGGCATGATGAGAGGCTGGATCGAGACCCGGTCTCCTGGTTTGACATGCGTTACACCCTCGCCCACGGCCTTGACGACGCCACCGAATTCATGGCCGAGGATTTGCGCGCCATGGGCGCCGGTGAAGGGATGCGGTTCCCGCGGCACGAAGATCGGCCCGTAGGCATATTCATGCAGATCCGTGCCGCAGATGCCGCAGAAGCGGTTTTCGACCACCACCTCGCCCGGTCCGGGCGGAGGCGGCGCATCGACCTCCTCAATGCGCAGATCCTTGGCGGCGTGGAAGCGTAGAGCTTTCATGATGTCTCCTCCTGTCATTCTTGCACAGGAGGAGCAGCAAGCGGCGTGCCAGATCGCGGATGAGCCGGATCCGCAGGCATTATCAAGAGATTGCGGCGCCAACGGATCTGGGGTTGGGCGCAGTGCGACAGAAAGCGTGCAACAGGTGTTGCAGGCGTTGCGTCAGTTCAGGCGTTTGAGGCGGCGGTGGATGGTGGAGCGGTTGACCCCGAGTTTGCGGGCGAGCGCCGAAACATTGTCGCCGCATTCGCCGAGCGCGCGCCGAAGATCGTCGTCACCGCCGGCGGGGAGGGCGGCTGGCGCCGTCAGGAGATGGTCGGGCAGACAATCGGGACCGATGACACCGCCCTCCGCAAGCGCGACGGCCACCCGCAGCGCATTGGAAAGCTCACGGAAATTTCCCGGCCAGTCATGCGCGCAAAGCGCCGCCCGCGCGGCGACATCGAGGCGGTAGCTCTCACCGGCTTCCGTCCCGATGCGCGCGAGAATCTGGTCGATCAGCCAATCGAGATCCGTTCGCGCGCGCAACGGCGGCAGGCTCAGCGTCGCGGCGTTGAGGCGATAGTAGAGATCCTGGCGGAAATGTCCCTCCTTCACCAGTTCGGCAAGATCGCGGTGCGAGGCGGAGAGCACGCGCAGCCGAACCGGGCGCGCCTTCAGCGCCCCGACAGGCTGCACTTCGTTTTCCGAGAGGACACGCAGCAGCCGGCTTTGCAGGGAAAGCGGCATATCGCCGATCTCATCGAGGAACAGCGTGCCGCCGCTTGCTTCCTCGATCAGGCCGCGCTTGCCCTTCTGGCTGGCGCCGGTGAAGGCGCCGGGCGCATAGCCGAAGAGTTCGGATTCGATGAGATGTTCCGGGATCGCGGCGCAATTGACGGCGACGAAATTGCCGCCGCCGCCACAGCTGTCATGGATCGCGCGGGCCAGAAACTCCTTGCCGCTGCCCGTCTCGCCCTGAATGAGGATCGGGATATCGCGCGCCGAAAATTTCGCTGCGCGTGCCTGCACCCGCTCCATGGCGGCATCGCCATTGCTCAGGTCACGCAATGCTCGCGGCAGGCGCGTCTCCGGCGGCAGCGGCTTGCGCAGGCTGACGGCAGGGGCGATGGCGCTGGCGAAGAGCACCAGGCCGTTTCTGGCGCGCAACAGGCGCTCGCCGTTCGGCCGGCCGCGCATGAAGCGCGGCAGGTCGTCGATATCCATGTCGAAGACCTGCGAAATCGGCAGGCCGAGGAAATCGCGCGTCGAAAGGCCGCGCATGTTCATCGCGCGGGCGAGCGCGCCGAAACCGCCATGGGTCATGCCGGTGATGCGGCCGGAACCGTCGAGCGCGATGGCGGCGTCCGGATCGACATCCAGAAACTCCGGCGAGCGGGCAAGGCGCAGCACCCAGTCGTTGCGGGTGCGGGTCATGAGGTTTGCGAGCTCGATGCGCCGCGCCGTGGCGGAAACCAGATGCAGCGCGAGCTGCTGGCTCGCCTTGACGGTGGGCGAGCGGAGCTGGGAAATGTCGAGCACGGCGGTGAGATCGCCGAGCGTGTCGAAAACGGGTGCGGCCGTACAGGTCAGCCCGATATGGCTGGCGTCGAAATGATCGTCCTGATGGATGATGACGGGTTCGCCGGAAACGATGCAGGCCCCGACTGCGCAGGTGCCCGCCCGGTTCTCCGACCATTCCGAACCGAGATAGAGACCCGCTTTTCGCAACTGGTTGTCGAAGGTGGGATCGCCCATGAAATCGACGGTAACGCCACGCGCATCCGACAGCAAGAGCACATAATTCTGCCCGGCGACCTGATTGAAAAGCCCTTCGAGACCGGAACGGCCGATGCGGATCAGTTCTTCCGCCTGCTCGCGGTGCTCGCGCAGCTTCGGTTCGGGAACGATATAGGCTTCCTGCGCAATCGCCGGGTCGAGCTTGTAGTCGTTGAGGCAGCGCAGCCAGGATTTTATCACCGGCGCATCACGCGGGCTGACGACGCCCATGCCGACACGCTCGATCTCCCGTATATGCGATAGGGTCGACGCCATCCCGAATTCCTCCATGCGCAGGATCGCACAGGATGCGCCGATCGACAATCGTCCTCTCTATGGCGCACCGGATACCTTCGCCGCCGATGCCGGCTCCAGTTCCATAAGACAGATTACGCATTCGGAAAGTTCGAGGACGCGGTGCGTTTTCCGGCGATCTGGCCGGTCGCAATCTGGAGCGAGGGGCGCAAGGCCCCTCGCCCCTTGTCGTTCAGGCAAAGGCCGGGTTGCGGCGGGCGCCCATGCGTAGCAGGTAATAGACGCCGCCGCCGATGCCGACGCCGAAGAACCAGCCATAGGTGGCCCACCAGTCCGGCAGGATGGTGGTGAAGGTCGGCAGGATCGATGAAAACAGCCCGCCCACCGCAAAGGCGATGAAGGCATTGCCGTGCCAGCCGTTCTGGAAGCGGAACTCGCCGTCTTCGTGATAGAGCGCCTCGACATCCAGTTGGCTTTTACGGATCAGGTAATAATCCACCATCATGATGCCGAAGATCGGACCCATGGTCGAGCCGATGAAGTTGACGAAATGCGCAGCCCCCGTCTCCCAGGGAGCGAAGGGATAGAGCACCAGCGCGATCAGCGCCGCGATGTAGCCGCCGCGCTTGAAATTGATCTGGCGCGGGAAGACGTTGGCGAAATCGAAGGCCGGCGAGACGAAGTTGGCGACCACGTTGATGCCGAGCGTCGCCACCGCGAAGGTGAGCGCTGCCAGCAGCGCCAGGAACCAGCTGTCGAATTTCGCCGAGATCTGGTCGGGATGCAGCAGCACCTCGCCATAGACCGCATAGGCCGCCGTGGTGGTGATGCCGGCGACCAGGCAGAAGGCCAGCAGGTTGATCGGCAGGCCCCAGAGATTTCCCTTGCGCAAGGCCTTTTCGCTGGTGGCATACCGAGAGAAGTCGCAGAAATTCAGGTAGAGCGCGGCGAAATAGGTGATCCAGGTGGCGGCCACCGCGGCCAATGCGGCAAACGAGCCCGGTTCGCCCGGAACGCCGGCATCCTTGGTCTTTTCGATCAGCACGTCACGCGGGATTTCCGAGCCGAACGAGAAGGTGCCGGACTTGACGACCAGATAGATCGACAGGAACAGCATCATGATCCAGACCGCAGGACCGGCCCAGTCCTGGAACTTGCGCACGGTTTCCATGCCGCGCTGGATGATCAGAAGTTGCAGGCCCCAGACGATGACGTAGCAGATGACTTCCAGCGTCGAATGGCCGAGCATGTGGCTGTTCTGGTGGAAGGCGAGCATCGAGTCGTTGCGGATCAGAAGCGCCACGATGGCGCCCGAGGCCGCCGCCGTCTGCGCCCCATACCAGAAGCAGGCGACGATGGCGCGCACGATCGCCGGGAAATTGGCACCGAACGTGCCGAAGGAAGCGCGCGCCAGCACCGGGAACGGCACGCCGGTGCGCACGCCGGCATTGCCGACCATGCTCATCAGCACGAAGATCACCAGCGAGCCGATGCCGATGGCGATGACGAAATTGACGAAGCTGCCGCAGAGCAGGAACAGGCTGGCGGCGAGATAATAACCCCACAGGCTATGGACATCAGAGGTCCATACGTTGAAGATACTGAAGGCACCCCATTTGCGCTCCTCGGCGGGCGCGAGATCCTCGTTGTACAACGAGGGCGACGGATTCTTGACTGTCATTCCACCCCTCCAATTTCAAGGGGCCGAGCTTTCGGCCCGCAGGAGAGTGTGCTCTCTTTTCGGGCATCTTACAAATAATTCGTCAGACAAGTTTAGGAATCGCCGTGGCGTTCCGAAACGCGAGGGCATGTCGCGCAGAAGTGCGCGGCGGTTTTGCGACAGCGACATGCGAAAAATCAAAGATCTAGGCGCAGGAGCGAGCCTGCGGGATCGCGACGCGCTTTAGCGTATCGAGGTGGATATCGGCAGGCCTGCTGCCGGCGGCGGCGCTTTTTCGGCGGCGCGCGGCGCCGGGCCGAAGCCGGCCAGACGCATCAGGCCGAATCGGCGGGCGATGCAATAGAGCGCCAGCGGCCCGAGAAGGGTCGCCGCCGTGCCGACCAGCAGATGCACGGGCGCGGAGGCGATGCCGAGCTTGACCAGAACCAGCCGCGTCGCCGACAGGAAGAAGATATGCGTCAGGTAGATCGCCATCGCCGCGCCGCCGAGGAATTCCAGGCCGGCCGCGACCCTGGCCGGCAGAAAGCGGGCGAGCGCGAAGGCGACATAGCAGACCGCCGCCGCCGCGATGCCGCCGCCGACGAAACCCCAGGCCGTCGGCAGCATCTGCGGATAGGCGAGGATCCAGGCCTCCGCGCCAAGGAACGCCGTAACCGCAAGGCCGGCCATCGCCGCTTTCGGCCGGTCGTGCGGCGGCTGCGCCAGCAGGCGGCCCCAGATCATGCCGACGAGAAAATAGGGAAGATGCCGGATCGCCGGCTGAACCGTCGAATGGATTTCGTGCTCCGTCGTGGCGAACACCAGGGCGATCGCGGCGACGAGGACGGTCGCCAGCGCGCCCGTTCCCAGACGGGTCAGCGGCAGCGAGACGATCTGCACCAGGAAGAGCGCCCAGACGAACCAGAAGATATCCTTGGGCGGAAAGGGAAAGGTTGCGATTTCCCAGCCCGAGAGCGGCGGCCGCGAGGTGACCGACGCCGCCAGATACAGAAACGCGGCGAACACATAGGCCCAGAGGATCAGCGGATAGATCAGCGTTTCGATGCGCAGCGCCGCGGAACGGGCAATGCCCTTGCGCTCCACCGATTTCTGGAACAGCACGCCGGACAGGATGAAGAACAGCGGCATGTGAAACAGGTAGATCGCCACGTCCACGGCCCTGAAAAGCGCCGCATTGGCCAGGAGGCCGCCATTGTCGAGACCGCGCCAGACATGACCGAAGCAAACGAGGATGATGCCGACACCCTTGGCCGCGTCCACCCAAACCATTCTGCGCATCTCGTCAGCCCCTTCTTAGTTCGGCACTTGCTGCCCGGCCTGCAATGCCACGGCCATGAAGACCCGCACCGCACTCTGCGCCTTGCAGGTTAATTCGCCGTATCCGGCGCCGACGGGGCAGCGGCCATCGCCCGGCGCAAGGTGGCCATCACCCGGGCGTCGCCGCACTGGGCGACGTTGAAACGCATGAAGCCGGCGGCGGAACGGGAGGCGCTGAAGACGTTGCCCGGCGCCAGCACGACATCGTCGGCGATGGCGGCGCGGGCAAGCGCGGCGGAATCGACGTCCTGCGGCAGGCGGCACCACAGGTAAAAGCCGCCGCGCGGCATCAGCCAGGGCACGATGCCGAGGCCGGCGAGCTTTTCGGCCGTTTCGCGCCTGGCCCGCGACAGGCGGCGGCGCAGTTCCTCCATGTGCTTGCGATAGCCGCCGCCGGCGAGGACGCCGGCGATCAGCTCCGCCGCCACCGGGCTCGGGCCGCCGAAGCTGGTCGCCACCTGCAGGTCGACCAGTTCGGCGATCCAGTCGGCACGGCCGGCGATATAGCCGCACCGCACCGAGGCGGACAGGGTCTTGGAAAAGCTGCCGATGCGGATCACCCGGCTCAGGCCGTCCAGCAAGGCCAGCCGGGCGGACGGCTCCGGCTCGAAATCGGCGAAGATATCATCCTCGACGATCACGAGGTCGTGGGCGCTGGCGAGTGTCAGCAGGCGGTGCGCGGTCCGGGGCGAAAGCGTCGCGCCGGTCGGGTTGTGCAAGGCGGAATTGGTGATGTAGAGGCGAGGCCGTTCGGCGGCGAGCACCGCCTCGAACCGGGCGATATCGGGCCCGGAAGGCGTATAGGGAATGCTTGCGATCTTCGCCTGATGCGCGCGCAGCAGCGCCCGGAAATTGAAATAGCAGGGATCGTCGACCAGGACCGTATCGCCGGGTCGCAGCAGCAACCGGCAGACGAGATCGATCGCCTGGGTGCCCGAGCCGGTCAGCAGCACCTGGTCGGGCGCAATCTCCAGCCCCTCCTCGGCAAAACGGCCCATCAGGATGCGCCTGAGCGTCGGTGCGCCGCGCGTCGCCCCATATTCCGCCAGCAGGCCGTCGCCGCCGCGCGCCACGGCGCGAAAGGCCCGGCGCAGCGCCTCGGCCGGCATCCACTCGGCCGGCAGCCAGCCGCAGCCGGGCTTCAGCGCCGCGGGATCGGCATCCAGCGATTGCCGCGACACCCAGAAGGGATCGACGGCGAGATCCTGCTGCGGCCGGTCCCCGGCCAGCGACAGCGGCGGCAGGGCGCCGGCCGAGACATAAAAGCCCGAACCCGGCCTCGCCCGGATCAAGCCCTCCGCCGCCAGCCGGTCATAGGCCTCGACCACCGTCGAAGGCGAAACGCCCATGGTGGCGGCGAAAGCACGGATCGACGGCAGCCGGTCGCCCGCCGACAAGGCGCGCCCGGCAATCTTGGCCCGGATTGCCTTCATGACGTCGAGGGTGCGGCTGGCGCGTGTCGGCATGTGTTCGGGTTCGCTCAAGTGTGTGCCTTTCATGACCCATACAGTTTAGGAGGATTGTATTGATCCGTATCTGACTTGGCCAGCGCTTTACCGATAGTATCATCAATAAAAGCGGGGCGATCGCCCTCGCTCGGCATCATGAGGACACGATGAAGACATCGATCGATGGCTGGGGCAGCGGACTGCTCGGAGTGGTGATATTCAGCGGCTCGCTGCCGGCGACGCGGGTGGCGGTGGCCGATCTGTCGCCGCTGTTCCTGACCTCGGCGCGGGCGTTGATCGCGGCGGCACTGGCGGCGGCGCTGCTCGCCGTCTTGCGGCAGGCGCGGCCGGGGCGGCGCGATCTCCAGTCGCTGGCCGTCGTGGCGCTGGGTGTCGTCGTCGGCTTTCCGCTGCTGACGGCGCTGGCGCTGCAGCATATCACCTCGGCCCGCTCCATCGTCTTCATCGGCCTGCTGCCGTTGTCGACGGCGGTCTTTGCCGTGCTGCGCGGCGGCGAGCGGCCGAAGCCGTTGTTCTGGCTGTTTTCCGGGCTCGGCAGCGCCACGGTGGTCGGCTTCGCCTTGCTGAACGGCGGCGCGTCGTCGCCGGCCGGCGACCTGCTGATGATCGCCGCCATCGTGCTCTGCGGGCTGGGTTATGCCGAAGGTGCGGCGCTGTCGCGGCGTCTCGGCGGCTGGCAGGTGATTTCCTGGGCGCTGGTGCTCTCGGCGCCGCTGATGGCGGTCGTCACGCTGATGACGCTGCCGGGCTCATGGCAGGCCATCGGCTGGCCGGCCTGGGCCGGGCTCGCCTATGTCTCGGTGTTCAGCATGCTCGTCGGCTTCGTGTTCTGGTATCGCGGGCTGGCGCGCGGCGGCATCGCCAGCGTCGGGCAGTTGCAATTGCTGCAACCCTTCTTCGGGCTGGCGCTGGCCGGGCTGCTGCTCGGCGAGCCCGTGGCCGCCTCGATGGTCGCGGTCACCGCCGTCATCGTCGCCTGCGTCGCCTTCGCCCGCCGGTTCGCCTGAGGAGAAGGACGGCGCTGTCAGCGATCCTGCGTCTCCGGCGCATGCAGGAACCAGGAGATCAGCTGCGCGGAATTCGCGCAGCCGGTGATCTTCATCAGCCGGGCGCGGTGGGATTCGACGGTGCGGACCGAGAGATCGAGCTCCCCGGCAATGCGGGCATTGGTCTTGCCCTGCGAGACGAGGGTGAGGATCTGGTGTTGGCGTTCGGTGAGCGCCAGCCGGGGGCTGGCGGTCGGCCGGTTCAGCCGCTGAAAGCAATAGAGCGCGTGGGCGAAGGGATCGTCACGCTGAAAGCTCTTGCCGTTCACCTGGCACCAGAAGCGCTGCCCGGTCACCGACATCATGATGCGTTCGTCGTAATAGCTGCGGCTGCCCGGCAGGTGCTCCAGCCACACCTTTCCGGTGCGGATGAAATCGGAGATTTTCGGGTAGAGGACGGCGAAGCTCTTGTCGATCAGGTCGGCGCGCTCGTAGCCGAACAACTCGGCGAAGGCGTCGTTGCAATCGCGGATGATGCGATGCGTGGCATAGACCATGGGCACGGGAATCTCGTTCAGGGAAAAGCGCGGTTCCGCGTCCCTGGCAAAGCTCTCGATCGGTATGGCATTTCGCGTCATGCCGTATAAATACGGCTAACAGGGCCTGGCTTTCAAGGCGTAACCTCCGGCGCGAAACGAACCTGCGGGAGGCAGTATGCGGAAAGTCTATTCAGATGCCACGACAGCCCTGGCCGGGCTGCTGAAGGATGGCATGACCATCATGGCCGGCGGTTTCGGGTTGTGCGGCATTCCCGAAGTGCTGATCGAGGCGGTGCGCGAATCCGGCGCGCGCGGCCTGACGGTGATCTCCAACAATGCCGGCATCGACGGCGTTGGCCTCGGCCGCCTCTTGGAAACGCGCCAGATCGACAAGATGATCTCCTCCTATGTCGGCGAAAACGCGCTGTTCGCCCAGCAATATCTCGCCGGCGAGCTGCAGATCGAATTCAACCCGCAAGGCACGCTTGCCGAGCGCATCCGCGCCGGCGGCGCCGGCATTCCCGGCTTCTACACCAAGACCGGCGTCGGCACCGAGATCGCCGAGGGCAAGGACGTGCGCGAGTTCAACGGCGAACTCTACGTCATGGAAACCGGTCTGTTCGCCGATCTGGCGCTGGTGCATGCCCATACCGCCGATACCGACGGCAATCTCGTCTTCCGCAAGACGGCGCGCAACTTCAACCCGGTCATGGCGACCGCCGCGCACACCACCGTCGCCCAGGTCGAGCACCTGGTCGAGCCGGGCCGCATCGATCCCGACCATATCCATACGCCGGGCATCTTCGTGTCGCGCCTCATCGAGGTGAAGGGCATCGAGAAGCGGATCGAGAAACGCACCGTGCGCGCACGGGAACAGGTGGGAGCGAACTGATGGCCTGGACGCGGGACGAAATGGCGGCGCGCGCCGCACGCGAATTGCAGGACGGCTTTTACGTCAACCTCGGCATCGGCATTCCGACGCTTGTGGCCAACTACATCCCGGAAGGCGTGCATGTGACGCTGCAAAGCGAGAACGGCATGCTCGGCATGGGCCCCTTCCCTTACGAGGGCGAAGAGGATGCCGACCTGATCAATGCCGGCAAGCAGACGATCAGCGAGCTGCCGGGCAGCAGCTTCTTCTCCAGCGCCGACAGTTTTGCGATGATCCGCGGCGGGCATATCGACCTGTCGATCCTCGGCGCCATGCAGGTGGCCGAAAACGGCGATCTCGCCAACTGGATGATCCCCGGCAAGATGGTCAAGGGCATGGGCGGCGCCATGGATCTGGTCGCCGGCGTCAAGCGCGTCGTCGTCGTCATGGAACATGAGGCGCGCGGCGAATCCAAGGTGCTGAAGCGCTGCACCCTGCCGCTGACCGGCAGCCGCGTCGTCGATCTCGTGATCACCGATCTCGCCGTCTTCACCGTCGCCAAGCGCGGCGAAACGGCCCTGACCCTGATCGAGCTCGCCCCCGGCGTCAGCGTCGACGACGTCCGCGCCAAGACGGAGGCGGATTTCTCGGTGGCGCTCACCGGCTGAGGCGCGGCCGTTTCGACAGGATGAAAGGCGCGGGCGACTAAAAACGCCCGCGCCTTCAGATTGTTGACAAACCTTGCCCACACTCCGTCGTCATCCTCGGGCTTGTCCCAAGGATCTGCTCACGCTCGACAAGCCGTTGACGGAAATGGATTATTTTGCGTGCTTGGATGCTCTGCACAAGGCCGAGCATGACGGCGGAGAGGTTTGGAGCTTTGTCAGCAGCCTGAAGGCGCGGGCGAACGAAAGCGCCCGCGCCTTTTTACATTTCGCGATCAGATCGCCGTATAGCCGGCATCCGCCGTGACGATCGAGCCGGTCATCAGGCTGGAGGCGTCCGAGGCGAGGAACAGGACGACGGCGGCGATTTCCGATGGCTTTCCCATGCGCTCCATCGGGGTCAGGTCCAGCCAGCGGCGGATGAGTTCCGGCTGTTCGTTCAGCTTGTCGAGCAGCGGCGTGGCGATATAGGTCGGGGCGACCGCGTTGACGCGCACGCCGCGCTTTGCCCATTCCACGGCCAGCGAGCGCGTCAGGTGATGCACCCCGGCCTTGGAGGCGTTGTAGTGGCATTGCGGCTGCGGCGTGTTGACGATATCGCCGGACATCGAGCCGATATTGACGATGGAACCGCGCCCGGCCGACAACATCCGCCGGCCGAAGGCGCGGCAGGTCTTGAAGACGCCGGTGAGGTTGACCCCGATCACCCGCTCCCATTCGTCGTCGGTCATGTCCTCGGCCGGCGTGTTGGTGACGATGCCGGCATTGCAGACGAGCGCATCGAGCGGCGGCAGCTCCGCCGCCAGTTTTTCCAGCCCGGCCGTATCGGTGACGTCGAGCGTATGGGCGCTGGCGTTGAAGCCGGCGGCCGTCAGGCGTTTTGCCGTTTCCTTCGCGCGGTCGCCGTCGCGGTCGGTGCAACGGATATGGGCGCCGGCCTCGGCAAGGGCCGTGGCGCATTCGGCGCCGATGCCCTGCCCCGCGCCGGTGACCAGCGCGGTGCGGCCGGAAAGGTCGAATTGTTTCAGGTAGCTCATCGCAAAATCCTCAAGTCAGGGCGCAGCGCAGCGGCTCGCCCTTCAGCGCCCGCAAACCTTCCTCTGCCGCCAGTTGCTGCAGGCGGTTCACCGAGGCATCGGAGAAGAAGGCGGCGTGGGGGGAGACGATGGTGTGCGGCGCGCTCCGCAGGGCGGCATCGGCCGGCAGCGGCTCCTTTTCGAAGACATCGAGGCCGGCGCCGCTGAGATGGCCATTCTCCAGGGCCTCAGCCAGTGCCGCCTCATCGACCAGCCCGCCACGCGAGACGTTGATCAGGATCGCGCCCTTTTTCATGGTGGCGAGTTCGGCGCGGCCGATCATATGCCGGGTCTCGGGTGTCAGAGGCACATGCAGGGAGAGGATATCGGCCGTGCGGATGACCTCCGCCAGAGTCCGCATTTTCGCCTGCGCGGCCTCGGCGTCTTCGGCCGAAACATAGGGATCGTAGGCGATCACCGTCGCGCCAAAAGCCTGCATCCGCCGCGCCAGCGCCCGGGCGATGCGGCCAAAGCCGACGAGGCCGACGGTGGACTGGCTGAGCGAACGCACATGATCGACCATGGCGCCGATCTTCCATTCGCCGGCGCGGATGCCGGCATCGTAGCGCCCGAGCTTGCGCGCGAGCGACAGCGCCATGGCGCTCGCGTGGTCGGCGACCTCCTCGACGCCGTAATCCGGCACGTTGCAGACGTGGATGCCGAGGTTCTTCGCAGCCGGCAGATCGACATTGTCGACCCCGACGCCGTAGCGAATGACGGTCGCGCCCTTGGCCATGACGCCCATGGTGCGCGCGTTCATCGGCGCGAAATTGTTGAAGACGACATTGGCGCCTTCGACCGCTTCCAGCGTTTCCGCCTCGCTGCGGCACTGGTGCTCGGAAAACGCCGCGCCCGCACTTTGCGCCGCCGCGCGCTCCCGCGCCACACCGGAAAAGGCGTGATCGGTGACGACGACCCGGCTCATGCCAGCACGCCGCGCTTGACGAGATTGCGCATCAGGGCGCGGGCGCCGAACGTCCACGGGGCGGCTTTCTCACAGGAGGTGACGGTGTTGGAGAGCGTGCCGAGCAGCGGCGTGGCGATCTCGACGACATCGCCCTCGTGATGGGTAAAGCCGCTGCCGGGCGTGCCGCGATCCTGGGTCGGCGCGAACATGGTGCCGAGGAACAGCATGAAGCCATCGGGATATTGATGGCTCGACAGCGTCTGGCGCACCAGCTCGGCCGGCGCACGGCTGATCTCGGCCATGTTGGAGCGGCCGGAAAGTTCGAAGCCATCCGTGCCGCGCACCGACATGGACAGTTCCGCCTTCTCGATATCGGCGATGGAAAAACCCTCGTCGAACAGGCGGATGAAGGGGCCGATGGCGCAGGAGGCGTTGTTGTCCTTGGCCTTGCCGAGCAGCAGGGCGGAACGGCCCTCGACATCGCGCAGGTTGACGTCGTTGCCGAGCGTCGCGCCGCGAATCTCGCCGCGCGCATTCACCGCCAGCACGATTTCCGGCTCGGGATTGTTCCAGTTGGAGATCTTGTTGACGCCGACCAGCGCCCCATGGCCGACCGCCGACATCGGCTGCGACTTGGTGAACACCTCAGCATCCGGGCCGATGCCGACCTCCAGATATTGCGACCACAGGCCCTCGCGCTGCAGCACGCCGCGTACATGGTCCGATGCCTCGGAGCCGGCGCGGACATTGGTGAGGCTGCCGCCGATGAGATCGCCGATGCGGGTGCGGATCGCCTCGGCGCGGGCCGGATCGCCGGCGGTGCGCTCGTCGATGACGCGCTCGATCATCGAGCGGGCGAAGGTGACGCCGCAGGCCTTCAGCGCCTGCAGGTCGCAAGGGGCGAGCAGGCAGGCGCGGGTCGCGCCGTTGCCCATCTCGGCGGGGCTTGCCAGAAAATCGTCGACCGGGCCGAGGCGGTCTCCCTTGAGGGAATCATAGGTAGCGACGCTGTCGCCATCGAGAAAATCGGCGACGGTCGCGACCTCGCGCGTGACGTCGAACAGCACGCCGTCGCGGATGATGACCACGGACGGGCCTTCCAGTTCGGGGCGCCAGACGCGGCCGATCAGGCGCGCATTCTCGGGAAAATCGATGCTCATGAAGAAGTCCTCCTTGGGTGGGCAATTACTAGTATTGCTTCATCAACGCGTCAATCGCGAATTCCATCGGTTTTCAGGGTCGGCAGCGCGCATTTGCTCCTGATCGTCAGAAAAGTTGTTTTATTTCAATATATATAACAGCATTTGATTCAGCATCGCAGCAGAATCCCTAACGGCGGACAGCAGGGAGCTATCAAAAATAGCGCTTGCGTGAAGCTAGTATAACTATATATTCGATCTCGACCGGCGCTTGGGGCGCCTTTCCGGAAAATCCTGACATGATGGATGACATGCTCGAACAACTCAGCGGCAAACTGTTTATCGACGGCGCTTTCGTGACCGGGCGCGGCCGCCCGATCCGGGTGGAGAATCCGGCGACGCTTGACGAGATCGGCACGATCCCGCTGGCGACGCAAGAGGAAATCGACGCCGCTGTCGCGGCAGCCCGCAAGGCGTTCGAGACATGGTCGACGGTTCCGGCGAAGACGCGCGCGGCGGCGTTGCATCGCATGGGCGATGCTATTGCCGCAGATGCGGATGCCATGGCGAAGGTCATGACGCTGGAACAGGGCAAGCCGGTCAACGAGGCGCGCGGCGAGATCCTCAAGCTCGCCGAGGCCTGCCATTTCTATGCGGAAGAGGCGGTGCGCGTGCATGGCGAGATCGTGCCCAACGATACGACCGACAGCGAAAGCCATGTGGTGCGCGAGCCGATCGGCGTCGTCGGCGCCATCACGCCGTGGAACTATCCGGCCGAGTTGATCGGCTGGAAGCTGTGCGGGGCGTTGGCCGCCGGCTGCACCATCGTCATCAAGCCGGCGGAGCTGACGCCGTTCACGGCGCTTGCCATCGCCGCCAAGGCGAAGGAGGCCAACATCCCGGCCGGCGTCGTCAATGTCGTCACCGGCTCCGGCTCGACGGTCGGTCAGGCGCTGGTCGAGCATCCGGATGTCGACAAGATCGCCTTCACCGGCTCCTCCGCCGTCGGCCTGCATATCCAGAAGACGTGTCCGAAGATCAAGCGCCTGTCGCTGGAACTCGGCGGCAATTGCCCGATGATCGTCACCGCCAAAGCCGATCTCGCCGCCGCCATCAAGGGGGCTGCACGCCGCTCCTTCCGCAACAACGGCCAGATCTGCATCGCCATCAACCGCATCTATGTCGAGCGGCCGGTCTATGACGCTTTCGTCGCCGGCCTCGCAAAGGCGGCGGAAGCGCTGACCGTCGCAAACGGGCAGGACGCGCCGGATGCCGACATGGGCGCCATGGCCTCGGCCGAGCCGCTGAACAAGACCGTCGATCATCTCCAGGATGCGCTCTCCAAGGGCGCGAAGCTGGTTGCCGGCGGCAGCCGTCCGCAGGGCGAGGCCTTCGAAAAGGGCCATTTCTTCCGCCCGACCGTGGTTGCCGATTGCGATCATACGATGAAAGTGATGACCGAGGAAACGTTTGGGCCGCTGGTCGGCGTCATGCCTTTCGACCGGTTGGAGGAGGCGGTGACACTCTCCAACGACACGCCTTATGGGCTGGCCTCCTATCTCTACACGCAGGATGCGGCGGAAATCCGCGCCATCTCGCGGCGGTTGGATTACGGCAATGTCGCCGTCAACAATGTCGATGCCGGCGTGATGAACGCGCCTTATGGCGGGCGCAAGCAGAGCGGCGTCGGCTATGAGCACGGCCGCGAGGGGCTGCTGGAATATTTCCATTTCAAGCATATCCGCATCCGCCTCGACCAGCCGGAAGGGTTTTGAGCCATGGCGCGGGAGGCCGTTCTCGGGATCGATATCGGAACCTCGGGCTGCAAGGCGCTGCTACTCTCCACGGACGGCGCGCTGCTCGGCAGCGAGACCGCGACCTATGATCTCGCCCAACCGCGCCCCGGCTGGACGGAGCAGGATCCGGCGCTGTGGATCGAGGGCGCGCGCCGCGCCGTAGGACAACTGCTCGCCGGTCACGGCGATGTGGAGATCCGCGCCATCGGCCTTTCCGGCCAGATGCACGGGCTGACGCCGCTCGATGCAGAGGATCGCGTGTTGCGCCCGGCCCTGCTCTGGAACGATCAGCGCAACGGCGCGGAATGTGCCGCGCTCACAGAAAAGGCCGGCGGCGAAGAGGCCCTGCGCGGCTACACCAACAACCGGATGCTGCTTGGCTATACCGGCGGCAAGGTCGCCTGGATGCGCGCCCATGAGCCGGATCTGTTTTCCCGCTTGCGCCATGTGCTGAACCCCAAGGATTACCTGCGGCTGGTGCTGACCGGCGAGAAAGCGACCGAAGTCTCCGATGCCTCCGGCACCGGCCTGTTCGACGTCCGCGCACGACAGTGGAGCTTTCCGCTGATGCAAAAGCTCGACATCGACCAGAATCTGTTTCCGGCCTGCCATGAATCGCCTGAAATCACCGGCCTCGTCAGCCGCTCCGGGGCGGAATTGTTCGGCCTCAGGCAAGGCATTCCGGTGGTCGGCGGCGGCGGCGACAGCGTCATCCAGACCATCGGCTCGGGCGTGATCGCGCCGGGCGACGTGCAGACCACCATCGGCACGGCCGGCATCGTCGCCTCGGCGCTGGATGCGGCCATCGACAATCCCGAGAGCCGGCTGCAGGTGTTCTGCAATGTCGCGCCGGGCAAATGGCACGCCATGGGCGTGACGCTGAATGCCGGTTTTGCGATGAGCTGGTTCCAGCGCCTGCTGCGCGGCTTGGCAGGTGACAAGGATTGGAGTTACGAGCAGATTGTCGCCACCGCCACTGAGAGCGTCGCCGGCAGCCGCGGCCTCGTCTTCCTGCCCTATCTCAACGGCGAGCGCGCGCCGCATTCCGATCCGGAAGCGCGCGGCGCCTTCATCGGCCTGACCGGACTGCATGGCCCGGCGGAAATGGCCCGGGCGGTGATGGAAGGCGTCGCCTTCGCGCTCTACGACATCTTTTCGGTCATGCGGCGGGCCGGCATCGAGGCCCATGTCGTCAAGGCGTCGGGCGGCGGAGCGCGCTCCGCGCTGTGGCGGCGGATGCAGGCTGATCTGTTCGGCTGTGACGTGGTGACGACGGAGGGTGCTGCGGAAGGGGCCGCCTTCGGCGCCGCCCTCGTCGCCGGCCTCGGGCTCGGCATTTTCGAAACACCGGAGCAGGCGGCGAACCTCTGCCGCCCCCTCACCCGCGAAAGCGCGGATGCGGCCGGACGGGCAGCGCTTTCGCCGGGCTTTTCGGTCTATCAGGCGCTCTATCCAGCGCTGGCTGACAGCATGCACGCGCTGGCGCGTGCTCATGACGACATCGAGGCATAGGGGGCGGGCGATGACCATACGCGATTGCGAAGGGCTGATCTTCGATCTGGACGGCACGCTGATCGACAGCGCGCCGGATATCGCCGCCGGCGTCAACGACTATTTCGCCGAACAGGGCTGGCCGCATCTGGAGGTCGCGTTCGTCGAGCGCTTCATCGGCAACGGCCCGCGCCGGCTCCTCCTCGACATGATGCTGGAACTCGGCCTTCCCAGCGATGACGACAGCGTCGATCGCGCCGTCAAGGGTTACCTCGCCGCCTATGAGCGCACCCCCTCGCGCCACACGAAATTCTATGACGACGTGAAGCAGGATCTGCATCTGCTTCACGATCATGGCTTCCGCATGGGCATCTGCACCAACAAGCCGCATCGCCTGACCTTGCGCATCCTCGATATCCTCGGCATCGGCCAACTCTTCACCGCCGTCGCCGGGGCCGATGACGTGCCTGCTTGCAAACCGGACCCGATTCATCTCCTGACTGTCGCGACGCGCATGAGGCTTGAGCCCGGGCGCTGGGTCTATGTCGGCGACACCACCGTCGACCAGACGACTGCCGCGCGCGCCGGCGTGCCGTTCTACGCGGTTCCCTGGGGAACCGGCCGGCATCTCGACGTCGCGGCCGACTGTCGCCTGACCCGGCTTTCGGATCTGACGTCCCTGCGCCAACCGGTCACGCAAGGAGACATTCAGGCATGAGCAGTGAAAGCCTGTTGCAACGCATTTTGCAGGAAAGCCCCGACATGGCGAGCGCCGAGGCGCGTGTCGCCCGTTTCGTCAGCGCCCATCCGAGCCAGGTCATCCATATGAGCATGGCGAGGCTTTCGGAGGAGTGTGGCGTCAGCGATCCGACGATCATGCGCTTTTGCCGCCGCTTCGGGTTTCAGGGATATCAGGATTTCAAGCTCTACCTCGCCCAGAGCCTCGTGCCCTCGGCCCCCTTCGCCTATGAGCAGATCGTCGCCGGCGATTCCGTCGAGAACATCGTGCGCAAGACGGCGCGCAATTCGCTGAACGCCATCCAGCGCGGGCTGGAGGACATCGTGCCGGCGCAGATCGAGGCCGGCGCCAAGCTGCTGAACGAGGCGGTGTGGATCGGCATCTATGCCAGCGGCATTTCCGAGATCACCGGGCTGGATGCCGAACACAAGTTCCAGCGCCTCGGGCTTCGCTGCACCGCCCTGATCGGCCGCAAGAAGCAATGGCTGCATGCCGAGACCTCACGGCCGAGCGAGGTGGCGCTGATCTTCTCGCAATCCGGCCATACCAAGCAGATGGTCGAGGTGGCGACCGCCGTGCGCGCCGGCGGCGCTCGCGTCGTTTCGGTCACCGCCGCCGACAGTCCGCTGGCGTGCATTTCCGACGTGCTGATCGCCGTCACTCCTTATGAGCGCACCGAGCTTCTGACGCCGCTCGCCTCGCGGCTCAATCATCACCTCGTCGTCAACATGCTGGTCACCTCGATGGCGGTGATCAGCGGCTCCGAATTTCCCGACCAGTTGCCGGCCCTCGATAGCTGGCAAACCGACAAGATTTAGAAAACAAGGATTTCTTTACCATGAGCATCCAGGACGAAGCCAAGAAGGCGGCGGGACGCCGCGTCATCGAGGAATTCGTGCGTGACGGTATGAAGCTCGGCCTCGGCTCGGGTACGACTTCGCATTTCTTCGTGCGCGAACTCGGCAAGCATGTCGCCGGAGGCATGAAACTGACCTGCACCACCACCTCGCGCTCGACCATCGACGTCGCCCGCGAGGTCGGCATCCGCATCACCGAGCCGAACGAGATCGGCGAGATCGACCTGACCATCGACGGCCCCGACGAAATCGACCGCGACTTCAACATGATCAAGGGCGGCGGCGCCTGCCTGCTCTGGGAAAAGATCATCGCCCACGCCTCGAAGCGCATGATCACCATCTGCGACGAGAGCAAGATCGTCGACCGCCTCGGCGGCTTTCCGCTACCGGTCGAGGTTGTGCAGTTCGCCTGGAAGCAGACCGAGCGCATGGTGCAGAAGACCCTTGCCGACCACGGCATTTCCGGCATCCGCATCGAACGGCGCATGCGCGACGGCCAGCCCGTCGTCACCGACAGCGGCAATTTCATCCTCGACTGCCACTGCATCGCCATTTCCGAGCCGGCAAGGCTGGAGATCGCGTTGAACCGCATCCCCGGCGTCGTGGAAAATGGCCTGTTCACGCGTGAATCCGATGGCATGGTCGTCGGAAAATTTGATGGCTCGACCTATGTCGAGATGCGTAAATCTAGTAAAACAACGTAGTTGCATCTCTGATTGCAGCCAGAGAGGGAGATGGCAGGCCGTATTTGCCATCTCCGGGGAGGATGCGCCGATTTTTAGCGAAAATGCCATTGTTCGCGCACTAGATATGACCGCCGAAAGCCTAGCGAAGATGGCTCCTTTCCCGATTTGAATGGCGTGAATCACGCTTGACAGCACGGCGGCACAGTGACAAATCTAGTATCACTAGTTTTCTAGAGGGAGGAACGAGATGAGCGCAGATATCAAGATGAGCCGTCGCCACCTGTTGCAGGCCGGCGCGGCATTGGGCGTCGCCAGCCTGGCCGGCGGCAAGATGGCCTTTGCACAGGCCAAGCCCTTCGTGCCCTACAGCAACAAGAGCCTCGACTATTATTTCTTCGTCATCCAGGAGGAGGCGGTGAAGCGCGCGGTCGCGGCCCAGGACTGGGAATTCCAGGCGACCAATGCCAGCTTCGACAACACCAAGCAGCTGGAGCAGTGGCAGAGCCTGATGCTGAAGAACCCCGCCGGCATCGTCTCCGACCCCATCGACAGCCAGGCGATTGTCTCGGTCATCAACCGCTATAAGGCGCAAGGCATTCCGGTGGCGATCATCGACACGCCGGCTGACGGCGGCGAGGTCGACATCACCGTCAGCTTCGACAACCATCTCGGCGGCGTCATGGCGGCGCAGGAGATCATCAAGGGGCTGACCAAGAAGCATGGCAGCCCGAAGGGCACGGTGCTGAATTGCTTCGGCGCCCTGCAATCCGTCGCATGGCGCCAGCGCAAGGAAGGCATGGACGAGGAATTCGCCAAATATCCCGACATCAAGTATCTGGCCCGCCCGACCGAAGGCGCGCTCGACCAGATGCTGGCGGTGACGCTTTCGACGCTCTCGGAATTCCCCGATCTCGACGCCGTGCACGCCCCCTCCGACAGTCCCTCGCGCGGCATCGTCACAGCTTTGCAGCAGAAGGGTCGCTGGAAGAAGATCGGCGAGGACGGTCACGTCATCTTCGTCAACATCGACGGCGAACCGGTGGCGCTGAACTGGATCAAGGAAGGCTATATGGACGGCTGCGTCTCGCAGGATCCTATTGCCTATGGCGAAATCGCCGTGGAAATGCTGGCCAAGCATGCCATGAAGAAGGAAGCGGTGCCGGTCGGCGCCTATGAAAACAAGAAATATTTCTGGGAAAAGGGCGAGATCGTCGCCGGCAAGACTGGCCCGACCCTGATCATCCCGCCCTTCGTCATCGATCCCTCCAATGCCGACGACAAGCGCCATTGGGGATACATCGCCGAGAAGGAATGGAACATCCCCTATACCTGATGCCTCCCAAGGCCGTTTCCGCCCAAGCGGAATGAACGGGACGATGGCGCCTCTGGCGGCATCGTCCATCAGGCGCGTGAGGAACCCTTTGATGACAGCAGCCCAAAGCTTGAAGCCCGAAACCGAAAGCCGCATCGTGCTGCGCGTGGAAGGGCTCGGCAAGACCTATGGCGGCGTGGTTGCCTTGAGCGACGTCGACCTGTCGATCCGGACCGGCACCATTCATGGCCTGCTCGGCGAAAACGGCGCCGGGAAGTCGACGCTGGTCGGCATCATGTCGGGCCAGCGCCAGCCGACCTCCGGCACCATCTATCTCGACGAAAAACCTTTGCCGCCGGTCGACGTGCGGGCGATGGAGGAGGCCGGCGTCTTCCTGGTGACCCAGGAGCCGATGATCATCGACCATCTCAGTGCGGCCGAAAACCTGATGCTCGGCATCTGGCCGAAACGCCGCTTCGGCTTCGTCAACTGGCGAAAGCTGGCGTTGGACGCCGCCCGAATGCTCGATGGCACCGGCATCGATCCTTCGGCGCTGGCAGGCAGCCTGGATGCCGTGGCGCGGCGCAAGCTCAACATCTTGCGCGCCATGTTTTCCGGCGGCAAGGTCATCATCCTCGACGAGCCGACCGCGGCGCTGACCGTCGACGACCGCGCCCAGCTGTTCGATTTCATGCGCCGGCTGAAGGCGCAGGGCGTCACCTTCATCTTCATCTCGCATTTCAACGACGAGATCCTCGAAATCTGCGATGCCGTCTCGGTGCTGCGCGACGGGCGTTATGCCGGCGGCTCCGAGGATGTCGGAGCCATGACATCGGAGGATCTGTCCGAACTGGTGCTCGGGCGCGGACTGGTTCTCTTCGAGCGCCAGCGCCCGACCTTCTCCGCCGAGGCGCCGGCCATCCACTTGATGGATATCCGCTCCGGTGTGCTCAACCTGCCGTCGCTTGCCATCCGCGCCGGCGAGGTCGTTGGCGTCACCGGCCTGCCGGGCGGCGGCGGCAAGGAGTTGGCTCGCACCCTGTTCGGCCTGCAGCCGGCCGCTTCCGGCCGCATCCGTTTTGCCGATGGAGCCGAGCGCACGCTTCCCGCCCACCCGGCCGAGGCCTTTGCCGCCGGAATCGCCTATCTTTCCGACGACCGCCGGCGCGACGGCTCGATCGCGCAGATGTCGATTGCCGAAAACATCTCGCTGTCGGCGGAAGTGGCGCTCGCCAGAGGCGCCTTCATGAACGCGGAGCAGGAGCGGGCGCTGTCGCAGCGCTATTTTTCCTCGCTCGGCATCAAGGCGCCGAACAGTTCGGTGGCGGTGGATACGCTGTCGGGCGGCAACCAGCAGAAGGTCTGCCTCGGCCGCGTGCTCGCCACCCAGCCGAAGCTGCTGATGCTGGACGAGCCGACGCGCGGCATCGATGTCGGCGTCAAGCAGGACGTGTTGCGCATCGTCGACGAGCTCAGCCGCACCGGCGTTTCGGTCATCATCATTTCCACCGATACCGACGAACTGGTGCGCGCCGTGGACCGCGTGCTGGTTTTCCAGAACGGCCGCATCCGCGAGGAACTGGCGGGAGAGGCCATTTCGCGCAGCCGTCTGCGCAATCTCGGATGAGAAGCCGCGTGCGCCCCCGCATAGGGCCCTGCGGACGAGAGGAGACATTCAAGTGAGTGATATCGCCATGACCCACAGCGCGCCGAAGCCGCAGACCGCCAAATCCCGCAGAAGCTCGGCGGCGGGCTGGATCCTCCACAATGTCGTGTGGATCTGGCTGATCGCGCTGGTCGTGATCTTCGGCCTGTTCAACCAGTATTTCTTCACCCTGTTCAATCTGCAGAACATCATGGTGCAGGCGACCGTGCTCGGCATGATCGCGCTCGCCATGGCGCTGCCGCTGCTGGTGGCGGAAATCGACCTGTCGATTCCGGCCAATGTCGGCTTTTCCTCGGCCATCGGGGCGATGGCCAATACCGATCTCGGCCTGCCCTTCTTCCTGGCGGCGCTGATCGGCATTGCGGTTGCGACGCTGATCGGCTTCTTCAACGCCGTCTGCATCACCAAGCTGAAGATGGTGTCGCTGATCCAGACGCTGTCGATGATGATCATCCTGCAAGGCGCGCTGCTGGCGCTGACGCAGGGGCGCACCATCACCAGCCTCAGCCCCGGCTATGTCTGGATCGGGCAGGAAACGGTCGGCGGCTGGCCGGTGATGCCGGTCGTCTTCGTGCTCGCCATTCTCGGCATGTATGTGTTGCTTCGCCATACCGTGCTCGGCCGCTCGATCTTCGCTGTCGGCGGCAATCAGGTGGCGTCGAATTCCGCCGGCATCCGCGTCGACCGGGTCAAGATCCTGTCCTACACCATCGCCGGCTTCCTGGCGGGCGTCGCCGGATACCTGCTGGCGTCCTGGCAGATGGCGATCACCTCGAACCAGGGCGCCAGCTACCTGCTCTATGCCATCGCCGCGCCGATCATCGGCGGTGTCTCGGTCTTCGGCGGGCGCGGCAGCGTCATCGGCGTGCTCGGCGGCGTGCTGCTGCTCACCGTCATCCAGGTCGGCCTCGCCATCATCTCCGTCCCCTCCTTCTATGTCGGCATGATCGGCGGCATCATGATCTTCATCGCCGTCGCCATCGATGCCGTCAGGGTGCGGTATTTCGGATAAGGCGCACCCGTCCTTGAAAGATGCCCGCCGCCTGGTGTAGGCGGGCGGCATGAGCGAAGAGAAACCGGACATGGCCATGCTGCTCAAGGCACTGGCCGACACGCCGAAGCGAGACAACAGCGCCTATCACCAGGCGATCGCCGAGGCGCGGCGCGCTTTCGAGGCGGCGGAAGCGCGGCTTGGCGGGCCGGTCAAGGTGAAGATCAAGATCAAAACGAAAAGCAATGGCGATTATGTCGTCAAATGGACGTTCCGCCGGATGCCTTGACCGGCGAAACGATGCCGTCAGATCTTGCCTTTCCAGGGAACCAGCCGCCGCTCGGCCCATTTCATCAGCGTGGTCAGGATGAAGGCGAAGGCGGCGATGACCACGAGGCCGACGAAGACGACATCGGTGGCGAGGAAATTGGCGGCCGACATGATCATGTAGCCGAGGCCGGAGCGGGCGGCGATGAGTTCGGCCGCGACCAGTGTCGACAGGCTGGCGCCGATGGCGATGCGCACGCCGGTCAAGATTTCCGGCAAGGCCGAAGGAAAGACGATGGTGAAAAACACCTGCAGCGGCGTGGCGCCGAGCGAGCGGGCGGCGTTGATGCGCTCCACCGGCACCGAGCGGACGCCGGCCTGTGCCGCGTAGCAGATCGGCGCGAAGGTCGCGAGGCTGAGCAGCAGGATTTTCGACGCCTCGCCGATGCCAAGCCAGATGATCAGCAGCGGCAGATAGGCAAGCGGCGGCAGGCCCCAGTAGAGATCGATCGGCACGCCGAAAATGCCCCTGGCCCAGCGATTGAGGCCCATGGCGAGGCCGAGGGGAATGCCGAGCACGATACCGAAGGCCAGCGCCGCCCCGATGCGGCCAGCGCTGGCGAGGATATGGTCGGTGAGCGTGCCCTCGGCATAGCCGTCAATGGCGATCGACTGCAACTGATGCAGCACTTCCAGCGGCGAAGGCAGGAAGAGCGGCGAAACGAGGCCGAGCTGGCTTGCGGCGAACCACAGGCCGATCAATGCGGCGAGCGTCACCGTGCTGATCACGGCGGTGCCGGTGCGGGGTGCGCGTCGGGGTTTTTGCGGACGCGGAGGCGCATCGGCGTCACGCAGGGTCTCATTGGTTTCCAGGGCGAGACTCATGGATCGTCCTCCGTAGGGGATCAAGCGGCGCGCGCCTCGGGCGCGGCGTGGATGAGGGCGCGTAATTCGCTGCGCAGCGCGATGAAGGCGGGATCGGCGAGGATGTCGTCGGCCTCGCCCGTTTCGGCGAAACGGCGCACGAAATCGGCGTCGTAACGGGCAACGATGCGGCCGGGGCGAGGCGACATGACGAGGATATGGGTGCCGAGCAGCAACGCTTCCTCGATGGAATGGGTGATGAAGAACACCTGCTTGCCGGTGCTCGCCCAGATCGAGGCCAGCAATTGCTGCATCGTCTCGCGGGTCAGGCTGTCGAGCGCGCCAAAGGGCTCGTCCATCAGCAGGATACGCGGATCGGTGGCCAGCGCGCGGGCAATGCCGACGCGCTGGCGCATGCCGCCGGAGAGCTCATAAGGCGACTTGTCCTCGAAGCCGGAAAGACCGACGAGATCGAGAAGCTCGTGCGCGCGCTCGCGCCGCTGGCGGGCCGGCACGCCGCGATAGCGCAGGCCCAGCGCCACATTGTCGGCGACGCTCGACCAGGGCAGCAGCGTATCCTTTTGGAAGACGACGCCGCGATCGCCGCCAGGGCCGTGGATTTCCTGTCCATCGAGCAGGATTTTACCGTCTGTCAGCGGCAGGAAGCCGGCGATGGCGTTCAGCAGCGTCGATTTTCCGCAACCGGACGCGCCAAGCGCCACGACGATCGACCGGGCGGGAATGGTAAAGGACACCCGGTCGAGGGCGTGGACCTCCTGCCCATCGGCGGCGGCATAACGGACAGTCGCGTTTCGGATATCGAGCATGGCGTTTTCCTTTGTGCGGGAGGCGACGGGCCTTGCCTGTGCATTCTTCGCGGCTTGATGAGACATTCCTTGTGGGTGATGCCGTTGCCGCAAACCTTCTCCCCCGCGGGAGAAGGATTGGGCGAGGGCATAACCTTATTCGGAAGCCAGCACCGCCGCCGCATATTGCGGGTCGACAAACCCGGCATAGCTCTCCTTCACGGCGGTGATCTTGCGCTGCTCCTTAAGGAAGGCGGCGGTGTCCTTCAGCGTCTTGGCGACGCCGCCGGCCTCGCCGCCGCCGAGCCAGGCATCGGTCACCTGCTCGCGCAGCGGCACGGCGACGGTCGCCTTTAGGCGCTCGGCGTTTTCGGCCGGTGTACCGCCCTGCAGCTTGGCGATCAGCTTGGCGTTTTCGGACTCCGGCCCCCAGCTCTTGGGGTCGTTGACGTAAGAGGTATAATACTGGTCGATCAAGCCGACATATTTGCTGACGAATTCCTTGTTGTCTCTAGCGAATTCATCGGTCACCACCAGCGCGCCGAAGACCGGGGCGCCGCGTTTGGCGACCTCGCCCGAGGTCAGGAACACATGGCCGCCCTTCTTCAGTTCCGACAGCGCCGGATCCCAGACGAAGGCGCCGTCGATATCGCCGCGCTTCCAGGCGGCGACGATTTCCGGCTGCGGGATGGCGATGACCTGGGTGTCCTTCTCGGTCAGCCCCTCCTGCTTCAGCACGGCGAGAAGCTGGTAATGGTCGGTGGAGACGGGGGCCGCGGCGAATTTCTTGCCCTTGAGATCGGCCGGCCCCTTGATATCCGGGCGCACGACGAAGGCCTCGCCCTCGCCCGAGCCGCCGGTGATATAGACGCCCTTGACCTTCAGTTCACGGCTGGCGGCGGCCGCATAGGGGCTGGAGCCGACATCGCCGATCTGCACGTCGCCCGAGGCGATGGCGGCGAAGATCTCGGCGCCGGAATTGAAGCGGCGGAACTCGATATCCCAGCCGGTCTGGCGGGCGAGATCGCCATTGGCGATGCCGACGACATAGGGCGAAGCACCCGTCTGATAGGCGACGACCACTTTCCTGGCGTCGGCCGCGGCGGCATCGGAAAGAATGCCCGTCACGAGCAGGCCGAGGATGGAGAGAAACAGTTTCTTGCGCATGGATGTCGCCCCTTGGTTCGATCAGCCTGTCCAGCAGGCGACTTCAATAATGATATTAATCCATAGATTTTATAGAAATCAGCGTTTCATTTTCGTCCGGCCTGGGAAACAAAAATTCGCCGCGCCGGAGAAACACGGTGTCGAGTTTCCCGCAGCGCCGGTCTTCGCCCTTGCGCGGGCACGAGGCGGATCTGCCCATTGGCCGCCCAGCGATGGAACAAAAGCGGGTGTTTGCGGGTATTGTCGCCAGACCCGCCGCCAACGCCCGGAGTACCGCCCATGGGGTTCTTTACGCCGCGCCAGACCGATGCCGCCGCCATGCCGCTGCAATCGGTCTTCCTTCCCTTCCCCTTCGTCTGCTTCCCGCTGGCGCTGGTGACCGATATCGCCTTCTCCCAGACGGCGAATGTGATGTGGCAGAATTTTTCCGCCTGGCTGCTGTTTGCCGGACTGGTATTCGGGGCCGTGGCGCTTGTTGCCGGGCTGATCGATCTCATGCGGCCGCGCACGAGGCCCCTGCGCCCCGGCTTCGGCGCCGTTCTTATTTACCTGATCATTCTGGCGCTCGCCGTGCTCAACAGCCTGATCCATGCCGGCGACGGCTGGACGGCGGTGGTGCCCTATGGGCTGGCGCTGTCGGCGGTCACCTTCGTTCTCATCGTGCTGGCGGTCGGCGTGTCCGCCGGCCGTTATGCCAAGCTCGCCTGGAGGGTTTGATGACCGTCTCGCCCCTGTTTTCCGTTTCCGCGCTGGCGCTTGCCCTCACGGCGGGCGCAGCCTTCGCCGAGGATTTCGACATTTCACAGCAGATCGGACCCGATCCGGTGTTGCCCGAGCCCAGCCTGATGCTGGTGCCGGACAACAAGGTCGCCAAGGTGATCGGCTGGAAGGAAGGCGAGGCGCCAAGCGTTCCCGAGGGTCTGGCGATTGCCGCCTATGCCAGGGATCTCGCCAATCCGCGCACCGTCCATACCTTGCCGAACGGCGACGTGCTGGTCGTGCAGTCGCGCGGGCCGGACAGCGAGCCGCTGTCGCGCCCGAAGGATGCCGTGCGCGGCTGGATCATGGCATTGTCGCATGGCGACGGCGGCCCCAAGAAGGAGAGCAACACCATAACCCTTCTGCGCGACGGAAATCGCGACGGCACCGTCGATGAACGTCACGACCTTTTGACCAAACTCGATTCGCCCTTCGGCGTCGCCTGGGCCGACAATACGCTCTATGTCGCCACCACCAGCGCCATCCTCGCCTACCCCTACGAACTCGGCCAGACGGAGATCAAGGCGAAACCGAAGGTGCTGACGCCATTGCCGGGCGGCCCGATCGACCACCACTGGACCAAGGATCTGGCGCTCAGCCCGGATGGCAAGCTGCTTTATGTCTCGGTCGGTTCGAATTCGAACATCGTCGAAAACGGGCTGGAGGCGGAAAAGGGTCGGGCCGCCATCTGGCAGGTCGATCGCGCCACGGGCGCGGCCCGCGTCTTCGCCTCCGGCATGCGCAATCCGAACGGGTTGAGCTTCAATCCACAATCCGGCCAGCTCTGGGCCGTGGTCAACGAGCGCGACGAGTTGGGTCCGAACCTGGTGCCCGACTACATGACCTCGGTGAAGGACGGCGCGTTCTACGGCTGGCCGTGGAGCTATTATGGCGATCACGTCGATGCCCGCGTGCATCCGCCACGGCCGGATATGGTCGAGAAGGCGATCAAACCGGATTATGCGCTGTCGAGCCATGTCGCGGCCCTGGGGCTCACCTTTTCCATGGGCTCCGCCTTGCCCGCCGCCTATGCCAACGGCGCCTTCGTCGGCGAGCATGGAAGCTGGAACCGAAAGATCTTCAACGGATACAAGGTTGTCTACGTGCCTTTCGAGAACGGCAAGCCGAATGGCAAGGCGCAGGATGTGGTCACCGGTTTCCTGCAGGGCGACAAGGCCCGCGGCCGCCCGGTCGGCCTCGGCATCGACGGCACCGGTGCGCTGCTGATCGCCGACGATGCCGGCAACACCGTCTGGCGCGTCTCCTCCGCCGACGGCAAGGTGACCCCCGCCCCCGTCGGCACCGACCAGATACCGCAACCGAGCCCTGCCGAGGCAATGCCGGCCGCCCCGTCAGAGGGCGACGGCAGCGTCAACCCGCCCTCGCCGACCAACGTCGCGCCGGCGACGCTGCCGCAGTGAGGCAGGGCAATCGCCTATAAAGCAAGCCGGCCGCTCCAAGGCCCCTTCTCCCCTCGGGGGAGAAGGCGATGGCGGCGTGGTCCCGTCTGGTTAGAAAGGACTTTTCTTACCGCCGCCGAAGACCATCCACAAACACATCCACCATCCTCAATGCCGCCGGATGCCAGTCCGGGCTGCTCTGGGCGTAGAAGATGCCGAGCAACGTCCGCAACAGATCTTCGGCGGGGATGTCGTCGCGGATGGCGTCGGCGGCGACGGCGCGGTCGCGCAGGGTGCGCAGTGCGCCGAGCATGCGTTCGTAGCTATAGGCCTTGAGGTCGGAGGAGCCGTGGGCGGCGAGTTGCAGGGCTTCGATCATGCCCTTCTTGGCGGCCACCAGCCGTATATTCGCCTGCAGCCAGGTTTTCAGCGCCTCGACGGGATCGGCCTCACCCGCCAGCTTTTCGGCGAGTTCGCCGAGCAGATCGACCTCGTGGCGATAGACGGCCTCGAACAGGGAGTCGCGCGTCGGGAAATGCCGATAGAGCGTGCCGATGCCGACGCCCGCCGCCCGCGCCACTGCCTCCAGGCTCGCCTGCCCGGCGCCGGCGCTGAAAATCTCGGCGGCGGCAGCCAGCAGCCGCTCGCGGTTGCGCAGCGAATCGGCACGGGGCTTGCGTCTTGTCTTTGCGGTCTCGTGTTCCATCTGACTGAAAAAAGCTTGCCCTCTTGCTAAACGGAGGCACCCTCCGTATATTGCCGCCTGCATCGCGACGACGCAAAGCCCGTCGCCTGCCGCTCCCCGCGGCTTCGATCCCTCATAGCACTTTCTCTGAATGGAGTATCCCCATGACACTCTCCATCAGCCTCACCGTCAATGGCCAGCCGCGCGCCATCGCGCTCGACGACCCGCGCGTGACGCTACTCGACCTGTTGCGCGAGCGCCTTCACCTGCCCGGCACCAAAAAGGGCTGCGATCGCGGCCAATGCGGCGCCTGCACCGTCTTGGTCGACGGCCGGCGCATCAATGCCTGCCTGTCGCTGGCCGCCACCCTTGACGGCGCAAGCGTCACCACCATCGAAGGCCTCGCCGAGGGCGAGGCGCTGCATCCGGTGCAAGCCGCCTTCATCGCCTGTGACGGTTTCCAATGCGGCTATTGCACGACCGGACAGATCATGAGCGCCGTTGGCCTGATATCGGAGGGCCATGCCGGCGACGATGCCGAGCGGGTGCGCGAATTGATGAGCGGCAATCTCTGTCGATGCGGCGCCTACAAAGGCATCACCGAGGCAGTGCTCCAGGCGCAGCGCGAGATGACCGCCGAGACTGGGAGGGACGCGGCATGAACCGCTTCGATTTCCTCCGACCCACAGGCCTGACTGAGGCCATTGCCGAGGGCGGCAAGCTCGGCTCCGCCTATCTCGCCGGCGGCACCAATCTCGTCGACCTGATGAAGATCGGCGTCTCGCGGCCGGAACGGCTCGTCGATATTTCCCGCTTGCCCGGCCTCGACCGCATCGACTGGCTGGAGGATGGGTCGGTGCGCATCGGCGCGCTGGTGCGCAATGCCGATCTCGCCTATGATATCCGCTTTGCAAGCGCCTTTCCGGCGGTGGCCGAAGCGCTGCTTTCCGGCGCATCTGCGCAATTGCGCAATGCCGCGACGCTCGGCGGCAACCTGATGCAGCGCAACCGCTGCGCCTATTTCCAGGACGGGGCGAGCGCCTGCAATCGCCGCGTTCCCGGCTCCGGCTGCGACGCATTGCACGGCGAAAATCGGCTGCATGCCGTGCTCGGCTGGAGCGAAAATTGCATCGCCACCCACCCATCGGATGTCTGCGTGCCCTTGGTGGCGCTGGATGCCGTGGTCGAGATCGAGGGGCCGCAAGGGCCGCGCGAGATCGCGCTCGATGCACTGCATCGCCTGCCTGGCGATACGCCCGAACTGGAAAACGCCTTGCTTCCCGGCGAACTGATCGTCGGCCTGCGCCTGCCGGCCGAGGCCAAGGCTTTTGCGGCCAAGGCGCGGTATCTGAAGCTGCGCGAGCGCATGTCCTATGCCTTCGCCGTCGTTTCGGCCGCGGCCATGCTGACGGTGGAGGATGGGCGCATCCGCGAAGCGCGGCTGGCGCTCGGCGCGGTCGCGGCCAAACCGTGGCGGGCGCGGGCGGCGGAAGCCTCGCTCATAGGCGCCGTGCCGGATACGGAAGCTTTCGCCGGAGCGGCGGCGCTGGCGTTGGCCGAGGCAAAGCCTTCCGGCGCCAATGAATTCAAGATCGAGCTGGCGCGCCGCATCCTTGTGCGAGCGCTGACCCTTGCGATGGAAGGCACGCCGGCGGTGATGCCCGCTTTGCCCGCCTCGCCCTTCTCGACCCATACGGGAGATCGCCATGTCGCCTGACGCCATTCCCATGAGCACCGGCCGCTACGGCTCGAATGCCGGCCAGCCGCTGACCCGCCGCGACGGCGTGCTGAAGGTGACCGGCCGCGCCACCTATGCCGCTGACAATACGCCGGACGGCCTTCTCTATGCCGTCACCGCCGTTTCGACCATCGCCCGCGGCCGGGTGACCTTCCTCGATGTGGCGGCGGCGGAGGCCCATCCCGGCGTCGTTGCCGTGATGACGCCGGCCAACCGGCCGCCGCTGTTTCACGATCCCGAGGAGAAGATGCCGCCCTTCGGCTTCCGCGTCGAGGTGCTGCAGGATGACGGCGTGCGCTACGTCAACCAGCCGATCGCGCTGGTCGTCGCCGAGACGCTGGAGGCGGCGACGGAAGCGGCCGTGCTGCTTGCGCCCCGCTATGCGGCCGAGACCGCCCGCACCGATCGCGCCAGCGGCGAGCGCTATGCGCCGCCGGCCGTCGGCGTCGGCGGCCCGCCGCGCACGGCCCATGGCGATCTCGACGCCGGTTTTGCCCGCGCCGCGCGCATCGTCGCTGCCGAATACGAGACGCCGACACAATATCACAATGCCATGGAGCCGCATGCCGTGGTCGCCGCCTGGGACGGCGACAAGGTGACGATCGACATGCCGAACCAGGCGATGGCGCTGAGCTGCGCGGCCTATGGCGCCTATTTCGGCATTCCCGCCGAAAACGTCGTCATCCGCTCGCCCTTCCTCGGCGGCGGCTTCGGCTCCAAGGCGATCCTCAACGGCCCGCAACTGCTGGCCATCCTCGCCGCGCGCCAGCTCGGCCGGCCGGTCAAGCTGGCGCTCAGTCGGGCCCAGATGTACGGTCCGGTCGGCCATCGCGGCCAAACCTGGCAATCGCTGCGCCTCGGCATGGACAAGGACGGGCGACTGACGGCGCTGCATCACCATTCGCTCTCCGCCACCTCCCGCTTCGATGATTTCCTCGAACCCGCCGCCAATGCCGCGCTGCCGCTTTATGCCAGCCCGGCGATCCTGGTCGAGCATGAGGGCCTGCGCCTCGACACCGGCACGCCGGGGCCGATGCGCGCGCCCGGCGAAGCCAGCGGCTCGGCGGCGCTCGAAATCGCCATCGACGAGGCGGCCGAGGCCTGCGGCATGGATCCGCTCGCCTTTCGCCTCGCCAATTACGCCGAAACCGAACCCGGCAGCGGCCGGCCCTTCTCCTCCAAGGCGCTGCGCGAATGCTATGCCGAGGGCGCGAAACGCTTCGGCTGGTCGAAGCGCCCGCTGCAGCCGCGCCAGATGCGCGACAAGAACGGTTTCCTGCTTGGTTGGGGCATGGGCACGGCGGTGTTTCCCTGCCCGCATTTCCCGGCCTCGGCGCGGGCGACACTGCGCGCCGACGGCAGCGCCCTGATCGAGACCGCCGGCGCCGACATGGGCCAGGGCGCCTGGACGGCGCTGGCCCAGATCGGGGCGGAGGCGCTCGGCCTCGATCCAGATCAGGTCGAGTTCCATTCCGGCCTCTCGACCTTGCCGGATGGCGGCGTCGCCGGCGGTTCCGGCCATACCGCCAGCGCCGGCCTGGCCTTGCACGAAGCCGGCATCGACGCCATCGCCCGGCTGACGGAGCTTGCGCTCAACGACCCCGCCTCGCCGCTTTACGGCGCCGGCAATATTGGCGTCACCGCCCGCAACGGTCGCCTGCACCGCCGCGACGACGAGGCGCGCAGCGAAGCCTATGCCGACATCCTCACCCGCGCCGGGGCGCGCGAGGTGGTCGGCACGGCGAAATCGGCGCGCGATCCGGCGGTCGCCGCCGCGCATGCCATGTATTCGCATGGCGCCGTCTTCGCCGAGGTGACCATCGACCCCGATCTCGGGCAGATCCGGGCGACGCGCCTCGTCGGCGCCTTCGCCGCCGGGCGGATCATCAATCCGCTGACCGTGCGCAGCCAGTATTACGGCGGCATGATCTGGGGCGCCTCCTTCGCGCTGCATGAGGAGGCGGTCACCGACCATCGCACCGGGCGAATCATGAATGCCGATCTCGCCGAATACCATGTGCCCGTGAATGCCGACGTGCCGTCGCTGGAGGCCATCCTCGTGCCGGAGGACGATGCCTACGTCAATCCGATCGGCGTCAAGGGCGTCGGCGAAATCGGCGTCACCGGCACAGTCGGCGCCATCGCCAATGCCATCTGGCATGCGACAGGCGTGCGGGTGCGGCGTTTCCCGGTTCGCATCGAGGATTTCCTGGCAGCGTAGATCCGGAACAATCGCGCCGGTCGCGCGATTAGACCCGCGAGACGTTCGACACGGAGGAATGGACCATGGCAAACGCGAGGAAGTGGTCGCAGGACGTTACCGAACATAGCGATGCGCTGGACCTGAGAAGGGGCGTTTTCCGGCAAGGCAGCGCGAAAAAGATTGCGCAATCCCTGAAGCGCTCCGCCGAGGACAGCGACCGGCGCAAGGCCAGCCCCTTCCGCTCGGCCATGTCGATGCTGACATTCTATATCAACCGCGCCGGCGACCAGCTTTCCGACAGCCGCCGCGCGACGCTGGAAAAGGCCAAGGACGAATTGCGCAAGGCCTTCGGCAGAAAACCGAAGGCAAAACATTGACAGGGCGGAAAATCATGACCGAACCGGAGACCTACTTGTTTTCCGAGAGCGACTGGGTGCCGAACCATCCCATGCTGCCGGTGTTGCTCTATCGTCATGCCCTGTCGCCGCAGCGCGACCGCGCGGACGCATTCGAGTCCATGTTCGAGAAGGCCGGCTGGACAGGGCTGTGGCGCAACGGCATTTTCAACTACCAGCATTATCACACTGGCGCGCATGAGGTGCTGGGCATCGCCCGTGGCGAAGGTCTGGTGCTGATCGGCGGCCCCGATGGCGCGCGGCTGGAGGTGCAAGCCGGCGATTGCCTGGTGTTGCCGGCCGGAACCGGGCATATGCGCCTTGCAGCCAGCGACGATTTCCTCGTCGTCGGCGCCTATCCGCCTGGACAACACGCCGACATCCAGAAGAGCGCCCCCTCTGCCGAGGGCCGCGACCGCATCCGCATCCTGCCCTTGCCGGATAGCGATCCGCTGTATGGCCCGGATGGGCCGTTGATGCGGCTTTGGCGAAAGGCAGGGGCCTGAAGGGGTTTCAGGATTGTCGTCGTCAACTGCTCTTCATCCGCCGCCGCATGACCGGCCAGGGGACCAGACAGGCTGCCGACAAGACCACGCCGAAAACGATGGCTGCGCCGGCGGTCACGGCCGAGGGAGCATGTGTCCAGATGTTTTCCCAATGGGGGGTGACGAAGTCGGCGGTATTGAAGCCTTCCCCGGAATAGACGCAGCCGATCAGCGATGCGCCGTGCTGCACCATGTCGGCATCGATGCGCGAGGCGAGTTCGCCGGCCCGATCCGCCACCGAAGGCATGCCGCGCATATGCAGGAGCAGCGCCCGTTCGGCCGAAAGATAGGCATGCGAACATTCGTTGAAAGGGCTGGACTCGTCGCTGATCGCCCCCGGCGCCAGGCCCCAGCCACAATAGGAAAACTCGATGGCCGCATAATTCATCAGCCGGCGGAAATCCGGATCGGTCTCGACGACGCTGCGCGCGAGCGCGAGAATTTCGGCGCGATAGGCGGAGAGAACCAGCAATTCGCCATGGCTGGCGCTGGGAAAACCGAGACCGCTGCCGCTGGCGACGGGCCGGTTCGAATGGGCGGCGGCGGGACAGGCAAAGGCGAGAAGCAGGAGGAGAAAGGCGGCGGCGGCCCGCATCCGATGCATGGGATCAACCTCCGCTGAAGCGGTCGCGCCAGGCGCAATCGCCAGGCACAATCGCTTGAAAGCCTGCGGATGCCGGATGCGGCACCCGCAGGAACGATGTCAACGCGCCGAAGCGCCGAGGCGATAGAGGCCCTGTGCGCGAAGCTGCTTTTCGGCGAGGAAGCCGAAGGCGAGCGCCAGCACGGTCCAGATCGTGACCTGCAAGCCGACCGTCGCCAGCCGGAAATTATACAGGTCGAGCGCGCGGAAATTCTCCGGCACTTCGTTGATCGAGGGCAGCAAGGCCTGGACGATGGCGATGAAGACGACATAGGCGATGCCGGCGACGATAGCCGCATTCCAGCCGCTCCAGCGATGGGCGAGATTGCGCGCCAGCGCAAAGGCGAGCACCGCACCGGCGATGGAGGCGACGAGCATGGCGAAATACAGCTCGGTGCGCATGCCGATCGTCTCGGGGTTCCCGACCGCCGGCGGGTTCGGCGGATATTTCAGGTCCGGAACCAGGATCAGCGCCAGGAAGAAGACCACGCCGAGGCAGGCCGACAGCGCCCGCGGGCTCAGGCCCCCGGCCGCACGGCCATAAAGGCTGGCGAAGACCAGCGAGAGAATGCCGCCCATGGCGACGCTGTAGGTCATGACGCCGGTGAACAGGCCGATGCCGGCCTGGGTGGCGCGGCTCACGACTTCCGGTTCCTCGGGCTCACCCGCCGCAGCCGCCATCTTCTCCTCGAAGGCAATGGCCCTGTCGACCTGCGGCTCTCCGAACACCCGGGCGAAGCCGAATGCCAACAGGCCAGCGATCACGCCGGCAATCATGCCGCGTAGCAAAAGTTGTCCGACCAAGGGAGCCTCCCGTCAGTGGCAGGGGAACCCGAGCAGATGACGGCCGTCATGCACGAATTCGTGGACTTCAAGGCCGGAAGCGAGGCGCATCGCACCCTCTTCGGTGCTGATGAAATAAAGCGCCAGCAGCATCAGCAGCCCGCCGAACAGCGCCCAGGGGAAAATCTGGGCCACGGGAATGGGGGTGGTGACGGAACCGGTGGAATAAGTAATGCCAGACAATGAAGTCCCTCCTCGAATTGCGCGTTCCATTACGGACTTTGCGGCGTTCAGGGTCTGGCTTCCGTATGGCATACGGTGACAGTGGCGCGACCGCGCCAGATTCTCACTGGCTTCCTGAAAACAGCGCTCAAGATGTAACAGCGGTCAGAATGCACTGTCAACACGGCATGGGCATGCTAGGAAACGACATGCATCGGCCGGAAAGGGACCAGATTTGAGCAAGTTGACACGCCTCACCCTCGTCTGCCGGGGCGCGACCGAGGCCAACCGCAAAAGCATCTTCGGTCTCGACGCGTCCTTGCTGCCGCAGGAGGCGGTTCGTGCCACCTTGCGCCTCGCCGCCGTCACGCCAAGGCCGGACATGATCGTCAGCGCGCCGGAAGCGGCCGCGCGCGAAACGGCGGGCGGCTTTGGCCAGGATTTCGCCATCGAACCGGCGCTGGCCGATCTCGATTATGGCCGGTGGACCGGAAAGAACCTCATGCAGCTCGCAGAGGCCGACCCCGCCGCTCTGCAATCCTGGCTGCACGATCCGCAGGCCGCGCCACATGGCGGGGAATCGCTTGGCCGCCTGCAGCGCCGCGCCCAGGGCTGGCTGGCGGCGCAGGGCGGTCGCGGCGGACATATCGCCGCCGTCACCCATAGCGCGGTCATCAGGGCACTGGCGCTGGCCGTGCTGGACGCCCCGCTCGCCGCCTTCTGGCGGATCGATATCGATCCGCTTGCCGTCAGCGAATTGCGCAACGACGGACGGCGCTGGGTGCTGCACAGCCTCGGCGCCTGATCGTCAGGGCTGGCCGGGCGGCGGCGTCAGCCGGTGCTCGTCGTCTATGAGGGTCAGGCGCGCGGGAGCGGCGTTGCCCCAGCGCCAGAGGACGAGATTGAGATCGCCGGGACCGGCGCCCGGGGCAAAGCTGCGGACCATCAGGGCGTTGTAGCCCTCGGCCATCAGCCGGCGGGCGAAACGCTGGGTGCGCGCCTCGCCATCGGCCTTCATCTGGTCGCGCCAACCGGCGTCATGCAGATGCTCCGCATCCATGCCGGCGGCGGCCAGCGCGGCGGCGTCGCCGGCATCGAAGACGTTTTCGATCTCGGCTTGGTAGGAGACCAGCGTCGTCGGCTGCAGGTGACCGACCTGGTTGGCCTCGCGCAGTGCGGTCAGCACCGAGAGCGAGGCATAGAGGGCCGGCACGCCCTTCGGATTGAACCGGCCTCCGTAAAGCTCGGCGCCGCGTCCCGACAGCGGCTCGCGCGCATAGATCGGGTTCAGCGCCCGGTAGAGCGGCCCACGATAGGAAACCGCCATGCTCAGGCGTGGATGCCGGCATCGACGGCGTCGATATAGTCGAGCACGTCGTCGGCGTGGCCGCCGCGCACGAGCTGCATCGCCGTCTGGCCGGAAAAGCCGGCCAGCGGCTCCGAGCGATACCAGGCATAGGCCATCAGCGCCGAGCCGAAGCGCGGCTCGACCTTGTTGAGAACCTCGATCATCTCGCGCAGCCGCCGCTGCGTCCTGTCGGAGCGCATGCGGTCCTTGCGCTGGACGGCATCACGGCCGAGACCGGCGGCGCGGGCGATGTCCTCGCTGGTCGTGCGCAACACTTCCGCGATCTTGCGCGGCGCAAACAGGCCGCCATCGGCATATTGGGCGAGGCTCATGGGTCATCTTTCCGCGTCTTGCCACTCGATATGACGCAATATAGCGTCATATCCCGCGGCTTTCAACCATGGGCCTTGCGCCGTGTCTCGGCCACCGGCGCGGCCTCCTGCGCCATCGCGCTCGCCTCGTTGATCGCCTGCGGCCTGGACGAGCGATTGAACAGGCGGGTGAGGAAGCCGCCGAACGTGTTCAGCTCGATGAAGATGACGGGCGTGATGAACAGCGTCAGCAATTGCGAGACGACGAGGCCGCCGACCACGGCGATGCCGAGCGGCTGGCGCAGCTCGGAACTGGCGCCGGAACCGAGCGCGATCGGCAGAGCCCCAAGCATGGCGCAGAAGGTGGTCATCAGGATCGGACGAAAACGCCGCACGCAAGCTTCGTGGATCGCCTTGATCGGCGTCTCGCCCTTCTCGCGCATCAATTCGACGGCGACGTCGATCATCATGATCGCGTTCTTCTTGACGATGCCGATCAGCATCAACAGGCCGATCAGTGCGATCAGCGAGAAATCCAGCCCCGCCAGCTTCAGGGCCAGCAGCGCCCCGAAGGCGGCGGCGGGCAGGCCGGAGAGGATGGTCAGCGGATGCACGAAGCTCTCATAGAGCACGCCGAGGACCACATAGATGGTCAGCACGGCGGCGAGGATCAGAAGGCCGGTATTGCCTTGCGACTGCTGGAAGATCGCCGCCGCCCCGCCATAGGTGGTAAAGACGTCCGATGGCATGCCGAGGCTTGCCTTGATCGCATCGATCCGGGCCATGGCGTCGGACAGCGCCACGCCGTCCGGCAGGTTGAAGGAGATGGTGGTGGAAACGAGCTGGCCGGTCTGGTTGATGGTGACCGGGGCCGGCACGCGCTGGACGGTGGCGAAATTCGACAGCGGCACCAGCGCGCCCGTCTTGGCCGAGAGCACGTTGATGTCGGAAAGGATGTCGTCGCTCCACGGGCGGCTGTTGTCGAATTCGACGTCGACGTTGTAGCTGTCGCCGGTCGACTGGATCTGCGCCGCCGTATAGCCGCCGAAGGACATTTCCAGAGTCTTGCGAAGCTGGTCGTTGGTGATGCCGAATTGCGCCGCCTTTTCCGGGTCGATGACGACGGAGGCGGCGATGGCGCCGTTCTGGGCATCCGAGGTCACCGCCTGGAAGGAGCGATCCTGCTGCATCGCCGCCATCAGCTTGCCCGACCATTCGCTGGTGGCATCGGCATTCAGTCCTTGCACGACGAGCTGGTACTGGCTGGCGGAGGAGCGCCCGCCGAAACGCAGGCTCTGTTGCGGCGTGATATAGGTGCGAATGCCGGCAACGCCGGCGGTCTCGCGCCGCAGGTCCGCAAGCGTCTGGTTCAGCGGCGGGCGCTGATCCTTGGGTTTGAGCTGCACGAACATCGAGCCGTTGTTCATCGGGTTGCGGCTGTTGCCGCCGGCAATCGAGGTCACGTGGATCACGGCCGGGTTCTTCGCGATGATCGCGGCCACCTGCCCTTGCAGATCCTTCATCGCGGCGAAGGAAATATCCTCGCGCGCCCGGGTGGAGACCGAGAGCTGGCCTATATCCTCCTGCGGGAAGAAGCTGGAGGGCAGCGTATGATAGAGCCAGCCGGACGCCGCGACCGAGGCCATGAAGGCGGCCATGACGATGGCGCGGTGGTTCAGGCACCAGCGCACCGAGCGGTCATAGCCGGCAAGCGTGCGCGAAAACCCGGCATCGAACCAGCGTATCACAAGCGGCGGCCGCGATGTCTGGCCGGAGAGGCGCGAGGCCAGCATCGGCGTCACCGTCAGCGACACCAGCGCCGAGGCCATGATCGCCAGCGTCACCACCATGCCGAATTCGTTGAACAGCCGCCCGACCACGCCGCCCATCAGCAGGATCGGCAGGAAGACCGCGACCAGCGACACCGACATGGAGAGAATGGTGTAGCTGACCTCCGCCGAGCCCTTCAGCGCCGCCTCGCGCATCGGCAGGCCCTCCTCATGCAGGCGCAGGATGTTTTCCAGCATGACGATGGCGTCGTCGACCACGAGGCCGACCGACAGCGTCAGTCCGAGCAGCGAGATATTGTCGATGGAATAGCCGAGCAGGTACATGGCGCCGAGCGCCGCCACCAGCGACATCGGCACCGCAAGACCCGGAATGACCGTGGCGCTGAAATGGCCGGTGAACAGATAGATGACGGCGATGACCAGGCCGATGGTCAGGAACAAAGTGAACTGTACGTCGTCGACGGCGGCCTTGATGGCGGTCGAGGCGTCGTTCATGACGTTGAGCTTGATCGAGGCCGGCAATTGCTGCTGCAGGGCCGGCAGCTTGGCCTTGATCGAATCGACCACGTCGACCGTATTAGCGTCCGGCTGGCGCTGCACGGCGAGGATGATCGCCTGGCTGCCGTCGAACCAGCTTCCCGCATAGGGATTGTCGACGCTGTCGCGCACGGTGGCGACATCGCCGAGATGCACCGAGGCGCCATTCTTGTTGGCGATCACAAGCGAGCGGAATTCCTCGGCATTGGTGCGCTGGGTATCGGCGGTGATGGTCAGCAGTTGCGGGCCGTTCTGCATCGAGCCGACCGGGGCCTGGTTGTTGGCCTGCGCGATGGCCGTGGTCACGGTATCGACGCCAAGGCCCCGCGCCTGCAATTCCTCCGGCTTCAGCCCGACGCGCACGGCATAGGTCTGCTGGCCGAAGATATTGACCTGGGCGACGCCCGGAAGCGTCGAAAGCAGCGGCGAGATGACGTCCTCGGCGATCTCGTCCACCTTGCTCAACGGCAGTTCCGGGCTGTTGACCGCCATCAGCAGGATCGGCGCATCGGCGGGGTTGGACTTGCGATAGCTCGGCGTCGTCGTCAAATTGGTCGGCAATTGCCGTTGGGCGCGCGAGATCGCCGCCTGCACGTCGGCGGCAGCGGCATCGATGTCGCGGTTCAGATCGAACTGCAGCACGATGGACGTGTTGCCGAGCGTGTTGGTGGCGCTGATTTCGCTGATGCCGGGAATGGTCTCGAACTGCTTGACCAGCGGCGTGGTCACCGAGGTCGCCATGCTCTGCGGCGAAGCGCCGGAGAGCGAGGCGGTGACGTTGATCGTCGGGAAATCCACCTTGGGCAGGGCCGCGACCGGCAGCAGCCGGAAGCCGGCAAGGCCGGCCAGCATCAGGCCGATGGCGAGCAGCGTGGTGGCGACCGGGCGGTTGATACAGAAGGACGGGATCATGGCTGGGCTCCCTGCACGCCGGTTGCCTCGGCCACCTTGTCTGCGGCATCCTCCTGCGAGGGATTGACCGCTTGCCCGTCCGTCAATTGCGACTGCCCCTCAACGATCACCTCGTCGCCGGCCTTCAGGCCCTTGGCGATGCCGCTGCGGTCGCCATTGGCGCGCGCCACCTCGACGGGGGTGACATGCACATGCTTGTCGGCATCGACGGTATAGACGAAATCGCCGGATGGACCGGGACGCACCGCCACCGTCGGCACGACGACCAGCTCGCCTTCCGGCCGGAAGCGGGTGGTGACGTTGACCGTCTGGCCGGGCCAGAGCAGGCCGCCGCCATTGTCGAATTCGGCCTTGACCAGCACCGTGCCGGTCGCCTGATCGACCTGGTTGTCGTAGAAGCCGAGCGTGCCGCTCAGCGCCTCGCCGCCGGTGGCGGCGGGATCGACATCGACTGCGGTCCTGGCCGCAAGCCCATGGCGCAGGTCCGGCAGGTAGCGCTGCGGCAGGCGATAGGCGACCCAGATCGGATCGTATCGGGTGACGGTGGTGACGGTGACGCCGGCGCTCAGATAAGCGCCGGGGCTGACGGTGATATCGCCGATGCGCCCGTCGAAGGGCGCGCGGATATCCATATGCTCCAGCGCCACCTGGTCGGCGGCGAGCGTCGCCTTGTCCGCATCCACCTTGGCGGCGGCGCTGTCGCGCGCGGCGCGCGCCTGGTCCAGCGTCTGCTGCGGCTGGGCGCTTTGCCTGACCAGGTTTCCGGCGCGCTGGAAGGCGGCCTCCGCCTGGGCCAGCGCCGCCTGGTCGGCGGCGATATCGGCATTGTCCTTGTCGACGGCGGCGCGCGCGATGCGATCATCGAGATGCAGGATGAGGTCGCCCTGCTTCACCGTCTGGCCGTCCTTGGCCGCGATCGAGGCGACGAGACCGGCCTGCAGCGGCGCGATGTTGGTGGTGTCGGCGGCAACGGCGAAACCGGTCGCCTGCACGTCCATCGGCAGGCGATCGGCCGTGGCCGCGACGACCTTCACGGCCGGCGGCCCGCCATTGCCGCGCCCGCCGCCCTTGTGGCCCCCCTTGTCCGCAGCATCCGCGCCGCCGGCATCGGCGGTGCGCGGCATGCCGGTCGAGGCGGCCTGCGGCTTGAGACCGAACAACGCTTCGACCGGGCCGAGGCCGGAGCGATAGCTCCACGCTCCGACGGCGGCGATGGCGACAACGCAGGCGATGATCCAGAAACGCTTCATGATGTCAAAGAGTCCGCAAAGAGAAGCAGGATGCTTCCTGTCGTGGCGAAACGCGGCAGGAACTCCCGATCACAAGACATCCAAACGCCGGCAAATGCATCTTACAAATCTGTAATGGAAAGCATGTCGCACCCTCTTGTACCGAAAAGTCAAGGGCTTAGCCCGAAATGCAGTGAGCGCGGGCCATCAGATTACACAACGTTAACGTGACGGCCCCCGCCTGTCGGGTTTAGACCTTCAACCAGGCTGAGCAACGCCGGCGGTTCCAAGACACCGCGACGCGACGATGCGAGACAGCCGATTCGGACGCTTTTCGATTCCGATGACCAAGGAGGCGCCCCATGCGCTCGTTGTTCAAGACTCTCACCATTACCGCTTTCACCGTTGCCGGCCTCGCCGGCCTCGCCCAGGCCGCACCCCATGATGGAATGCATCCCGGACGCCAGGCCCGCGCCGCCGACGAACCCTATGTCGACAGCGTCGCACCGACGATGCCGGTGGCCTTCCGGGCCGCGCCTGTCATGCGGCCACGCCTCGACGCCGTCCTGCACGAGGTTCGCGTGGCTCAGCACCGCATCGCCATGGACCGCCATGAAGGCCGGCTGACGCCTGCCGCCGCCCGCCGGCTGCATATGCAGGCCGCAGGCATCCGCCGCGAGGCGCTCAGTATCGCCGCGACGCATCATGGACGCCTTCCCGGCGCCACATTCGCCGCCCTGCAGCACGATATCAGGCGCCTCGATCGCAGCATCACCCGCATGGCCTGACACATATTCGGCAGGGCGGTCGCGGATGGGCGCATGCCTCACGATGCGCCCGCCCTGCCTGCTCAACCCACGCGGCCTGACGCGACCGGCGGCCACAAAGGCAATCCGCCGCCGTCCCGTCATGTCCCGGTCAGCCCCGTTTCGAAAGGAAAAAACCATGTCCTCCCTGCTTCACAAGCATCGCCTTGCCGCCCTTGTCGGCGCCGCCATTCTCGCGACGCCGCTGGCGCTTTCGGCACTGCCCGGCAACCACACCACCGCTTTTGCCCAGGCGGCCGGCGGGCTTTCCGCACCCGGCGGCTCCTATGCCGGGATCGTCGCCGCCGACAAGCCGGCGGTCGTCACCATCACCACCACGATGAAAGCGGATCCGAATGCCGATGACGGCACGGTCTCGCCCTTCGACGAGCAGTTCCGCCAGTTCTTCGGCCAGCAGGGCATTCCCCTGCCGCCGCAGGCACAGCGCCCGCAAAACGGCGGCGAGCAGATGGCGCTCGGCTCCGGCTTCGTCATTTCGTCGGACGGCTACATCGTCACCAACAACCACGTCATCGACAATGCCAAGACGATCAAGGTGACGCTGGACGACGGCACGGAACTGTCGGCCAAGCTGATCGGCGCCGATGCCAAATCCGATCTCGCCGTCGTCAAGGTTACCGCGCCGAAGCCGCTGACCACCGTCACCTGGGGCGATTCCGACCGCCTGAGGGCCGGCGACCAGATCCTCGCCATCGGCAATCCCTTCGGCATCGGCACGACGGTGACTGCCGGCATCGTCTCGGCGCGCGGACGCGACCTTCACAGCGGGCCCTATGACGATTTCATCCAGATCGATGCGCCGATCAACCACGGCAATTCCGGCGGGCCGCTGGTCGATATCGACGGCAAGGTGGTCGGCATCAACACCGCCATCTATTCGCCGAACGGCGGCAGCGTCGGCGTCGGTTTCGCCATTCCCTCCGACCAGGCCCAGAAGATCGTCGCCAAGCTGATGAAGGACGGCTCGATCAAGCATGGCTTCATCGGCGTGCAGATCCAGCCGGTGACCGGTGACGTCGCCAATGCGGTCGGGCTTGCCAAGGCCGAAGGCGCGCTGGTCGCCAAGGTCGAGCCCGATACCCCCGCCGCCAAGGCCGGCGTGCGCGCCGGCGACGTCATCACCGGGCTTGGCGGTGCACCGGTGACAGCGCCGCGCGACCTGTCGCGCAAGGTCGCCGACCTCTCGCCGGGCGAGAAGACCAAGCTCACCGTCTGGCGCGAAGGCGAAAGCCGCGAACTCGCCATGACCATCGGCGGCAACGACACCGGCACCGAACAGGCCGCAGCCGAGCCCGGCAAGGGCGCCAAGGAAGCACAGGTCGCCACCATCGGCGTCGGCCTCGCCGACATCACCCCGGATGTGCGCGAAGCGCTGAACCTGCCGCGCGGCGAGACCGGCGCGGTCATCGAGAGCGTCTCGCCCTCAAAGCCTGCGGCCGATGCCGGGCTGCAGACCGGCGATGTCATCGTCTCGGTCAACCAGGCGCCGGTCAAATCGGCCAAGGAAGCCCGCACGGCGATCGCCGAGGCCGGCAAATCCGGCCGCAAGTCGGTGCTTCTGCTGGTCCAGCGCGGCGACGAGCAGACCTTCGTCGCCGTGCCCTTCTCGGTCGGCTGAAGCCTGGGGACGATCCAATTGCAGAAACTCTCGCGCCCGCTCCATCCGGCGGGCGCGGGTCTATTCCTCGAACCGCGCCAGCAGTGTTCCGGCCGGTACGAAATCCCCCGGCCGGGCGGTGAGCCGCAAGCGGCCGGATTTCGGCGCAAAGACCTGGGTTTCCATCTTCATCGCTTCCATCACCGCCACCAGTTCGCCCTCGACGACCTCGGCTCCGTCCTCGATGCGGATCGCCTGCAGCGTGCCGGAGACCGGGGCGACGATGCCATCGGCAAGCGCCGCCCCGGCGGGACGGGCAGGCGGCGCAGCGGCGAAGCCGGCCAGCAGCAGCGCCGGCAGGGCGAGCGCGACCCGTTTGCCGTCAAATTCCACATGGGTGCGGATCAGCGCCGGCTCGTCCGCCGGCTCCGGCCGCGCCATGGCTTCGGGCATGGCGGAAAATTCGGTCTCGATCCAGCGCGTATGCACGCCGAATTCTTCCGCGCCGATGAAATCCTGCGCCTCCAGCACAGCGCGGTGGAAGGGCAACACGGTCGCCACACCTTCGACGACGAACTCCTTCAAGGCGCGCCGGGCGCGAGAAATCGCCTGGGCGCGGGTGGCGCCGGTGACGACCAGCTTGGCCAGCAGGGAATCGTAAGCCGCGGGAACGGTGGAACCTTCCGCAACCCCGCTGTCCAGCCGGATGCCGGGACCGGCGGGCGGATCGAAGCGCGTGACGCGCCCCGGCGTCGGCAGGAAACCGCGGCCGGGATCCTCGGCATTGATGCGAAACTCGATTGCATGGCCGCGCGGCGGCGGCGCCTCGTCGAAGGCGAGCGGCAGACCCTCGGCGATGCGCAATTGCTCGATCACCAGATCGATGCCCGTCGTCTCCTCGGTGACGGTATGCTCGACTTGCAGGCGCGTATTGACCTCCAGGAAGGAGATGGCGCCATCGCCGCCCAGCAGGAATTCCACCGTGCCCGCGCCGCAGTAACCGGCCTCGGCGCAGATCGCCTTCGCCGCCGCGTGGATGCGCGCGCGCTGCGCCTCCGACAGGAAAGGGGCCGGCGCTTCCTCGACGAGTTTCTGGTTTCGGCGCTGCAGCGAGCAATCGCGGGTGCCGAGAACGACCACCTTGCTATGGCTGTCGGCCAGCACCTGCGCCTCGATATGACGCGGACGGTCGAGGAAACGTTCGAGAAAACAGGTGCCTTCGCCGAAGGCGGCGGTCGCCTCGCGCACGGCGGAGGCATAGAGATCGGGGATTTCGTCGAGCGTGCGCGCCACCTTGAGGCCGCGCCCGCCGCCGCCATGCGCCGCCTTGATGGCCACCGGCAGGCCATGGGCCTCGGCGAAGGCGATCACCTCTTCGGCAGAGGAAACCGGTCCGTCGCTGCCGGCCACCAGCGGCGCGCCGACGCGGGCGGCGATGCGCCGCGCCTCGACCTTGTCGCCCAGCGCCTCGATCACATCGGGGCCGGGGCCGATCCATGTCAGCCCGGCCGCGATGACGGCGCGGGCGAATTCCGCCCGTTCCGACAGGAAACCGTAGCCCGGATGCACGGCATCCGCGCCGGCGCGGCGGGCAATGGCGACCAGCTTTTCGATATCGAGATAGGTCTCGGCCGGACGTATGCCGTCCAGCCCATAGGCCTCGTCGGCAAGACGCACAAACGGCGCCTCCGCATCCGGATCGGCATAGACGGCAACGGAAGCAAGCCCGTAATCGCGGCAGGCGCGAATAATGCGCACGGCGATTTCGCCGCGATTGGCGATCAGCACTTTTTTCATGGGGGCACTCCGATGGCGATCTCGGCGAAGGGGCCGACCGGGCGGAAGCGGACGGCAGCCCCCACGGGGAGTTGCCCGGCGAGATCGAGGTGGTATTCGGCGACCGTGGCGACGACCGGATAGCCGCCGGTCAGCGGATGATCGGCAAGGAACAGCACCGGCTGGCCGTCATGCGGCACCTGGATGGCGCCGGTGGCCGTGCCTTCGCTGGCAAGCTCCGCCCTGTCCTTGCGTTCGATGGATCTCTCGCCGGCCAGCCGAATGCCGACGCGGCTCGATTGCGGCGTCACCCGCCAATCCTGTCCGCTCAGCGCCGCAAGGCCTGCCGGGGTGAACCAGTCGGCGCGCGGGCCGAGCACGATATCGAGCGTCACGACATCGCCGGGCGTCGGCAGCGCAAAGGCGGGCGCTTCGTGAAGCGCGACACTATCCAACGGCAGCGTCTCCGAACGCAGCGCCAGAGCGACGCCGGCCGCCACCGGATCCGGGCCGATCTTCGCCAGCGTATCGGTGGCCGCGCTACCCAGCACCGGCGCCACCTCGTAACCGTTGCGCACGGCGAGATAGGCGCGCATTCCCGCATCCGGCGGCCCGACCGTCACGACATCGCCCGGTTCCAGCGGCACGGGCCGCCAACTGTCGAACACGCGCGCGCGGCCGGCGGCGTCGCGGATCGTCACCGGGCAAGTCGCCCCGGCAAGGCCGATGACGGCGCGGGCGGTGGTTTCGAAGCAAAAGCCGCCTCCCGTCAATTCGAGGCAGGGCGTGTCGGCGGGATTGCCGACGATGCGGTTGGCGGCGAAAAACGCGCTGCGGTCCAGCGCCCCGGATGCGGACACCCCCTGGCCGCTGCGCCCGGAGCGCCCGGCATCCTGGAACAGCGCCGGTATCGGCGCGGCGCGGATTTTGAACTGCGGCGCATCCGCCGCAACAGAAGGTTTCGCCGGCGCGGGCGTTGCGGCTGGAACGGTCACCTGTGCCTTATCCATGTCGATGAAGCGCACGCGAAATCCGGGCTGCAGCAGCGCGCCTGGCTCGCGAAAAATGTCCCACATCCGCAACGGCGTCGTGCCGATGATCTGCCAGCCGCCAGGGCTTTCGCTGGGATAGACACCGCTGAACGACCCGGCCAGCGCCACGGAGCCAGCGGGAATGCGGGTGCGCGGGCTTTGCCGGCGCGGCACATGCAAGGCCGGATCGCCGCCGACGAGATAGCCGAAACCGGGCGCGAAGCCGCAGAAGGCGACGGTGAACAGGCTTTCGCTGTGACGGCGCATCACCTCGGCAATGCTCAGACCGGTGAGTTCGGCGACCTCCGCGAGATCCGGCCCGTCATAACGCACCGGAATTTCCACCGTTCGCTGACAGGCCGCCGGCCGGGCCGAAAGATCGCGGGCGGCGATGCGAGCGGCGAGCGTTTCGGCCGATATCCGCTCCGGCCGGAAGCGGATCATCAGCGTGCGCGCCGCCGGTATGGTCTCGACGATGCCGTCGAGCGGCGCGGCCTGAAGCGAGGCGAACAGCGCCAGCGTCTCGTCGAGCCCGGCAAGCTCGACCAGCACTGTCGAAAAATTGACGGGCAGGACGCGCATCGGCGTCATTCGGGCCGGAAGGAGCGGATGGCAATTCCTTCCGCCTCGAAGCGGCGGCGGATCTCACGGGCGATGGCGACGGCGTCGGGGCTGTCGCCATGCACGCAGATCGATTGCGCCTCGACGGGGATGAGGCTGCCATCGACCGCTTCCAGCGTACCGTGGCGGGCAAGGCCGGCCATGCGCGTGGCGATCTTCCCGGCATCGTGCAGCACCGCCCCCGGCTCGCGGCGGGAGACGAGATCGCCCGACGGCGCATAGGCGCGGTCGGCGAAGGCCTCGGCCACGGCGCAAAGCCCGGCCCGGCGGGCAAGATCGAGGATCGGCGCATTGGCGAGGCCCATCAGGACGAGCGTGGGATCGACGGCCCGGATCGCCTCGATCACCGCTCCGCCCTGCCTGGCGTCACGGGCGATGCGGTTATAGAGCGCGCCATGCGGCTTGACGTAACGCACGGCTGTGCCGGCGGCCGTCGCCATGCCCTTCAGCGCCCCGATCTGGTAGATGACGTCGGCGATCAGTTCCTCAGGCGTCACGTCGAGATCGCGGCGGCCGAAGCCGACCCGGTCCGGGTAGGAGACATGGGCGCCGATGGCGACACCGCGCTGCGCCGCCGCTTTCACCGTGCGAAAGATGCCGGCGGGATCGCCGGCATGGAAACCGCAGGCGATATTGGCGCTGGAGACGATATCCAGCATCGCCGTGTCATCCCCCATGCGCCAGGCGCCGAAACTCTCGCCGAGATCGCTGTTGAGGTCGATGGCCGCCATGTCGCTCTCCCCGTCTTCACCGATATGCTAGCGATATAGCATGGTCGGCAGGGTCCGGGAGGGCGCATGCCGGAATTTTTATGTGTGCGAGAAGCGGCGCTGCGCCCCTCACCGCCGCCCGCGCAATTGCGCGATCGCCATCAGCGTGTCGGCGGTAATGGTGGCGCCGGCGCCGCTGAGCAGGGTGGCCGCAAGCGAGCCTGTGCTGTTGTTCTTCAGGTCGTACATGACCGTGAAGCGACGCAGCATCGCCGCCAGCTTGTCAGGATTCTTCAGCTCACTGAGCTTCATGTATTTGTCCACCAGCTTGGCCTGCTGGTCGACATCCATGGCCGCCACCTCGTCCTGCAGGCTGAAGACGGTGCGGAACACTTCGGAGAGGGCGTTGTCGCTGAGGATGTCGTAGGCAGAGGTGATATCGGCCACCTTGCGCTCGAAATAGAGCGCCAGGCGCACCCCGGCATTCTCCTCCCCTTGCGTGCTCTCGATCGTCTGGCGCAGATAGAGGTTGGTCGTTTCCAGAATACCGCCGGCGGTCTGGATCACCTCGCTCGAGGTGCGGATGACATTGCCTTTCCTGTCGAAATTGTAGGAGGCGGCAATTTCGGCGAAGCGATAATCCTTCTCGGTATTGGCGAAACTCTTGGGATCGCCGAGGTCGGATTCGAAGATCTTGCGGATATAGTCGTTGGTCACCTTCTTGGGATCGATGCCGCGCGCCACCAGGGCGACGTCGATCAGGCGGCGGTCGGCGAGCAACTCCTTGCGGGTGGAAATCTTGCCGAGCTTGTCGGTGTAATGTTCGGCTTCCTTCTCCGCCGCCGCCTTCGCCGTCTTCTTCTCGGTGCCGGAGAGAAAGCGGATCTTCTGGATGATGTAATCCTTGGCGGTGTTCTTCATCCTTTCTTCCGATTGCGCCATGCGTGCCCAGGTCAGCTTGCCGTCCTTGTCGAAATTGAACAGTTTGGCGAATTGCAGGTAGCGGTCGTCCTTGAGCGTGTAGACGAAGCTTTTGGGATCCTGGAGGTCGCTTTTGAGGACGTTCTTCATGATCCGTTTGGAGACTTCGTTCACATCGAGCCCGACCGCCTTCATGGCGAATTCGTAGACGGCGGCGTTGTTGACCAGATGGTCGACATTGGCGATCTTGCCCGCCGTGGTGTTGAATGCCCCCAATGCCTTTTTCAGGCCGGTGATCGCCCGCTCGTCGGCGGCTTCGACGACGTCGTTGTAGCCGGAGAAATAACCGTTCGACAACGACAGCAGCTTGTCGGCGTCGACGGGATATTTGCCGGCCGGCAGCGTGCCGTCGCTGTTGAAATTGAAGGCGCGCGATAGCGCAATCAGGTTGTTGTAGTAGGGGCGGCCGGAATAGTTTTTGCGGATAAAGTTGTCAGGATCCTCCAGATCCGCTTCGGAAGCCGGCGTCGTCAGGGCGTTTTCCAGTGTCGAGGTGACGATGGCGCCATAGGTGGAGAGCCCGAAGGCCGCCTTGAGGTAGGAGACGATGCGCGAATCCTCCAGCATCTGGCTGGCGCTGGTGAAGCTGTTGACCGTCTCGCGAAAATACTGGTCGTTGAGCAGCGCGCCGGCGCGCGTCAGCCGCTCCTGCTTGGAGACGTAATTGCCAGTGGCGATCTTGCGGTTCGCATCCGTCTGGGCACCGCCGGCCGGCACGGAGCCATCGGCGCCGAAGTCATAGGCGCTGGCGAGTTTCTCATAGCCGGCCGCGACGATCAGATAGTTCGCCGCGCGATTTTTCTGCTCGGTCAGCTTGGCGCTCAACGCTTGCGTATCGGCGCCGGGCAGCGGCAGGCCGGGGATGGCATCGGCGGCGGCCTGCTGGTCGTCACGCATCTGGGCGACCTGCGGCAGGTCGACCGCTTCGAGCCCGGCCTCCAGCCCGCCGATCTCGGCTTGCAGCGCGGCGATCTGCTGGTCGATGGCGGCGGTGTCGGCGCCGGGTTCCAGACGCTGGATTTCCAGTGCGGCGACCTCGTTCTTCTTGGTGAAGATCGAGACGCGGCTGTCGTAATCGGCCTGCCAATGGTCGACATCGGCCTGGATGGCGTCGATCTGCGTCTGCAGGGCCGGGACATCGGCGCCGGGCTCGGCCTTCTGCGCTTCGAGGCCGGCGATCCGGCCCTTCAGCGCGCCGACCTTGTCGCCGACGAAAGTGGTGAAGGTTGCCTCGATCTTGCGCTGCAGCGTGTTGATCTGCGCCTGCAGCATACCGTCGTCCAGCCCGGTGCCCATCTGCCCCTGGATGCCGGCGATCTCGGCGCGCATGCCGGTGATATCCTCGATGGTGCCCTGCAGGTTCGCCACGTTCTTGAGATAGGCGTCGCGTTTGCCGATCTTGTCGAGGATCGGGGCGACATCCTCGATCGCCGCCTTGGCATCGACCACCTTCGGCAGGATCTGGGTGTTGAAGAAGGAAGCGGAATCGTTGGGATCGCTGACCAGCAGGCCGCGGATCAAGGCGCGGTCGTAATTGCGGCCGTCGATATCGTAGGCCTTGAACATGTAGTCGCGCAGGCGCGGATTGGCGAGGAACTCGTCGACGCTCTTCACGCGCGTCAGCATGGCGTCGTAATAGCTGGTCTCGGCGGTGACGGCGCGGTCGTTCTGCTCGATCCGGTCGGTGTAGAGGTCGATCATTTCCTCGGTCTGGTGCTCGGTCTGCGGCATCTTCGTGCCGGTGCCGAACTGGTAGGCGGAGGCAAAATCGCGGTAGCGGCTGTCGGTCAGCTTGTTGGCGAAGCTGTTGGTGTCGCCGAGATCGCTTTCCAGCACCTTCTTCATGAACGCCTTGGCATAGGCCATGTCTTCCAGGCCATAAGCGCGCATCGCATAGGTATAGAGGCGATGGTCTTTCAGGAATTCATCGACGGAGCGAACCTTGCCGATATTGGCCTTGTAATATTCGCCGTCGCGCTTCACCATGGCGTCGTTGGCCGTGCGCGCCATGCTTGCCTTCATGTCGCGCACGACGAGATTGTAGCTCAAATAGGTCGAAACCATCGCACCACCCCTGGTTCGCATTCATGCCGACGCGTAAGGGACCTGGGTTGTGCAAAACTGACTTCAGGTTGTTTTACCGTAAATCGAAGCTCCAGCGTGCAGGGGTTCCCGGTCGCGACCGGCGGGAAGGTCATGTTCAAGCCACCGATCATCGAAATCATCGCGGACAATCCGGCTCCGGATATAAAGGAGGTCATTGATGCCGCCCTTACCGCCTATAATGCCGAGATGCGCGCCTTCGCGCCGGAACCGTCGGATTTCGCCATTGCGTTGCGCGATCCGGAGAACGGCGAAGTCGTCGGCGGGTTATATGCCGTCGATGGCTATGGCTGGGCCTTGATCCTCCTGTTGGTGGTGCCGGCCCGCTATCGCGGCCTGGGGCTCGGCACGCGGCTGCTGGCGGAAGCGGAAACCATCGCAAGGGCGCGTGGCTATATCGGCTTGTGGCTCGATACGTTCGAATTCCAGGCACGGCCGTTTTATGAAAAACAGGGTTTCGCCCTGTTCGGGGAACTGGAAGGCGGCAACGGCGCGACGCCGCGTTATTTCCTGAAGAAGAAATTCTAGGCCCCGTGGCTGACCGGGCGAAAGAGGCACCGTGGCCCATGATTTTCTGCAGGGGCGCACGCTTCGACCGCATCCCGAATTGCCTCGCCCTGCGTGATCATCATCCGCTATAAAATAATTGCAAAATCATATTTAATGTCGAAAAGGTCGCCGAAGCACACTGAACACGGCGCCAGAATTGGCCGCTATTGCTAAAATACCGGCCTCATCCGGCATTTTCGCCGCTTGGGGGAATTTCTATGCATCGGCATATAGAAGCAAGAAAAGCGCTTGCAAGCGGAGCGGGCTTATTTTAGGATTAAAGCATTCCGATCCATAAAAATTACCCGACCAGTCGTCCGGGACGACGTGCTGGCGGGAACCGAGGGAACGACGGAGTCCATCATGATGTTTTCCAGACGCCAGGCGCTGGGCCTGGGTGCTGCCGCCTTTTTGACCGGGGTATTTTCCGGCCGTAACCTCGTCTCGGCCGCCGAGGCCGGAACGCTGACCATCGCCTACAATGTCAACCTGCCCTCCTTCGACCCGACGGTCGGTCCCTCGGCGGTCAATCCGACCATCCAGGCGATCTATCGCTCGATCTTCGATCAGTATGTCGGCCAGGGCCCCGACCTGTCCTTCCAGCCGGGCCTGCTCACCGACTGGGGTTGGAACGAGGACAAGACCAAGCTGTGGATGGATGTGCGCGAGGGCGTGACCTGGCATGACGGCTCGCCGTTCACCCCGGAGGACGTGGTCTGGTCGCTGACCCGCGCCGCCGACGAAAAGACCGGCAATCCCGCGCAATTCGTCTGGTCGACCGCCGGCAATTACAAGATCGATGGCAAGCGCATCACCGGCGACGTACTGCGCTTCGAACCGACCTTCTTCAAATGGGCCGCCTTCCTCACCGGCTATGTCATGCCGAAGGGCTATTACGAAAAGGTCGGTGCGGAAGGTTTCGAGAAGAAGCCGATCGGCACCGGGCCCTATATGGTCGATGCCTATGAAGGCAACGCCTTCCTGCGGCTCAAGGCCAATCCGAATTATTACGGCGGCAAGCCGGCCTTCGACACCGTGGTCTTCAAGTTCGTGCCGGACGGCACCAGCCGCGTCGCCGAACTCGAATCCGGTTCGTCCGACATCACCCTGGAAATTCCCTACGACGAATTCGACCGCCTGAAGGGCACGGCGGGCTTTGCCGGTGTCGCGACGCCGATCTCCGATATCGGCATGCTGTTCATCAACAATATCGAAGTGATGCTCGACAAGAACGTGCGCCTCGCCGCCCATCACGCCATCGACAAGGACGCGATCGTCAAGCGCCTGTTGCGCGGCTACGGCGTGCCGATCGACACGCTGGAAACGCCGGAATATCTGGCCTACGATCCGTCGATCAAGGTCGGCTACGACCCGGAAAAGGCGAAATCGCTGCTCGCCGCCTCCGGCTATTCCCCGGACAAGCCGGCGAAATTCAAGATCCAGACGACGCGCGGCCTGAAGCCCAAGGACTATGAAATGGTCCAGGCCATCGTCGGCATGTGGCGCAAGGTCGGCATCGACGCCGAGATCGAGGTCTACGAGATCGCCAAGCACTACGAGTTGCGCGCCGCCGATCAACTGGCGCCCGCCGCCTTCTACAACTGGGGCAACGCCATCGGCGACCCGACGACCTCGACCGGCTTCGCCATGTTCGGCCCCTCGCCGCATTCGGTCTGGAATACCGACGACCTCGACAATATGATCATCCCGCTCTGGGGCGAAAAGGACGAGGACAAGCGCATCGCCGGCTGGAAGGCGGTCAGCAAGTATATCGCCGAGCAGGGATATGTCATTCCGCTGCTGCAATATGCCCAGCCGATCCTCTACAAGTCGACGCTGAAGGTGACGCCGAATGTTTCCGGCGCACTGCAGCCGACGCTGGTTTCGCCGGGCTGATCGCAGGATCGCGGCGCAACCGTCGCCACATTTCCCTTCTCCCCTCGGGGGAGAAGGGGTTTTGAGGCAACCGCTTCGCTCCAAATCGATCGTCCTGCGCAGACAGGGCAACGATCCAGAACTTTTCCGGGCAACCCCTTGCCCGCTTGCCAGCCTAAATCCCCGCCGCTAGGCTTGTTGCCTGGCGCGGTCAGGGAATGATGCATTCATGATTGCCTTCTCGATCCTCAAACGACTGGCGATGGCCGCGATCACGCTGTTCGGCGTCGCGGTGATCGTGTTCGTTCTGCTGCGCGTCGTGCCGGGCGATCCCATCGCGATGATGATTTCGCCGGGCGCGAGTCCCGAAAGCATCGCGGCGCTCAGAGCGCAATACGGTCTCGACGCCAGCCTTCCCATGCAATTCCTCGTCTGGCTCAAGGCGGTCGCAACCGGCGATTTCGGCACCTCTATCTCGCTGCGGCGCGACGTGCTCGGCCTGCTCGCCGAGCGCCTGCCGGCGACGCTGGAACTGGCCTTTGCCGCGCTTGTCCTCGCCATCCTGCTCGGCGGCGCGGTGGCGGTGGCCGGCACGCTGCTCCGGCGCACGCCGGGCGAACCGGTGCTCGATACGATCAACGGCCTGTTTCTGGCGGTGCCGGATTTCGTCTGGGCCCTGGCGCTGGTGCTGCTGCTCGGGGTCGCCTTCCCGGTGTTTCCGCTGTCGGGGCGCATCGATCCGGTTCACCAGGTGGATTTCGCCACCCCTTTCTACTTGCTCGAAAGCCTCCTACGCCTGCGCTTCTCCACCGCTGCCGATATCGCCGCGCATATGGTCATGCCGGTGCTGGCGCTCGGCCTGCCCTTGGCGGCAATCATCGCCCGCGTGCTCAAGGGGGCGCTGATGGAGGCGATGGTGCAGGACTATATCCTGCTCGCCCGCCTCAAGGGCATGTCCAGCCTGCGCCTCGTGCTGCAGGAGGCGCTGCGAAACGCGATCGGCCCGACCATTGCGCTGACCGGGGTGCAGTTCACTTTTCTGATCGGGGGCACCGTCATCGTCGAGCGCATCTTCGCCTATCCCGGCATCGGCAACATGGCGATCGATGCGGTCATCAATCGCGATCTGCCGCTGATCCAGGGTCTCGTGCTCGCCTTTGGCGCGCTGTTCATTCTCATCAACCTGCTGGTCGACATGCTGGTCGTCGCGTTCAATCCGAGGCTGCGCCATGGCTGACGTCACCGCTTCCCCGCCGCTCGCCCTGCCCGCCCCTCGCCGTTCCGCCTTCGCACGACATCTGAAGGCGATGCTGCGCGAGCCCAGGGTGGCGATCGGCGGCGGATTTATCCTGCTGCTGCTGCTTGTCGCGATCTTCGCGCCGTTCCTGGCGCCGAAGGATCCGCTGGAACAGGATCTGATGCTCGGCACGTTGCCGCCCGCCGGCTATGCCGGCGCGGAACCGGGGTACTGGCTCGGCACCGACGATCTCGGCCGCGACGTGCTCTCGCGCGTGCTCTACGGCACCCGCGTCGCGCTCACCGTCGCCTTCGTCGCGGCCGGGCTGGCGGGGCTGATCGGCACGGCACTGGGGCTGATCGCCGGCTGGTATGGCGGCTGGGCGGACCGGATCATCTCCCGCCTCGTCGATATCTGGATGGCCTTTCCGCCGGTGCTGCTGTCGATCCTGCTGGTCGCCGTGCTCGGCTCCGGCATCCATTCCGTCATCGCCGCCATCGTCATCATCGACTGGACCCGCTTCTGTCGCGTGGTGCGCGCCGAAACGCAGGCGCAGGCCAGCATGGATTATGTCGTCGCCGCCCGCACCATCGGCTTTTCGCGCCTGCATATCCTGTTGCGGGAAATCCTGCCGAATGTCGCTCCGGCGCTGATCGCGCTGGTCAGCCTCGAAATGGGCATCGCCGTCATCGTCGAGGCGATCCTCTCCTTCGTCGGCCTGTCGGTGTCGTCGGATACGCCGACTTGGGGCGGCATGATCGCCCAGGGGCGGCAGATCGTCTATCAGGGCTGGTGGGTGCTGGTCGTGCCGCTCACCGTCCTGTTCGCCACCGTGCTTGCCTTCAACCAGCTCGGCGACGGCTTGCGCCGCGCCCTCGATCCGGTGATGCGCCGATGACCGCCCCCCTGCTCTCCATCGAAAACCTCTCGGCCGTCTCCACCCGCGAAAATGGCGCGCCCATCCTGCGCGACGTCTCGCTGACACTGGAGCGCGGTGAGGTGCGTGGTCTCGTCGGCGAAAGCGGGGCGGGCAAATCCACCATCGCCAAGGCGCTGCTCGGCATCCTGCCGCGCACCGTGCAGGTGACCGGCGGCGCCATCCGCTTTGAAGGCCGCGACCTCATGACCATGCCGTCGCGCGCGCTTCGCGATCTCATCGGGACGCATATCGCGCTCATCCCGCAGGATCCGCAGACGGCGCTGAACCCCGGCCGCCGCATCGAGGCGCAATTGACCGATGCGTTGCGCCTGCGCCGCGGCCTCTCCTCGAAAGAGGCACGGGCGCGCGCGTTGAAGCTGCTGCAGGAAGTGCATATCCGCGATCCCGAGCGGGTGCTGCGCGCCTATCCGCATGAACTTTCCGGCGGCATGCGCCAGCGCGTGCTGATCGCGAGCGCCTTCGCGCTGGAACCGAAGCTGGTGGTCGCCGACGAGCCGACGACGGCGCTCGATGTCACCGTGCAAAAGCAGATCCTGCGCCTCATCCGCGACATGCAGAGGACTCACGGCACGGCGGTGATCTTCGTCACCCACGATCTCGGCGTCGTCGCGCAAATCTGCGACAGCGTCACCCTGCTCTATGCCGGCAAGGTGATCGAGGCCGGCCGCACCGCCGATGTGCTGACCGCACCGCGCCACGCTTACACGAAAGCGCTGTTGGCCGCCGGCCCGCGCTACGACCGGCCGGATAGCGGGCTGGAGCCGGTGCCGCCTTCCGTCTTCGAGGCGCTGCGCGCCGAAATCGGCCTCAGTTGAGGAGGTGGAGATGAACGAAACCCTGATCGACGCCACCGGCATCGAAGTCACCTACGGCAACGGCATCAAGGTGCTGCATGGCGTCGATGTCTCCATCTGTCGTGGCGAAACGGTCGGCATCGTCGGCGAATCCGGCTCGGGCAAGACGACGCTGGGCCGGGCGCTGTTGCGGCTGGTGGATGTCTCCGCCGGCAGCATCCGCTTCGACGGCCGCGATATCACCCGGCTGCCGGAGGGAGAGATGCGTCCGCTTCGCCGCCGCATCCAGATGATCTTTCAGGATCCGATGGCCTCGCTCAATCCGCGCCACACCATCCGCCGCATCCTCTCCGAACCGCTGAAGCTGCACGGACTGGCGAAGACGGCGGCCGAGACGGAAGCGCGGGTCGCGAAGATGCTGGAGCGCGTCTCGCTTCCTGCCGTCTGTCTCGACCGCAATCCGCACGAGCTCTCCGGCGGCCAGCGCCAGCGCGTTGGCATTGCCCGCGCCGCTTTGCTGGAGCCGGATTTCGTGCTCGCCGACGAGATCGTCTCCGGCCTCGACGTCTCGACGCAGGCGCAGGTATTGAAACTGCTGAAGGGATTATCGGCCGATCTCGGCCTCTCCATGGCCTTCATCAGCCACGATCTCTCGGTCATCCGCGCGGTCTGCGACCGCGTCTATGTCATGCGGTTCGGAAAAATCGAGGAGGAAGGCGCCTGCGCCGAAGTCTTCGCCAATCCGCGTTCCGCCTATACCCGCCTGCTGCTCGACGCCATCCCGTTGCCGGAAATCACGCCGGGCTGGCTGGATTCGAAAGCCGGCGTCGAAGACGCCGCGTAACCCAAAACGTGGTCCGCCGACAATCCATCCCACCACATCGCCGGAACTGCGGGCTTCCGGCGAACGCTCCTGCATGCCCGCCAAAAAGGGGAAATGCGATGAAACTTGCCACACTTCTGACGGCGGCCATGCTCGCCGTTCTCTCCGGCCCGGTCATGGCCGAGGGCCTGCCGGGCTTGCGCGGCCACGATCATACCGGCGTCACCGTCCCGGACATGAAACAGGCGGTGGATTTCTTCACCGGCGTGCTCGGCTGCGAAAAGGCCATGTCCTTTGGCCCATTTGCCGATGACAAGGGCACCTTCATGACCGATCTCGTCGGCGTCGACGCCAAGGCGGTCATCCACGAGATCACGCAGATCCGCTGCGGCTTCGGCTCCAATATCGAGCTGTTCCAGTATACGGCCGCAGATCAGCGCGACCTCAAGGCCAAGAATAGCGATATCGGCGCCTTCCACATCGCGCTTTATGTCGACGATGTCGCCGCCGCCAAGGCGTATCTGGTCTCCAAGGGCGTCGCCACCCGCATGGGCCCAGTGCCCATCAGCGAAGGCCCCGCCGCCGGCCAGACCATCCTCTATTTCCAGGCTCCTTGGGGCATGCAGTTCGAGGCGATCAGCTATCCCAAGGGCATGGCCTATGAAAAGGATGCCAAGACGGTGCTGTGGGATCCGAAGAACCCGGCCAAGTGACATCGCCAGCGGGCGGCGGCGCAAAAGCGTCGCCGCCGCAATCGCCTCTTCCCGAGGCCTCGCCTGCGTCACTTCATCGCCGGCTCTGTCATTGTCCGGTCGCATTGATTGCTATCCTTGCCCGTCGAACGGAATGAAGCCCGTCGTCGCTTCATCGCAATACGCAGCCGCAACGGGTGAGGTATCGGATGAAAAACAACAGACGTGCCGTCATGGCGGAGCAGATCGAACAATACCTGCGCCAGGTCGGTCGCCCCGCACAGAGACGTCAAGAACCGAACCTCTTCGCGGGATATGGAACGGGCGTTGCGGCGCATGTCGCGGCTGGAGCTGGATGCGCTTTTGCGTGCCGAGAATTTGCCCCGGCCGGCATGGCTGACGGCTTCGAGGAATGAGGCGGTATGCGCACGCTTGAGGAACTGATCGATACGGACGATCCCGGCCTGCCTTTGATCCGGGAATGGATGCAATCCCCGCAGGCAGCGGGCGCACGCCTGCTTCCACGCGACGAAGACCTGGCGAAGGCGACGCTGCTGCGCCTGCAGGTGACCACTCGGTCGCTGCTCGGGGCCGTGGTCTATGAAACCGGCGGGATCACGGTCCGGAATGGTTTCCTGCGCCTTCTCGGTTCGGGCACGGGGCGATCCCTGCTGCGAAGCAATGAGGCCATCGGCCTGCTCGCCAGCGACAATCCGAAGATTGTTCTGGTCGCCGACGACGTGCTGGGCGGATTGTTCGCCTTGAACGGCGGCGGTCTGGATGCGACCAGCATCGGCGACATCTTCTATCTCGGCGCGGATGATAGTCTCTGGACGTCCCTGGAAGTCGGGTATACGGATTTTCTCAGTTGGTGCCTGACGGGTGACTTCATGGCGGTCTACGCGCCGCTGGCGGAATTGGATGTCTTCGATCGCCAGCCCTATCCGGAATTGGATGCCGTCTATTCCTTCTATCCGTTTTTATGGAGCGCGGAGGCGCGCAGGGCGCCGCCGAGTTCGCGGCTTGTGCCGGCGAACGAGCATGCGGCGATGCGCCTCGAACTGGTGGGCTTCGCAACGGACTGAAACGAGCAAACCTTCGGCTGCTACTTCAGCGACGACCCCAAAAGGAAACCCGAGCCGCCGGCCAGTCCCGGCCCCGGATGGGTGGAGGCGCCGATGTGGTAAAGGCCCGGCACATGGGTGCGGTGGTTGACGGAGGATTTGAAGGGGCGCCAGAGGAAGAACTGGTCCAGCCCGCAGAAGCCGCCATAGGGATCGCCGCCGACGAGGTTCATGTTCATCGCCTGCAGATCGGCCGGCGAATAAGCTTTGCGGGCGATGACGCTTTCGGCGAAACCCTCGATATGGTTGGCAAGGATCGCCTCGATGCGGTCGGCATAGGCTTCGCGCAGAGCCTCTGTCCAGCGCCCGTCGGCGGGAATATCCAGTTCGCCGGCGGCATCGCCCTTGATGTGGCGCGGCGTTTCGGGAAGCTGCAGCCAGAGGATCGACTTGCCTTCCGGCGCCCGCGAGGGATCGAAGGAGGCGGGTTGGCCGACGCAGATGGTCGGGACGGCCGGCAGCATGCCGCGCTCGGCCTCGTTGGCGGCGCGCGACACGCCGTCGAGGCCGGGGGTGAGGTGCAGCAGCGCCACCTGACCGAGTTCGGCATTGCCCTTCCATTGCGGCGGGCGGTCCAGCGCGTAGTGGATCTGCATATTGCCCTTGCCGTAGCGATAGGAGCGCAAGCCTTCGGAAACCTCGGCCGGCGGCGCCGGCCAATCCTTCAGCAGGCGGCCGTAAAGCTGGTTCGGCGTGACGGAGGCGATGACGCCGCTGGTGGCGCTGAGCGTCTCGCCGCCGGCAAGGCGAGCACCGGTAACCTTCCCGCCCGGCCCCTGCACCAGCGCCTCGACATCGGCCCCGGTGCGGATCGTGCCGCCGGTATCGGTGATCAGTTTTTCGAAGGCGGAAAGCAGCGTGCGTGCCCCGCCCCTGGCGACCGGGCAGCCGGCAAGCTCGATGGCGAAACCGATGACCTTGACCATTTCGGCCGAATAGGCGCTTTCCGGCCCCAGCCCGCAATGCAGCACCCAAGGCGCCCAGAGTGCCTGCGCTTCCTCGGAGCGGTAGGTTGCTTCCAGATGCGCCCGCGCTGGCATCAGCGCCTCGCCGAACCAGCCGGCGAGATTGCGCAGGCCACGCTTCCACGCCTCCTTGGCCACCGTCTTGGCGATCGAGCCTGACCAGAGCGCGCCGCCGAGCAGGGAAAACAGGAACGGCGCATCGGCGCCGAGCTTATCCATCTCGGACGAAAATGCTTTGCCGTCGCCGGCCGCCAGCGCCTCGAAGGTCGCGACATTGCGCTGGCGGTCCTTGGAGAAGATCACATGCGAACCGTCCGGGCGCAGCACACCGGTCGGCAGATCCGCATGGGCGAATTCCAGCCCGCGCGCTTCCAGATCCTTGCCGAGCGCGCCATAGGCGGGCGAGGTCAGGAACAGCACCATGGTCGTCGCCATCACGTCATGGACGAAGCCCGGCGCGGTGATCTCTTCTGTGCGCAGGCAGCCACCGATTTCGGGATTGCGCTCCAGCACAGCCACACGCTTGCCCTTCTTGCCGAGCATGGCCGCCGCCACCAGCGCATTGATGCCGCTGCCGACGATGATGTAGTCGAAATTGCCCATGGACGCCCCTCGATGCTTTTGGCGCGAGCCTATGAAACAAAATATGAAATTGCAAGCAATCCCCTGCGCCGTGCGCCATGCCGGCTTGCGGCGTCGGCGCAAAAATGTATGCATATAGGTATAATCGAATGGGGAATAACGATGACCTATGATGCGATCGTGATCGGCGCCGGCCATAACGGCCTCGCCGCCGCCATCGAACTGCAAAAGCGCGGCTGGTCGGTGGCTGTGGTCGAGGCCAAGGCGGAAGCCGGGGGCGCGGTCAAGACGCGCGAAGTGACGCTGCCGGGCTTCCGCCATGACCTCGCGGCCATGAATCTCTCGATGTTCGCCGGCTCCGCCTTCTTCGCCGCCAACAAGGATGCGCTGACAGCCCAGGGCCTCGGCCTCGTTCCGGCCGCCGATTGCTTCGCCAGCGTGTTTCGCGACGGCACGTTCCTCGGCGTCAGCACCGATCTGGAAAAGACCGCCGGCCGCATCGCCGCGCTCTCGCAAAAGGATGCGGCGGCCTGGCGGCAGATGCTGGCCGAATTCGGCAGCGACGCACCGCATATCTTCGGCCTGCTCGGCGCGCCCATGCCTTCCTGGCGATCGGCGAAGGTCGCGTGGAAGGCCTGGCGGGAAAAGGGGACGGGCTGGCTTTACGACATCGCGCGCCTGCTGCTCGCCTCGCCGCGCGATTTCCTCGACAGCCGTTTCGAACACCCCAAGGTCAAGGCGATGATGGCGGCCTGGGGTCTGCATCTCGATTTCGCGCCAGATGTTGCCGGCGGCGCGCTGTTCCCCTATCTGGAATCCATGGCCAACCAGGCCTTCGGCATGGTTATCGGAAAGGGTGGCGCCGATACGATCATCAAGGCGATGACCGGCCTGTTCGCTTCCAAGGGCGGCACGCTGCTTCTGGATGCGCCGGTCGAGGCGATCACGCTCGCTGGCGACAAGGCCAGCGGCGTGCGGCTCGCCGACGGCCGGGTGCTGGAGGCGCGCCGCGCGGTGATTTCCAACGTCCATCCCAAGCTGGTCTTCGGCAAGCTGTTGCCGAAGGATACCGGCCGTGCGGCTTACGAGCGCAAGATCGAGGCGTTTCGCGCGGGGCCGGGAACGATGATGATCCATCTGGCGCTGGACGGCCTGCCGGACTGGCGTGCGGGCGAGGCGCTGAAATCCTTCGCCTATGTGCATGTCGCCCCGGATTTCGAGATGATGTCGCGCGTCTATGCGCAGGCGATGGACGGGCTGTTGCCAAGCGAGCCGGCACTGGTCGTCGGCCAGCCCACCGCTCTCGATTCTTCGCGCGCGCCCGATGGCAAGCACGTCCTCTGGGTGCAGGTGCGCGTGTTGCCGGCGCAGATTCGCGGCGATGCCGGCGGCGAAATCGCCGCCACGGATTGGGATGGCGCGAAGGAGGCCTATGCCGACCGGGTTCTGGCGCTGCTGGAAACCTATGCGCCGGGATTGCGCGCGAAAATCCTCGGGCGCTCGGTGTTCTCGCCGCTCGACCTGGAGCGGGAAAACCCCAACCTGATCGGCGGCGACAATTTGAGCGGCAGCCATCATCTCGACCAGAATTTTCTCTTCCGCCCGGTCGCCGGCTATTCGCGCTATTCGACGCCGGTCAAGTCGCTCTATTGCTGCGGCGCGGCCACATGGCCGGGGGCCGGCACGGGGGCGGGTTCGGGCTTCATGCTGGCGGACATGCTGGGCAAGTAAGCGGGCCATCGGGCCGGTCGGCGATGGCCGCCGTTCCGGCCGGACGATGGAATGCGTCACTCGGCGTCGAGATAGGATCGGGCGATGGCCTGCATCCGCTCCCTGTCGAATTCGGCGCCATGGCCGCCATGGACCACGCCGACATCGAGGCCTGCCAGCCGGCTCATCGTCCGGCGGTAGGCCTGCCGGTCGCAACCCGGCAGGTCGTCCACCAATTGCCCCTCATAGATCGCATCGCCGGCGAAGAATTCGCCGGTCCTCTCGTCCAGAAGCCCGATGGAACCCGGGGAATGGCCGGGGAGATGCAGCACGGTGTAAGCGGCATCGCCGAGATCGATCACGTCGTTCTCGTGCAGGATTCGGGTCAACGGCGCCGGCGCGATGCAGTAGTCTGCGGCGGTCATGCCGTTTGGCGCGGCCTGCGCCAGCGCCTGCGGCTGGGCGCGAAAATAGCCGGCAAGGGTGGCCGCATCCGGCATCCCGGCAAAAGCCTCCGCCTCCGCCGCATGGCCCATGCGGGTCTCGAATTCGTGGAACGCGCCGACATGGTCGACATGCACATGCGTCGCCACCGCCAGCACCGGTTTTCCCGGACGGATGGGCAGGGTTTCGCGCAGGCACGCCAGCCCCATGCCGAAATCGACGACCAGATCGGCATCGCGGCCGATGACGTGAAAGACGTTGGCGCGAAAGAAGCTGTGGACATGCGGCTCGCTGATCCGCGTCAGGCGGTTCGAGAGCGGTTCCGTCGAAAACCAGGGGGTCATTTCCGCCTCCGTCGATGCAGCCGCTTGCCGGGCAAGCGGCGGTTGCGCGCCGGGGCCGAGACTATGTTCATACGATCCAACCTTGCAGCCCCTCCTGCTTCAGCGATAACCGCGCGAAAGCCGGTATTCGATTCGACCCTGGGCGAATGTCAGCAGCGAAACGATTACCAGATAATAAACGAGCGCCGCCCCATACCATTCGAGGAAACGGAAACTCGTGGCGATCGCGAACTGCGAGACCGTCATCAGTTCCTTCAGCGAGATCACCGTCGCCAGCGAGGTGGTCTTCAGCAGCGAGATGAACTCGTTCATCAGCGCCGGCACCGCGATGCGCAGGGCCTGCGGCATGGTGACGAGCAGAAAGATCTGCCATCCATGCAGGCCGAGCGCTGCCGCCCCTTCCCGCTGCCCCTGACCCACGGCGGCGAAGGCGCTGCGCAGGATCTCGGCGAGATAGGCGATCTGGATCAGCGACAGCGCCAGGAAGGCGGCGAAGAACGGCGTGAACCAATCGGCACGGAACACATCCGAAATCTGCGGCAGGCCGTTCCAGACGAACAGCAGCACCAGCAGCGCCGGCGCGCCGCGAAACAGCCAGACATAGACCGTCACGATCCACCGCACCGCCCGGCGCGGCGAGCCGGCCATGGAGCCGAGCCCCATGCCCAGAACCAGCGACACGGCCATGACGCAGAGCGACAGGCCGACGGTGAGCAGCGCCCCCTGGAACAGGGCAGCGCTGAAGACCGCGTGGACGAAAAGATCGAGCTGGAACAAAGCCGTCACTTCACGTCATGCGAAACGTCGGTCGCCGTTTCCGGCAGGTTCCATTTCTTCAGCATGGCCTTCATCTCGCCGCTTGCCTGCAGCGCCTCGATCGCCTGCTTCAGCATCTCGCGGTCACCCGCGCTCTTGCGCAGGTAGATGCCGTAATTTTCGCTCTGGTCGTAGGTGTAGGGAATGCTGAGCTTGCCCGGCACCTGCAACATGCGATAGGCGGCCGTGGTATCCTGGGTGATCGTCGCGGTGGCGCGGCCGACGAGGATCTGCTGGATGACGCCGGCGGCGGAAGGATAGGTCTGGGCCTGCACGGGCGGCTTGCCGGCAGCTTCCAACTCGGTATTGAGATCGGCGACGATCTTCTCGTAGGACGTGCCGGCCTCGATTGCCATCACCTTACCGCTGACATCGGCCGGCGCCTTCGTCTCCTTGTCGCTCGCCGCCGTCACCAGCACGATATGCGAGCCGAAATAGGGAATGCCGTCATATTTCTCGAGGCGCGCCGGGGTGATCAGGATGCCGCTGGCGACGAGGTCGCAGCGTTTCGAATCCAGCGACGGCAGCAGGCCCTTGAAATCGCCGACCACATATTCCGCCTTGGCGTCCCAGCGCTTGGCGATGGCGTCCAGCAGGTCGATCTCGAAGCCGACGAGATCCTTGTCGCCGGGATTTTCGTAATATTCCATCGGCGGGAATTCGCCGCTGGTGCAGACTTTCAGCACGCCGCCGGACACGAAGTCCGGTTTCTGCCCGGCCGCCTGCGCCTGGCCCATGAGCGCGGCCAGCAGGCCGCCCGCGATCAGCGCCGATTTCAGTCCAGACTGGTTCTTCATCATAATCCGTTCCCTTTTTTGTTGCGTTTTTGAAGTGGTATAGAAAAGCCAAGTGCAGACAAGCTAATTGTTTTCGCCTGAAAACCGCATGAAAACTAAACGATTATCCGCCCCCCCGAACCGTGCCGTTCCTATGTCATCGCCTGGAGAATTCCGCCATAGGCCCCGGTGTCGAAGGCCGGCATGATCAGCGGCTCGACATGCCCGTCGCGCCGCGCGGTCAGCACGTATTGCAGCATCGCCTCATTGCTCGGCATCTCGAAGACCTGCAGGAAATCGTAAGTCCCGAGCAGGGCGTAGAAGGCGATGGAGCGGCCACCGAGGGAGGCAACGCGATCCTCGCTGACCTTGCGGCGGCGGGCGCTGTCGGTCAGTTCGTCGAGCCCCTTCTGCGTCAGGCGCATCAGGGAGACGTAGGTCTGCTGGCCACTCATGCCTTCGCTCGCTCCAGCCGGCCCAGACCCTCGAGAACCGCCGCGCTGTCGGTCAGCGCGCCAAAAATGCCGTTCTCGACGGTAACCATGTGCAGGGCCGCCTCATGGGCATACTGGTCGCCGCTGGCGCAGGCGTCGGAAATCGTCAGGCACTGGAAATTGCGGTCGCAGGCCTCGCGCAACGTCGTGTGGACGCAGACATCGGTGGTGCAACCGGAAAACAGCAGATGCGTGATGCCCTGCGCGCGCAGCACATGCTCGAAATCCGTATAGGTGAAGGCGCCGTTGCAGGTCTTGTCGACGATGATGTCTTCGGGGCCGACGTCGATATCGGCCGAAATCTGGAAGCCCGGACTGGAGCGCAGCAACGCCGTGGTGCCGTCGAGGCCGGAGCGCTGACGACGCCATTTCTCATAGGGCGTCATGTCGGCGAGATCGGCGCGGTAGCCCTGCCGGGTGTGGATGACGCGGATGCCGGCGCTGCGGCAGGCGCCGATCAAGCGGTTGACGGCGGGGATGATGGCGCGCAGCGGCGCGGGATCGTAGCCCTGCCTGGCGAAGTAACCGGTCGAGGACAGGAAATCGTCCTGCAGGTCGATAACGATCAGCGCCGTCCTGGCCGGATCGAGATTGCCGTCATAGGGAAAATCGAATGGTCTTGCCGAAATCATGACGTTCCTCCTTTTCCATAGGGGTAGCACTCTTAACAGTTCGAAAAAATCAATTTAATATCGCCAGTATCGTTTGATGAATTGAAACAATTGGCGGTCCGGAAATGTCGCGCATGTTGCCCTACCTGCAATATCTGCCTGCCTTCGAGGCGGCGGCGCGGCTCGGCAGCGTGCGGCAGGCGGCCGGGGAACTGAACCTCAGCCCCAGCGCCGTCTCGCTGCAATTGAAGAAGCTTGGCGAGGCCACCGGCATCGCGCTGTTTCGCAAGTCGGGCCGCAATGTCGTGCTGACCCAGGCCGGGCGGGATTTTTCGCAAGCCGTCGCCATTTCGCTGGGGCAGATCGACACGGCCACGCGCACCTCGCGCCGGGCGGCGGCCGGCGAGCAGCCGGTGTCGCTGTCGGTCTCGGTGCCGACGGCGCTCGGCATCGCCTGGCTGACGGCAGCGATCATCGGCTTTGCCGAGGGCCATGGCATCTCGAAACTGTCGATCGATGAGGCGATGACGGCAGCCGAGGTCGACTGGACCCGCAACGACATCGCCGTCGTCTATGACAACCCGCCCTTCACCGGCAAGCATTGGCGCCTGCTCGGCGAAGTCCGCCTGTCCGCCGTCTGCGCGCCGACGCTTCTTTCCCGCCTCGACCTGCGCAACCGCGAGCGCAAGCTTAGCGCCGTGACGCTGCTGCATGAAGACGATGGCGGTGAATGGGCGAAATGGTCGGTCGCCGCCCGCATCGGGCTGGAGGGCAATACGCATGTGCGGGTCAATTCGGTGGCGCAGGCGATCGCCTCCGCCATCCAGGGGCGCGGCGTTGCGCTGGTCTCGGACGTGCTGACCCGCAATTCCCTCAACGAAGGCCGGCTGATCCAACCGTTTCCGACGACGATCAACGCGGCGCGCGAATATTACATCGTCAGCCCGGTGGAGCGGGCCGGCGAGCCGATCCTGCGGGCGCTGGCCGACCGGCTGATCGAGCATCTGCACCCCGGCGCGACGAGAGCCTCCCGCGAAAGAGAGACATGATGGCCCTTCCTCCCCTGCATGCGTTTCGTGTCTTCGAAAGCGTCGCCCGGCTCGGCAATGTCGGCGCGGCCGCAGCCGAGCTGCATGTGACGCCGGGCGCGGTCAGCCAGCAGATCCGCGCCCTGCAGACGGGGCTCGGCGTCGAGCTGTTCCAGAAGCGCGGCCGTCAGCTCGCCCTGACCCGGAGCGGCGCCCAGCTCCAGCGCTCGGTCGCCACCGCCATGGACGCGATCCAGACCGGCGTGCGCCAGGTCGCCGCCGCGCGCCACGACGAGGAGACAAGGCGCAGCTTGCGGATCTCCATGCCCCAGGTCTACGGAACGGCCTGGCTCGCCACGCGTCTCTTCCGATTCATGGACGAGAACCCGAATTTCCAGTTGAACGTCGTGACCTCGAGCTATTTCCAGGGCATCGACTGGCGCAAGACCGATGTCGCCGTCATCTATGGCGTGCCGCCCTGGCCGGGCTTCTGGTGGCATCTGCTGCATGGCATCCGCATGACGCCGGTCTGCAGCCCGCAATTGCTGCGTGGACCGAAGGCTATCCGCCAGCCTTCCGACCTTGCCTATCACCGCCTGCTGCATGAAGACGACGGTGCGCAATGGCGGCGCTGGCAGGCGCAGGCCGGCATTGCCTGGGGCGGCGAGTCGGATGTCTATTTCGACAGTTTCGGCATCGTCCTCCAGGCCGCTCGTGACGGCTTCGGCGTGGCGCTGAGCGACGAGGTGGTCTCCGCCCGCGATCTCGACGAGGGCAGGCTCGTGCAGCCGTTGCAAATCGGCGTCGCCGCGCTCCACAACTACTATTGCCTGTGCCCTGAGGCCAAGCGCGACAGCGCCGAGATCGATTATTTCATCAACTGGCTGATCGGTGAATCGTCAGGACCGTGAGCGGTCTCGAAGTCGCCCTTCTGCGGCGGGGCGACGGGCGTGAACAGGCAGCGGTCGGGCTTGATGTCGATCAGCGGCGTGCCGTCGAGGCAATCGAGGCCCTTGACGAAAAGCCGCGCGCCCTCGACCTTTTCCAGGATGACGATCGAGGTGCCGATCGGGTTCGGCCGCACCGGCGAGCGCAGCGAAAACGTGCCATGGGTCTCGCCGTTCGAGGCCGGGCTTTGCAGCACGAGGTCGCGGCGGGAGCGATCGAGCCAGTAGAGGATCTCCAGCCGCTGGAAGCGCTCGATGCCACGCAGCGCCGCCACCCAGGGCTCGAACACCTCGATGATGCAGACCGGCCCGTCCTGACGGCCCTGTCGTGGCGTTTCCAGCCGCGAGACCCAAGGGGTTTCGATGCGGCCGATGAACACAAGCCCGGCATCTACCGCCGGCGGCGGCTCGACCGCCACCTCGTTTTCCCGGATTTCGTTTTCCCGCACCATAAGCCTGCTCCTCCCGCCACGACTTGCCCGAAGAGGCGGCCCGGCCGCACCGAGCGAACGCACCATCGTCACGAGATACCGTCGGATGGCTTGGCGCGGCCGAAGGGCACGCGAAGCCAGACTCTCTCGTGAAAATAATAAAGCAGGGATTTGGTAACGACCTCGGTGAAACCGATCGTGGCCGCAAGCCTGATGCTGCCGGTAATGACCAGGGAAATCAGGATGGTATCGACGGATCCCGTCGCGCGCCACGAGAGCGCTTTCACTATGCTGCGTTTATGCGTGTCCATCGTAGAATGGCTGGCACCTGAATTGACCCCACGCGATTAGAGCACTCGCGGGACCGATTGTCGAATCGTATCGCGACAAAAGCTGTCACATCCCGCCACTATTCTGCCGGGAAGGGAGGACAGGCCCGCCCGTCTTGCGCCGGCAGGGGGAGTGTGGTGGGATTGCCGAAAGCCGTCCATCGCTGCCGGACCTCGGTCGCAAGCGCCCCGGCGGTCGGCCGTCCGCTCCTGAAAATCCGCCGCCGAGATCCTCAAATCCAACCGGAGCTCTCCTTGTCCAAGCCTATCCCCCGCTCCATCCTCTTCTGCTGCGATCACAATTCGGTTCGCTCTCCCATGGCCGAAGGCTTGATGAAGAAGATTTACGGCCGCGCCGCCTATGTGCAATCCGCCGGCGTCCGGCATGACAGGGAAGTCGACGGCTTCGCCATCGCCGTCTGCAACGAGATCGGCGTCGAGCTGGTGCGCCATCGCTGCCGCTCGTTCGAGGAGATGCAGGATTGGGGCGACCATCTCGGCAGCTTCGATCTCGTGGTTGCGCTTTCGCCCACCAGCCAGCGCCTGGCCATGGACATGGCCCGCACCGCCGCGCTGGAGGTGGAATACTGGCCGATTTCCGATCCTGTCGGCCAGGCCGACGGACGCGAGGCGACGCTTGCGCTCTACCGCGCGGCCCGCGACCAGATCCGCAATCGCATGATCGAACGCTTCGGCGCGCCTGCCGAGGGTTGAGCTTTTCCCGGAACCGGTTCCGCCCGCCTCGCGTTGGAGAAAGGTGTCTAACCCTTCAAGGAGAAGAGCCATGACGGACGAGGACAAGCAGGCGCAGAAGGCGGTCGAAAAAACCCGCGACGCCCCCGCCGGCGCAAAGCCTCCGCCCCCCGCCGGCCCTCACGCCAAGGAGCGCCTCACCGACGAAAGCAAGACGCCGGGCGCCGGTACGCTGCCGGACGCTAAGGAGAAGAGCGTCAATCCGGGTGCGGGTTGAGAAGCATTCCAGCCTCCATGCCGATCGAAACGGCACGCAAGCGGTGGATGAGCCATAACGAGACGATGCGCGCGATGGGTGCCGGCGCTGGCTGCATGTCGAAGCACCGGTCGCCGCCATGCAAGGCCGGCATGCCTCCGGTGCAAACTTGTGCCTTTTTCCCAGGCACGAAATTGCCTATCTACTGGGCAACACAAAGGAGTTGATCATGAACGTTTTCGCAAAGCTCAAGAAGAATGCAGCCGAACGTCGCGCCGCCCGCGAACTGAACGCCCTCGACGACCGCGCCCTGCGCGACCTCGGCATCTCGCGTGAAAACATCCGCGCCGCCGTTTCCGGCTTCCTGGTTTTCGGCTGAACCGACCGGATTGCCAGCCGGGCACACCGCCCCGCCGATACGCTTCCCGAGAACGATCGGGCAGTAGACCACCGCCAGCCTCCCGCGCCGACAGGCGCCCCAGGCTGGCCGGTTGTGAACGACCTTCCCTACATTTTCTTGCAATGACGGCCGACACGCGATGCCTGTATACGGCCGTTCGCCATTTCGCCAGCGGGCGCGCCGCGTGTGAAACCTTCCCGGCGCAACCATGAAAATATTAAGCGAAACATAACGATATCCTGATAACCCAGGCGGCAGTTTTCCAGAACAGGCCGCCGCCATGCGTCATATTCCCGTCATCGGCAAGTTTCTTGTCATTCTCTGCGCCTTCGGGCTGTTCGTGGCCGGCGTCACGGCCTATAGCAGCTCGCGCATATCGTTCATCGATACGTCCTACACCGCGCTGCTGGAGAAGGAATCCAACGCGACGCTGATGCTGGCGCGCGCCAGCCGCAGCCTGGTGTCGATCCGTTCCGCCATTGCCGATATCCTGATTGCGCGCGATGACGCCGACAAGAAGGCCGCCGTGGCCGACATGAAGATGAGCGAAGGCTTCTTCACCACGCAGATCGATGCGGCGATGGCCAGCGCGCCCGACAATGCCCGCATCGCCGCGATCAAGGCTGAAGCTGTCGATGCGCTGAAAAACAAATGCGGCCCGCTGATTGCCGCTGCCAGCATCGCGCTGGCCGAGACCGAAGTCGATCGCACCCAGGCGGATTTCGCCACGACCTGCCGCCCGTCCTTCACCATCGCGATCAACGATATCACCGACGAGATCGGCAAGATCACCGCCCTCACCGAAACACGTCACGCCGGACTCGTCGACACGACCCGCGACACGATCATCACCACCATCGTGAGTGTCGTCGCCGGCCTTGCCGTCATGCTGGTCGCCGGCTTCTTTGCCGTGCGCGCCTGGATCGCCCGGCCGCTGGATACGCTTTCGGGCACCATGACCACGCTTGCCAACGGCAACCTCGACGTTGCCATCGCCGAAACCGAGCGCCGCGACGAAATCGGCGGCATGGCCCGCGCCGTCCAGGTATTCAAGGACAATGGCCTGCGCACCCGCGCGCTCGAAGCCTCTTCACAGGCCGAGCGGACTGCCGTCGAGGCAGAACGCGAGCGCAATTCGGATATCGAACGGGTGCGCGCCAACGCCATGGCCCAGGCGACCGGTGGCCTTGCCGAAGGGTTGAAGCGCATGGCAAATGGCGATCTCGGCTTCGAGCTGACCCAGTCCTTCTCGCCGGAGTTCGAAACCCTGCGCCATGATTTCAACGCCGCCGTCACCCAGCTCCGCACCACCTTGCAGGCCGTCTCCGAGGTCACCGTCTCCATCGACGGCGGCTCGCGGGAACTGAGCCAAGCCGCCAGCGACCTGTCGCGCCGCACCGAGCAGCAGGCCGCCGCGCTGGAAGAGACAGCCGCCGCGCTCGATGAGATCACCGCCAACGTCTCGCAGTCTTCGAAGCGCGCCGAAGAGGCCCGCAGTAAGGCATCGGAAGCCAATTCCTCGGCTGACCGTTCGGCGAAGGTCGTGTCCGAAGCCGTTGCCGCCATGCAGCGCATCGAGGAGTCCTCCGGGCAGATCTCCAACATCATCGGCGTCATCGACGAGATCGCCTTCCAGACCAATCTGCTGGCGCTCAACGCCGGCGTCGAGGCGGCCCGCGCCGGTGAAGCCGGCAAGGGCTTTGCCGTCGTCGCCCAGGAAGTCCGCGAACTGGCGCAACGCTCCGCGCAGGCTGCAAGGGAAATCAAGGAGCTGATCCGCCATTCCGCCGGCGAGGTCGAGGGCGGCGTCCGCCTCGTGACCGAGACCGGCGAGGCGCTGAAGGTGATCGGCCAGCATGTCAACGACATCAACGTCCAGCTCGATGCCATCGCCACCTCGGCGCGCGAACAATCGGTGGGATTGGCGGAGGTCAATGCGGCGGTCAACCAGATGGACCAGACGACGCAGCAGAATGCGGCGATGGTCGAGCAATCGACGGCTGCGAGTTCCTCGTTGGCGCTGGAGGCGGACAGGCTGCGCCAGCTCGTCGGAAAGTTTCAGGTGGGTGACGCGGCAGTCGCCGGCGGTCGCGCCTTCGCTGCGGCGCCCCCCGCCTCGCGTCCTGCCCCTGCGCCGGTCGCCGCTGCGGTCCGCCCGCGCCTGAAGGTGGCCAGCACCGCCTCGCCACGGATCGCCTCGCCGGCCAAGCGCATGGTCGACAAGCTCGCCAACGCCTTCGGCGGCGGCTCACCCGCCCCGACCAATGATGCCGGATGGGACGAGTTCTGATCCGGCGCGATCACGCTTCCCGCGAGGCAGCCGGCAGGCGCGACAGCGCCGTCAGCGCATTGCTTGTCGCTGCCCCCGAGGCGGTATTGTCGAAAACGCACCAGCCGTTGGGCGGCAGCAGCCGGATGAAGGCGTCGATTTCCGCGTCGTCATAGGCGGAGTAATAGATTTTCGGCGTGCCGTGCAGGCGGATATAGCGTGGCGGAAGGGTGAAATCGACCGCCTTCCAGATGACCGGCGGATCGGCCAGCACCGGGTCGATGCCGTGCCGTCGCATCAGCGCACCTGCCTCGGCTCCGGCCCAGCTCGGATGGCGCGGCTCGAGCACGATTGGGCCGGAATGGCGCGCCCGCATCGCCGCGAAGGCGGCCTCGGCCACATCGGCATCGAAGCGCAAGTTCGGCGGCAACTGGCACAACAGCGGCCCGAGCTTCTTGCCGAGGCCGGCGATATCGGCCAGGAACAGGTCCAACTCGGCCTCGATCCCTTTCAACCGGTGCTCATGGCTGATAGTCTTCGGCATCTTGATCGCAAAGCGGAAATCTTCAGGCACATCGGCGGCCCAGCGGACGAACGTATCCGGCCGGTGGCGGCGATAGAAGGTGGTGTTGACCTCGACGCCCGGAAAGCGGGCGGCATAACGGGCAAGGCCCGATCCGGCGGATGGAAAATGCGCCGCAACGGCTTTCGAGATCGACCATGCGGCCGTGGCGATGATCGGCATGGAGGCGATCTCCCCTCAATTGCGGTTTAAGAAGCGAAACGGCGCGGCAGCCGCTGCGGTTCCGGCAACGGAACAACCGCTGGCCGTATTCGTTATGCAGCCGACCTCAACAGGGAGATCGTCATGCCGAAAACGCAACCGCCCAAGGACAAGCCCGCCACCATCCACGACCAGCAGCTTCGTCGCGGCGCCGGCGGGGAATTGCACCAGACCGCCGGGGGAACCTGTCCGGTCATGACCACCGCGCTCGGCGCTCCCGTCTCCGACGACCAGAACACGCTGCGCGTCGGCGCGCGCGGCCCGGCGCTGATGGAGGATTTCCATTTCCGCGAGAAGATTTTCCACTTCGACCACGAGCGCATTCCCGAGCGTGTCGTCCATGCCCGCGGCTATGGCGCCCACGGCTTCTTCGAAACCTACGACTCGCTGTCGGACGTCACCCGCGCCGATTTCCTGCAGCGACCCGGTGAGAAGACTCCGGCCTTCGTGCGCTTTTCGACCGTCGCCGGCTCCAAGGGATCCTTCGACCTCGCCCGCGACGTGCGCGGCTTCGCGGTGAAGATCTACACCAAGGAGGGCAACTGGGATCTGGTCGGCAACAATATTCCCGTGTTCTTCATCCAGGATGCGATCAAGTTTCCCGACATCATCCATTCGGTGAAGCCGGAGCCGGATCGCGGCTTCCCGCAGGCGCAATCGGCGCATGACAATTTCTGGGATTTCATCAGCCTGACGCCGGAAAGCATGCACATGATCATGTGGGTGATGTCGGATCGCGCCATTCCCCGCTCCTTCCGCTTCATGGAAGGGTTCGGCGTCCATACGTTCCGCTTCGTCAATGCGGCGGGCGCCTCCACCTTCGTCAAGTTCCACTGGAAACCGAAGCTCGGCCTGCAATCCGTCGTCTGGAACGAGGCGGTGAAGATCAACGGCGCCGATCCGGATTTCCATCGTCGCGATCTCTGGCAGGCGATCCAGTCCGGCAATTTCCCGGAATGGGAGCTGTGCGTGCAGCTTTTCGACCAGGATTTCGCCGACAGCTTCGATTTCGACATTCTCGATCCGACCAAGATCATCCCCGAGGAGGTGCTGCCGGTGCGACCCATCGGCCGACTGGTGCTCGACCGCATGCCAGACAATTTCTTCGCCGAGACCGAGCAGGTGGCTTTCATGACCCAGAACGTGCCGCCTGGCATCGGCTTTTCCAACGATCCGCTGCTGCAGGGGCGCAATTTCTCCTATCTCGACACGCAGCTGAAGCGGCTGGGCAGCACGAATTTCACCCATCTGCCGATCAATGCGCCGAAGTGTCCCTTCCATCATTTCCAACAGGACGGGCACATGGCGATGCGCAATCCCGTGGGCCGCGCCAATTACGAGCCGAATTCCTGGGACCAAGGCCCACGCGAATCCCCCGAGCGCGGCTACAAGCATTTCCCTTCCGAAGAGCAGGGCCAGAAGGTGCAGCTACGCCCGGAAAGCTTTGCCGACCATTACAGCCAGGCGCGGCAATTCTTCATCAGCCAGACGGATATCGAGCAGGCCCATATCGCCGCCGCGCTCACCTTCGAACTCAGCAAGGTCGAGACGCCCGTCATCCGCGAACGCATGGTTTCGCATCTCATGAATATCGACCAGGGGCTGGCGCAGAAGGTGGCCGACAATCTCGGCATCGTCAGCCTGCCGAAGCCGGCGGATGCGGCGGTGAAGCCGCGCACCGATCTCGACGCGTCGCCGGTGCTCAGCATCGTCAATCGCGGGCCGCAGCGGTTCGAGGGCCGCAAGCTCGGCATCCTCGTCACCGACGGCACGGATGCGGCGCTGCTCAAGAAGCTGATGCGGGCGATCGAGAAGGAAAAGGGCACGGTGGAAATCATCGCGCCGAAGGTCGGCGGCGTGACGCTGTCGGACGGCAACCGGCTGCCGGCGCAGCAGATGCTCGATGGCGGCCCCTCGGTGCTCTATGATGCCGTCGCCGTGCTGCCCGGCGCGGAAGGTGCTGGGATGCTGGCCGTCGCGCCGCCTGCGCGGGATTTCCTCGCCGATGCCTTCGTCCATTGCAAGTTCATCGCCCATAGTCCCGAGGCCGCGTCCCTGCTCGCCAAGGCCGGCATCGATGCGCCGGACGAAGGCGTGACGGCGTTGTCGGGGGCGAAGGATGTCGATGCCTTCGTCGGCAAGCTCGGGCAGTTACGGTTCTGGGCACGCGAGCCGAAGGCTTCGGCGTAAACGGAGGGCTGATATGGGCCGGCTCGGACAATGGCGGCATCTGTGCGTCGACATGCAGCGCCTGTTCGGCGAGGAGACGCCCTGGGGGCTTGCCTGGTTCGACCGCGTCCTGCCGCAGATCGAGGAAATGACGGGGCGGCATGCCGAGCGGACGATCTTCACCCGCTTCATGCCGCCCCGGACGCCGGAGGACATGCCGGGCCAGTGGCGTGACTACTATCGCAAATGGTGGATGATGACCGGCGAGCACCTGCCGGCGGAAATGACGGAGGTGGTCGCCGCGCTCGCCCGCTTCATGCCGCCGGCCCGCAGCTTCTTAAAACCCTGCTATTCGCCGTGGTTCGACGGCCGGCTGCATGCCACCCTTCAGGCGGAGGCGGTGGAGACGCTTGTCATGACCGGGGGCGAGACGGATGTCTGCGTTCTGGCGACCGTGCTCGGGGCCATCGACCACGGCTACCGGGTGATCGTGCTCACCGACGGCGTCTGCTCCAGCGCCGACGCCACGCATGACGCCTCGATCAAGCTGCTGGGCGCCCGCTTTTCCACACAGGTCGAACTGGCGACGACAGCGGATTTTCTGGATTCCGAAAAGCAATAGGATTTTCGCGCGCCCATGCCGAAAACCCCTTCTTCCCGCCGGGAAGAAGGGGTTTCGCGACGATGCTTTCGTTCCGCATCCGGTTGCCCTGCGCTTTGCAGCCTGGGCGCAAAGCCTTCATTCTCCGAGCGAGAGTCCTTCTTTCGCATCATTGAACGCCGCACCACGCCCGCCGCTGCGGCCGTGGCCGAAAGGACAAACTCGGGGATCGGTGACGGGGATGAAATTGCGCTGGGAGCGGAAGGCGGCGGAGCGTTCATAGGCGAGCTTGCGAAGACGCATGATCGCGCCGAGGGGGCGGTGGTCGGCAATCCCGTTCCAGGGGCTGAAGGCCATGCCGTCGTCGCCCTGTTCGGCGCGCTCTTCGCTCCAGGCCGTCTGGGGGCCGGCGACCAGCCGCGCCACCGTCACGAAGGGGCTTTTCTTCTCGTCCCAGGCCTGCACGCCCTCGACCGGCATGTCCTCCAGATCGGTGCAGAGCTGCACCTGCAGGTTCCAGATCGCCGTATTGTTCTCGAAGAAATCCATCACGCCGTGGCGGATGGCGTCCTCGTCGTCCTCGGTGTCCAGCCTGGCGCCGTTCAGCGCCTTCAGGTTTTCCGAGATCGGCACGATCGCCAGCTTGGCGATGTAGTCGCCATGGCGCAGCGGCAGTTGCGTAAAGAAGCTGTCACCGAGGATATGCGTGTCGGGATGCCCGCCCAGCGCCTTCAATGTCGCGCTTTCACCGCCGACCGCCTCCAGCGCCGCCTCGATGCCCTTGAAGGCCTTGGAGACCCAGGTCTTGACGCCTTCGATACGGTCCGTGGTCGCAGCCAGCCCCTTCAGCGTCGTCAGGAATTGCCGGCCGGAGGAGGCGTTGAACTCCTTGCCGTTGACCATGACGAAATCCTGGCTGGTCGCCTCCTCGGCGCCCGGCAGCCGCTCGCCCTCGACGTCGAGAATCTTCAGCGCCAGCCCGCGCGCGGTCGAGATGCCGTCATGCAGCAGGTCGCCGGGCGAAGTCGACAGGCGGATGATCGCGTCATGATTGCCCGGTTTTGCGAAAATCCCCTGCGCCAGTTCGGGCGGCAGGTCGTCAAGGACTTCCAGCCGCGCCTGCAGCAGGCCGTGGCTCTTGGCGTGGACCGCGCGCATGGCGTGGCCCGTATCGGCATAGGTCTTCCGGGCGATCGACAACATGGTCTCGGCAAGCTCGCGAGCGACCTGCGGCTCGTCCGGCTGGACGGTCTCGACATCCTGCGAAAAGCGCACGGGACGGAAGGCGTGGGTTTCGGCGGTGGTCTCGCTCATGGATTGATCTCGCTTTCGAGGATCTTGTCGAGGGTGATGGGGAAATGGCGGATGCGCTTGCCGGTCGCATGGAAGATGGCGTTCGAGACGGCGGCGGCGACGCCGACAATGCCGATCTCGCCCAGCCCCTTGACGCCGATCGGGCTTGCCTTGTCGTCGTCTTCCTCGACGAACAGCACCTCGATGTCGTGAATGTCGGCATGGGCGGGGATGTGGTATTCGGCGATGTTGTGGTTCATGATCCGGCCGCTGCGGTGGTCGATCATGCCTTCTTCATGCAATGCCATGCCGATGCCCATGACCACGCCGCCCAGAATCTGGCTGCGCGCCGTCTTGGGGTTGAGGATGCGTCCGGCCGCGACGGCGCTGACCACCCGCGTCACCCTGACGACACCGAGTTCGACATCGACCCGCACCTCGACGAAGACGGCCGAATGGGTATAGGCGGAGAATTTCGCCATGATCGCCTTGTCGGGCGCGGCCTTTCCGGTCTCGGCGATGAAAGGCAGACCGGCGGACGCCATGATATCCGAAATGGCGACGCCTGCCTGATGGTTGGTTTCCAGCACCAGCCGCCCCTCCGAAATTTCCACCTGCTCCTCGCTTGCATCGGCAAGCGGCGAATTCTCCATGTTCCTCGCATGGTCGAGCAGGGTTTTTATCACCGCCTTCGCGGCGTTCTGCACAGCGGTGCCGCTGGTGGCCGCCGTCCAGGACCCACCTTCGACGCCGGTCTTCGGCAGGTCGGAAGCGCCGATCGCCACCGTCACCCGCTCGACGGGAATGTCGAAGGCCTCGGCCGCGAGCTGGCCGAGAATGGTATAGGTGCCGGTGCCGATATCGGAGGCGGCGGCGCTGACCGTCACCCGGCCATCGGCAAACAGCCGCACACGGGCCTCGGCCTGCGACATCTGCGCTTCCCAGATGCCGCCCGCCATGCCCCAGCCGATCAGCTCGTTGCCTTCGCGCATCGAGCCCGGCTCCGGCGAGCGGCTCGCCCAGCCGAAACGCTCCGCGCCCTCGCGGTAACAGGCATGCAGGGCCTTGGAGGTGATGTCCTTGTCCTGGTTCTGGTCGCGGTGGACGAAATTGCGGATACGCAATTCGAGCGGATCGATACCGACCGCATAGGCCAGCTCGTCCATCGCCGCTTCCAGCGCCGTCAGGCCGCTGGCCGCGCCGGGCGCGCGCATGTCGCCGGGGGTCGCCATGTCGAGCTTGGCGATTTCGTATTCGATCTTCACATTGTCGCAGGCATAGGCGAGGCCGGACCAGTTGGCGACGTTTTCCTGGTAGTCCTCATGCCGCGACGTCGCATGGACGGCATGATGTAGCACCGCCTGCAGATGCCCCTCGCCATCGGCGGCGAGCGAGACGGTCTGTACGCAGGACGGCCGCCAGGTGAGATAGAACATCTCGCGCCGGCTCATCTCCACCTTCATCGAGCGGTTGAGATCGAGGCTCGCCATGACCGCGAGGAACAGATTATGCTTCGGCCGCAGCCCTTGCCCGAAAGCGCCGCCGACGAAACGGTTTCGCACGACCACCCGCTCTGGATCGAGGCCGAAGACGCCGCAGACATAGGCCTGCGAGTTCTGCGACCCCTGGGTTTTCTCGTGAATGGTCAGGTCACCGTCACGGCCGAGAATGACGGTCGTGCCAAACAGCTCCATGGGATTGTGGTGCTCGCCCTCGATGACGTAATCGTTGGACACGGAATGCGGCGCCAGGCCGAAGGCGGTTTCGGCATCGCCGCGCGGCTTGGGCGGCATGAATTGCGGCATGCGCGGCACCGGCGGCACATAGGCGTTATGGCGCTCGGCGCAGATATCCGTCTTCGCCTCGCCCGGCGCATAGTCGACGCGGATCAGCGCGGCGGCATCGCGCGCCGCCTCGAAACTTTCGGCGACGACGAAAGCGACCGGCTGGCCGTCGAACAGCACCCGGTCGTTTTCCAGGGGGCGGAAGGGATGGCCGGGCAGCGCCACCTCGTCCTTCCATTTGGCGTCGCGGAAGGCGGCCTTCGGCCGGTTCTCATGGGTATAGACCTTGACGACACCCGGGAAGGATCCCGCCTCGTGCGTGTGGACCGCGAGGATGCGGCCGGTGGCGATGGTGGCGGGAACCACGTAACCGTAGAGCATGCCGGGAGCAGCATGTTCGGTGGCGTAATGCGCCGTCCCCGTGACCTTCAGCGGTCCGTCGATGCGCGACACCGGAAGGCCGACGACTTTGGAATGATGCAGCATGGCGGGCCTCCTGTTACTGGATCGCCTTGATCGTCTGGTCCTGCGGCCGGCCGGCGGCCGCCTGTTTCAGGGCGCGAATGATGGCCTTTTCGGCGAGCGGTATCTTGAAATCATTGCCGCCCTGGCCTTTCGCGCCGGTCAGCAGCCGTTCGGCGATGCGGCCGAAGGTCATTTCGTCGGCGGTGGCGCCGGCAAACTCCGCTTCCGCCAGCGGATCGCGCCAAGGCTTGTGAGCGACGCCGCCGAGCGCCAGCCTGAGGTCGACGATGCGGCCGCGATCGATCTCCATGGCGACGGCGACCGAAACCAGCGCAAAGGCATAGGACAAGCGATCGCGGATCTTCAGATAGGTGTGGTGGGGGGCGAAATGATTGGCTTCAAGCCGGATGCCGGTGACCATCTCGCCCTGCGCCAGCGTGTTGTCGCGCTCCGGCATGTCGCCGGGCAGGCGGTGGAAATCGGCGAATGCGATCTCGCGCGGCCCCTCCGGGCCTTCGACCTCGACGATGGCTTCGAGCGCCGCCAGCGCCACGCACATGTCGGAAGGATGCACGGCGATGCAATGCTCGCTGGCGCCGAGAATGGCATGGATGCGGTTCACGCCGCCGATGGCGCCGCAGCCGGAGCCGGACTGGCGCTTGTTGCAGGGGGTGGAGGGATCGTAGAAATAATAGCAGCGTGTGCGCTGCAGCAGGTTGCCGCCGGTCGTGGCGGCATTGCGCAGTTGCGGCGAAGCCCCGGCGAGGATGGCGCTGGAAAGCAACGGGAATTTTTCCCGGACGCGTTCGTCATAGGCGACCGCCGTGTTGCTCACCAACGCCCCGATGCGCAGGGCCCCGTCCTGCAGTTCCTCGATCTCCTTCAGCGGCAGGCGATTGATATCGACGACTGCGCCGGGCCTGGCGACGTCGTATTTCATCAGGTCGACAAGATTGGTGCCGCCGGCAAGAATCTGCGCGTCCGGATCGGCGGCAAGGGCGGCGACGGCTTCGCCGACGGTTTCGGCGCGGGTATAGGCAAAGGGTCTCATTCGGCGGCCTCCCGATGTGGAAGGGCGGTTTCCTCGGCGAGCACGTCCTCGATAGCATCGGCGATATTGGTATAGGCGCCGCAGCGACAGAGATTGCCGCTCATCAACTCGCGGATCTCCTCGCGAGAACGGGCGTGACCCTCGTTGACAAGGCCGACGGCGGAACAGATCTGGCCCGGCGTGCAATAACCGCATTGGAAGGCGTCATGCTCGACGAAGGCCTTCTGCATCGGGTGCATGTCATCCGGCGTGCCGAGCCCCTCGATGGTGGTGATCTCCGCACCATCCAGCGTCACCGCCAGCTTGAGGCAGGAATTCACCCGCTCGCCATCGATCAACACGGTGCAGGCGCCGCATTGGCCGTGATCGCAGCCCTTCTTGGTGCCGGTCAGTTCCATGTCGCCGCGCAGCAGGTCGAGAAGCGTGACCCAGGGGGGAATGTCGAAGGAGAAATGCCGTCCGTTGACGGCGAGCGATACGGCACACAGGGCGGTGCGGGAGGTGTCCATCGGTGCAGCCTTTCATGGGCAGGGATGAACGACTAACGGAGCAGAATGGGCTTTGTTCCTGCCGTGGCGGAACCGAAGCGCGCGCCCGCGCCTTTCCGTCGGGAGGCAACAGCGAAGGAGCGAGGTCATGAAACACAAACTTCTGGTCGAGGATGCCGGCGAGCGCAGCTTCATCCTGGTGCTCGACGAAGGTGAGGAAGCCTTTGCGACCATTCGCGATTTCGCCGGAAAAAACGCGATCGCCGCCGCCTCGATCACCGCCATCGGCGCCTTTCGCGCCGCACGCATCGCCTTCTTCGAATTCGACACGAAGACTTACGCGCCGATCCCGGTCGAGGTGCAATCGGAGGTGCTGAGCATGATTGGCGACATCGCCGTCGATGACGAGGGCAAGGCCAGCCTGCATCTGCATGTGGTGCTCGGCCTTTCCGACGGCACCACCCGTGGCGGCCATTTTCTCGAGGGCCATGTGCGCCCGACGCTGGAAGTGATGCTGCGCGAAACCCCGGCACGCCTACGCCGCCGCAAACGGCCGGAACTCGGCATCGCGCTGATCGATCTCGATGAATGACCGGCGGGCCGGCGGCTTTGCCGCTTCGGCTTTGCCGCTTGGACTTAGCCGCACATGGCGCGGGTGATCTTGCCGGTTCCGGCATCCGTCTCGACGGTCACGCGCTCTTGGCGGAAATCCATGGTGACGGCATCGCCGGGCTTGATCTGGCGCACGATGGTGGCGCCGGTAAGCTGCATGGCCTGCGCATCCGTGACCCTCGGCTTGCCGACCAGGGACGCTGCCGCCTCGGGACGGCAGAGTCCGCCGGCCTGTGCCACGGGAGGCTCCGCGGCCTTCTGGCATCCAGCGCCGACAAGAAGGAAACCGCCGGCCGCGACCGCGGCAAGAAAGCGTGAATGACTCAAATGACGACCTTTCCTGCAAGATTTTCGGTAAAATCCAGACAAGCAGACGATTGCGGCGCGCGCAAGGCTCACGCGCGTTTTCCGGTAAAGTTCTGCAATGCAAGGTTGCCGTCACTATTTGGCGATGGCGAAAGCCTTTCCGTCCGCTTCCCCCACCAGCGCCAGCATCGCCTTGCGATAGGCAACGAATTCGGCGGAGGCTTCCGCAACCTTCTTTGTGACCGTCGCCGGCAAACTCACGCCGCCGCCGCGATGGCGCATCTTGGCTTCGGCCCAGTTCTTGACATAGGCGACATCCCGGCCGGTGAGGAAGGGATTGGCGCGGATCACGGCGCTGCCGAGTACGGTTTCCAGAAGCATTGTATCGGCCGAGGCGAGGATCAGGCGCGCACCCTCCGGACCGAGGAAATGGGCGAGATAGAGCCGACCTGCCGTCACCTGCTGGCCGCCGGCCTCCAGATAGGATTTGTTCTCGCGCGCCAGGTTGGCGACCATTTCGCGCGACAGCGTCGGATCAAGCCGCAGCGCCAGCAACTGGTCGCGGTCGAGCGCGCGGGCGAGATCGGGCCGGTAGGTCTGCATCATCCGAAGCCAGGTGGATTCGATGAACTGACCGAGGCCGGTGGCGGTCGAGAGCGGGTTTTTCGCGGAGGCATTGCCGCCGCTTTCGACGCCGACGATGCGCTCGACCAGCGCCTCCACCGCTTCGCCGCCGGAATCGCCGGACGCGACCGTCATCTGCAACGGATCGATCGACTTGCCGCCGGCATACAGTTCGAAATGCAGGTGCGGGCCGGTGGAGCGGCCGGTGGTGCCGACATAACCGATGACGTCGCCTGCCTGTACCGTCGCGCCCGGCTTGATGCCGCTGGCAAAGCCGTTCAAATGCGCATAGCCGGTGGCGCGGCCGTTCTGGTGCTCGATCTGGACGAAATTGCCGAAGGTGCCCTTGTCGGCCGCATAGGAAATCTTTCCGGCAAAGGCGGCGCGCACCGGCGTGCCCACGGGCGCAGCCCAATCCACCCCCTCATGCATCAGCACCTTGCCGAGAATCGGATGACGGCGCGGGCCGAAACCGGAGGTCATGACGCCGGCGACCGGCGTCACCATGCCGTTGGTGATCTCGATGGTGCCGGAGCGGTCGTTCTCGTCGAGGCAGGCGAAATCGCCCGCCCCTTCCGGTTTGTAGACGAAGCAGCGGATCGACACATTCGGCCCGGCGACGCCGATATAGAGCACCCGGTTCTGGCTCGTGCCGGACTGTCGGCCTTCCTGCGCATAGACCAGCGTCAGCACGTCCTCGGGCGCGGCGAATTCGCCGAGATCGTGGCCGCGCGACAGATACATGATCGCCTCGCCGATGACGGCGGTGGAAATGCCGCTGCGAAGCCCTACGGAATAGATGCCGTCCAGCAGCCGGTAGCGCTGGGCGGCGACATCCTCCTGCGGGGCGTCGAGAAGTTGGAATAGATCGGTACTGACCCAGGGGTCGGCTGCGGCGACGAAGGCGCCGTCGTCATCCACCGCATAAGCTCCGAGGAATTTTTCCGGCTCGTAAAAGGCGATCTGCACCAGCTTCTTGCGCGGCGGCGTGGTCGTGCGGTCGTTGAGGGTGCGCGTCGCCACCAGCGCCCCGGCGGCGAAAGTTTCGAGATGGATATCGCGTTGCAATTTTCCGGCGATGTCTTTGGCTTCCGCCTCGCCGAGCCCGTTGGCGCGCAAGAAATCCTCGACCGGGCTGACGGCGATGACGCGGCGGAAATCGTCCTCGGTGCGCGATGCGCGCGCGGCATCGTCGATGAGGACGGCGGTCGATGTGTTGTCGGCAATCGTGGTCTTGCGGAAGCCGGCATCGCTGCCTTCGAGATCGGCGGCATCGATATCGCTCCAGCCGCCGTTGGAGGTGGCGGGTGTTGCCGGCGTTTCCGGGGCGGGCTCGACCGGCTGCAGGTCCGGCGTGTCGTCGGCCGGTTCCGGCTCCGCCGGCGTCGAGGCGGGCGCGCGCTGGGCCTGGAAAAAGGCAAAATCCTGCGGCGTCGAGGGAATGGCTGTCACCAGCTTCTGGCTGGAAGGCAGGATTTTTTCGTGGAGGATGGTAACCTCGCCGGAAAGGCCGGTCTCGGGAGGCGCGGGCTTCGTGATGCGGGCGGCGGCCTCTGCTCCAGCACCGCCGATCTCGATGCGCAAGGGATCGCCGGGAATGTCGAGGATGATGGCGGTGAAGGCAGGCGGCGGCGCCTCGTCCGCCGCTTCCTCCGGCGGCGGCCCCGGTGACGGCGGGCGCAGGAACCAGAGGCCCGCCAGCACGAGCCCGGCAAGGCAGACGCTGATCCCCACCCATGTCAGTCGCGCCCGCATCCGCCGCCGGCGCTTCGCCAGCGCACCGGCCTCCTTCCTGCGGCGGAAACTGTCGTCGATCTCATGCATGGCTGGCTACCGCCGAATCGATGTCATGATGGGCGCTTCACCTCCGCTCGCCCTGCAAAGATATCCGGTGAATGCATTACTCCAAAATTGCGTCTCCTCCCCTGCGACAGGCGCACGAATTAGGCATGCCGATGCCGCAACTCCCATCTCCACTCGGGGCAGAAGCAGGCCCGAAGGGCCAGATGAGGGGGACGGCGCAGCCGAGCAGCCTCATCGATACTGTGCCGCCATATCCACTTCATTCCGCTGCACGACCTTCTCCTTGAGGGAAGAAGGGGTCTTGATGCACCGGTCTTCCTAAAAAAGGGCCGCTGGTGTGGCACGCTCCTCTCTCAGCCGGCAGAGGTCCGACGGGGCGACGGGCAAGTGACAAATGCAAATCCGCCCTGTTCAGATCATTCAATCGTGTAGGCAAACGCTCCTTCTTTCGCATCGATCTCCACCCGCGACGGCTCCGTCCCTTCCATCGATTTCTGCAAAAACGCCCGGGCCAGATCGGGAAGAAGCTGGTTCATGATGATGTTGTCGATCATGCGCCCGCCGGAATCCGGTTCTGTGCAGCGCGAGACGATTTCCGTGACGAGGGCGTCGGTGTAATCGAAGCGGGCGCCGTAGGCATCCTCCACCCGCTTGCCGACATGGCCGAGTTGCAGGCGCACGATGCGGCCGAGCATATCCGGCGACAGCGGCACATAGGGGATGATCGTGATGCGCCCAAGCAGCGCCGGCGGGAAGACGGCGAGCAGATGCGGCCTCAGCGCCGCGTTCAGCGCCTCGACATCGGCGGGTTTGCGCCCGGAATCGGTCATCTCCATGATGACGTCGGTGCCGACATTCGAGGTGAGGATGATCAGCGTGTTCTTGAAATCGATGGCCCGGCCGGTACCGTCCTCCATGCGGCCCTTGTCGAATACCTGGAAGAACAGCTCGTGGACATCGGGATGGGCCTTTTCCACCTCGTCGAGCAGCACGGCGCTATAGGGTTTTCGCCGCACAGCCTCGGTCAGCCGCCCGCCCTCGCCATAACCGACATAGCCGGGCGGCGCGCCCTTCAAGAGCGAGACGGAATGCGCCTCCTGGAATTCCGACATGTTGATGGTGACGATGTTCTGCTCGCCACCATAGATCGCCTCGGCGAGCGCCAGCGCCGTCTCGGTCTTGCCGACGCCGGAGGGGCCGCAGAGCATGAAGACGCCGATGGGCTTGTTCGGATTGTCGAGCCTGGCGCGGCTGATGGCGATGCGCCGCGCAATCAGCTCCAGGCCGTGGCTCTGGCCAATGACGCGGCGGTTCAGGACTTCGGGCAGGTTAAGGATCGATTGCACCTCGTCGCGCACCATGCGCCCGACGGGAATGCCGGTCCAGGCCGAGACGATGGCCGCCACCGCCTGCTCGTCGACATGGGCATAAACCATGCGCCGGTCGGCATCGATGGCGTCGAGGTCGCCGGCAAGCGTCGCCAGTTCCGAGCCGTCGCCGCCCTCGCGCGCCCTTGCGCGGGCGGCGATGACGGCATCGACCAGCGCCTTTTCGCGGGCAAGCTCGGCTTCCGCCTCGGCCAGTTCGGCGCGTTTGGCCTCGATCAGACCGGTCAGTTCGTCGAGCCGTTGCTGGTCGATGCCGCCGAGTTCGCGGTCGTTTTCCAGCGCCGCCAGCTCCTTTTCCGCCGCCTCGATGGAGACTTGCAGGTCGGCGACCATCGCTGGCGTCGTATTCTGGCTGATGGCGACGCGGGCGCAGGCGGTGTCGAGCAGGCTCACCGCCTTGTCCGGCAATTGCCGCGCCGGGATGTAGCGCACCGAAAGCTCGACGGCGGCGGTCAGCGCTGCATCGGAGATGCGCACCCCATGATGCTTTTCCATGGAAGGGAGGATGCCGCGCAGCATGGTGCAGCATTTCTCGATGGAGGGCTCATCGACCTGCACCGGCTGGAAACGACGGGTGAGCGCCGGATCCTTCTCGAAATATTGCCGGTATTCCGACCAGGTTGTGGCGCCGATGGTGCGCAGCGTGCCGCGCGCCAGCGCCGGCTTCAGCAGGTTGGCGGCGTCCCCGGTTCCGGCCGCGCCGCCGGCCCCGATCAGCGTATGCGCCTCGTCGATGAACAGGATGATCGGGGTGGGCGAGGCCTGCACCTCGTCGATGACCGAGCGCAGCCGCTGCTCGAATTCGCCGCGCATCGAGGCCCCGGCCTGCATCAGCCCGATATCCAGCGCCAGCAGCCGCACGTTTTTCAAAGGCGGCGGCACGTCGCCGCTGGCGATGCGCTGGGCAAAGCCTTCGACCACCGCCGTCTTGCCGACGCCGGCCTCGCCGGTGAGGATCGGATTGTTCTGCCGCCGCCGCGACAAGACGTCGACGATGCGGCGGATCTCCTCGTCGCGGCCGACCACGGGATCGAGCTTGCCGGAGGCGGCCTGCTCGGTCATGTCGATGGTGAAGCGCGACAGCGCCGTCGTGCCTTTCGGCGCGCCCTCGGCCAGCGCGCCGCCGGCGGCGATCGTTCCCGAACCATCGACCGGGCGAGCATCGCGCTCGGCGGAATCGGCCGTGAGCGCCGAAAATTCGACGGTGATGCGGTCCGGATTGACCTTGCTAAACAGCGGCGAAAGGGTGGTGAGCGCCCGGGCAATCTCCAGCGATTTCAGGCCCGCCAGCAGGATATGACCGGTGCGGATCTGCAATTCGCCGAATTGCAGCGTCGCATAATGCCAGCTGCGGTCCAGCAGGTCGAAGACATGCGGGGCGATATTGGGCATTTCCGTCTGGTTGCCGCGAAGCGCGCCCAGTGCGGCCGTGATATCGGAGAGCATCCGGCCACGATCAAGCTTCATCTGGTCGAGAATACAGGACATGTCCGAGCGGTCGTTCTGCAGCATATGCAGGAACCAGTGCGCCAGCTCGACATTGCGATTGCCCGCCACCTTGGCATGGCGCAGCGCCTTCATGAAGGTTTCGTAGCCGACCGGGTTCAGCTTGCCCGTGACGGTCTCCAGACTGATGTCGCTCACGTCACCCTCCTCTTTTTGTCGCAATTCCGGACGCAAAACCGCTTCACACTTCTGCTGGAATTGCTTAGGCCTCCCGCCGCATCATGGGATCGAAACGGGCCTCGAAATAATAGCCGTTTTCCGGGGCGTCGTCGCGGGGCGCGACCCAGGACGTCCAGCCAAGCCTGCCCTCGCCGCCAAGGCGCACGCCCGGCGCCTGCGGCGCGGGAATGCCAAGCTCCACCTCGATCTCGTGACGATAGCCGCAGAAGAAGAACAGCGCATCGGCCAGCGGCCGGAACTGCCGCCCGCCGGGCAGCAGGCTTTCGTAATGGCGCTTGTCGCGGCAGCGGATACGCACCCGGATGCGCTCGCAGATGGTATGCACCCGCTGGCCGAGATAGGCATTGAGGCCGAGCCCCGCCTGCCCGCCGCCGAAGCGCATGCGCTCCCGCTCCTCGAAGGTCAGCCAGCTTCCGATCCATTGCTGCACCTCGGCCTCGAGGCCGAACAGCCCGCGCAGAAACTGCTCCAGCCCGGCGGCGCTTTTTACATGGATGTTGGCGAGCCCCGCAAACGGGGTCTTGGCAAGATCGCTGACCGTATCCACCTGCCGCATGGCCGGCGTCGCGATGCCCTCGAAACTGCCGACGAAGGCGAAGAAGCGGTCCTCGGCCGGCCGCTCCGCCTGGCCGATGGGCCGCGCATCGGCCCAGGCGCGGTAGAAGAGCTGCAGGAAGCGTGTCGAGACGATATCGACGAAACGGGCGAAGGAGGGATCGCGCAGCGACCAGCGATAGGTCTCCTCCGTCACATGCAGCGGCAGCGCCCCCTGCGGCCCGAACATGCCGAGAAAGCGGGTATGCAGGCGCGGCACGCCATGCGGCGTCTGCGAAACGCCTGATATATTGGCGGCGGGAAAGGCGAGGAACGGATCCTGCGACAACGCCACCACCTCCTCGGCCAAGGTCGAGCTGTCGCCGATGCGCGGCTTGCCCGGCGTCTCGCGCTCCAGCTGTCGCAGCAGGCTGAAGAGGTTGAAGCGATACGGCTCGGTTTCCAGCTCCTTCGGCAGGGTCATAGCGCGGCCCTTTCGCCGATTTCCGGCGGCCAGCGTTTCAGCAGGCCCCGCTGCTTGGAGACAATCACGGTTTCCACGAAACTGTTGAGCCCGGCATATTCGGTGAGGAAACGGCTAAGCACCATGCCCATCAGGAAGGCGCCCTGCCCTTCGAAGGCGTTTTCGTCCAGCGTCACCGTCACTTCCAGCCCGCGCGCCACAGCATAGCGATCCTGCAGGCGCACCTTGCGCACCGCCGGCTGCACGGCGACATCGAGGATGCCTCTGATCTGGCGTTCGATGAAGGCATTGGCGGTGTCGGAAAACACCATCAGCAACTCCTGCAGCGCATTGACCGGCTGCTTGCCGGGGCGCGAGGCAAGGCCGAGATGATTGAATTGCAGCAGGCTGACCAGCTTCCAGAGGAGTGCGCCAGTGGACTCGCTGCTCTTGCCGCGCCGCGCCCCGACCAGCACGGATTCGCGCGGCGGCGTCGGCCCGGCGATGCAATCGAACTGGATGGTGGTGTCGTCGAGCAGGAAGAAATCCGGGCTGCCGCGCCGAACCGGCAACTGGTCGGTCAGATGGCGGTTGGTGACCAACGCCCGCACGTTCAGCGTGCGCACATGCTCGCCGTCGATGCCGCCGGGCGGCTCGCGCAGCGACAAAAAGGTTTCTGTGCCGAGATAGGTGCTGCGCATGCCGAAGCGGCGTTCGCGATTGGTGCGCTGCCGCTCCAGTCGCCGCACCGAATAATAGGGCGCATGCGCCAGCGGCACATTGTCTGTCGGGGCGGAATAGAGCGGGAAGACCCGCACCGCTTCCTTGCTGCGCGGCAATTGCGCCGTGACGTCGAGGATCTTGTAGACCTCGTAATCCAGCGTGCGGCTGCGGTCGGGAATCACCGGAAATTCGTCCTCCTGGCTGCGCACCGGCACGGGCGCGCAGACCATGTCGAACAGATTGGTCACCGGCGCTGCATAGAGCGCGAACCACGCCCCCTTCACCATCGATGCGAGGCGCGGCACGACATCGGAAAAGGCCAAGAGCAGCGAGACGCCCGAGGCATCGACGTTTTTCAGCAGCCGCTCCAGCCCGCAAATGCGAAAGCCCAGATATTTGGCCGGAAACGCGAAATATTCGCGCAACTGGTTGAAGCCGCCGAAAAAACGGTTGTCATGGGAAAACAGCGATTCCCCGCGCCGGAAGCCAACCGGCTCGATGCTTGCGGGATCGACAAGGATGAAACGCGGGTCGCCCGCCGCGTTGAGATAGCGGATCGCCACCTTTTCCAGCCGCGAAAACACCTGCTCGCACAGCGACACCGCATCACTCATCGGCCCGGTGAGGTGGAAGGTGAATTCGTCGGCCGGCGAGGCGGAAACCTTGAGATCGGCCGCGCGCGGCTGGCCCTCGGCATTGTCGCGCAGTTCGAGATCGATCTGCAGCCCCGAGGCGACCGTCGGGCCGCAATCGAAGCCCTGCGCCTGCAGCGGCGCGGCGGAGGGATGGTAGCTGGCCGAGGCCACCGCATAGGGCCAGAGATGGATATCCGACACCAGCCGATAACGGCAGGCGACGCGGCGCTCGCGCTCCATGAAGGCGGTCTCGATATATTGCCCGGCCTTGAGACGCATGCCGTTCTTCAGCGCCGGATTGGCATAATCCGGCCGCGCCTGGGCAATGGCGAACGAGGGCGTCGGCGCGAGGAAGCCGGGCAGCAGCTGCTCGATCAGCTCGACGGTGAAGGTGTCGAATTCGCTTTTCAGCTTCAGCTGCACGCGCGCGGCCATGAAGGCGGCGCCTTCCAGCAAGCCGCCAATGGCAGGGTCGATCTTCTCCTCGGTCAGCGCTCCCAGGCGCTTGCCGACGCCCGGAAATTCCTCGGCGAATTCCTGCGAGCGCTCATAAAGGATTTTCAGTTCGCGGTCGTAGAATTCCAGGAATTCGCGGTTCATTTTCGCTCCGCCCCTCGCGCGATCACGGCGGTGCAGGCGCTGAGATCGACTTCCGCCGTGAAATCGACGGGTATGTTCACCGGGCGGCTGTCGACTTCGGCGGAAATGCTGAGCCGGATTTTCTGCTGCACGTCGTCGATGCGCTGCGACCATTCCACCTGCAGGCTGTCGCGGCGGATGCGCGGCTCGTAGCACAGAAGGGCGGCGACAATGTTGCGCTCGATTTCCGAGACCCGCGAGTCCTCGCTGGTCAGATGCATGATGTCGTAAAGGCCGAAATTGAGGATCGAGCGCGAGACATGCGGCAGGTCGTCGATCTCGACGGCCGATTGCAGGTCGACGGTCGACAGGATGGCGCCGATATCCTCGAGCACAGTATCGCGGATCTGCGTCTCGCTGAGGCCGCGTCGACGCACCGCCTCGGCTTCGGACGGGGCGCGATCCTCGCCGTCGTCACGTGGCGAACGGCGGGAATCGCCCTTGCGGTAGGCATCGCGAAAGGCGTGCATCAGCGGCACATGATACCGGACCTCTTCCGCCATGACCTCGGCCTTTCGTCTTTTTCCACACCCTCGAACACATTCTTTCCCGACAGCGCGGGACCTGCCCGATACGGCACGCCGATGCCGCAAACACTTTCTCCCAGCGGAGAGAATGGAATAGGCGGCAACCGCTTTCCTGGCTTACAAACGTCCCGCGGCATCGCGCCTGCCCGCCGCATCGTCCGACGCGGCGGCAGCCTTGCCTCTTGAACCCGCTGAAAACTCAGGCCGCGGCTGCGTTCTGCGCGATGTTCCAGCCCTGGGTGACGTCGGAACCGGCGGTGCCCTCAGCCTCCTGCTGCTTATAGGTGAAGACGTATTCGGCGAAGTTCAGCGCCACTTGCACCAGCACCTGGTCGCCGTCCTCGGCGCCGCTGATGGTATGGTTGGTGACCAGAACCTGCTTGAAAACGAACTTGACGTATTCGACCGGATCCTCGCCGCCCGCCTTTTCGGCGTAGAGCGTGATTTCCGGAATGTGCTTGCCGTTGCAGCAATGCTTCATCAGCGCCGAATCCGCCTTGCAGAGATATTTCGTCACGACGAGATCGTGAACCTTGACGCGGCCGGCGCCCGATCCGTGGCCATGGCCGACGGAGGCCTGCTGGTCCATGCCGAAGGACCAGCTCAAAAGCTCGATCTGGTCGTCATGGCCCTTCTTGCGCGATTCTCCCGGAATGCTGTCGATTTTCAGATGCATGTTTGTCGGCATGACACGTCCCTCACCTGGTCGGTTTGAACACCGCGAAAAATCGATGATCGGTGAAGCGGACGCGTTCGCGTCGCATTATCGTGAGAGGACCGCTTCCGTCAGGGCATTTCCCGGCATCCGGTTGCAATTCACCGCTGCGAACCATCCGCAGCGGGCATGATCGCGTCGCCTTACTTTTCCGCCGGCAGTTTCGAGACCAGGCTGAGCCCGATATCCATGCCTTCGAGCTGGTAATGCGGTCGCAGGAAAAACTTCGCCGCGTAGTAGCCGGGATTTTCCGGATCTTCGTAGACATCCACCTTGGCGCCGGCCAACGGCTTCTTGGCCTTGACGATCGAGGTGGAGTTGCGCGGATCGCCATCGACATAGCGGTTAATCCACCCCTGCAGCCAGCGCTGCAGATCCTCGCGTTCCTTGGTGTCGCCGACGGCATCGCGCACCATGCATTTGAGATAATGGGCAAAGCGCGAGCAGGCGAACATGTAGGGCAGGCGCGAGGACAGGTTTTCCGAGGCCGTCGCCTCGTCCGTCGTCATCTTCTTGGGCCTGTAGAGCGATTGCGCGCCGATGAAGGCGGCCTTGTCGCTGTTCTTGCGGTGGACGAGCGGCAGCACGCCGGCCTTGGACAACTCCGCCTCGCGCCGGTCGGTGATCGAGATCTCGGTCGGGCACTTCATGTCGACGGTGCCGTCGTCGGTCGGGAAGGTGTGCAGCGGCAGGTTGATGACCTCGCCGCCCGACTGAACGCCGCGAATGCGCACCGTCCAGCCATATTCCTTGTGCGCCCGGTTGATGTTGACCGCCATGGCATAGGCGGCGTTCATCCAGGCGTAATTGCCGGCATTGTGGCCGCTGGTCTCCTCCTCGAAGGCGAATTCCTCGACCTTGATCGATTTCTCGCCATAGGGCTCGCGCGCCAGCACCCGCGGCATGCACAGGGCCACGTAACGGGAATTCTCCGAATCGCGAAGCGAGCGCCAGGCGGCATAATCCGGCGCATCGAAAATTTCGCCGAGATCGCGCGGATTGACCAGCTCGCTCCATTCGTCGAAGCCGAACAGCGTCGGGTCGGCGGCCGAGATGAACGGGCAATGGGCGGCGGCGGCGATCTTGCCGAGATCGCGCAGCAGCGACACGCTCTGCGCCGTATGGTCGAAATTGTAGTCGCCGACCAGCGCGCCGTAGGGCTCGCCGCCGAGCACGCCGTATTCATATTCGTAGAGCTTCTTGAACAGCGGGCTCTGGTCCCACTTGGCGCCGGCGAAGCGCTTGAAATCCGAAAGCAATTCGCTGCGCGAGACGTTCATCACCTTGATCTTCAGCGTGCTGTCGGTCTCGGAATTGCTGGTCAGGTAGTTGAGGCCGCGCCACGCGCTCTCGATCGACTGGAACTCCTTGGCATGCATGATCTCGTTGATCTGGGCCGAAAGCTTTTCGTCGAGCCGGGCGATGATCTCGTTGATCGTGTCGAGCACGTCGTCCTTGATGACGTCGGCATCGGCCAGCGCCTGCTGCACCAGCGTGCCGATGGCGTTGTCGACCTCGGTCGCCGCCCGCTCGGTGCGCGTCTTGAAGCTCTGCTTGAGGATCGCGGCGAATTCATCGACCTCACTGGTCGCCTGCTCCGCCGGCTGATTGAGACTTGCCGTTTCCCCGACCATCTGACCGTTCCCTCTCGAAATCACCGGCCGCCGTCATCGGCGGCGGGCTCGTCCTGCCGCGTCGCCGCCTGCCGGTCGTTCAAGGCCCGCATCAGCTCGGGATTGGACAGCAATTCCCGCAGCTTGTTTTCCGCATCGACGCGACCGTTCATGTAGCGCTGCAGGTTGGCGAGTTGTTCGCGCGCCTCCAGGAGCGCGCGCAACGCCGGCACCTGCCGGGCGACCGCCGCCGGCTCGAAATCGGCCATCTGGCGGAAGGTGAGGTTGACGCCGATCTTCTCGTTCTGTCCGTCCGGATCGAGACGGTTCTTGACCCGCATGGCGATGGCCGGCTCGACGCTGCGCATGTAATCGTCGAAATTGTCCATGCTGACGGCAGAGAATTTCCGGTCGGCCATCGGCGGCTTTTCCACCTGCGAGGCATTGCCGGAGAGATCGGAGAGCACGCCCATCACGAAGGGCAGCTCGACCAGCCGCTCGGCATTGGTCGGGTCTTCATAGGAAATCTGCACACGAGGCGGGCGGTTACGCTTGATGAAGCGCTGGCCATTGTCAGAACTCATGTCTTCCTCCATTCGCCTCTTGATAGAAGCTCAGAATGCGTTCCGTTTGTCAAATAATCCAATAGAGCAGGCATCAGGATTTCTTCTCCTCCTGAAGCAATTCCCGAAGCAATGCCGGAAAGTTGCTGCCCATCATGGCGCGTGCACGCGAAAGAAGCATGGTGACCGGGCTGGACGGCTCCCTTGCAGCCAGAAACTCTTCGATGCCGAGCATGGCCGCCAGCGCCTCGCCCCGGTCGCGCATCCCGGGCTCTGGCCCCGCCAGTCGCCGCAGGATGCCCGGGCCGGCGCCGTCCTCGGCGGGAACGGCGACGGTCAGTTGCTTCATCCGTTCCATGTCGAGGCAGAAGCCGGAGGCGGGATCGACCATCAGCATCGCGCCGCCGGCCTGCGCCGGCGCCAGCGCCGCGAGCGCCTCGACCAGCGGCCTGCCGATCAGCAGCCGCGCCTGGTGAACGAGGATCAGCGCCGGAGAAGACGGCTCGTTTTCGGCGAAATAGGTTTCCAGCGCCGAAAGCGCGGCGCGCGCCTCGCGATGGCTGTGGATGCCCGCTGCGGATGGCGGCCGGACGGGAGCTGGGAATGCCGCCGGCGCGACGGACGTTTCCGCCGGGGAAGGCTCGGGTGGCGGCTCCGGCGCAGCGGCGGCAACCGCCTGCAGATGCGGGGCATTGTCGATCAGCAGCTTGCCAATATCGGCAAGGGTCGTCAGGAGCTCGTCGAAAACCGGCGCCTGTTCGAAGGCGCCCTCGCTCTGGAAGCGGCCGCGGATCTCGCCAAGCCGCCGATTGGCGCCATTGACGGCCTCGAAGGCCGCATTGACGCCGACGCGGTTTTCGGCGACGGAAAACGCTTCGCGCAACAGCGCGGGATTCGGCTTTTCCTCGTCCCTGTAGGCAATTTCCGGCCTCTGGGCCACCTGCCAGGCGCGCAGCGAGACCGCGCCGGCACGGCGATCGGCGAAAAGCTGCGCATGGATGAGCGGCATCACCACCTTGGCGCGGTCGTTCAGCCCTTCCAGCGCCACGCGCCGCATTTCCAGATCGCCATCCTGCGCCTGCGGATGGACGTCGAGCCAGTATCTGGAAAGCAGCCCCGCGACCGTGTCGATTGTCCGGCAAAATCCGAAAAAATCGCCGGCGCTGGCATAAAACTGCGCCATCAGCACCAGAAGACGCAGGTCGCGCGAGCGGCCGAGCAATTCGTTGAGCTTGCGCCTTTCGTCGTCCAGCTTGATGGTGGTCCGGTCGAAGATCTTCTCGGTCTTGAAATTGAAGAAGGTTTCCGGCAGGCGGCTTTCTGCGGCAAGGGTGTAGTTGAAATAATCGTTGTCGCCGTCGCCATCGAGGTCGGGCCCGCAAGGGGCCTCGTCATTGATCGGGGAAAGAAGACCGTCGATATCCATGGCCGGCTCGTTTCGCACGCGGAGAAACACACATTCGCCGCGTCTTTTGTGGCTGACGCGGTCTTCATCATCATCTCCCAACGCGCAGCCGGGAGCGCATATCGATGCCGCTCCTTGCCTTCTGCCCCGAGGGAGAAGGTGTTTTGGGGCCAAAGCCTCATTCCAAAAACATTCGCCGGCGCCTGTTCAAATCACTCCGTCGACAGCTTCAGCTCCACCCGGCGGTTTTCCGGGTCGAAGGGGTTGCTGGTGCGGGGCACGCTCTTGCCGAAGCCGATGGCCTGCAGGCGGTCGGCGGGAACCTGCTTCTTCTCCAGATAGCTCACCACCGCATCGGCGCGCTCGGTCGAGAGCGCCATGTTGTACTTGTCGCCGCCACGGGCGTCGGTATGACCTTCGACGCGGAATTTCGCGGCTTTGAGGCGGCCGTCGATCAGCGCCTGCGAGATGATGTCGAGGTTCTTCTGCGCCGCTTCGCTGAGCCTGGCCGAATCCAGGTCGAAAGTCAGCAGCATGTCGAAACCCTTGGGCTTCGTCTTGGCCGCGCATTCGGATTTCGTACCCATGCACACGGCACGCGATTGGCCGAGATCGGCCTGCTCGATCAGGAAGTTGACGACATCGTCGCGGGAATAGCCGGCCGTCGTCGCCGATTGCGCAACGCCGGCCTGCGGAACGGAAAATAGTCCTAACACTGCGAGACAGTATAGCCATTGACGCATAGCAACACCCTCCAGGCACTTGATCACAAACCTACCGGTCTGCCTTGTTTCAGTCAAGATTCATATTCTGCCCGGCCTGGTATTCTCCGCTCGAAGCGACCGGTTTTACTCACCCGTTCGGGTGATTACTTTACAACGACCGGTTTAAATTCCATGGCGAACTGCTTGGCCTTGCGCGAGGCGCTTTTGCCAAGTGACTTCGCCAGCGCATCCGCCGGTTCGCCGGCCTTCTCCAATCCGTTCGCCCGAGCGAGCGTGAACCAGTTGAGCGCGGCGGCCGGATCCTTCTTCACGCCGACACCATCTTTATAGAGCGTGCCGAGCCGATATTGCGCTTCGTTATAGCCCTGGCGGGCGGCCTGGGTGATCCAGCGCAGGCCGGCATCGGGATCGCGCTTGAGCAGATTGCCGTCGACATAGAGATTGCCGAGCTGGTATTCGGCATAGATATGGCCCATTTCCGAGGCGCCCTGCAGCAGAAGTTCGGCCTGCACAGGGTCTTTGGTCAGCACCTTGCCATCGAGATAATAGGCGGAGAGCTTTTCCATGGCTGGGGCAAAGCCCTGTTTGGCGGCGCGCCACAGCCAATAGGCCGCCTTCTGCGGATTGGCCTCGACGCCCATGCCGTTCTCATAGATGACCGCGAGGTTGAATTCGGCGAAGACGTTCTTCTTTGCAGCGCCCAGCACATACCAGTAGCGGGCCTCGTTGAGGTTCTTCTCGATGCCGCGCCCGTCGCGATAGACGTCGCCGAGCGAGCGGAAGGCGATGGGGAAACCGGCGGCGGCGCCCGATTTGTAGATCTCGCGCGCCTCGTCATGGCGACCGGCGGCATCGATCGCCCGGCCGTAATTCATCAGGATGCGCAGGCTGTCGGGATATTGTTTCAGGGCGCTCAGGCAGGCCGGCACCGCTCGCTCAGGCACGATCTGCTTGAAATAGACACCCACCGAGGGATCGGCGATTTCCTGCACATGCCCGGCCTCGCGGTCGCAATCGGTGATTTCGGGATAGAGCGGGTTTTCCGCGAACTCCTCGTAATTCGGGGTGATCTTGGTGGTGATGCTGGTCATTTCCGAAAGGTTGGAGCGCGAGGCATCTTCCAGCCGCAGCCGCGCCAGCTTGGAAAACACGCCGTCCGGAAATTTTTCGAGGTAATCGCGATACTGCTCCGGCCGGCCCTTTTCGGGAATGGCGTTCCAGGTGGTCAGGTCGTCGGAGGCGTTGATCTTGCGGTCGCGCGCCAGCGACGCCACCTGCTGCTCCGCCTTCGGCTTGACGTCCTGGCGGAAGGAATCGAGCCGCATCTGCGCCAGATCGGCAAACAGCCCCTGCGGATAGGATTTCAGGTAGGTCTCGTAGGAGGTCGCGATGTCCTCGTTGGCGGCCACCTGCCAGGCCTGGGCGTCGGCGCTGGCCTCGGGGTTAAATTTCGGCAGGCCGGCAAAGGCCTCGACGAAGAAGAAGTCGCGGGTCAGCGAGGAATTGTCCCAGGGCACCTGCTTGCCGAAGGTCTGGTCGATCACGCGCTCGCGCACCCGCTTGAACACCTGCTCGATGGGCAGACCAGGGGCGGTCATCAGGTCGGCCAATGCCCGGGTGAAGGGGCTGTTGCCCTTGGCGCCATCGGTCGCCACCTGGCCGGGGGCGGTGGCGAAGGCGATGAAGGTGCCGAGCGGCCCCGTCGCCTTGGCAAGACCGGGCGCCGGCTGGTCCTCGCCGGCGCGCGCCGCGCCTTTCCGTTTCAAGGGATTGTTGCGGCAGGCATCGAGCACGAGGATGGCGATGCGCGGATGGGCGCGCTCGAGCTGTTCGGTGATCATGCGCAGCGAAAAGGCTTCCAGCGGCAGGTCGGAGGCCGAGGATAGCTGGCTGTCGGTGGGGATCAGGTAATTCTCCTCGCCGAACTGGATGCCGTGTCCGGCATAATAGACCAGCACGCTGGTCTCCGGCGTCACCGCCTCCATGAAAGTCTTCATGGATTGCACCATCTGCTGGCGGGTGCCATCGGTGATGAGGATGGTCTTGAAGCCGACCGAGGTCAGCGACTTGTCGATCAGTTGCGCATCGCTGACCGCATTCGGCAGGCGCGCGAGCTGCTGGTATCCGCCATTGCCGATGACCAGCGCAATGCGGTTTTCCGCCCGGAGCGGGCCGGCGAGGAAGACAAGACAGGCGGCAAGAACGATCGATCGAAGCATGTCCCACGCCTTTCAGCAGATTGGAACCGGGCCTTTTCTTTCCAGCCATCAAGTCTTGCGACCAGTTTGCCGGAAATTCAAGGCAATTGTCCTGGCCGTTCACGCCGGAACCGCAAAATCCTTCAGACGCGCATCGACGGCGCAGAGCTGCCGGAACAGGCCGGCCTCCTTGCGCGCCGCCTCGAAAGCGGCGATCGTGTGGGCCGACTGCGAAAGCAGCGCCGGATCGGGCCTCACCTCGCGCTTGCGATGGTGCAGCAGCACGTCATAGACGCTGCCGAGCAGCCCCTCATGATCATGGCGCAGGATCCATGTCATCCAACGGTCCGACCAGTCGCGCGCCACCTCCGGCGGCAGGGCATCGACGGCGAGGTAATAATTGATGCGGCGCGGCGCCATCAGCTTGGCCGTCGTCTCCAGCCGCCGCTCCACGGAAAACTGCATGAGATCGCCGAGATACAGCAGGCCGAGCGAGGTGACTGTGACATCCAGCGTCAGCCGGATGGCCGGCACCTCGCGCGTGAGATCGCGCAGGGTATCGACATGACGGACGAAAGTCTCGGTGCGGAAGCCGCTGCGGATATATTCGCCGGCCTTGCCGAGGCCGTCGACCGAGGCCTGCACATGCACGGAGCGGAAGCGCGGCCACAGGTCTTCCACCCCCTGCCCCTTGAAGGAGAGCAGGGTGAGATTGCTGTTATAGGCGACATCGACATTCTGCGCATGGCCGCCCTCGACAAGCGCGTTCATTACCTCCCAATGGGTGGCATCGAACAGCGGTTCGCCGCCGGCCCAATAAAGCTGGCGGATGCGTCCTTGCCGGGCGGCGGCGACCAACTCGTTGCGAGCGCTGTCATGGCCGGCGTCGCGCTTGGCGCGATAGGCCTGGTCCCAGCGACCGGCATCGCGCTCGATGGCGCCGATGGCCTCGACGGCACGGGCCTCGGCTTCGGAGGTGGTGGAGGAATGCGGGCCGCAGGTGCGGCATTTGAGATTGCAGACGGAGTTGCGGTAATCGAAGGTGAAGGGGCGCAGCGTCGTGCTGCCGTCTTCCGCCGTCTCGCCGACGACGATCTCGGCCCAATCCGGCCAGCGGGCGGTCACCTCGTCCTTGAGGCTCAACGCCCGGTTGCCGTCGCCCTTGCAGGCAGCGCAACGCGGCGGCAGGCGCCCTGATATCATCTGCCGGCGGATCGCCCGCATCTCCTCGCCATTCCAGTAATCCTCGACGGAATGGTTATGCACGGGGCCATCGAAGCGACGCATGTCCATGCAGCAGAGGCCACGCAGGCCCTGCGCATCCACATGCGCGTGGATCCAGGGCATCAGACAGAGGCTGTCCGGCAATGGCATGGATCTTTTCTACGCCTCCTGTTCCAGACATCGATGCAGCAACCTCCCTCCCAACGGCAGGACAGTCGCAAATCGATTTAAGACGCCGTTCCCCCTTCGCCCCCAAGGAGAGAAGGGGTTTTCGGCAGGGCTTCATTTCACGGGCCGCAGACGCTCCTGCACTGAGGGCGGCATGATCATGCCCGCGACATCATCTGCGCCATTTTGCCACCCGCCGCGCTCGGCGACAAAAGCCGCGCAAGCCGCCGTCAACCGCGCCCGTGCATCCGCATCAAGCAGCGTCGCGACTGCCGCCCGCATCCCTGCTTCCGGCGCATCGAGGCGGCAGAGCAGGCCAAGCCCATTATCCGCCGCGAAACGCGCCCTGTCCACCTGCCGGTCCATGTCCACCGCCTCGTCGGGCACGAACAGCGTCGGGATGGCGCCTGCGATGTTCTCGTGGAAGGTGTTGTAGCTGGCGCGGACGATCATCGCATCGAAGGCGCGGCTGAAGCGATAGGCCGGATAGAGCGTCAACCGGCTATGGCCGGGGCGGTGGCTGGTGCGCTCCGCGGCGGCCGCTAAGGCCGAATTCAACTCCACCGCATGAACGCCATGCTGCGAGAGCAACGCGTCGATCTGCCGGTGCCGTTCCGAAAGCGCCTGGCTGGAGGCACGGGCGATGTCGAGCAGCACGATGGTCGCCTCGGGCGGTAGGCCGAGCGCGGCGCGGGCCGCCTCGCGCTCCATGCGTTCGTCGGGATCGAGCAGCAGCACCGGCGAAACAGCCGTCACCCGCTCGCGTGCCAGAACCGTCGGGCCGTTGTCATAGCTTTCGGCGAATTCGCCGGGTTCGACGATCTCTGAAAAATGCACGCCGGCGCCGAGATAGGCGGCGTGGTGCTGCGGCCACATGGCGCGGCGGATCCAGACCGAGCGCAGGTCGCGCCGTCTTCGCAACACCTCGATGACGCCATCGAAGACGAAATTGACGTCATAGATCAGCGTGCGGCTGGCGCGGGCATCGAGCAGCAGTTCGATCTCCTCGGCCAGCCGCGCATTCCAGACGTCCGGCGCCTCGCCCGTCAGATGATGATGCGGCAGGACATGCACGGCAAAACCGAGATCGCGGACGATGGAGGCGCTGTAGCTCATGGTCAGGAAGGCGGCGGTCACGCCCGTCGGCAGGCGGCGCGCCACGGCCAGTTGCCGCGTCAGATGTCCCTGGCCGATGCCGTTGGCGGAAACGAACAGGGCGTCGTCGCGCAACGAGCGGATGGGGGTTTCGCCCGTCATGGCCTGGTCACATCCCGGTCGGTGCGCACCAGCCTGGCATGGTCTTCGAGATAGCGGGCGATTTCGGTGGCGCCGTTTTCCCATGCGATGGCGGCGCAGCGTTTTGCGATAGTCGCGCGCTCGGCCGGATCGAGCAGCCGTTCGATATGCCGGGGCGCAAGCGACAGGTCGAAATCGCGGCGCAGCAGCCAGCCATGACCGGTCAGCTCCGCCCAGCGGGCACGCTTGACCTGCAGGTCCATCTCGTCAGCCTCGTTGGGCACGAACAGCGTCGGGATGCCGCCCAGCACCTGCTCGTGGAAGGCATTGTAGCCGGCGGCCGAAATCGCCGCGTCGAAAGCGCGGCTGTAGCGAAAACTCGGGAACAGCGACACGATGCGGTGTCGTTCGCCGAGCGTCTCCGCCGTTTCCGCTTCCGCCGCGATCGGCGAGCGGATTTCCAGCACCAGCGCCTGCGGATGGCGCAAGACTTCCGCGATCAGCCGGCGGCGCACGCCGGTCATGTCGAAATTGGCGCCGGAGCCGAGCTGCACGGCAACCACCAGCGCATCCTCGGGGATGTCGAGGGCGGCGCGCGCATCCTCGCGCCGCATCCGCTCCGCGGGATCGAGATGCAGAACCGGTGGCACCAGCAGCACCTCCTTGCGGAACGCTTCCGTCGGCCCGTGGTCGAAATCCTCGGCGAGTTCCCCAGGCTCGACAATGGCATCGAAACAATCGGCAAATTGCAGGAAGACCGCATGGCTTTCGCGCCAGAGCGGTCGCCGCACCCAGACCTTGAACAGGCCGGGAAACATCTCCAGCGCCCGCGTCACCCCTTCGAACACAGCCGTCGCATCATAGGCGAAGACGGCGGGGTTGAGATGGGCGATCAACTCGAACACCTCTTCCGCCAGCGCATCGTTCCAGTCGTCGGGCGTGGCATCGAGGATACGGTGATGCGGCAGGAAATGCGCCTGGTATCCCGCCTCCACCGCCGCCCGCATCGAATAGGACATGGTGGCGAAGACCGGTTTCAGGCGCAATGGCAGCCGCTTGGCGATGGCGAGCTGCTGCGCCACATGGCCGACGCCGATGCCGTTCGACGACATGAACAGCACATTGCGCATCGGCAGCGGCGGCACGGGCCGAACCGGGGCCTTGTCATGCGCGGGCGTTTCCGCCAGCAGCGCCATCACCCGCGCGATGCGGACGGAATAAAGGCTGGCGCCATGCTGCGTCTCGACGAATTTTCGCGCCCGCTCCCCCTGCTCGCGAAACAACGCAGGATCGTCGATGAAGCGGTTGATGACCCGCTCGACATGGGCCGAGACGGTATAGACCGCGGCCTCCCCGAACAGCGGCTCGAAATGCGGCGGCAGGACCACCACCAGCCCGACGGCCAGCGCCTCCAGGATCGTGCGCCCAAACGCTTCCGACCAGGCGGGATCGTGGAAATAGACGTAAAAATCCAGCGTCGCCAGGAAATCGGCGATACCCTCCCAGGCGAAGGGCAGCATGTCCCAATTGTGCGGCACAGTGCCGTATTTCGCCGCGAGATAATCGCCGGCGCCGAGGATACGGATGCGATAACGCTTGCCATCGACCGGATAGACCTGCCCCACCTCCTCGCGCGACGGCCATTTCAGCGGATCGGGGCGCGAATGGCGGCCGATGACGATGGGAGAACCCACCGGGCGATCCGGCCGGCGCGGCCAGTCGTCGGTGTCGATCAGGTTCGGCCAATCCTCTTCCAGCACGGAGGTGTCAGGCGGCAGCGTCCAGGTCAGGCTGTGGCGAACGACGGAGCTGACGGGGGCGAGCACCGGCATTCGTCCGAAAGCCTCCTGCGCATGGCGCACCACGCGCTCGAGATCGTATTGCCTGCGTTTGGCGGCGTCGTAGAGCGGATGGTGCAGCACGATCAACAGCACGTCGCAGGTGATGGCGATGCGCCGGTCCGGCCGGTTCTCGATGATCGTCGGATGGTGGATCTGCACCATGCCGGCCCTGACCGGCATGTCAGGGTCGATGCGTTCGGTAAAACCGTGGTCGATCAGCCGACGCAGATCGGGATGCATGGGAAAAGGCAGGCCGAGCAGCGGCCCCTTGACCGCCAGCAGCCCGGTGCGCAGGCCGGCGCGGGCGGCGGCGATGATTTCGGTTGCCAATGCCGTGGAGGTGCCGCCTTCGAAACGGACATCGGCGACGAAGACGATATCGAGGACAAGGCTCATCCGCCACCCGTCGCCAGTCGCGGCGCGGCCGCCAGGAAAGTATCGATATTCTGACCGTAGCTGAAGATATGCAGCGGCTTCCATTTGGAGAGCAGCAATTGCCAGCGCCGTGCCATGTAGGAATCCCACGGCATTTCGGCGGCGTGCAGGGTCTGCTCCAGGATCGAGGGCAGATATTCGAAAAGGGCGTTGCGATGGCGGAACCGCATGAAATCGAGGCTGTCGGTGACATAGACGATGCGATGTCTGCTGCCGAATTTCGCCGTGGTCGCGGTGATGATGCCGTCGATATGGGCCTCCTCGACGCCGATCAGCGTCACCAGCATGGTGGTGACCGCCGGCTGCGAGGCATAGATATGCAGGGTCGGCGGCGCTTCCCCCTCCGGTGGCGGTTTGCCGCGCCGCCGCTCCGCGATCCAATCGAAAAGCTTCATCGCCTTAACCTCCCGCCGGCATCGAAAGCCCCCATTCGGCGATGGGCGCGATGGCGCCCGCCTCCCCCGCCCCCTCGGGCGAAAAATCCACCCGCAGCCGGCCCGGATGCTGCGTCTCGAACCACAGGCGGGTGTAGGCGGAATTGTCGCTTTCACCCGGCGGCGAACAGGTGGGTGCTGACTGCCACGCCTCCTCCTCCGGTTCGACGATGGCGGCCGACACGCTGACGCCGCCGCGCCGCAACATCGCCTTCCGCCCGGCAATCGTCACCTGCGCCAGGGTATAGACCTGCCATGTGAGGCGCTCCCGCGCCTCCACCTCGTCGACGACCGCCAGCCGGCCGTCGTCGCGCAATTGCAGCCCGCGCCGCCAGGCCACGCCGCCGGCATCCTCCAGCGCATAGGCGACGCCAAGCCTTTCCGGTCGCGCCGCCGTGCCGAGCAGGCGACCGCGCATCGCCAGCGTTTGCTCGCGATCGCCGAACCGCAGCGTGCCATGCGCTTCCGTCCGGGTGCGAAAATAGGAGAAGCGTCTTTTCGGGTCGAAATATCCCGGTACGGCATAGTTTTCGCGCCCGAGATCGCTGGCAAAGCGGATGCCGTCGATTTCATAGAGGAAGACGCCGAGATCGAGATGGGCATGGTTGGCCGCGTTGCCCCCGCCCTTGAGACCCGCCCAGCCCCGGCCGCAGCGCAACACCGCCATGCCAGCCGGTTCATAAGCGTGAACATACGGGGCAGCACCCCTATCGGCATAGGCCGTCTTCGCACTTTCCCTTCTTCCCTCATTCGGCCGCGGGGCAGGTGAAATCCGTGGTTCGCCTTCCCGGCATGAGAGGCCGGATGAGACGAGCGAATTCCCGGAATTTTGTGCCTGCGGCACCCCCCTCATCCCGTTGCCCGGACCTTCTCCTCCAAGGGGAGAAGGGGAAAAAGCCAAGGACGGCATTCCCTTGGGAGCGGCGTCGGCGCCGCACCAGAGAAGATCGAGGGCGGAGGGCTCGCCCGGCGCCACGCGTTGCCAGACGGCGGCCTCGGCATCGCCGGAAATGCGCGCCAGCCAGCCGAGCACCGGCGAGCGCGGCACCCGCGCATCGGTATCGCCGCAATCGAAGACTTCGCCGGAGGGCGCGGTCATGTCGCGGGAAAAGCGCCAGCTTCCCGCCAGGGCCGGCGGCACTTGCTCGATCAGGCCGGCCTCCAGCAGCGCGGCATGGGCGAGCGCGGCATAACGCGTGGCGAATTCCCAATAGGATGGTCCCTCGGGATAGCCGCCATCCGTGCCATAGGCCGAAAGCCCGGCCGCCATGGCCGGCCGGCAGTGGTCCAGAACGGCGTCGCACAGCGCCGGCGCTTCCTGCCGCAGGGCCAGCGCCGCGACAATCATCCCCCCGCAGCAGACGGTGTTCCAGTTGTGCCGCGCCGTCACCCAGAAGGCGTCGGCCTCGATGGCGGCAAGGCCGGGCCGCAGACCCTTGTCGATGAGCGCCTCGCGCACCCTCTTCCGGTCGGCAGCCGTCATGACCGCACCGAACCAGCCATATCCCAGCGCCACGGCGGTCATCATCTCCGCCGTATCGAGAAAATGGCCGGGATTCCAGTCGGGAAAGCCGGTGGCGGCCAGGATCTCCCGCCCGCCGCGCAATCGGTTCTTCATGCCGCCTGCCAGGCAATCGCTGATGGCAAGCGTGGTCACCCGCGAAAACAACCGTCGCGCGGTCGGCAGCATCACATCGCGCCCGGCCTCCTTCTCGATCGAGATCAACGGCGTCCGGTGAATGTCTTCGCACGCGGCCAGCACATGGGTCGCAACACCGCGCGCGAAATCGGAACCCGCTGCGGTGGCGCGGAGCGTTTCGACGGTGATCGTCAGCATTCAAGGATCAGTAATGACGGGCGGAAGCTCTATGCATTGCATGAGCCGCAGCAGAATTCTTCTTCGAAACCTTGCATTGGGCGGATTGGCTGCCGGAGGCACAAATGGTCGGCCGACCGGCCTCGGTCTGACAGCCGTGCAGGAGAAAGGACGAGGAGACCAGCGCCGCAAGGGCACCCCATTTCGCGGTGAGATACTTCGTCACGTCGCCCTCCATCGACACCGTTCATGCGCCTATAGAATAGAAGGCAGTAGAGCTTTCCTTATAAAACTTGTCAACACGACAACTACTGCCGGATGCAAATATCGCCGGCAAAGTTACATGTCGGAGGCCATTTTCGCCGGATGATGTCCGGAAGCTGTCACCGCAGGCGGACCGGGCATCCCGAGCGGCCGGCCCGGCGAGCCGTCGCGCCTCGATGCGGCGACCCATGCACCGGGCGCGCCGGCATTCCTCGCCTGTGTCAAAATCGCACGAGCGCAAATAAAAGCGTGAATTTCGCCCCCTCCTGGTTGCGCAATGCGGATTTCCGTCACAATCCCGCCAAGAGACAGGATCAAAGCTCGCCCGAAGACGGCGATGCGCCGGCGCGGCGGGCGTGCGATTCGCCCCGCTCGGCGAATTTTTTTGGAAAGCATGGCAATGGATACGGCAGCACATTCGGGCGCTCTTGCCGAGGCCGACGACGACTCGGTCGACATCGGGCGCGCAGCAGACGACATCTCCCCCTCTCCCGCGCACCCGCCGGTGCTGACAGGCAGGGATTTCGACAGGGCCGGGCGTCCCGGCGAGCGGCTGTCCCGCGTCTTCGAGGGGCTTGCGCAGAGCTTCGGCCCCTCCACCGCCGTCATCGATGGCGGCCGTCACTGGACCTATGCCGAAATGGATGCGCAGGCGAACCGTTTCGCCCGGCTGCTCGCGCAACGCGGCGTCAAGCCCGGCGACCGCGTGGCGCTGCTTCTCGACCGCGCCGCCGAGACCTACATCGCCATCCTCGCCGTGATGAAGGCCGGGGCCGCCTTCGTGCCGCTGGCGCCCGCCTTCCCGCAGGAGCGCATGGCGCTGATCGTCGAGGATGCCGGCGTGTCGCTGGTCGTCACCGTGCCCGGTTATGCCGAGCGCGCAGCAGGGCTTTCGGTGCCGCATGTGGTGATCGACAGCGCCAGTGCCGAGGTTGCCGCCCTGTCCGGCGCCCCGCTCGATATCGCCGCCTCCACCGACGACATCTGCTACATTCTTTATACCTCGGGCACCACCGGCAAGCCGAAGGGCGTGGCGGTGCGCCACCAGAGCATCTGCAATTTCGTGCGCGTCGCGGCTGACGCCTATGGATACCGCCCCGGCGACCGCGTCTATCAGGGCATGACCATTGCCTTCGATTTCTCGACGGAAGAGATCTGGGTGCCTTTCGCCGCAGGCGCCACCGTCGTACCCGCGCCGGGCAAGCTGACGCTGGTCGGCGAGGAACTGGCCGATTTCCTGCGCGCCAACGCCATCACCTGCATGGCCTGCTCGCCGACGCTGCTCTCTTCCATCGAAAGCGACGTGCCGAGCCTGCGCGCCATCCTGGTCGGCGGCGAGGCCTGCCCGCACAATCTCGTCACCCGCTGGTCGAAGCCCGGCCGCCAGATCCTCAACACCTACGGCCCGACGGAAGCGACCGTCACCGCCACGATGGGCTATCTGACGCCCGACCGCCCCGTGACCATCGGCGCGCCGCTGCCTACCTATTCCATCGCCATCCTCGACGCCGACGAGCCCAGGCTGGTCGCGCCGGGCGAACTCGGCGAGCTCGGCATCGCCGGCATCGGCCTTGCCGCCGGCTATCTCAACCGCGAGGATCTGACGGCCCAGAAATTCATCCATGATTTCATCGGCCTGCCCAACAATCCCTCGCACCGCATCTATCGCACCGGCGATCTCGCCCGCATCAATGCCGAGGGTGAGATCGAATATCACGGCCGCATCGACACGCAGGTGAAGATCCGCGGCTACCGCATCGAGCTCGGCGAGATCGAGGCCGTGCTGCTCGACCAGCCGGGCATCGCGCAAGCCGCCGTCACCACCTGGGAAATCGAGCCGGGCCGCGTCGAACTCGTCGGGTATTACGCGCTGAAGTCCGGGATGGCCGCGATTGCCCGCGCCGATCTCGCGGGCGAGCTGAAGCGCCGCCTGCCGGACTACATGGTGCCGTCCTATCTGGAAGAGCTGCCGGCACTGCCGATGACCGTCTCCGACAAGGTCGACACCCGCAAGCTGCCGAAACCGACCAGCCTCAGGCTCGGCGCCGAGCGCAAGGAGGTCTTGCCTTCCACCGACGACGAGCATTTCCTGACCGACGCCTTGCGTGACGTGCTGAAGATGGACGACATCTATGTCGAGGATCATTTCTTCGACGATCTCGGCGCCAATTCGCTGCTGATGGCCCGCTTCTGCGCCAGGTTGCGCACCCGCAAGGAGTGGGCGACCGCGTCCATGCGCGACATCTATCTGTTCCCGACCGTCGCCGGCCTTGCCCGGCATCTGCGCGGTCCCGAGGAGGTGGCGGAGGCGGTCGAGGAGCCGATGCTCACCCATCGCGCCTCGTCGCTCGCCTATTGGAGCTGCGGCGCGGCGCAGGCGCTGTTCTATGCGCTTTACAGCTATGTCAGCCTCTGGCTGTTCAACAAGGGCCTCAACTGGGTCTATGACGCGCTGGACGAGCCGGTGAACCTCTATCTGCGCTGCGTAGCGCTTTCGGCCCTGACCTTCTTCGGCATGTCCGGTTTCGCGGTGGCGATGAAATGGCTGCTGGTCGGCCGCTGGAAGCCGGAATCCTTCCCCATCTGGGGCCTGCGCTACTATCGTTTCTGGGTGGTGCAGACGCTGATCCGCACCGCGCCCGTCGTGCTCTTCCGCGGCAGCCCGCTTTACAGCCTGTACCTGCGCCTGCTCGGCGCCCGGCTCGGCCGCAACACCGCCGTCGAATGCCGCACCATACCGGTCTGCACCGATCTGATCTCCATCGGCGCGAACTCGATCCTGCGCAAGGAATCGATGATCCTCGGCTATCGCGCCGAGGCCGGCTATATCCATACCGGGTCGATCACCATCGGCCGTGAGGCGCATGTCGGCGTCGGCTGCGTGCTCGACATCGACACCTCGATCGGCGACCGCGCCCAGCTCGGCCACGCCTCGTCGCTGCAGCGCGGCCAGCATATTCCCGACGACGCCCACTGGCACGGCTCGCCGGCGGTGCCCACCAATGCCGATTACTGCAAGGTGCCGAGCGTGACCTTGTCGAAGACACGCCGCATCCTCTACGAAGCGGTGCAGCTCATCACCATGTTCGTCATCGTCACGCCCTTCCCGCTGCTGTTCCACAGCTACTGGCAGGATGTTTCCGACGATTACCAGGAAAGCATCGGCATCGTCGCCGTCGGCACGACGATCACGCTGATCGGCTATATCGCCGTGACCATGCTGGCGGCGCTGGTGCTGCCACGCCTGTTCCGCCTGGTGCTGAAGCCCGGCAGGACCTATTCGCTCTACGGCTTCCATTTCTGGCTGCAGTCGATCGTCGAGGTCTGCACCAATGTGCGGCTGGTCAACCTGCTGTTCGGCGACAGCTCGGCCATCGTCCATTACATCCGCGCGCTTGGCTGGAACCTCAACGAAGTGGTCCAGACCGGCTCGAACTTCGGCAGCAACCAGCAGCAGGACAATCCGCTGCTGTGCGAAATCGGCACCGGCACGATGGTCTCGGACGGGTTGTTCATGATCAACGTCCACAAGTCGGCTTCCGCCTTCCGGCTGGAGCATACGAAAGTGGGCGAGCGCAACTACTTCGGCAACAACATCTTCTATCCGCCGGACGGCCGCACCGGCGACAACGTGCTGCTCGGCACCAAGGTGATGGTGCCGATCGACGGACCCATCCGTGAAAATGTCGGCCTGCTCGGTTCGCCGCCCTTCGAAATCCCGCGCATGGTCAAGCGTGACAAGGAGCTGATCCAGGGGGTCAGCGAAGAGGACCGCCGCGCCCGCCTGCCGCACAAGAATCGCCACAATCTCGCGACCGCCGCGATGTTCCTCGCCACCCAATGGGCGATGCTGTTCGCGACGCTGGCGATCTGGGACCGCGCGCTCAACTACTATACCGAATGGGCCGAGGTGGCGCTGTTTACGGCCGTGGTCCTGACGGCGGCGATCACCATTCCCTTCTACGTTTTCATGGAGCGGGCCAGCCTCGGCTTCGGCCGCCTCAAGCCGCAGATGACCACCATCTACGACGTCGCCTTCTGGAAGCACGAGCGCCACTGGAAGCTTTCGGATTCGCCGATTACCCGCCTGTTCGCCGGCACGCCCTTCCGCCCGATGATCCTGCGCGCGCTCGGCGTCAAGGTCGGACGGCGCGTCTATGACGGCGGCGCCAACCTGACCGAACGCTCGCTGGTCGAGATCGGCGACGACGCGACGCTGAACGAAAACTGCGTCATCCAGGCGCATTCGCTGGAGGAAGGCGCCTTCAAGTCGGACTATATCCGCATCGGCAACGGCTGCACCCTCGGGCCGGCCGCCTTCGTCCATTACGGCGTGACCATGGGCGACAATTCCATCGCCGATCTCGACAGCTTCGTGATGAAGGGCGAGGTGCTGGAGCCGAACTCGGTGTGGCGCGGCAACCCGGCCAAGCTGCACCGCTTCGTCCGCCCGGTCAAGGCGGCGTGATCTTCCAAGACGAGACCTCCGCGCTTGCCGCGGAGGCCGCTCTTTCGATTGCCATGGCGGAGATGGCACCGCCGGGCGTCGCGCTTGCCTGCAGGTTGATCCGGCCGGGCGACGAAAACCGGCTGCTGCCGGAAGAGTCCCGCTCGATTTCCGCCCGCCAGCCGGCTGCGCGACGGGCCAGCGGCGCGGCGCGATCCGCCGCCCGCACGCTTTTTTCAAGTCGTGGCATCACCGGGGCCGTCATTCCCCGCGCCGCCTCCGGCGAGCCGCTATGGCCGGCGGGGTTTTCCGGTTCGCTTGCCCATGACGAGCAGATGGCCGTCGCCGCGCTTGCCGCCGGGATCGCCGCAATCGGGATCGACGTCGAACCTGCCGAACCGTTGCCGCCAGAGATCGCCGCCGTGGTCCGAACGCCAGGCGATGTTACCGGGGGCATCGACCCCACCCTCGCCGACCGCCTGCTGTTCTCGGCCAAGGAGGCGGTGTACAAGGCAAGCTTCCCTCTCGACCGTCAGATCCTCGGCTACGAGCATATCGCCGTCGATCTTGCCAATGCAAAGGGCGTGACGTCGCTGGGCCGGCGGGCGCGGCTTTCCTGGTGCCTCGCGCCGCGCATTGTCGTGCTGGCCATATGCGAGGCGGACGCCCGCGCAGATCGATGACGGGGGATTATTCGGCGGCGACCCGAGCTTGGCTCAACGCCGGAAACAGAATGCCGATCTCCGAGACGACATCGTCGATGCGCGCCGACAAGGCGGGCGAGGAGACGGCATAGTCGGTGAAATCGCGATCCGAGGCATAGACGGCGGTCGGCAGCGCATGGGCGGCGAAGAAGCCGAACAGCGGCCGCAACTGATGCTCGACGATCAGCGCATGGCGGTCGCCGCCGCCGGTGGCGGTCAGCACCACCGGCTTGCCACGCAGTTCGGCGGGATCGATCAGGTCGATGAGATGCTTGAACAGGCCGGGATAGGATCCCTTGTAGGTCGGCGAGCCCACGACCAGAAGATCGGCGGCGACGATATCGGCGAGCACACGCTCGGCCTGCGCATCGAGCTGGCTGCGCCATTGCGCCGCGCCGAGAGACGGGCCGAGATCGTGCAGGTCGTAATAGACGCTGTCGAAATCGTAGAGATTCTCGGCGCGCTCGCCGACCGTGCGCACGAGGCTGAGCGTGCGGGACGGTCGGCTGAAGCTTCCGGCAATGCCGACAAGGCGGTTCTTCGGGGTCTGGGACATGGCAACTCCTCTGGTTGCCCTTATAATTGTCTATCTAATCTATAGACTAAAGAAAAAATTGATCACATCCACGCCATTGTCTGGAAAATCCTTCGAAACCTGTAGCCCCGGACGATGGCGCCGGCGCGAGACCGCCTCAGGCCGCCTTCGCCGGGCCGGCGGGAAAGACGCCAGACATGACGGTGAACCCCTTGATGCGCTTGACCCGGTCGCACCAGCGGCGGATGGCCGGATAATCCTGCCGGGAAATGCCGCCCTCTTCCGAAAGCATGACATAGGGGAAGCAGGCGATATCGGCGACGGTGGGATGGGCGGCGGAACACAGCCAGTCGCGGCCCTCCTGCTCGCCGAACCACAGATGTTCGTCGAGGATGCGAAACAGCCGGTGGGCACCGGCGCGCGCTGCCTCGGCGTCGAGATCGTAAAACAGCGCGTCATGCAGGCGGGCGGCCGAGGCCGTGGCGGTGATCGAATCGGCAAAGGCCATCCATTGGCCGATCTCGCCGAGCAGGTCCGCGTTTTCGCGCGGATACCAGCTATTGCCGGCGTCATATTTTGCGGCGAGATAGACGAGGATCGCCTGCGCATCGCGCAGCACCAAACCGTCATCGTCGATCACCGGCAGTTGGCCGAGCGGATTGATCGCCAGGAACCAGTCCGACTTGTGCTCGCGTCCGGGATAGAAATCGACCGGCACCACCGTATAGTCGAGGCCCAGTATGCTCATCAGCAGGCGAATCTTGTAGCAATTGCCGGAGAGTTCGTAGTCGTAGAGCGTGATCATCGTCAGCCTCTTAAAGATCGAGCACGAGGCGGGCCGATTTGGCGCGCGACACGCAGGTCATGATTTTGGTGCCGGCGCGGCGCTCGGCCTCGTTGAGATAGACGTCCTGATGGTCGGGTTCGCCTTCGATCACGGTTGCGATGCAGGTGCCGCAGGCACCCTGCTCGCAGGAGGACGGCATGTCGATGCCGGCCTCGCGCATCACGTCGAGGATGGTCTTGCCGGAGGGAACGGTCAGCGTCATGCAGGAGCGCGCCAGCGCCACCTCGAAGCTGGAGCTGTCGTCGATGACATTGGTGTTCTTGAAATATTCGAAATGCACCGCCGTCTCCGGCCAGCCTCTTTCGGCGGCGATGGTCCGCGCCGCCTCCAGCATCGGCCCGGGGCCGCAGAGATAGAGATGCGTGCCCGGCCGGTAATCGGAGAGGATTTCGGCCAGCCGCGCGCCGGTTTCGGCCGGGGTGAGGCCGAGATGCGGCTTCAGCGCGGCGCCGAGGCCGGCGGTCTTTTCCGGGAAGGCGAGCTGGCCGGCATTCTGGGCGAAGTAATGCAGGTCGAAGGCCAGCTGCTGGTTGGCCAGCGCCTGCGCCATGGAAAGCAGCGGCGTAATACCGATGCCGCCGGCGATGAAGACGGTTTTCACCGCATCGCGGCGCAGCGGGAAATTGTTGCGGGGCTCGGAAATCGCCAGCACATCGCCTTCGCGCACCGTCTCGTGCAGACAGAGCGAACCGCCCTGCGAGGCCGCCTCGCGCTTGACGCCGATGACATAATGGTCGCTTTCGCCGGGACCGTTGGTGATCGAATACTGGCGGATCAGGCCGTTCGGCAGATGCACGTCGATATGGGCGCCGGGCTGGAAGGTCGGCAACAACCCGCGCAACGGCCGCAGCTCGAAACCGGCAATGCCGTCCGCCGCGTCCCATTTGCGCGCGACGCTCACCCGGATCGTCGCCTTGCGGCCATGGACGGTTTCCTCCGGCATTTCCGCCAGTTCCGGCGAGACGCGTTCGATCTCCGGCACCAGCGGCGCGGGGGTGGGCACAGCGAGCGCCTCGCGCTCGATGCGCTCGCGCAGTTTCGACAGCCGCGCATTGTGATGGCGCAGCACGGCAAGGCGCGCGCTGTCGGGCGCGCCATCGAGCACGCCGCGGATCACCGAGCGGTTGGAATCCACCGGCTGCACGAAGAAGACGGCCAGTGTTTCCGCCTCGCCCGCGCGGGCGCGCAGACAGAGAGAGAAGGCGCTTTGGCCATCGACCTCGACCGTGGCATCCGCACCGTCAAGTTGTCCGCTTGGCTGGAAACGATAGTCTCTCAGCGCCGCGACCACACGGTCGGCGGGGGCGTTGACCGGCAGGCCGCGCAAGGTGAGCAGGCCTTCGCCCGGCAGGCCGGCGATATCGGGCACTTCGCCTTCCGGCTCCTCCGCCGTCCAGACGAGGCCGTAGCGGGTGACGGCAGGGAAGGTGCGGTTGGTGATGGTGCGGGCAGGCGCATCGGCCGGATGGGCGGGGATATAGGTGCAGCCGGCGGTGCGGTTCGAATAGCGCCAGCCGTGATACTGGCATTTCAGCTCGCGCCCGTCATTGATGCCGATCGACAGGCGCACGCCGCGATGCAGGCAGCGGTTTTCCCAGATGTTGACGAAGCCGTCATCGGCCCGCCAGACGGCGAACTCGCGGCCGAGCAATTGCGCATGGAAGACGTGGCGCAGCGGCAGGTCGTGCAGCGCGGCAATGGGATGCCATCTGGTCTTGGCGGTATCGAGCATGGGTCTCTCCGAACTGGAACGGGGGCGCGGCGATCACGTCGCGGCGGGGATGACGCCGTAGGTGATGCCCTTCTGGCTGAGCCAGCGGCGATAGGCGATGGCCGACTTGTCGGCGCGGATCGGGGTTTCGGCGCGCGGATCGAGCGGCAGGCGTTTCGGGAACTGGTTTTCGAGGATCGGCTTGTCCTGCCCGAAGATGGTCTGCTGGAAGCGCTTGATGACCTTGTCCTCATTGGTGTCGTCGAGGACGCAGAGCATCATATGGGCGCGGATATGCTCCTGATCGACCGGCTGCAGGAAGACGGCGATGACATCCAGCCGCGACTCGTCGAGCGGGCTGGATTTGTAGAGCACCGAGCAATAGGGATGCGGTACGCGGTAGATGTAATCGACATCGGCGCCGCCGGTCGAGGCTGTCGACGCCATCGGTTGAAAGAAGCGGCAGCGGGTGGCGAGAATCTCGTCGCGCTCGACCGAGATCTCGACATCGTATTCCTTGACCTCCGTATGCGGCTCGGCGCCGAGGATATCGGTATGGACATACGGAAAATGCCCCATGTCGAGAAAGTTCTCGATGGCGCGCGGGGCGGAAATGTTGACGCCGAGCGTCGCCGCATTCAGCTTGCGCCGATCGTTTTCGGCAAATTCGGGAATGGGGAAGAGATCGGCCGGCGCGTCGCTGAGCGTCGTCCAGATATAGCCATAGGCAAGCTTGACCGGCAGCGTATCGGTAAGCGTCGCAATCTCCACCGGGCTGCCCTCGGGCAGGTCGCGGCGGTCGCGCCAGACGGCGGCGTCGCCCGCGCCATCGGTCGCATAGCTCAGGCGCTCCTCCAGCAGCACGGTGTCGAAAACCGTGCCGGCCGGCACTTCCGACAGCGCCGCCAGCGGATGCCACAGGTCGAGGATCACCTTGTCAGTGCATTTGGTCGAAGTCATGGCTTTTAGGTCTCCTTAAGGTCTTCCCGGTGCCTCACGAACGCGCGGGGATCGCGCCGTAGGTCACCGATTTGTCGCGCAGCCAGCGCCGGTAGAGCACGGCGACGGCATCGGCGCGGATCGGGGTCTCGGCGCGGGGATCGAGCGGCAGACGCTTCGGCACCTGGTTTTCGAGGATCGGCTTGTCCTGCGCGAAGATGAGCTGCATGAAGGCGCGCACCGTCGCAGCGTCGATACCGTCCTTGAGATAGCAGAGAAAGGGATGGGCGATGCAATTGTCCTCGTCCACCGGCTGCACGAACAGCGTGATGACGTCGAGCCTGTCCTTCTGCACGGGATTGCTCTTGTAGAGCGCAACCGTATAGGGCCGGATCACCTTGTAGATATATTCGACGATGAAGCCTTCCTTGGCGGTCGGCGAGGCAATCGGCTGGTAGAACTTGCATTCGCTGGCGACCAACTCGTCATCCGGCGTCAGCTCCACCTTGTAGGGCGCGACTTCCGTATGCGGCTCGTCGCCGAGCCAGCCGGTATGCACGAAGGGGAAATGGCCCATGTCGAGAAAGTTTTCGACTGCCCGCAGGCCCGAAACGCGCACCGCGATCGAGCCGCCGGTCACGAAATGGCGGTCGTCCTCCAGCGCCTCCGGCACAGCGACGATGTCGCGCGCCGGGCTGCCAAGGCAGGCCCAGAGAAAGCCGTAACGCTCGGTGGCGCGGACATTTTGCCCGTTATCGTTGCGCACCACCTGCTTGATATCGCCTTGCCGACATCGGATAGTCAGGTCGACGCCGAGCAGGCGCGTGCGAAACGGCGCCTGCGGGCTCAGGTTGGCGAGATCCGCCACCACATGCCAGTCGTCAAGAAGAACACGATCGCTGCAAAGGGCCGACATGATCATCGCACCTTCGTTCGGCTAGCACTTCCCCATGAACCTAGCTCTCGTCCTGTTCTACAGGAAACACAGGATTGGATATCAATCAATGAAAATTTGCATATCCAAAGAAGAATTTTGATTGACAGCAAAAACGGATTGGCTACCGATAAGGGCATGTCCGGCGTCCGAAAGGCGAAGGACCAAGTGACCCGTGCGGGAGACCATGTCATGAGCAGCCGCTCCCAGGCCATTGCCGACATCCTGACACGAGCGATCCTCGATCGCCGGCTGGTGCCCGGCTGCAAGCTCGGCGAGCGCGAGCTTTCGGAGATCTTCAACGTCTCCCGCATCGTCATCCGCCAGGCGCTCATCCGGGTGGCCGATGACGGGCTGGCGCAGATCGAGCGCAATCGCGGCGCCTTCGTCGCCAGGCCCTCCATGCAGGATGCGATGGAGATTTATGACGCGCTGACGCTGGTCGAGCAGGGCGTCGCCGCCCAACTAATGGACCGCCTCGGCCCCGCCGGCTGGGCGGAGCTGCGCCAGCATGTCGAGCGCCAGCGCCAGGCGGTCGCCAGCGGCAACCATGCGTTGGCAGATGTGCTCGGCGCCGAGTTCCACACCGTCTTCGTGCGGTTGAGCCGCAACAAGGTGATGCAGGAAATGCATGCCCAGCTCGTGCGCCGCACGACGCTGCTGCGCGCGCTGATCACCGCCGATTTCGACTATTGCAACCTGCTCGACGACCATGCGCGCCTGATCGAGCTTCTGGAAAAGGGCCGGCTGAAACAGGCCATGGACATGATCGATGCCCATCACCGCCAGGTGGTGCGCGGCTACATCATGGACCGGCAGGTCTTTCCCGAGCTGACGCCGCGCGAGGCGCTGGAACCTTACTTGCTCAATGCCGGCCAGACGCCGGAGATACAGACCAAAAACAAGACGGGTGAAAAAGGCAGGACGGGGGTGCATACCCACGTTCATGCCGCTAAGTAGACCCGGCAAAAAGCTGGGCGCGCATCGACCAACAGAGGGTTATCGAACATGCTTAATCTCAACAGACGCAAATTCCTGCAATATACCGGTGCTGCCGGTGCAACGCTCGCCACCGGCGGCCTTGCCGGTGCGGCAAGGGCCGAAGGGCCGCTGAAGATCGGCGTGGTCTATGTCTCGCCGATTGCCGAAATCGGCTGGACCAAGCAGCACAGCCTTGCCGTCGAGGCGGTGAAGAAGGAGTTCGGCGACAAGGTGGAGATCACCGTCCTCGACAACATCTTCATGCCGCAGGATGCCGAGCGCGTATTCCGCGAGCTCGCCGCCTCCGGCAACCAGTTGATCTTCGGCACCTCCTTCTCGCATGGCACGCCGCTGCAGAAGGTCGCGCCGCGCTTCCCCAAGGTCGCCTTCGAGCATTGCTCGGGCATCGTCCATACCGCCAATCTCGGCACCTTCGAGGCCAAGTATTACGAGGGCTGTTATGTCGCGGGTGCTGCCGGCGCGCATATGAGCAAATCGGCCAAGATCGGCTTCATCGGCGGCTTCCCGATCCCCGATATCGTCGGCCCGGCCAATGCCCTGCTGCTTGGCGCCCAGAGCGTCAATCCCGATATCACCTGCAATGCGCTGTTCCTGAATTCCTGGTTCGATCCGGGCAAGGAAAAGGAAGCCGCCAACACGCTGCTGTCGCAGGGCTGCGACGTCATCTGTTCGATGACCGATACGGCCACCGGTGTGCAAGTGGCCGGCGAAGGCGGCGCCTGGTCGATCGGCTATGCCAGCGACATGTCGAAATTCGGCTCCGGCAAGCACCTCACCGCCTTCACCCTCGACTGGTCGAGCGACTATCTGCGCGCCGCCAAGGGTGTCGTCGACGGCAACTGGAAGCCGGAAGCGCGCTGGGACGGCCTGGCCGGCGGCGTCGTGAAGATGGCGCCCTATAACGAGCAGATCCCGGCCGATGTGGTCGCCAAGCTCAAGCAGCTCGAGGCCGATATCGGCTCCGGCAAGGTTCATCCTTACGCCGGCGAGTTGAAGGACCAGGACGGCAACGTCAAGGTCGCCAGCGGCGCGGTTCTGGCCGATGCCGACATTCGCGGCATGAACTGGTTCGTCAAGGGCATGATCGGCAAGCTCGGCTGACCGGCCCGCATTGACCCGGGCAATCGCTTATGAGGCACGCCGGCTCCGAAAGTCCCTTCTCCCCTCGGGGGAGGAGGTGGCCCGAAGGGTCGGATAAGGGGGGCGCGAAGCGCATGGAATCCTTGTGGTTCTTGCCTTCGGCATCTCCCTCATTCCGCTGCCGCGACCTTCTCCCCCGAGGGGAGAAGGGGCATTGTGGCAACGCCTTGTTCCATATGTGATTGCGCCATTCGCATGACAGGCAACCGTCGGCACCCTCCGACGGTCGCCCTTCCCTGCTCCACCCCGCACCCTCAGGACCGGCCATGACACCGCGCCTCGAACTGCGCTCCATCACCAAACGCTATCCGGGCATCGTCGCCAATGACGATATCTCGCTGTCGATCATGCCGGGGGAAATCCATGCCGTGCTCGGCGAAAACGGCGCCGGCAAATCGACGCTGATGAAGATCATCTACGGCGCGGTGCAGGCCGATGCCGGCGAGATCCTTTGCGACGGCAAGCCGATCCCGGCGCATACACCGGCCGTCTCCCGCGCACTCGGCATCGAGATGGTCTACCAGCATTTCGCCCTGTTCGAGTCGGTGACGGTGGTGGAAAACATCGCTTTGTCGGTCGCCGGCAGCTTCGATCTCGCCGGACTGTCACGGCAGATCTCGGAACTTTCCAACCGCTACGGCATGCCGATCGATCCGCAGCGGCGCGTCCATGATCTCTCGGTCGGCGAGCGCCAGCGCGTCGAAATCGTCCGCTGTCTCCTGCAGACCCCCAAACTGCTGATCCTCGACGAGCCGACTTCGGTGCTGACGCCGCAGGCGGTGCAAAAGCTGTTCGGCACGCTACGCCAGCTCGCCGCCGAAGGCTGTTCCATCCTCTATATCAGTCATAAGCTGGACGAGGTGCAGGCGCTCTGCGACAGCGCCACCGTGCTGCGCAACGGCCGCGTCACCGGGACCGCGCGGCCCAAGGAAACCAGCGCGCACGAACTTGCCCGTCTCATGGTCGGGACCGAACTGCCGGAAATGCATATGAGCCCGGCGACCCCCGGCGAAAAACCGGTGCTTTCGGTCGCCGCCCTCTCCGCCTCGCCTGCCGATACCTATGGCGTCGATTTGAAGGACATCTCGCTTTCCGTCCATGGCGGCGAGATCGTTGGGTTGGCCGGCGTCTCCGGCAATGGGCAGGCGGAGCTGATCGCCCTGCTCAGCGGCGAGCGCACATTGCGCCGGAGCGAAACGATCCGCATCGACGGCAAGCCGGTCGGCCATCTGAACGCCAGCGAGCGCCGCAAGCTCGGCCTCGCCTTCGTGCCCGAGGAGCGGCTGGGGCGCGGCGCGGTGCCGACCCATGCGCTCTGGGAAAACGCTGTGTTGACCGCCCATCGCGCCGGCCTCACCCGCCACGGCCTCGTCGACCGCAGCCGCGCCAGCAATTTCGCAAAAGGCATCATCGAGCGTTTCAAGGTCAAGGCCAACGGGCCGCAATCCACCGCCCAGAGCCTGTCTGGCGGCAACCTGCAGAAATTCATCGTCGGCCGCGAGATCGAGCTGGCCCCGAAACTCTTCCTCGTTGCGCAGCCGACCTGGGGCGTCGATGTCGGCGCGGCGGCCTTCATCCGCCAGACGATCATCGATCTTTCCCGCGCTGGTGCTGCCGTTCTGGTCATCTCGGAAGAACTCGATGAATTGTTCGAAATCTGCGACCGGCTCTACGTCATCTGCCAGGGGCAGGTGTCGCAATCGCTCGCCCGCAGCCGCACCAGCCGCGAGGAGGTGGGTTTGATGATGACGCGCACCGAGCGCAGCGAACGCGGCGAAATCAGCATGGGGAGAGACGCCATTGCGCTTCAGAATTGAGCAGAGGCCACAGCCTTCGGCGACCATGCGCGTCGCCGCCCCGATCATTGCGACGGCGCTGACGCTGATCGTCGGTTCGATCCTGTTCGCCGTCCTGGGTTACGATCCCTTAGCGACGCTCTCCGCCTTCTTCCTCGCGCCGCTGAATTCGATCAACGGCCTGTCGGAACTGCTTTTGAAGGCCTCACCGCTGATCCTGATCGCCTGCGGGCTAGCGGTCGGTTTCCGCGCCAATGTCTGGAATATCGGTGCGGAGGGGCAGCTCGTCATCGGCGCCATCGCCGCCTGCGGCGTCGGCCTGTTCTATCCCGATCCCGAAAGCCGGCTGCTGCTGCCGTTGATGATGCTGGCCGGCGCGCTCGCGGGCATGGCCTGGGCGGCGATCCCCGCCTTCCTGCGCACCCGCATGAGCACCAACGAGATCCTGGTCACGCTGATGCTGACCTATATCGCGACACTGTTCCTCTCCTGGCTGGTGCATGGCCCCTGGCGCGATCCGGCTGGCTTCAACTATCCGCAGACGGCGCTCTTGCCGGCGACGGCGATGTTCGAGCCTTTCGATTATGCCTATCGTCTCAACGGCTCCGTCTTCATCACCGTCGTCGCCGTCTTCGCCATGTGGCTGTTCACCGATCGCAGCTTCCTCGGCTACAAGATGTCGGTCAGCGGCGCGGCCCCCTTGGCGGCGCGTTACGCCGGCTTTGCCGAGTCCTCCGCCGTGTGGATCGGGCTGCTCGCCGGCGGGGCCGCTGCCGGCATCGCCGGCATGGCGGAACTGTCCGGGCCGCTCGGGCAATTGTCGCCGCAGATTTCGCCGGGCTATGGTTTTGCCGCGATCATCGTCGCCTTCATCGGCCGGCTGAATGCCTTCGGCATCGTGCTCGGCGGCCTCCTGATGTCGCTGCTGTTTCTCGGCGGCGAAAGCGTGCAGATGACCCTCGGCCTTTCCGCCTCGCTGACCCGTATCTTCCAGGGCATCCTGCTTTTCCTGCTGCTGGCTGCCGATTTCTTCATCTTCTACCGGCTTCGCCGCATTCCGGAGCACGCGTAATGGATCTGTTCATCGCCATCTTCACCGGCACGATCATTGCCGCCACGCCGCTGATCTATGCAGCGCTTGGCGAACTCGTGGTCGAAAAATCCGGCGTCCTCAATCTCGGCATCGAAGGCATGATGCTGATGGGCGCGGCCTTCGCCTTCTGGGCGGTCATCGCCGGCCTGCCGATGCCGGTCGCCATCCTCTGTGGGGCGCTGGCCGGGGTCGTCGCCTCGCTGCTGTTCGGCGTGCTGGCGCTGACCTTCCTCACCAATCAATATGCGGCCGGGCTGGCGCTTGCCATCTTCGGCTCCGGCGTCTCGGCCTTTCTCGGTCGCGGCTTCGGCTCCGCCCCCATCGATGCCCTGAAGCGTATTCGAATTCCAGGCCTGTCCGACATCCCCGTCGTCGGGCCGATGTTCTTTCGCTTCGACCCCATGGTCTATCTGGCGCTGCTGCTGTTCGGCCTCATCACCTGGTTCCTCTATCGAACCAAAGCGGGCCTCATCCTGCGCACCACGGGCGAATCGCCTGAGACGGCGCATGCCATCGGCTATCCGGTGATCCGCATCCGTTATCTCTCGGTGATGTTCGGCGGGCTGATGGCGGGACTTGCAGGGGCCTATCTCTCGGTCGCCTATACGCCGCTCTGGGTGGAAAACATGACGGCGGGCAAGGGCTGGATCGCGCTGGCGCTGGTGGTCTTCGCCACCTGGCGACCGCTGCGCGTGCTGCTCGGCGCCTGGCTGTTCGGCGGCATGACCATCCTGCAATTGCAGGGGCAGGCGCTCGGCCTCGCCGTTCCCTCGGAACTGCTCTCCGCTCTGCCCTATATCGCCACCATCGTCGTGCTGGTCGTCATCTCCCGCAACCGGCAGATCCTGGCGCTGCATTTCCCCGCCTCGCTCGCAAGGCCCTTTCGCCCGGCGAGCTAGAACGTTCGGGAACGCCCAAACCGTCCGGGAAGCCCCTGTTCGGCTGACCCGCAAGCGTTGTGAAGGCCTTCATCCTGCGTTATGATTTGCACGGGATGGGGGCCCTTAGGATGAAGACACAACCGCTCGCGCTGGCTGCCTCGGCTTTGTGCGAGGCTGCGATCGAACCGTCGCGATGGAGCGATGCTCTCGGGCAACTGGGAGCAGCCATGGATGGGATCGGCGCTTGCATTCTGTCTCCCAATCCAAAATTGGGATGGCTGGTCAACAGGGATCTGGCGGAGCCGTTCGAAGCCTATTTCAAGGATGGCTGGGAGGCGCTCGACCCGCGGCGAAGAGGGCTGTCCCGCTTGCGCCAAGGCCAGGTGCTGATAGACGACGACGTGGTGACACCGGACGATATCAGAACCTCTCCCTTCTTCAATGAACTCCTGCCGCAGGCCGGCTTCACCTGGTGGATGGGCGCCGATTTTCATAGCGGCGAAAACTTCTATTGCCTCGCCGTGCAGCGCGGCACCGGCGGGAAGAAATTCACAACCGACGACAAGGCGACTTTCGAAGGCCTGCAGCCGACCTTAAGCCATCTCGGCAGGCTGCTCGACGGAATGCAGAAGGAGACGATCAGCGCGACCCTTTCCGCGCTCGAAAGCCTGTCGCATGCCGCAGTCTGCATGACGGACGACGGCAGGATCCTCGACTGGAATATGAATGCCGAAAAGCTGCTCGACCGCGACTTCGACATCCGCAACCGGCGAATCGTCATCGAGGACAAACGCGCCGCCGCGCAGTTCGCATCGGCTTTGCAGACCTGTGTGGACATGGTGCATGACGGCGGCTTCGTCATCGTGCCGCGCATCAACAAGCATTCGCTCCTGTTGCGCTTTTCAAAGCTGCATCCGGTCGTGCGGTGTTCTTTCTTCGGTGCGTCCATCCTTGTCAGCATCAGGGAGATCGCGCCGCCAGCCATCGCCGATCGGACGATCCTGATGCAGACCTTCGACCTGACGCAGGCGGAGGCGCATGTCGCCTCGCTTCTTGCCAGCGGGCGGTCGCTTGACGATGCGGCCAAGCTCCTCGCCATCTCAAAGGATACGGCGCGCTCACACTTGAAGGCGATCTTCGCCAAGACAGGAACCCACCGCCAGGGCGAACTCGTGGCATTGCTTTCCGGCATTCGATAGAAAGGCCGGCATGGGATCGAGCCCGCTGGCGACGGCTACGCCGTCAGCGCCGGCACCACGAGATCGGCGACAGGGCCGTCGAGATGCAGGCGGGCGCCGGTCATGTCCTGTAATTCGTCCAGCGTCATGGCGGCCAGTTTTTCGCGCAGCACAAAGCGGCGCTCGACGATATCGATGACAGCATGGCTGGTATAGACGCGGGTGATGCAATTGGCCCCGGTCAGCGGGAAGCTGCAGCGCTCCACCAGCTTCGGTTCGCCGTTCTTGGTGACATGTTCGGTGATGACCACCACCTGTTTGGCGCCGTGCACGAGATCCATCGCCCCACCCACCGCCGGCACGCCCTTGGAGCCGACGCGCCAGTTGGCGATGTCGCCGTTCTCGGCCACCTGATAGGCGCCGAGGATCGCCATGTCGAGATGACCGCCGCGCACCATGGCGAAACTGTCGGCATGGTGGAAGAAGGCCGAACCCGGCTTCAGCGTCACCGCCTTCTTGCCGGCGTTGATCAGATCCCAATCCTCTTCGCCGGGCTTCGGCGCCTCGCCGAAATCGAGGATGCCGTTCTCGGTGTGGAAGATCGCCTGCCGCCCGGCCGGCTGGTAGCGCGCCACCATTTCCGGAAAGCCGATGCCAAGATTGACATAGGCGCCGTCATGGATGTCCTGCGCGGCGCGCCAGGCGATCTGGGCGTTGGAAAGCTTGATGTCCTCGCGGGTATCGATGCTCATGGATAGGTCACTCCGGCGCGGATGAGGGCTTCTTCCTGTTGCGGATCGGGAATTTCGACGACACCGTCGACGAAGATGCCGGGCGTCACCACATGCTCGGGATCGATGCCCCCCAGGGGAACGATGCGGGTAACCTGCGCCACCGTGCGCGCCGCCGCCATGCACATCAGCGGATTGAAATTGCGCGCCGCCTTGTTGTAGGTGAGGTTGCCGTTGATATCGCCGAGCTGCGCCTTGATCAGCGCGAAATCGGCCTTCAGCCAGCGCTCCTGCACATACATGCGGCCATCGAATTCGGCGACCGGCTTGCCCTCTGCCAGCTCCGTGCCATAGGCGGTCGGCGTGTAGAAGGCGGGAATGCCGGCGCCGCCGGCGCGAATGCGCTCGGCCAGCGTTCCCTGCGGCACCAGTTCCAGCGCGATCTTGCCGGCGAGATAGGCCTCGGTGAAGGCGCGCGGATCGGACGAACGCGGGAAGGAGCAGATCATCTTGGCGACGCGCCCGGCATCGATCATCGCGGCGATGCCGATATGGCCGTTGCCGGCATTGTTGTTGATCACCGTCAGTTCGCGCGATCCCTTGTCGATCAGCGCGTGGATCAGTTCGATCGGCGCACCCGCGCCGCCGAACCCGCCGATCATGACCGTGGCGCCATCGCCGATCTCGGCGACCGCTGCGTGTGCGCTCTCCAGTCTCTTGTCCATCCGAACCTCCTTCGAAAGCCCCTTGGGCGCGGATCTAAGCCAAGGCTCGACTGGACCGCAATCGAATTGTGCGATATCGTCACTTTGTTCGATTATCGCACGAAAGATCCTGCCTTGAAGCCGAACGCACCGATTTTTCAACGCGAAGATGATCTGGAGACAGAGACATGACGCAACAGCGCGACCTGATGGGCGGCCTTGCCAAGGGTTTGAAGGTGATCGAGGCGTTCACGGCCGAGCATCCACGCCTCAGCATCGCCGACGCGGCCGCCATCACCGGCCTCGACCGCGCCACCGCGCGCCGCTGCCTGCTGACGCTGGCCGAGCTGGGCTATGCCGATTACGACGGCAAGTATTTCACGGTGACGCCGCGGGTGCTGCGTCTCGGCACCGGCTGCCTGGCGGCCATGCCGCTGCCGCGCCTGGTCCAGCCCTGGCTCGATACATTGTCGGAAGAGGTCGGCCAGAGCACGTCGGTGTCGATCCTCGACGAAAGCGAGATCGTCTATGTCGCGCGCGCCGCTCAACGGCGAGTGATGTCGATCAACCTGATGCCTGGCTCTCGCCTGCCGGCTTTCTGTACTTCTATGGGCCGCATCCTGCTAGCGGCGCTCGCTCCCGAGGATGCCCGCCGGCAGTTGGAAAAGGCCGATCGCGCACCCCGCACCGAAAACACCGTGACCGATCTCGACGCCCTGATGACGATCCTCGCCGATGTCCGGACGAAGGGCTATGCGATCAACGACCAGGAGGTGGAAATCGGCCTGCGCTCCATCGCGGTGCCGCTGTTCACCTCCCGCGGCCGCGCGATCGCCGCCCTCAATCTCGGCCTCGCCGCCGCCGAGGCCAGTGTCGGCGACTTGGTGGCGCGCTACCTTCCGGCGCTGCAATCTACGCAAGCCGAGCTGCGCAAGATCCTGCTTTAGGCCGCACCCGTTTCCGGATGCGGCCGGGCATGGTTTATCGGCTGGCCTGCAGCATCTTGCAGAGCATCACCAGTTGCGCGTCGTAATTGCCGGAGCTGGCGATGTCGCGGCAGCGCACCTTCAGCTTGCGCTGGTCGCTCGCCGACAGGCGGTTGAAGCTGCGGGTGGGCGGTGTGCGCGGTGATACCTTGCCGCCGTCATCGCCGGGGCCGGTCGCGGTCGGCGTATCGCCACCGGTGCCGGAATTGCCCCCCGGACCGGTGGAGCCGCCGCCGGGTGTACCGCCACCGGTGCCGCCGCCTGTGCGGCCGGTGCCGCCAAGGCCGAGGCCGAGACCAAGGCCCGTGCCGCCATTGCCGCCGACCGAAGCGCCGACATTGGCATTGACACCATTGCCGATCGACGCGCCGACACCGGCATTGACGCCCTGGCTGCCGCCAACACTGGCGCCGACGCCCGCATTCACGCCCTGGCTGCCACCGACATTGGCACCGACACCCGCGTTGACGCCCTGGCTGCCGCCGACACTGGCGCCGACATCGGCATTCACGCCCCGCCCGCCGCCAACCGACGCGCCGACCCCGGCATTGACGCCATCACGTCCGCCCAGCGATACGCCGACCCCGGCATTCACGCCCCGGTCGCCGCCGAGCGACACACCGACGCCGACCCCGTCACGCGCCTGCGCAAGAGAAAACGGAACGAGGCTGGCGGCGATCAACACCGGGAACAATCCAAGCTTGATGTTTTTCATGACTTCCTCCTGTTTCCGGCGACGTGCCGGGTATTTGGAAAATCGCGAAAGCGAGCAAGCGTTTCCGGACGCACGCTGGAAGTGCGTGCGGTGGTTAGGTAATGGTTACAATGACGGGAAAAGCGTGCGGGGCTTGCATCGTTCCGGGACATGTCCGCCGCGTGCAGGCAAAGAAAAACCGCCCACCCCTCCGGGCAGGCGGCGCATTTTCGATGACAGGCCTTACCAGTCCTGGCGGCCGTACCAGTCGTCGATATCCTGGCGGGCGCGATCCTTGGCGAGACCGTAGCGTTCCTGGATCTTGCCTTCGAGCTGATCGCGCTTGCCGTCGATGCGGTCAAGATCGTCGTCAGTCAGCTTGCCCCACTGCTCCTTGATCTTGCCTTTAACCTGTTTCCAGTTTCCTTCGACACGATTCCAGTCCATGGTATCCTCCTTCGAATTTTTGACACCGGGGAAGGAACGCTTGCGCACCAAAAATGTTTCACACAAGTCTGCTTTGCATATTGCGCAAGTTCTTCGACGCCATAACTTCACAATGCAACGCCGGATCTGTCGTGACTTCTTTCGTGGCAGCGATCGCGAGGCGTTCTGCTGAAGGAGTGAACGGTGACGTTTTCGACTTACTTCGTTTCATTTCGCATCGCTCCCCTCACCATCGCCGGATTGCGGCCGGAAGACAGGCACCGCTCGGTCATCGAACGCGCGCGCGGTCAGGCCGCCTTCTGGGGTGAATCCCTGTCGTTCTTCATGACGCAATCGACCATGCTGACGCCCGAATTCGGCGCGCATGTCACCGCCGATCTCAGCCGCGCCCATGACATTCTCGTCGCCTTCGATCCCGGCGACATGTCGCTGTGCTATTTCGGGCCGATCGAGCAGGAGCATGCGCTGAAATCCTTCTTCGACATCCGTATCCGCGTATAGACACAGAAAGGCGCGCCCCATGACCCCAGCCCAATGCAGAGCCGCCCGCGCCATGCTCGGCCTCGAGCGGGAAGAGTTCGCCGCGCAGGCCGCCGTCGCGCCCGCCACGCTTGCCGCCTTCGAGGATGGCGAGGACATGCCGGCGGAGATCGGCGCGACGCTGCGCGCCGCGCTCGAAAATGCCGGCGTGATCTTCATCGCCGAGGCCGAAACCTCGCCTGCCGGCGGGCCTGGCCTGCGCCTGTCCGCCGCCACGCCGAAGGGGACGCTCAAGGATTATGTGCAATACCCCGAATTCCTCTCCCCGGAAGCCTCGACCGGCTCGGGCGGCTGACGCGCGCCACGCAAGGCTCCGGCAAGCGATCCGCCCTATGCAGGGCGCTGCATGGCCGGCAAGGGAGGGAAACGTGTCGATCCTGGAATTGCTGGATTACACCGGCGTGGCGGTGTTTGCCGCCACCGGGGCGCTTTCGGCTTCGCGCAAGCAGCTCGATCTCATCGGCTTCCTGTTCCTGGCGGCGGCGACCGGCATCGGCGGCGGCACGTTCCGCGACGTCGTCCTCGGCGCCACGCCGGTTTTCTGGGTGGTGAACCCCACCTATCTGATCGTCTGCGTCGCCGCCGCGCTCGTCGTCTTCGTCGGCGCGCACCGCATCGAATCGCGCTATCGCCTGCTGCTCTGGCTGGATGCCATGGGCATGTCCGCCTATTGCGTGATGGGCGCGGCCAAGGGCTTCGTCGCCACCGGCTCGCCGACCGTGGCGATCACCACCGGCGTGCTGACCGCCAGCTTCGGCGGCATCCTGCGCGACCTGCTGGCCAACGAGCCTTCCGTGCTGCTGCGGCCGGAAATCTATATCACTGCCGCGCTCATCGGCGCCGCCGCCTTCACGGCGGCGACGGTTGCCGGCGTGCCGCTGCCGGCAGCCTCGGCGATCGGCGCCGGGGCGGCCTTTGCCGTGCGGGGCGGCGCCCTGCTTTTTGCCTGGCGCTTCCCCGTCTACAAGCCCCGCCCCGGCCGTCATCCCGACGACCTCATGTAACGAAAAATCATCCGCGCCCGATCAGGAGCCTTCCTCGCATTCGGTGATCTCGCAGACGCTGTCTTCGCTCGTCCGATTGGCGCATTCGTTCAAGGCCCGCTCCCGCGCCGAGTCCTCGTCGGCATAGGAGTAGCTGTAGCCATATGTCCCCTGGTCGGAAACCGCCGCGCATCCCCATGCGAAAACGGAACTCGACGCGGTCACCGCAGCCGAAAAGCTCAGCGCGGCCAAAGCCACGCGAATCCTGGTCGTCATGAATAATCCCCTCTGAAGCCGGTGCGAAACGCACCATGCCCCAGATAGGACCAATCCCGGCCGAGATTGCAAGCCCGGTCTGCGCCTGCCCAAAAATACTCACAGGCGGCATCGTGCAATCCCCTTCCGGCTGGATACCGCCTAATGGCCGCCGGTCGGGGAAGGTGTTTGCCGCAGATGGGATAGCACGCTGGAAACATCGCTCCAGGCCGGCTTTTCCGGTGCAAAGCGCGCACGCAGATAATGCGCGAGGTCTTCGATCTGGCGATCCGAGAGCGTATCGCCGAAGGCCGGCATCGCCATGACTTCACCGGGATTGCGGCGGGCAAGGCTTGCCGGGGCCGGCGCTCCCGCGAGAATGGTCTGCAGCAGGTTGTCGGGCCGGTCGCTATGCAGATTGGTGTTGAGCGCGAGATCGGCAAGCGGGCTGTCGGGACCATGGCAGGCCGAACAGGCGCCTTCGAACAGGCGCTCGCCGCGTGGGGATAGGCGCGCCGCCGGCCATGCCGCCGCCTGCGCACTGGCCAGCGCCGCGCGTCGTTGCTCGGCGATGCCGCCGGCGGCTGCGGGCGTGCCCGAAAGACTGGCCAGATAGGTCGCCATCGCCTGGATATCGGCATCCGGCAATGCCGAAAGCGAAGCGACGACCTTTGCCATCGGCCCGCCGGCGCTGCCGTGATCGGCGGAATGACCGGTTCGCAGATAGTCGAAGAAAGCCGTTTGCGTCCAGGCGACAGGGCCTTTCGCGGCATGTCCGAGCGCGGGCGCTTCCCAGCCGTCGGCAAGACCGCCCGACAGGTGCGCCGCGCCGGACTTTTCCGCTCCGAAGCGGTTGCGTTGCGTATGGCAGGCCGAACAATGTCCGAGCCCTTCGACCAGATAGGCGCCGCGATTCCACGCCTCGCCCTTGGCGGGGTCGTAGGCAATGGCGTTCGAGCCGAGAAACAGCGCATTCCAGCCGGCCATCAGGCCACGCATGTTGAAGGGAGGCGTCATCCGGGCCGGCGGCGCCGGGCTTTTCGCGGCTGGTGAGGCCATGAGATAGGCATAGAGATCCTGGAGATCGCCCTCGGATACGTTCACGAAGGACGTATATGGATGAACGGGATAAAGATGCGTCCCGTTTCGGCTGATGCCTTCGCGCATCGCCCGGACGAAGGCCGGATAGGACCAGTTGCCGATGCCATGGCTTTCGTCAGGCGAAATATTGGCGGCGAATACCGTTCCGAACGGCGTCGTAAACGCCCGTCCGCCCGCCAGAGGCTGGCCCCCGGCTCCGGCGTGACAGGCATCGCAGGCGCCGGCGGCAGCCACGAGCCGGCCGCGCTCGATGGCCGCCGCACCGAACGATGCCGGGTCCGGCCGCTCTATCGCGGCAACGGACGGGCGCAGCGGCGAGAGCGTCGCCAGCCCGCAGGCCGCGATGCCCGCAAGGCCGGCCAGCCCGAAACCGCCGAGCCAGCGGCGCCGTTTGCGCCCCGCCTGTCCGGCCTTTCCGTCCTCCTTTTCCGACCGGCCTTCGAGGCCGGCGAGGATTCGATCCGGCGTCAACGGCAATTCGCGAAAACGCAGGCCGGTCGCGTCATAGACGGCATTGACGATCGCCGCCGCGCTCGGCACGGAGGCGGATTCGCCGACGCCCAACGGCGGCTCGTGCGGACGCGGCACCATCAGGACGTCGATATCGGGCACCTCCTCGAAGGTGAGGATCGGATAGCCGCCCCATTCGGCGCTTTCCACCGCCGTTTCGGTGAAGCTCACCTTTTCCTTGAGGACCCGGCTGACGGACTGGATGACATTGCCGTGGATCTGATGGCGCACGCCATCGGGATTGATCATCAACCCGGAATCCTGCCCCACCGTGACCCGCGTCACCGTCACCTCGCCGGTGCGTCGGTTGACCGCGACATCGGCGACCCAGGCCGACCAGGCCGCCGGCGTTCCCGGAAACTTGCCATGCACATAGACGGCATAGGCGAAGCCGCGGCCATACAGCAGCTCGCCCTCGCCGCCTTCGCTGCCCCAGCGCGTTCGCGCATGCCAGCCGGCGCGGTCGGCAACGGCGCGCACCAGATCGCGGGCGCGCGGATCCGTCAGATAACGCAGGCGATATTCCACCGGATCGACGCCTGCGGCGGCGGCCAGCTCGTCGAAGAAGCTCTCATGGGCAAAGGAATTCGGCATGGCGGAAACGCCGCGAAACCACGAGGCGCGGGCAATCGGCGGCATGTCCTGGACGGCGATGCGCATGCTGGGAACGGCATAGGGCGGGATCGCCGTGCGGTCGCCCATCTCCACCGTTTCGTTGGTCGTTACCTTGCCGGTCAGCACCAGGGCCAGCGTCGGTGCAAGATTCGAGGGATAGCGCGTCTCGAAATCATAGGCGATCGGACCGCCGGCAAGGTCGAGCCCGCCGCGCACATCGACGACCTGCGCCGCGCCTTTCGGTTCCCAGCCATGCTCCTGCTCACGCGTCAATTGCACGCGCACCGGCCTGCCCACCGCGCGGGAAAGCAAGGCCGCGTCGGCGGTGACGTCGTCGGCGCAATTGCGCCCATAGCAGCCCGCCGCTTCATGGCGCTCGACGACGATCGCCTCCTCCGGCATATCCAGCAGCCGGGCAAGGTCGCGCCGCATGAAGTACGGATTCTGCGTGCCGGACCAGACGATCAGGCGCTGCGCGCTCCAGTCCGCGACCGCGCAGGACGGCCCGATCGAACCATGCATCTGGTAGGGCCAGACATAGGTCCGGTCCATGCGCGGCGAAGCCGCAGCCAGGGCGCGCTCGACGTCGCCCTCCTCTTTCAGCACGCGTCGCATGGCCGGATTGTCGCGCAGCGCCTGCTCCGGCGCATTGAGATCCGGCCGGCGCGGCGGCGCGTGCCAGACGGGCTTGAGAGACCGTGCGATCGCGGCCGCCTGTTCCTCGCGCTCGGCGACGACACCGACGAAATCGCCGATGGCAACCACGGCGACGAAGCCAGGCATATGCGAGACCGGACCGGGATCGACGGAGATCAGGCTGCTGCCGACCCCCTCGCCGTGATCGTAGCCGACATAGGGCGGGCGCACGACCCGGCCATGCAGCATGCCGGGTACGCGCACGTCATGGACATAGGTCCAGTCGCCCGTCGACTTGGCGGCGATATCGGCGCGCGCAAGCGATTTGCCGACGATGCGATAGGCTTCAACGGACTTGACCGGAGCCGTCGTGTCGATATCGATGCGGCGGTGCTGCCCGCGAACGAGGTCGCCATAGCCGATCCGGTTCGCGCCATGGCTGAGAACGCCGTCCGCGACGGCGATTTCATCGGCCGCAACGGCCCACAGCGCAGCCGCCTGCGCCACGAGATGGCGGCGCGCGGTGGCGGCGGCCAGCCGCAACGGAACGGCGGTGACCTGGATGGTCTCGCTGGCGATCGTCGGCCCTTGATCGGGCGCGGCGCTGGTGGTTCCCAGCACCATGCGCACCCGCTCCAGCGGCAGGTCGAGTTCCTCGGCGACGATCTGGGCCAGCGCCGTGCGGATGCCGGTGCCGAGATCGACATGGCCGTTGAACGCCACAGCCTCGCCGTCCGCCGTCACGGCCAGATAGATCTCCGGCGCGTTCGCGCCGCCGGGTTTCAGGACGAGCAGCACGTCGGGCTGCTCGAGGTAGAGCTCCCGGCTGGTTTCGCGCGGTCCGGTCATGCAGCACCCGCCTCCTTGCCAGTGGACACCGTCATCAGCGCGCGGGCGCGGCGCACGGCGGCAAGAATCTCCACATGCGTTCCGCAGCGGCACAGATGCCGGCGCAAGGCGGCGCGGATTTCCGCTTCGCTGGCATTCGGCTTGCGGGACAGCAGACCGACCGTGGCGATGATCATGCCGTTCAGGCAATAGCCGCACTGGGCGGCCTGCATCTCGGTGAAGGCTTGCTGGACGGGGTGCGGCACGCCATCGCGCGACAGGCCCTCGAGCGTGACGACCGCCCGCCCGGCGACGGCGGCGAGCGGCGTGGTGCAGGACCGCACCGGCCGGCCATCGACCAGCACGGCGCAGGCCCCGCATTCGCCGAGACCGCAGCCGAACTTCGGCCCATTCAGGCCGCAATCATTGCGCAGCGGATAGAGAAGCGGCGTATCGCCCGGCAGGTCGAAGCGACGCTGCGCGCCGTTGACGGAAAGGGTCAGGAAAGGCGCGGCCATCTTATGCCTGCCATTGCGGCGGGACATCGCGCAGGACTGGCCCTGCCGCCCGCAAATCGGGCGTGGGTCAGGATTGCGGCGTTCCCCTTTTGGTTTTTGTCGATCGCATCCATGTGGCGGATGATAGCGATAATTCATTCGCGTGCAAATGAATTATCGCGCGCCCTGCGCCTGCGCCGCCGTTTCTCCCATGCGGCGAAGAATCGCCAACCTTCTGTTTTTTCGACGTTTTGATCGGAAACGGGCACCGCTTCCTTTGGTCATGCCCGAATGAGCAAGCCTCAGGAGAGCCGGCGGATGAGATCGAGCAGCAAGCGCCGCTCGCCGGGATCGAGAGCGGCAAGCGTCTCTTCCGATACCGCGCGGGCGGCATCCAGATTGCGCGCGATGACGGCATCGCCTTCCTCGGTCAGCGACAGGATAAGCCGGCGGCCGTCCTCCGGGTCAGGCGAGGTTTCGACGTAACCGCGCGCCACGAGCCGATCGATGACCCCCTTGATCGTCGCCGCATCCATGGCGGTCTCGCGGCCGAGGTGGTTCTGCGAGGTCGGCTGGATGTCCTGCAGCTTGGTGAGGGCCGACCATTGCGTCGTCGTCAAGCGGTCGCCCATCCGTGCGTTGAAAATCGCCACATGGCGCTGGTTGGCCTGACGCAGCAGAAAGCCGATCTGCTGGTCGACACGATAGGCCGCCGGCTCCCCGGATGTCTTTTTCCTGTCTGTTTCCGCCGGCATCTGCGCTCCCATCGAAAGACAGCGTCACCCTGCCCTCGCCCTCCGGTTTAATTCGCGCGCATCGTTTGTCAACGGCGCCATGAAGGGCGCAGCCCGCTTGACAGCTCGCTCCAAGGCTCCGATAATTGTTTGTATACAAATAAACAAGAACGGCGATCGTCTGAGCCGAAGGGGAATGTCGCCATGGTCAAGCAGCCAGTCGAAAGTGCTGTCAACGGCAAAATCCGTTGCGACGCCTGTCCCGTGATGTGTTACATCGCCGACGGGCGCTCGGGCGCCTGCGACCGTTACGCCAATATCGCCGGTGAGCTGATCCGGGTCGATCCGCTGACCGTGATCGAGAACACGGCGACGGCCGGCGGCAAAGTCGTCCCGTTCATGCCCGGCCAGGCCGACAACGAATGGGACGGCGACATCGTCCATGCCGGCACGCCCTTCGTCACGGCGGTCGGTGCCGGCACCACCTATCCCGACTACAAGCCGGCGCCGTTCATCGTCTCCCAGACCCATGACGGCATCGATATGGTGACGGTGGTCACCGAGGGAATATTTTCCTATTGCGGCGCCAAGGTGAAGATCGACACCGACCGCTTCATCGGCCCGGAAGCGGCGGCGGTGCGCGTCGAGGGCGAGCCGGTCGGCCATGTGACAACCGGCGAATACGGCTCGCAGATGCTGTCGCTCGGTGGCGTGCATCACCTGACCGGCGGCTCCAAGAAGGAAGGCCGGATCACCTGCGAGGCGCTGATGCGGCTTTGCAATCGCGAGCGCGTCGAGATGACGGTCGATGGCGGCGCGGCCCTGTCGCTGCAGGCCGGCCGGCCGCCGGTCATCGACGGCGTCGAGGAAAGCCGCATGCGCGTCGGCTGTGGCTCGGCGACCATCGGCATGTTCGCCCGGCAATGGCGCGACATGGTCGACGAGGTGGTGGTGGTCGACGATCACATCACCGGCGTGCTGTCGGAGCATCAGGCCGGCAAGCTGCTCGGCATTCCCCCGACAGGTATCCGCATCAAGGGCCGGCGCTCGACGCCGGGGCGCTATTTCCAGGTGGCCGCGCCCGGCACCGGCTGGGGCGGCACCGATATTTCCGATCCGCTCGCCATCCTCGGCGATTTCGACCCCAAGGCCGCCTATCCGGGCCTGAGGCTGCTGATGGTCTCGACCACCGGCGAGCAATATGGCTATTACATCCTGGACGAGGATCTGAAGCCGCAATTGCAGACGACCTTGCCCGCGCCGGTGCTGGAAAGCGTCGGCATCGTCGCGGAAAACTGCGAGCCGGCCATGGTCTCCGTGCTGTTCATCGGCGGGGCGGGCGGCAGCCTGCGCGCCGGGGTCACCACCAATCCGGTGCGGCTGACGCGCTCGGTCAAGGCGGCGCTGACCCATGTCTCCTGCGGCGGCGCGCCGGCCTATGTCTGGCCGGGCGGCGGCATCACCGTGATGGTGGACGTGACGCAGATGCCGACCAACAGCTTCGGCTACGTGCCGACGCCCGCCATCGTCGCGCCGATCGAATTCACCATGCGCCTGGAGGATTATCGCGCCCTCGGCGGCCATATGGAGGCGATCGTTCCGGTCGAACGGGCGGTGGCGCTGGCCGAGCGCCATATCGCCCCGATAACCGCCAGCCCCTGGCCGACGGCCGGGCGCAATTTCAAATGGGGCGCCTGAGGGCGGAAACGGCATGACGGGACCCGTCGCGGCCTATCTCGATGGACATGCGGACGGCCGGCTGCATCTGCAGCACGGCCCCATCGATCTCGTTATAGGTCTTGACGGAAGTCGAGGCGGCGCGCCCGCGCCGGAGCGGGAAACCGCCCTGCGCGCCCATGCCTTCGCGATGGCCCGCCGGCGCTTTCAAAGCGTGCTCGATGAACTGGTCGGCGAATTGCCGCTGCTGAAAACGCCGGTGACCGCAACCTCGCCGGTTCCCGAGGGTGCGATTGCCCGGCGCATGCACCATGCCGTGCTGCCGTTTGCCGCCGAACATTTCATCACGCCGATGGCGGCCGTGGCCGGGGCGGTGGCCGACGAAATGCTCGCCGCCATGCTTTCCGGGTTTGCGCCGGACGAGCGCCCCGCCCGCCTTTATGTCAACAATGGCGGCGACATCGCGCTGCATCTTGGCCCCGGCGCCGGATACCGCATCGCCATCGCCCGCGAGGACGGCGCCGATCTCGGCGCTTTCGCCATCGATACGGGTTCGCCCGTGCGCGGCATTGCCACATCAGGCCGGGGCGGACGGTCGCTATCGCTGGGCATCGCCGATGCCGTCACCGTGCTGGCCGCGACGGCGGCCGAGGCCGATGCCGCCGCCAGCATCGTCGCCAATGGCGTCGACCTGCCCGGCCATCCCGCAGTCGAGCGCCGGCCGGCGCGCAGCGTCATCGACGGCAGCGATCTTGGCGACCTGCCGGTCGTCACCGGCCTCGGCCGGCTGGACGACGACACGGTCGCCGAAGCCCTCGATGCCGGCGCGGACCGCGCCGAGACCCTGCGCCGTCGCGGGCTGATCGACCGCGCCGCGCTTTTCCTGCGCGGACAGGGGCGCATCGTAGCGCCTGCCGCTTCCCCAGCCCTTCCCAAACCGGAGACCGGACATCATGCCTGAACCCAAGCTGCGCAAGCTCGTCACCATCGTCGAGGACGTCTTCCACGAAGGTGGCCCGGTCCGCGACACACCACTGAAGCGCGGCGCCGTGCTCGCCGTCATCGAAAACCCCTTCGCCGGCCGCTACGAGGCGGACATCGCCGGCTTCATGACAGATCTGGAACCGCTCGGCCTCGACATGGCCCGCAGGCTGATCGATGCGCTCGGCGGCGAAGCAGGCGCGATCGAGGGATACGGCAAGGGCGCCATCGTCGGCCAGGGCGGCGAGCTCGAGCATGGCGCGCTCTGGCATGTGCCGGGCGGCTATGCCATGCGCGGGGCGCTGGGCGAAGCCAAGGCCATCGTGCCCTCCACCAAAAAGGTCGGCGGGCCGGGCACGCGGCTGGATGTTCCCGTCACCCATATCAACGCCTCCTATGTGCGCAGCCATTTCGACGCCATGGAAGTGGGCGTCGCCGATGCGCCGCGCGCCAATGAACTCGTGCTGGCGCTGGTGATGACGACAGGCGCGCGCATCCATGCCCGCATCGGCGGCCTGAAGGCCGAGGACGTCAAGGGCGAGGACGGGCTGCGGTGAAGGCGCGCATCCGCAAGCTCACCGTCTTCGTGGAGGAGACCCGGCGCGAGATGGACCGGCCGGTCGATCCGCCGACCCGCAAGGCGGCGGCCGTCGCCGTCATCCGCAATCCCTTCGCAGGCCGTTATGTCGAGGACCTGTCCGAGCTGATCGAGATCGGCGCCGAGCTCGGCAGCCTGCTCGGCCGACGCTGCGTCGAGGCGCTGGACATCGCCCCGCAGGCGGCCGAAAGCTACGGCAAGGCGGCGATGGTCGGCGAGGACGGCGAGCTGGAACATGCCGCCGCCATCCTGCATCCCGCGCTCGGCAAGCCGCTGCGCGAAGCGGTGGACAAGGGCGCAGCGCTGGTGCCCTCCTCCAAGAAGCGCGGCGGGCCGGGACAGGTGCTTGACATTCCCCTGGGGCACAAGGACGCCGCCTATGTCCGCTCGCATTTCGACGGCATGGAAGTCTGGCTCAACGACAGCCCGCGCGCCGACGAAATCATGGTCGCCGTGGCGGTCACCGACAGCGGCCGCCCCCTCCCGCGCATCGGCGGCCTGACAGTCTCCGAGGTGCAGGGCAAGGACGGGCTTCGCTGAGGCTTGGCCTGCGGGCGCGGCCATAACGTCAGGGAAACGTGCCGGCCATGGAAAAAGACCCGCGCTTGACAGGCGCGGGACGCGCTGACAATATCATTTGTATACAAACAAAAATACCGAGGAACAGCCGTGTCACAGCCTCCCGCTTCGGCGACAGACGTCCGGACTCCGCCCGCCGCCCCGCAACCGGGCGTGGCCCAGTCGGTGGTCGCGGGCGTCGATGTCGGCGGCACCTTTACCGATCTGGTGCTGTTCGATGCCGGCCGGGGCACGGTGCGGCTGGCCAAGACGCCGACGACGCTCGACAACCAGTCGCATGGCGTCATTCATGCGCTGGAGGCGGCTGAGGCGGATTTCGCCGCGCTCGACCTCATCGTCCACGGCACGACGACCACCACCAATGCGGTGCTGGAGCGCCGGCTTTGCAAGACCGGGCTGATCACCACCATGGGCTTTCGCGACGTGCTGGAGCTCGGCCGGCGCACGCGCCCGCAAGCCTACGGCATGAAGGGCGATTTCCGCCCGATCATCCCGCGCGACCTGCGCCTCGAAATCCCCGAGCGCATGGATGCGCGCGGCGCGGTGGTGACGCCGCTGGACGAGGCGGCGCTGCGCGACGCCATCGCCGCACTGATCGACCAGGATTGCGAGGCGCTGGTCATCCATTTCCTGCATGCCTATGCCAATCCGGCGCATGAGCTGCGCGCCGGCGAGATCGCCCGTTCGCTCTGGCCGAACGGCAACGTGACCCTCGGCCATGCGCTGCTGTCGGAAAGCCGCGAATACGAGCGCGGCGTCACCGCCGCCGTCAATGCCTCGGTGCAGCCGCTGCTGCGCCGCTATGTCGAGCGGCTTGCCGATACGCTGGCCGGGCGCGGCTATCGCCACGACGTGCTGGTGATGAACGGCAATGGCGGCATGGTCTCGGCCCGGCATGTGGCGAACGAGGCGGCCAAGACGGTGATGTCCGGCCCGGCCTCCGGCGTCATGGCGGCGGCCTATACCGGCCGGCGCGCCGGCATGGAAAATCTCATCACCTACGATATGGGTGGCACCTCGACCGATGTCGCGCTGATCCGCAATGCCGAGCCGACCGTCTCCAACGAGATCGAGGTCGAATACGCCATGCCGATCCATGTGCCGATGGTCGACGTGCGCACGGTCGGGGCGGGCGGCGGCTCCATCGCCCGCATCACCGCCGCCGGCCTGCTGCAGGTCGGCCCGGACAGCGCCGGCGCCACGCCCGGCCCGATCTGCTACGGGCGCGGCGGCGCGAAGCCGACGATCTCCGACGCCAACCTGCTGCTCGGCCGGCTCGATCCGGCCCGCCTCGCCAGGGTGCCGGGCGGCATCACGCTTCAGGACGTCGAGGCGATCTTCCGCCGCGACCTCGGCGAGCCCCTCGGACTCGACGCCATCGGCGCGGCCGCGGCCGTCATCCGCGTCGCCAATGCCCGCATGTCGGATGCGGTGCGCATGGTCTCGGTCAGCCTCGGCGAGGATCCGCGCGATTTCGCGCTGTTCGCCTTCGGCGGCGCAGGCCCGCTGCATGCCTCGGCCATCGCCCGCGAGCTCGGCATTCCCCGGGTGCTCGCCCCGTCGCGGCCGGGCATCACCAATGCGCTCGGCTGCGTCGTCGCCGATCTCAGGCACGATTTCGTGCAGACGGTCAACCGGCCGCTGGCCGTCGCCGATATCGAGGCCGTGCATGCGCTGTTTGCGCGCCAGAGCGCGGAGGGCCGCCGCCTGATCGCCAAGGAGGCGGTCGCCATCCGCGAGGTCCGCGAGATCCGCTCCGTCGACATGCAGTTCATCGGACAGACGCATGTGCTGCGCGTGGCCCTGCCCGACGGCAAGCCGAGCCGGGAAGACCTCCAGCGCCGCTTCGAGGACGCCTATTTCGCCCGTTTCCATGTGGAGCTGCCGGAAATCCGCGCCAATCTCGTCAACGTCAACACTTCGGTGATCGGCCGCCGCGCCGAGATCGATCTTTCGGCGCTGATCGACGCCGCCGGGCGCAAGGCGACGCTGGCCGAGGCCGAGACCGGTCGCCGGCCGGTCTGGTTCGGCGGCTTTATCGAAACGCCGGTCTACTGGCGCGACCACCTGCCGGCCGACGCCGTCATCCACGGCCCGGCGATCGTCGAGCAGATGGACACCACCATCGTCATCGAGCCCGGCGACGTCGCCCGCCAGGACGGCGACGGCAACATCATCATCGCCATCGGAGGCTGAGGAATGGGCACCGCGAGCATCGATCCCATCACGCTGTCGGTCATCCAGTCCGGCCTGCAGCAGGTCTGCGACGAGATGGATCTCACCTTTTCCCGCGCCGCTTTCTCGCCGGTCATCGCCGAGGCCAACGACCGCTCGGACGGCATCTATTCGGCTGACGACGGCGCGCTGATCGCCCAGGGGGCGAGCGGCCTGCCGGTCTTCGTCGGCACGATGCAATATTCGACGCGAGTGCTGATCGAAATGATCGCTACGGCCAAGGCCGCCGCGCCGCAGCCCGGCGACATCTATATCGTCAACGATCCCTATCTCGGCGGCACGCATCTGATGGACGTGCGCTTCGCCATGCCGGTCTATCGCGACGGCGCCATCTTCTGCTGGCTCTCGAACACCGGCCACTGGCCCGATACCGGCGGCGCGGTGCCGGGCGGCTTTTCGGCCTCGGCCACGGCGGTCGAGCAGGAGGGCCTGCGCCTGCCGCCGGTGCGCCTGTTCAAGCAGGGCGTGCTCGATACGGAAATCTACGCCATCATCTGCTCCAACATCCGCGTCGCCGACCAGCGCATCGGCGATGTGAAGGCGCAGGCCGCAGCACTTCTCGTCGGCGAAAAGCGCCTGTGCCGCCTGCTCGACCGTTACGGCGACGCCACCGTGACCGATGCCATCGCGGAGCTGCGCCGCCGCGCCGCCGAGCAGATGCGCGCCAATATCCGCCTGATCCCCGATGGCGTCTATCGCTCCACCGCCTATGTCGACAGCGACGGCGTCGTCAACGAGCCGTTGGAGATCCGCCTGGCGGTGACCGCCGAGGACGGCGAATTGACCTTCGATTTCACCGGCTCCTCGAAGCCCTGCATGGGGCCGATGAACTCGGTGCTGGCGACGACGCTGTCCTCGGTCTATCTCGCCATGCGCCACATTTTCCCGGACGTGCCGATCTCGGCCGGCGCCTTCGAGCCGCTGACCGTCATCCGCCCGGAAGGCACGTTTCTCGACGCCCATTATCCGCGCCCCGTCTCCGGCTGTGCGGCGGAGGTCAGCCAGCGCATCGCCGAGGCTGTGTTCGCCGCGCTGGTGGCGGCGCTGCCCGAGCGCGTCACCGCCTCGCCGGCGGGCTCGTCGGGCAATTTTGCGCTCGGCGGCTTCGATCCCGAGCGCGGCCAGGGCTATGTCATGTACCAGATCTCCGGCGGCGGCTATGGCGGCAATGCCGATCACGACGGCCTTGCCAACGGCTGCTCGACCATCGGCATTTCCAAGGCGCCGCCGATCGAGATCATGGAGCAGCAATATCCGGTGCTCTATCATCGCTATGCGCTGCGCGAGGGCTCGGGTGGGGCCGGGCGCCATCGCGGCGGCTTCGGGCTCGATTACGAGATCGAGCTGCGGCGCGGCCAGGCGACGGCGAGCTTCGTCATGGATCACGGCCGCTTCGGCCCGCCCGGCGCGCTCGGCGGTCGCGACGGCGCGCCCAACCGCGTCACCGTCACCCGCGACGGCGTCGCGATGACGCCGGAGCATCTGTCGAAGGCGCAGGACATTCCGCTGAAGCAGGGCGACCGCGTGCGCGTCGAGACGCCGGGCGGCGGCGGCTACGGCGATCCGCTGGCCCGCGATCCGCAGGCGGTCGCCGAGGACGTGCGCCTCGGCCGCTACAGCCGCGCCGCCGCGCAGGCCATGTTCGGCGTCGTGCTGGACGCGGCGGGCGGCGTCGATGCGGCCGGCACCGCCTCAATACGCGCGCCGGCCAGCGCCGCCTGATACGCCAGCCACAGACGAGCAACGATCAAGGAGACCGCAATGGACGCAGCTGCAACCCACGTCGCCCGGCCGGCCTATCCCATCCCCGAAAACGTCTTTGCCGAGACGGTCGTCAGCGTCCGGCACTATACGGAACGGCTGTTCGCCTTCCGCATCACCCGGCCGGCGAGCTTCCGCTTCCGCTCCGGCGAATTCGTGATGATCGGCCTGCCGAATGCGGAAAAGCCGGTGTTCCGCGCCTATTCCATCGCCAGTCCTGCCTGGGACGAGGAAATCGAGTTCTTCTCGATCAAGGTGGAAAACGGGCCCCTGACCGAGCATCTGCAGAAGATCGTGCCCGGCGACACCGTACTGATGCGCAGGAAGCCGACCGGCACTCTGGTGCTCGATGCGCTCATGCCCGGCCGGCGGCTTTATCTTCTGTCGACCGGCACCGGCGTCGCGCCCTTCGCCAGCCTGGTGCGCGATCTCGAGACCTACGAGAAATTCGAGGAGGTCATCCTCGTCCAGACCTGTCGGGAGGTCGCGGAGCTGACCTATATCACCGAACTGGTCGCGGGCCTGAAGGACGACCCGCTGGTCGGCGACGCCGCCGCCGGTAAGCTGCGCCTCTATACCACCACCACGCGCGAAACCTCCCCACGCATGGGCCGGATTACCCATCTGATGCGCTCCGGCCAGCTCTTCGCCGATCTTGGCCTGCCGCCGATCGCCCCCGAGACCGACCGCGCGATGATCTGCGGTTCGATGGCGATGCTGAACGAGACCAAATCCGTCCTCGAAAGCTTCGGCCTCGTCGAAGGTGCCAACAACGCCCCGGCAAGTTTCGTCGTGGAACGGGCCTTCGTGGGATAGAATGGCTGCGGCGCCAGCCGGTGCCCAAAACCCTTTCTCCCTTCGGGGAGAAGGGATTTTGGGGCAATGCCTTTATTCCAAGGCCGATTGCACCGCCGACCGCCCGGCGACAATGTCGGCCGTGCTGAGGATGTCGATCTGCTCCGGCAGGCGGGCGAGGATGTGGTCGAGGGTGGCGCGGTGGGCGGCGGGGTCGGAACTGCCGACCGCATCGGACACAACGACGACGTGGAAGCCGGCATCGACGGCGTCGAAGACGCTGGCGAGCACGCAGACGTCGGTCTCGACACCGCTGAACACCAGCCGCTCGATGCCGTCCGCCCGCAGGCGCTCGGCAAAGCCCGGCGCCTTGAACACCGAATAGGTGAATTTCTCCACCTGCACTTCCGGCGCGGCGAGCGCGGCCAGCGGCGCGACGAGATCCTGGCAGGCCGGATCGACGGCCGATCCGGTGAGCATCGACCAGCGCCGGTAATAGGCCTGCCAGCGGCCCGGCGCGTGATCCGGCGTCTCCGGCAGCATGAACTTGGCAAACAGCGTCCGCGCCTCAAAGGCCGCGCACAGGCGCAGCACGTTCGGCAGGATGTCGTGGAGGGAAGGTGTGTGCCAGACCGTGTCCTCCGCGAAGAGCCGCTGCATGTCGATGACCACATGCATCGTCCGGCCGTCGTTCACGCCGCGTCCTCCATCGGGATCGTATGGGCCGGCTGCCAGACGAGCGAGACGTCGCTGCCCTCGGCATGGATCGCGCCGGTGCTGTTCTGGGCGAAGATTTTGAGCGCCGTGCCGTCGCTGGCGGTCAGCGCATAGGTGAGCGCCGGCCCGGCATAGATGACATGGTCGATGCGGGCGGAGAGACGGTTTTCCGCGCCGTCGCCCGCGCCGTCCGCTGCGACGATGCGCATCTTTTCCGGCCGCACGGCGACCATAGCCGCCGCGCCCGTCGCCGGCAGGGGCGCGCCGGTGCGGATGAGCGTGCCGTCGGAGAGCCGCAGGGCCCCATCGATGACCGTGCCTTTCAGGAAATTGGTGTCGCCGAGGAATTCGGCGGCGAAGCGGGTCTTCGGCTGCTCGTAAACCTCGGCCGGCGGTCCCATCTGCACGATGCGGCCCCGGTCGAGAATGGCGACCTTGTCGGAGAGCGCCAGTGCCTCCTCCTGGTCGTGGGTGACGAAGATGGTGGTCAGGCCGGTCTCGCGCTGGATGCGCTTGAGTTCCACCTGCATTTCCTGCCGCAGCCGGCGGTCGAGCGCCGAGAGCGGCTCGTCGAGCAACAGCACGCTCGGCTGGATGACCACGGCGCGGGCCAGCGCCACGCGCTGCTGCTGGCCGCCCGAAAGCTGTTTCGGGCGGCGCTCGCCGAAACCGGGAAGCCGCACCATCTCGAGCGCCCGGTCGACCAGCTTGCGGGCCTCGGCGCCGCGAATGCCGCGCCGGGCAAGGCCGAAGGCGACGTTCTGCGCCACCGTCATATGCGGAAACAGTGCGTAGGACTGGAAGACCATGCCGATATTGCGGGCATAAACAGGGGTATCGGTGACGTCGGCGCCGCCGATGGCTACCTTGCCGCTGTCTGGGGTGATGAAGCCGGCGACGATGCGCAGCAGCGTCGTCTTGCCCGAACCCGAGGGCCCGAGCAGGCTGGTGAACGAGCCCTCGGCGAAATGGGTGGTGATGTCGGCCAGAACCGGCGTCTGGCCGTAGGTCTTGGCGACGGAAGTGATATCAACGTTTGTCACGGCTGCCTCCGGGGCGGGCAAAGATCGCAAAGACGACGATGACGCTCATCGAGCCGAGAAGCAGGATGGTGGAGATGGCGTTGATCTCCGGCGTGAAGCCTTTGCGGATTGCCGAGTAGATTTGCACCGGCAGCGTCGCGAAGCCGGGTGTCGACAGGAAGTAGGAGATGACGAACTGGTCGAGCGACACCGCGAAGGCGAACAGCGCCGCCCCAAGAATGCTGGGCGCCAGAAGCGGCAGCGTCACCGCGAAGAAGGCGTGCAGCGGCGTCGAGCCGAGGCTGACGGCGGCCTCCTCCAGATCGGAGCGAATGGTCTTGAGCCCGGTGCCGACGACCAGCACGACGTAGGGAATGGCGAGCGCCACATGGCCGATCAGCAGCGCATGCATCCCGCGCCCGATACCGGTCCAGAAGAAGAAGACCAGCATGGCCGTGCCGGTGATCAGCCAGGGAATGGCGATCGGCGGCAGCAGCAGCAATTGCAGCAGCGTGCGCCCGCGCACCGCGTGCCGGTCGAGCGCGACGGCGGCCATGGTGCCGGCCAGCGTCGCGATCACCGCCGTGATCAGCGCGATCACCACCGAATTGACGCCGGCGGAAATCAGCTGACCGTTGCCCGATAGCGCCTCGTACCAGCGGGTAGAGAAGCGGAAAGGCAGTTCATAGAGTGCCGACTCGTTGAAGCCCATCGCCATCATCACCACGATGGGCAGATAGAGGAAGACGAGGATCGCCAGGAGATAGAAGCGGGCCAGCGCCGTCATGCCATCCCTCCCGTGCTGCGGCGCAGGACGCCGGAAAAGGTGGCGAAGATCGCCAGGATGACCGCCAGCATGGTGAAGGACAGCGCCGCCCCCAGCGGCCAGTTGAACGCCTGGGTGAACTGGTCCTCGATGACCGTGCCCATGGTGACGCCGACGCGCCCGCCGAGGATGCGCGGCTCCATGAATGAGCCGATCACCGGCACGAAGGTGAGGATCGCCCCGGTCGTCAGCCCTGGCAGCGCCATCGGCAGCAGCACGCGGGTCAGAATCGTCCACCAGCGGGCGCCCAGGCTTTGCGCCGCCTCAATGATCGCGTCGTCGATGGTGACCAGCGCGATATAGCAGGTGAGGATCATATAGGGCAGGTAGCCGTGGACGAGGCCGAGCACGATGGCCGGCCGCGTATAAAGAAAACCGATCGAGCCCGCGCCCGGCCAGACGGAATGCAACAGCACATCGAGGAAACCACCCTCGCGCAGCACCATCGTCCAGGAAAAGACGCGCACCAGCCCGTTCGTCCAGAAAGGCAGGAGAATGAGGATCAGCAAGGTCTCGCGCGCCCGCCCCGCCGTCGCCCGCGCCAGCGCCAGCGCGGCGAAGAAGCCAAGCACGGCGCACAGAAACGTCGTCCAGAAGCCGATGACCAGCGAATCCCAGGCGATGCCGACGAGATAGGGCTGGGTGACGAAGGCCTTGTAATGTTTCAGCGTGAAGACGACGGGCGCGCGGCCCATGGGCGTCGCGTTCATGAAGCTGAAGGCGAGCATGGTGCAGAGCGGCAGGAAGATCGCGATCAGCAACCAGCCATAGGTCGGCAGGAGCAGGGCCGCCGTCGAAAACCAGGACGGAAGGCGGTGCCCCGCAGCCGCGCCGGGCGGCGAAGCTGCGGGACGGACGAGCGTATCAGCCGGCATAGAAGGCTTTGACTTCCTGCCAGAGATTGTTGAAAGCCTCGCGGCGATCGTCCGGCAGGGCCGACTGGATCGTCATGGTCTTCAGGTAGCTCGGATCGTGGATCTTGCGGTTGAGGTCGTCGGCCGGCAGCTTCTCCATGGCGGCGGCGTTGGCCGAAGCCGGCGCGCCGACCTTGGTCGCCCATTCAACATAGAAGTCGGGGTCGATCATGTGGTTGATGAAGGCCAGGCCCGCATCCGCGTTCGGCGCGCTCGCCGGAATGCAGAGATTGTCGAGCCAGCCGATGCCGCCTTCCTTCGGAACGACGAATTCCACCGGCAGCTTGCTGTTGCGCTTGGAGCGCACGGCCGCGCCCGACCAATAGACGGACAGATCGAATTCCTTGGCGGCGAAGGACTTGTTCCACTGGTCCTCGCTCGACCAGAGCAGCTTGACGTCGTCCTTGAAGCCTTTCAGCTTTTCGGTCACGGCGGCAAGATCGGACGGGTTGTTCATGTCCTGGCCGGTCAGAAGCGCGCCGATGGCGACGGCCGTCACGGCGTCGTCGAACAGCGCCACCTTGTTCTTGTAGGCGGGATCGCCCAGCGCGGCATAGCTGTCCGGCCTGGCGGCGCCTTCGGTGATGGCAAGCGAGGTGATGCCCCAGACCCAGGCGACGCCGAAGGTCTTGTCCTCGAACCTGATGTTGGGGTGGTCCTTCAGTTCCGGCGACAGGTTGGCGGCGTTCGGCACCTTGGCGAAATCGATCGGCTCGATCAGCCCTTCGCCGGCGGCCTGCTGGGTGCGGGCGCTGTTGATCAGCACCACGTCATAGGCGCCGGGATTGGTGCGCAGCTTGGTCAGCATTTCCGGTTCGGAGCTGAAATAGTCGTGAACGACCTCGATGCCGGTCTTCTTCTGGAAGGCTTCGAGCGCCCATTTCTCGTCGGTGCCGTAGCCCTGCCAGTTCAGCACCGTGATCTTGGTTGCCGCCCGGGCCGGGCGCGCCAGGAAGGGCAGCGGGGCGGCGGCCAAGGCGCCGGCGCCAATAAGCCCAAGTGTCTGACGACGTGTCGTTTTCATTGCAATCTCCCTCTCATCCTGCATTCCCCAAGTGGCGTGTCGTTTGAGGTGAAGATCGCCTGTATCCGAGCGCTAGACAAGGATTTTCTGCCGCAAGCGGCACCTGCGGTCGCGCAGACTGCTGGATCTGGACGGATCAGACCGCGAAGCCGCTGTTTCCTTGCCCAGGGGCGGCGTTTTTCAGCGCAGCGGACAGATCTGTCCAGCCGCTTTCGTTCAGTTTGAGCGTGGATCGCGATCATGCGCATAGCGGTGGCGCTCGCAATCGGCGGATAGCGGCGAGGATGGCGCGTACCATCGTGCCGGTGACAGCGACCTCGGCCAGCTGGAAGGTGATGGTGCGGGCGTGACGGACCACACGTGCCCCGATCTTGATCAGCTTCAGTTGCAGGCTGGTCAACGACCAGTCGGCCATGGCCTCGGGCAGCTCGATGCAGCGCAAGAAGGTGGCCAGGTTGTACGCCAGGGCGTGCAGTTGCAGCCGCACCTCATTGTCGCGGAACTTCCGGCACGACAGCCGCGTCCAGCGAAAGGCGTATTTGCCCTCTTTGATGTGCTGCTCGGCGGTGCCGCGCTGGTTGTAGAACCGCACCACCCAGTCCGGCTCCATCGGCAGGTTGGTGACGATGAAGCCGACACGCGGGAACAGTTCGCCCGGATGCCATTCGATCTTGGCGATCACCCGGCGTTCCTTGTCCCAGGACGCCGCCTGATACTCGAATTCCTCGAAGAACCGCTTGACCTTGGTCAGTGACGGCCGCCCGACAGGGCGCGTTAGCCGATGCGCGATCTTGTCCTTGAGGACCGCGTTTGCGGGCAGCCGGATGGCGTAGAAGAACCGCGCTTCTTCCAATCGCTCATAGATCGCCGGGATCGCGTAGGCAGCATCGGCCCGGAAGAACCTGCCACCAAGGTCGCGCTCCGCGTAGCGCGCAATTACGGGGTCGAGAACATCACGCCAGCCATCGGCGCTGTGGACGTTGCCATGGCGCAGGGCGCAGCGTTCCAGCATCCCGAACTGGTTGAACAGAAAGTTGGGGTGATAGCAGCTACAGTCGAAATGGCCATTCCAGGCGGACCCTTCCTGGTCGCCATGGGTCGGGCTGACCGAGCTGTCCATGTCCAGAACGATGTACTTCAGCCCGTTACGGTCATGGAACCGGTCGATCCATTGCCCGTTCAGGTCGGCCAGCGCGGCACGGTTCCCGGCCAGAGCCAGCGTCTCGGTCTCGAACCGTCCCATCTGCGATGCCGAGGCCGCTTGTGCATCGACCGCTCTGCCGCCGACAACTTGGCGCATGACCGGATCGCAGGCGAGACGGTTGGCGTCGTTGACATCCTCGTATCCGGCCAGCCGCCCAAAGACTGATTGCCGGAACAGGCCGTCGAGCCGATGGACCGTGTTCTTGCCAGAGCGAGTATCGCGCAGCGCCGCTGACGCCAAATCGGACAACCCGAGCGCGTCATCAAGCTCGCGCATCACCAGAAGGCCGCCGTCGGAACTGAGCTGCGTGCCGCGAAATTCCAGCCGCACGCGAGGGTCGAAATCCACCCGATCTGCCCGTTGCAAGCCCGCACCCTCTGGGTGATCCATGAAACGCGCCCCTCGCAGCCTTCAACACCATGTTTTATATAGGAAATATAATGGTCAGGACAGCGAAATCAGCGCCTTACTTGGGAAATGTGGG
>NZ_JARRIR010000003.1:0-7306 GCF_029601685.1 Rhizobium sp. YJ-22 | reverse complement strand
TGTGGTCTACCACGAAGGTCCGGCCCGCCTCGTTGACGGCGGTGTCCAGGTCGCGGGCCAGCACATCGGCTCCGAGCGAATTATCATCACCACCGGTGCGCGTCCGGCGTTGCCGGGGATTCCGGGGATCGCTGACGTATCGCCGCTCGACAGCACGACAGCGCTCGCCCTGACCGAGCTGCCACGCTCGATGATAGTGCTTGGCGGCGGCTACATCGGCGTGGAGCTTGCCCAGACTTTCGCACGGGCCGGTGTCGAAGTGACACTCGTGTTCCGCAGCCGGCTTCTGCCGGAGGCTGAACCCGAAATCGGCGCTGCGCTTGCCACCTATCTGGCCGATGAGGGGATTAAAATCGTCAGCGGCATTACCTACGAGTCCGCCCGCAAGACCGATGATGGTGGTGTTGCCCTCGCCATCGCGCGGGACGGACGTCCGGAAATCTTGACTGCCGAGCGGATTCTTGTGGCGACGGGACGCCGCTCGAACACTGAAGCCCTTGGGCTTGCTGAAACCGGTATAGACCTGACACCGGCCGGGGCCATCATCGTTGATGATCGCATGCGCACCTCGAAGGCGGGCGTCTATGCCGCCGGCGATGTAACCGGAAAAGATCAGTTCGTCTACATGGCCGCCTATGGCGCAAAGCTCGCCGCCAAGAACGCATTGAACGGCAACAGCCTGAGTTACGACAACACCGCAATGCCCGCCGTGGTCTTTACCGATCCGCAGGTGGCGAGCGTCGGCATGACCGAAGCGCAGGCGCGGGCTGCCGGACATTCGGTTCGCACCTCCGTCCTTTCCCTCGACAATGTGCCGCGGGCGCTGGCGGCGCGCGACACGCGCGGCCTGATCAAGCTGGTCGCCGACGGGTCAACCCGGAAACTCCTTGGCGCTCACATCCTTGCACCAGAGGGTGCTGACAGCATTCAGACGGCAGCCTTGGCCATCCGCTGCGGCCTGACGATCGATGATCTCTCGGAGACGATCTTTCCATATCTGACGACTGTCGAAGGTTTGAAGCTTGCGGCTCAGACCTTCGACAGGGATGTGAAAAAACTGTCCTGCTGCGCGGGGTGAGGCGAAAGGGAAACGGGTGCCTACTCAAGTCACGGCTTAAACGGAGCGGTCGCCCTCGATCCTGACACGCATGATGGTCTGGCGGCTGGTGTCAAATTTTCTGGCGAGTGCGGAAACGCTCATCCCGCCCGCCAAATCCGAGAGAACATCCAATTTCTGCTTCTCATTGAGCCGAGCGGGACGGCCGAGGGTCTTGCCTTCCGACTTGGCTCGTTTGAGGCCCGACTGCGTGCGTTCGATCAGCAGATCACGCTCGAACTGAGCGACGGCATTGATGACGCTCATCGTCATCTTCCCGGCGGAACTCGCCAGATCGACGCCGCCGAGGGCCAGACAATGGACCCGCACGCCCAGCTCCTCCAGTTTCCTGACCGTCGTACTGACATCGATCGCATCTCGGCCGAGCCGATCGAGCTTGGTGACGATGAGCACGTCCCCGGCTTCGAGTTTATCCATCAGTCGCGAGAAACCCCGGCGCTGCGCAATGGCGACGCTGCCCGAGATGGTCTCGGTGACTATACGGCGTGGCTCGACGTGGAAGCCGGCCGCTTCGATTTCCTGAATCTGGTTTTCGGTGGTCTGTCCGGTCGTGGAGACACGGACATAGGCAAAGGTGCGTGGCATAAGGTTCAATTTCGTCCGAATAGGTTGTCCGAAAGGTGATGCCTGTCCACAAATAAGTCAAGATAATTTGTGGACAGGGTGATTTAGGCCTGTACGCAAACGACCGTTTCCGGACATGCCCGGAACCATCGACGCAAGTTTGTATGGAGTAAAAAATGGCGCGGCGGAAGTTTCTCAAAATTCAGGATCAACAGGAGCTGTTCGGCGTACCGACCGATGAGGATAGTCTGATCCGTCACTACACTCTATCTCCATCGGACCGGCTGGAGATCGAAGTCCGCAGGCGAAAACATAACCAGCTCGGCTTTGCTGTCCAGCTTTGCATGATGCGGCATCCGGGCCGGGCTCTCATGGTGCACGAAATTCCGCCGAGGGCGATGCTCAATTATATAGCCGAACAATTGGATGCTGATCCGGAGAGTTTCCGTTCCTATGCCAGGCGGGAGGAAACTCGCCGCGAGCATATCGCGCATTTGCTTTCCTATTTTGGAAAACGAACAGCAACAGCACAGGACCGGCGCGCCGCCTTACTATCCGCCGTCGAAACGGCGACCGCAACGGACACCCATGTTCGAACGGGCGATTCACCGCAAAACATTCCGGCCATGCTCGCCGGCACGCTCGCGGACGCCACCAATCTTGGCCCGAAACGTATGGCCGGAGCCTCCAAGGGGATCAGCGCCCATCAGATCGGATGGATGCGCATGTTCCATGCCCGCACGGAAACCTATCGCGCAGCGCAGGCATGTGTGACCGACGCCCATGCGCGTCATCCCCACGCCCAGCTCTGGGGAACAGGGACGACCGCATCATCTGATGGTCAGTTCTTCCGGGCCAGTGATCGTGCCGCCAAACGCGGTGATATCAACCTGCATTATGGCAGCGAGCCAGGCTCGAAATTTTACAGCCACCTTTCCGATCAGTACGGCTATTTCAGCATTCTGCCGATCAGCCCGACCGAGAGCGAGGCAGCCTATGTTCTCGACGGCCTGTTCGACCACGACACCATCCTGGAGATCGAGGAGCACTTTACCGATACCGGAGGTGCGAGCGATCATGTATTTGCCCTCTTCACTCTGATCGGAAAGCGTTTTGCGCCTCGGCTGCGCAATCTCAAGGACCGGAAGTTCCATACTTTCGAAAAGGCCGACTCATATCCAGCACTGGCCAACCATATCGGCGCGCCGATCAATACCGCCCTCATTCTGGAACACTGGGATGACCTTCTCCATCTGGCGGCATCAATCACGACACGCTCTGTTGCGCCCTCAATGATCCTCAAAAAGCTGGCGGCATCCTCGAAACCGAGCCAGTTGGCGAAAGCCCTGCGTGAGCTCGGGCGCATCGAGCGATCCCTGTTTATGATCGAATGGTATTCCAACCCGGCACTTCGCCGGCGATGTCAAGCCGGTCTTAACAAAGGAGAATCCGCCCACAAGCTCAAGCGGGCCGTTTTCTTCCATGAGCGCGGCGAAATCCGCGACCGATCGTTCGAAAGTCAGGCATTCCGTGCCTCGGGCCTCAACCTTGTCGTCAGCGCCATCGTCCACTGGAATACCGTTTATCTCAGCCGTGCCGTAGCCCATCTGCGTCAAAGTGGTCGAACTATCCCCGACATATTGCTCAAGCATGTCTCGCCACTCAGCTGGGAGCACATAAATCTCACCGGCATCTATTCCTGGGACACCGAGCAGCAGATGCCCGAAGGCTTCAGGCCATTGCGACTTCCTGGAAGAATCCTCCGCGCTGCATGACGTTCCCGCTCCGTTCGGTCTTAGCGTACGATTTCGAGCAGCTCTTGTTCTGACCCCAATATGGAGGATCAGGCCGGCAATGAGCGCCTTGGCTTCCTCGTTCCAATGCGCTTCGCCGGCCATGCCCGGTTCATCGAACACGAGGGCGTCGGCCAAGGTGCTTGCATCTTCCGCGACATCGAGGCCGGCCGGGTCGAGCTGGTCGAGGGGATTGAAGGCGGCCGAGGGCTGGCCGGTGACGCCGAAGGGGTCGAGGACATGGACCGGGCCGAATTGCTGGCGGGCGCGGCCGGCGATCTTGGCATTTTCGCCCTTGGGGTCGATGCAGATCACGGAGCGGTCGGCGGTGAGCAGGTTGGGGATGATGGTTCCCACCCCTTTGCCGGTGCGCGTCGGTGCCATCGTCAGCAGATGGGCCGGGCCGTCATAGCGCAGGAGCTTTCCGGTCTTGCCGTCGCGGCCGATCAGCAGGCCGGAATCGGCGCGGGCGAGGGCGGCGGTTTCCTTGTCGGTGGCGAAGCGGGCCGAGCCGTGGGTTTCGCCGTCCATATCCCCGAAATGGATAATCAGCGGATTGGTGAGGAAGCGGAAGGCGAGCGCCAGCAGCACCAGCAGCGTGACGAGATCGAGCAGGAGAACCGGAACCGAGCCGACGCGAAAGCCGATTTGTTCGAGAGCGAAGCGGCCGCCGAAGCCGACGACGAACAGGACGATAACAAGGAGGAACAGAAGCCCGAGAAGCGGTTTCCAGATGCGGAAAGGTGCGGCGAGCAGAGCGACGAACGCCCATAGCGGATCACGCGCGGCCTGCCGCACCATGTTCTTGAACGCACCCCATGCAAGTCTCGCCTGACTCATGCGGCCGTCCCCCCGGCGCTGCCTGTCGTCTCCCCGGCCGGCGCGTTGTCGATCAGGTCGGCAAACAGTTCCTTGTCACCGGGGCGCGTCAGGAAGTCGGGCAGCTCACGCTTGAGCCATTCGCCCAAGCGCCGGGAAAATTCTTCATCCTTGCCGTGTTCGAGGCGATGCAGGACGAGCGCGCCGAGCAGCACCTTGCGGCGCGTGTCGTTGGCGCGTTCCTGCTTCGACAGACGGGCCTTGAGCGTGGCGCGCTGCGCATCCAGTTCGGCCAAGCGTTGTTCGATCGTTTTGCGCGCCATTCCTCAAATCTCCTTTTCCGGTTGTTCGCCTAGACTATCATTCCCGACCGTCTTTTCCAGCGTTTGCCTGTTGCGCTTGAGTTTTCAGCGGTTTTGCAGCACAATTCCGGCCTCAGTTCATTGCATCGACCTTGCCGCGAGCGCCACACCGATCAGCGAAAGAGCGTAGCGATTGAGTTGAGAAGGGCGCACTTACGAGTTACTGCGTAACTCAGCGCGCCGCCAGCTTGGAGGCTGGCGGGAAAGGCGGAAACGGGATCGAGGCAACGGGTTGGCAATCTACCATTTCAGCATGAAGCCAGTTTCGCGGGCGGGTGGCCGTAGCGCCGTCGCCTCAATGGCTTATCGTGCCGGGGAGAAGCTGACCAACGAGCGCGACGGGATCACGCACGACTACACGGCCAAGCAGGGTGTTGAACATGCCGAGATCGTCTTGCCGGAAGGCGTGAACGCCGATTGGGCGCGGGATCGGTCGGACTTGTGGAACGCCGCCGAATTTGCCGAGAAGCGGAAGGACGCTCGCGTTGCGCGGGAGTTCGAGATTGCCTTGCCGCATGAGCTTTCGGCCGAGCAGCGGCTAGAGGCGGCGCGGGAGATGGCGCAGGAGCTGGCCGACCGCTACGGCGCGGCCGTGGACTTCGCCATTCATGCGCCGCACGAGGCGAGCGACGTTCGCAATCACCATGCCCATTTGCTTATGACCACGCGGCAGGTGACGGAGGGCGGGTTAGGCGACAAGACCTATCTTGAGCGCGAAAACAAATGGCTGTTGGCGCACGACCTGCCGACGACCGATATGCAGCTCCGCGACCTTCGCCAGAGGTGGGAGGGGATCGCCAACGAGCGCCTTGCGATGGCCGGGCTAGATATTCGCATTGACCATCGTTCGCACATGGAGCGCGGGCTAGAGATCGCGCCGACCGAGCATATGGGCGTCCATGCCACGCAGATGGAGCGGCGCGGCCTCGACGTGTCGCGGTCGCGGCTGGACGAGGAAGCGGCCCGGCGCAATGCCGAGCTGATCCGAGAGAAGCCCGAGCAGGTTCTAACCCTCATCACCGGCGAAAAGAGCGTGTTCGACCGGCACGACGTTGCGCGGGCGCTGCATCGCTACATCAACGACGACCCGCAGGAGTTCCAGAGCGCCTTTGCGAAGGTGATGGCCTCGCCGGCGCTGGTCGAGTTGCAGCCCGAGCGCGCGGACCCGGCAACGGGCGAGATCGAGCTTGCGCGGTATTCGACGCGGGAAATGGTCGAGATCGAATCCGGCATGATCGAGAGCGCGCAGCGGATGCACGGCGCGCATGGTCATGGCGTCGATCGCCGGCATGTCGAGCGGGCGATAGATCGGCAGGACGCCGCCATTCAGCGCAGCGCCGGCGATGCTTCCGCCCGGCTGTCGGACGAGCAGCGCCGGGCGATCGAGCATATCACCGGGCCGGAGAGGATCGCGGCCGTTGTCGGTTATGCCGGCGCTGGCAAGTCCACCATGCTCGCGGCCGCGCGCGAGGCGTGGGAGGCCGAGGGCTATCAGGTCCACGGCGCGGCGCTGTCGGGCAAGGCGGCCGAGGGCTTGGAGGAATCTTCCGGCATCCAGAGCCGCACCCTCGCGTCATGGTCCCGCGGTTGGGAGAACGACCGCGGCACACTCGGCCGCGGCGACGTGTTCGTGATCGACGAGGCGGGCATGGTCGGGAGCCGCCAGCTCGCCCGCTTCGTTGGCGAGGCCGAGGCGCGCGGGGCGAAGATCGTCCTTGTAGGCGACCATGAGCAGTTGCAGGCGATCGGGGCGGGCGCACCGTTTAGGGCGATCACGGAGGAAATCGGCCATGCCGAGCTGTCCGAGATTCGCCGGCAGCGCGTGGACTGGCAGCGGGAGGCGTCGGTTGACTTCGCCACGCACCGGACGGCCGAGGGGCTGGCGGCCTATCGGGATCGCGGCAATATCAGCTTTGCCGAAACCGGCGAGGACGCGCGGGGCCAGATCGTGCGCGACTACCTTGCCGATCGCGACGAGCGCCCGGACGGCACCCGCGTAGCGATGGCGCATCGCCGGGCCGATGTTCGCGCCATCAACGACGCGATCCGGGCCGAGCTACAGGACCGGGGCGAGCTGGCGCAGGGCGAGGACGCCGGCGCGCTGACCTTCCAGACCAATGACGGCAAGCGGGAGTTCGCGCCCGGCGACCGCATCGTGTTCTTGGAGAACAACCGCGACCTTGGCGTGAAAAACGGGATGCTAGGCACGGTCGATCATGTCGAGCCGGGCCGCATCATTGCCACGCTCGACGGCCGGGGCGGCGATAGTGTTTCCGTGCCGATGGGCGATTATCAGGCGATCGACCACGGCTATGCGACGACGATTCACAAAAATCAGGGGGCGACGGTGGACCGCGCCTATGTGATGGCGTCGGGGACGATGGACCGGCATCTAACCTATGTCGCCATGACCCGGCATCGTGACGGGGTGCAGCTCTACGCGGCACAGGACGAGTTCACCAATGCCGGCCGGCTGGTCGAGCATGGGGCCGCGCCCTATGAGCATGACCCGCAGAAGTCCGACAGCTATTTCGTGACGCTGGAAAACGACAAGGGCGAGCAGCGCACCCTATGGGCGTCACGACACGAAAGTGGAGAATCTGTCCGACTTTTAAGAACGTATCCGGAATTCAGGTTGGTTTAACCGTGGA
>NZ_JARRIR010000029.1:14576-28282 GCF_029601685.1 Rhizobium sp. YJ-22 | reverse complement strand
TGATAGAGCTACGATGAGCCGAAAATCCTCTCTTCTCAATTAAACCAATTCTGTCTCATGGGCGCTGATGTCGGACACCCTCTCCTTCCTCGGCCTCGGTATCCAGCCACCGGCGGCGGACTGGGGCGGCATGGTGAAGGACAACAAGGACGGCATCATCTTCGGCATTTCGGCCGCCCTCATTCCGGGCGGTGCGATCGCGGGGCTCGCCATCTGCGTCAACCTCGTCGTCGACTGGCTGATGAAACGCACCTCGAGCCTGAAGGGGGGACGCGGCGATGCCTGATCTTCTTTCCGTCCGCAATCTCAAGATCGAGGCGACCAGCTACCCGCCGGGCGAACCGCCGAAAACCGTGACGCTCGTCGAAGGCGTGAACTTCGACGTGCAGAAGGGCAAGGTGCTCGGCCTCATCGGCGAATCCGGCGCCGGCAAATCGACCATCGGCCTCACCGCGCTTGCCTATGGGCGCGGCGGGGTGCGCATCACCGGCGGCGAGGTCAAGCTCAACGGCGAGGACCTGCTGAAGCTCTCGCCGGCCGGCATCCGCAAGGTGCGCGGCGCGAAGGTCTGCTACGTCGCGCAATCGGCGGCCGCGGCCTTCAACCCCGCCCACCGGCTGGGCGAACAGGTCATCGAGGCCTCGCTGAAACACGGCATCATGAGCCGTGAGGAAGCGGAAAAGCGTGCGCTCTACCTCTTCAGGGTGCTCGGCCTGCCGAACCCGGAGACCTTCGGCCAGCGCTATCCGCACCAGGTCTCGGGCGGCCAGCTGCAGCGCGCCATGACCGCCATGGCGCTCTGCCCCAATCCGGAGCTGATCGTCTTCGACGAACCGACGACGGCGCTCGACGTGACGACGCAGATCGACGTGCTCGCCGCCATCAAGCACGCCATCGAGGAGGCCCACACCGCCGCGCTCTACATCACCCACGACCTTGCCGTGGTGGCGCAGATCACGGACGACATCCTCGTGCTGCGGCACGGCAAGATGGTGGAATACGGTTCGGTCAAGCAGATCATCGAGGCGCCGACGCAGGACTATACCCGCGCCCTCGTCAACGTGCGCGGCACCGGCCGGGACGAAGCGCCCGACCAGAGCAACACGCTCCTGAAGGTGGAGAACGTCACGGCCGGCTATTCCAACGGCTTCAAGGTGCTGCAGGACGTCTCGCTGCATCTGCCGAAGGGCCAGACGCTGGCGGTGGTGGGTGAATCGGGCTCGGGCAAATCCACCCTCGCCCGCGTCATCACCGGCCTGCTGCCGCCGCAGGAAGGCACGATCAGCTTCGACGGCAAGGCTTTGCCGAAGGCGTTGAAAGGCCGGTCGAACGACGAGCTGCGCCGCATCCAGATGATCTACCAGATGGCCGACACGGCGATGAACCCGCGCCAGACGGTGCGCGACATCATCGGTCGCCCGCTCACCTTCTACTATGGCCTGCGCGGCCAGCAGAAGACGGAACGGGTGAAGGAGCTGCTGGAGCAGATCGAGATGGGCGGCCGTTTCGCCGACCGCTACCCCGCCGAACTTTCGGGCGGCCAGAAACAGCGCGTCGCCATCGCACGGGCGCTGGCGGCGAAGCCCGAGCTGATCCTCTGCGACGAGCCGACCTCCGCGCTCGACCCGCTGGTGGCCGAGGGCATCCTGAAGCTTCTCCTGAAGCTGCAGGAGGAAACGCATGTCTCCTACATGTTCATCACCCACGACATCGCCATCGTGCGCGCCATCGCCGACAGCGTGGCGGTGATGCACCGAGGACGCCTCGTGCGCTTCGGGCCGAAGTCGAAAGTCCTCTCGCCGCCCTTCGACGACTATACGGACCTGCTTTTGAAGTCGGTTCCGGAAATGGAGATCGGCTGGCTGGAGAAAGTGTTGACGACCCGGAGAATGGAGAGCGCAGACAATTAGGAGAGTGACGTGCGTGCCCAATTCATCTCGTGCTTTTCACGGTCGCGGGACAAGTTCGATCCGGAGGCAACAGGACTGCGATAGCGAGATTATAGCGAGCTTGTTTTGATCACGCAGATTACCGAGGACTGCGCATATTCTTGCACACCACCTCCCTCTAGCTTGTCGGAAACACAATCGGTCGCGAGTCCGATTGTATCTCAGCGGTCTAGACCATTCAGCTCTGTGGTGCTTGCAATTGAAGCATGCTGCCAAAATATACCTCGGTAGCTCGGAACGCACCGCCGAAACGCTTACACTGAACAACGACGTCGATCGATGCTCTAAGCAAATTCAAGATCTCGGCGCGCTCAATGTCTCGACCTGCATCTGACTCTTTTATCAGTAGGGTCAGTTGTTCGAATACAAGCGCGACGGAATCGGCATGGATAGTGGTAATTGAACCAGGGTGGCCGGAGTTGACGTTTCGAACATAGTGGAAGGCGGTTCCGTCGCGAAGCTCCTGCATGAGGATGCGATCGGGACGCATACGAAGACTGGACTCCAATAGCTCCTTTGGACCTGCATGCGACAGGCCTTGCCGGTCCTTCGAGTAGAACAGTCGCACATGATTGGGTTGTGGGATGTTAAGCTCCGGCGTGTCCTCGATCGAAATGATCCGCTCATGCTCCGGAATGTGCTTGATTAGGGCTTTGGAGAGGGTTGTTTTCGCCGATCCCGTGGCTCCCGAAATGATGATGTTTTTCCTCGCAATGACTGCCTGCCGCAAGAAGTCCTTGAACCGGCCAGCTCGATAGAGGGCCAGCAACTCTTCATCGTGACTCGGTGGTGCCGTTATAGCGGAACGCGTGTCCGCGAAGAAATCTCGCTCTTCCAGATCATCCAGCGTGAAATCCACCGAAGACGGCTTGCGGATCGTGATGCTCACGGTTCCTTTCAGTGTGGCGGGAGGAACTACGATCTGAATGCGCTCATCCCCTGGAAGCGTCGCCGACAAGACCGGGCGTGTCTCATCGATCGATTGGTGAGAAAAGCTGGCGACGGCCCGGGCAAGGCGCATGAGTTTGTCGAAGGAAAGCTCCGGAAGATCATGGGTCCGCCACCCACCGGGTCCTTCGGTCAGCACCTGCCCGGGCCGATTGACGATCACCTCATAGAGCGAGGGATCCTGCAGGAAAGCCGAAAACGGCTTCAGCAGCTCACGAACGACTGCAGCGTCCTGCGCCTCCGTCATCGCCCTGCCCTATTTCGTTACCAGCTTCGAGTCCGGCGCGAAATCCCCCAGCACGGCCCGGTCGAGAATGCGGTTCCTCGGTTCGGTCACACGCAGGCGATAGATCCCGGAAAAGTCCAGATCGCGGGCAACGAAGATCGAGACGAGTTCGCCCTGATGTTTGTTCAGCGTCGGTGGGATGTTGATTGATTGCTCGACGGCGATCGCGGCAGCCTGCTGGCCCGCGCTGGTCGTGTTTTGCGCATCGACATCACTATCCTGCAGCCTGCTGTTCGCGTAGCTGGTCGCATCGCCGACGATCGAAAGGAGCAAGGCACTGCCAAAGCGCTCCCACCAGTGGGTATCGACATAGCCATCAACGCCGGCACGGCCGAGCGAATCGGTCGCGGGCGACGCGAGCGTAACGATTACCCCTTTCGGCGTCTTGGCCCGGTTCCACAAGACGAACAGCCGCTTTTGCCCGCGCTGGAGCCCGCCACGATATTCTCCGACCACCTGCGTGCCCTTTTCCATGAGAACGACCCTGCCGTTGTCGGAGAGAATGTCACGATTGATCACGCAGCTGGTGAAACCGGGCTGGTCCGACGCGAGCGCGGTTTCCAGCACGCAGGGGATTGATGTCCCCATGGCGACGATGAAGTCGCGATTGCCAAGTGTACCGGCACGAGAACCTTCGAGCTTCGTCGGCCGCAACAGGCCATCGAAGCGCTGCTGGTCGCTGTTTTGTTGGTTTTGGCTCATCGACGTGCTGTCGAGCGGCAGGAAGTTGCTGTTCGCGGCTATCTCGGAACTATCCGTCTCCTGTCGCTGCGTGGCATTCTTCTTCCCGCCGCTGAAGGCCATGACCGGCGCGCGACGGGCGGAATCCAGCAATTCGTCCTTCTCCTCAGGAACCGGTTCCACAGCCGGGGTCGGGAGCTTTGCCTCGGGGAAGACCTCCTTCGGCTCGACCTTTTCTTTGGCGGCTTCAAACGGCGTTGTCTGGCGAATGACGATGCGCTCCGGCTGCGCGTTGTCGTCTTTCCCCTTTTTCCCTGTTGCCGACCACAGGGCAAATCCGATAAAGGCCACGACGGCGAGGGCCACCGCGCCTCTCTTCAGGACGGGGCTGTTGTCGATACGCCGGCCAGTGACGGTTTCGGCGCGCTCACCGGGAATGTGGTTTTGGTCCTCCTGGGTCATGATCTCCCCCTTCCCTACTGAGTAGAGGCATCGCCCTTGACGATGCGCTCCACCGACGGCGAGGTGGTGTTGGTATCCGGATTGATGCCCACACGATGGTAGGCCTCATTGAAGACGCACAGCACGTCCTTCCCGCGGCGCAGGATGAACTTCCGGCTGATGGCGTGGACCATCACCAGGTTGCCATCGACGGATTTTGGCACCAGGCTTTCAGACCCATCGGAATTCTCGATGTAGATGGCAGGCATTTCCTGATTACCGACAAAGGCGAAGGTCGTAACCTTTCCGTTGTCGTAGACGCTCTGAGGCTCCAGCGCCTGCGATCCCTGTGCTGAATAGCGCCAGTTGCGAGGGCCATAGGCTTCGTGAAGCGCAAGCACATTGTCAGCTTCCTTCGCCTGATTGACCAACGCGCGAGCAGCGGCCTGCTGGCGGCGAAGTTCCGCTTCATCACCGGGATAGCGGAATTTCACATAGAAATAGGTGTTCTGCCCGGCTGCGACGGAGCCGTCGCGCACGGTGAGTTCCATCTGGTAGCTGCGCGTCGATCCGTCCCGCCGCGTCGTCACCACGGAGATGTTCGTCACCGGCTGGTTCTCGCGCGGCTTCAGGAACAGGATGTTGCCTGCCGGCGCCACCTCCCAGGCGACGCTGTTGCCCAGCGCGACATGTGCGATCTCCTCATCCGCCGCGAATTCGACCTGCACCGACGAGCGCAACGTGCCGACGATCCTGGTGATGTTGAAGGGCTGGTAGTTCACGAACCGTACTCGGCTGTCCTGCGACGCACCGCTTGGAATCTCCAGCGCACCCGCCGCCGACGCGGCTCCGACAAGTAGGGCCGTAGCGAAGATGATCTTTCGTATCAATTGATTGCCTCCGGATCGGCGCGGTATTCGCTGACCGCAAAGCCGAGGGGGTTTACCAGCCGGTCTGTCGAGGACATCGGGGCGTTGGCATAGGAATATGTGAGCGTAGCCACCCAGTGAGACGTTCGGACCTCGTCCCCTCGCGTGATGGTCCGCATGTAGCGAACCGAGACAACGTTCTGATTGATCAGCGAGATCGAAGCGATGTTGATCCTCGCCGTCGCGGTGCGACCATAGATGTTCTGCGGCGATTCGGGATTACTCCCGCGATAGAGGGCGGAGAACCGCGCCTGTTCGGCCTGCGTCGACAGCAGCGCAACCGAGCGGAAATTCTCCTGTGCCTCGCTCCAGACATAGCCTTCTCGAGCGCGCACATATTTGGCCGCAAAATATTTGGTCACGGCTTCATCATAGGTGCCCGCCGTGGAGGTCAGCGCCGAGACGACATCGACGATGCCGGTGGAATTGTCGACGCGTACGACAAATGGCTCGACGGTTTTCAGCGGGGTGAGGCCCGCGACTGCGAAGACGGAAACACCGGCGATGACGCTGGCGACGATGGCAATCGACCAGGCGATCCGGTTCGACCGCTCGATCTGCATCATGCGATCCTGGTCAAAGCGACGGGCCTTCTCGAAGTAGCTCTTGAGGTTGTCTGTCGAGACCATGCCATCACCCCGCGCAACGGCGATGCGAGCCGTCAATATCAAGGTGGGCGAAAGCTGCCGGTTCCCTGCCCTCCTCGGCATAAGGCGTGGCCGAAGTCGAAGATCGCCGATCCGACTGCTGGCGCTTCAATGTGCTGTCGCCTTCCCACTCCCACATCGAGCGGTTCAACGGCCGACGCGAATATCCGTCACACTTGGGAAGCGGATAGGTCAGCGAAGCGCACCCAGAAAGTGCCGTAAGCATGAGAAGAGAAACGGTGGTCTTGAACATAGGGGAGGGCCTTTTCTTATTGTTGGAACGCGCTCAAGCTCCAGCGCTCTTCGAGCCAAACGCACTGCCGGCGAAACGCGCGCCGCGGCCGATCATGCGACCCGTGTATCGGGTTCCTCTGGCGAGCATCCCTTCATGCGCGTCCCGTGCAGCGCCGTAGCCATAGGCCAGCGATGCGCCGCCGGACGCCAGCGCCGAAGCGATCGCAGGCAACTGGTAGAACACGTAGAGGGCAGCGATGCCGATGGCGCAAAGTGCGATCGGCCGCATGAGGACGTCGGTATAGGCATCTATCGCCGTGAAAGTGGAATCGAGGCACGAGATCAGCAGCGCGCCGACGGCGACGACGAGAACCTGGAGGATGACGAAGTTGGCGAGCTGCCCGATCCAGGCCTCGGTGAAGCGACGCGTCGATTGGAACATGGCGAGAGCGATGAAGATCGGACCAATGGCCAGCACAATGGCCAGTGCCAGTCGCGCGTAGAGCGAGACGACATAGCCGATGCCGGCGACCAGAAAGCTGACGCCGATCACCATCATGCCGCCGATACCCGTGACGATATCGACCGGCCAGGAGGCGCGAGACCAGATGTCGGTCGCGGAAGCCTGGCCCTTGTCGAGCAGACTGTCGAACGTGCTGGCGCTGGGCGTAGTGCCGGTGTTCAGTGCCTGGGCAATCTCGCGCGGAAGGATATCGAAAAAGACGTTGGTGACGTAGGTCTGATACTCGCCGGCGTTTTTCACCAGCATGACAATGATCGCCAGCTTAATCGCCCGAAAAGCAAATTCCAGAACCGGATCCTGCACGGAGCCGCGCAGCACAAGGTAGCCATACAACACCACATAAAGCGTCACGGCTGCCGTCAGCGGACCGGTGACCCATTCGGCGATGTTCGAAGTCCCATCGGAGACGAACATTTCGAGCGGTCGTTTGAATTGGCCGTCGATGAACTCGAACACATTATACATGGCGCCCTACTTCCCCAACGCCTTGCGCATGTTCTGGAGGCGGAGCTTACCGTCGGCTGCTTCCGCGTTCTGGCAGTTGGCCGTCTCTCGCAGCTCGCCCGGGTTGTTCCGGCAATCGGTCATGATACGAGACAGCAATCCCTCGTCGGCGGTCAGCTGGTCAACGGTATAGGTCTGGTCTGTTTTCTCGGAGCAGGCCGCGAGGAGAAGGAGCGTCAAAATGAGCAGAGATCGTCTCATTGCAGCGCCGCCTTCATCGCGTCCATGCGCTGGCGCCAGTCTTCGGCCTTGCGCTGTTCGTCGACCTGGTTCTGCGCCTGCTGCACCATGCGCAGACCTTCCATCCGCAGCACATCGGTCTGGAGAAACGCCTGTTCCGCTTGCAGCCGTGCCTGAAGGTCGGCGATTTCCTTGGCATCGCTTGCCGTCGAAATCTTCTCGCGAAGCTGATCGATCCCGTCGATGCGCTTGGTGGCAGCGTCGTAAATCTGCTGCCCGAGGCTCATCTGGCCCGCGTTCTTGTTCTGCACGCGCGCGAGTTCCTTGGCGTAGAAATCGTCGGCGTCGGTGCGATAGGTGGAATTGCCCTCCAGGAACTTCGACGCGGAATCCTTGAACACGCCGGTTCCCTCGCCCTTCAACAGCCCCTCGATGGCCGCAAAATCCGATGGAAGCGCCTTACGGATCGCCGGATCGTTGAGCACGCTCGCCACGTCAGCCATGTCGGTCAGCTTGTTGAGCGAACCGTAGAGCTGCTGGGCCTGCTCGATCTGCTGGTGAAGGGCGTCGAGCTGCGACTTCAGCTGTGCGATGCTTTCGATATGTTTCAGGATCGCCGTCTGGTCGATCACGGGAATCCCCTGCCCTGCCGCGCCGCTGGCGGTGAGGACAATCGCCGCTGCGAGCGCCGCAGCATGAAGTCGATAGGAAGCCATCAGCTTGCACTCCTTCTTTCCTGGAAAATGGGAAGCCAGTCCTTTGGGTCGTTGCCGACTTCGGCGCGGATCGCGTCGAGCAGCTCGACATTGGCCGTTCGGCCGGAGAGGATCGCGAGTTCGTCATCGAAGCCGGTGAGGTTCAGTTCGGCGACGACGCTGTTATGCCCCTGCTTCAACACGAACCTCCGGCTCTCAACGGACAGTTCCCTCGCAATCAGTTCGAACTCACGCTCGGTGAGCTTGAACCCTTCGACATAGTCGGCATGGTTGCCGCGGGAGTTCGGCAGGAAGATCTGCGTCGGGCATTGCTCGATGATCGTGTGCGCGATCGGCGAGATCAGCGCGTCGCGCGGGCTCTGCGTGGCAAACAGCATCAGCCCGTTCTGCTTGCGGATCGTCTTCAGCTTGTTCTGCGCGAGGTCGCGGAAGCCTTCGTCCTGCAGCGCTTTCCAGAATTCGTCGATGACGATGATGATCCGGCGGCCGTCGATCAGTTGCTCAACGCGGTGGAAGAGATAGGCCATCAGCGGCGTGCGGATTTCCTCGTTGTCGAGGAAGTCCGTCATGTCGTAACCGATGAACTTTCCGTTGCCCCCAAAATCGCCAAAGCCGATATCCTCGATGACATTGTCGAAGACCCAGCCGAGGGGCCCTCCCCTTTCCCAACGCCGTAGCCGAGCCGCAATCCCCTCCATGTCCGTGTTGTTGAGGAAGGTGCGCAGCGCCCCGATCGTCCGCTGCTCTGTTGGCAGGTCGGCAAGCCCGTCGATGGCGCCGGCAATATCGCGCAACTCGGTGACGCTCAGTTCACGCGAGCCGGAACCGACAAGCTTTCCGACCCAACGGGTCAGGAAGACCTTGTTTTCCGGTGTGAGGTCGAGGGCCTTGAGGGGAGCGCAGCCGGTGGGCGTGCCATTCTTGAGGGGGAGATAGGTCCCGCCGGCGGCGCGGACATAAAGGTCCGCGCCGCGGTCCTTGTCGAAGAAGACGACATGCGGATCGTGTTTTTCGAGCTGCGACAGCATGAAGTTGACGATCACCGTCTTGCCGGCGCCCGATGGGCCGCACATGAACGTGTTGCCGAGATCGCCATAGTGGAGATTGAAGTAGTAGGGCGACCCGGATGCCGTCTTCAGCAATGCGACGGCCGGTCCCCACTCGTTGCCGTCCTTCTGCCCGATCGGATAGGAATGGAATGGCGACAGCGCTGCGAAGTTGCGGGAGGTGATCGCTCCCGATCGCGCGCGGTAGCGGAAATTGCCCGGCAACTGCGCCCACCAAGCGGCCTCGAGACCGAGGTCCTCTCGCGCCACAACTGCGCCGCCGTTCGTCAGGCCGGCGCGCGCCTTGGCCAGATTGTCCGTCAGTTCCTTGACCGACGCGGCGAAGACAGCAAGCGTCAGATGATGTTCACCGAGCACGAAGCGGTTCGATTCCAGATCGTCCATCGCATCATCGAGTTCATCGATTTGCGAGGCGGCCTTGTCGCCGCTGCTGACCAACTGGTTCTGCTTGCGGCCCATGATGACGCGGGCGTCCGCCTTCGAGGCGAAGCAGAAGGATTGCGCCAGGATCAGTTCGAAGGGACTGGTCAGCACGCCGTCCAGCATCCCCGTCCTGGTGCGGGCGGGATATTCCTTGATGCTCAACATGCCGGCAAATCGGCTTTCCGCCTCGTGGCGGATTTCGATCGTCTCGCGGCCGATGATCACACGATCGGAATAGATCGCCGAAGAAATTCGGCCTTCGGTCAACGGGACCGGCTCGCGCCGGCCGCCGACCAATTGGTGCAGTACCTCGCTCGGCTCGGAGAACAGAACCCCGTCATGATCATAGAGGGTGAGCACGCGCGGCTCGAAGCGTTTCAAGCCGGCGGTCACGTCGACGAGCTTGTCCTGCAGGTGCTTCAGTGCCTCCTCGTCGAGTTCGACGCCGGAGCGGTATCGCTGCCGCAATCGGGACAGCAGCTTCGCGGCCTTGTCGGCCGGATCGCGCGCCGGCGACCAGAGCACGGTGAGATACAGGTCGTTACGGAACAGGTCTTCGCGCACCATGCGCTCGCGATATTTTTCGTTGAGCGCGGCCGAGAAGGGCGTTGCGAACGTCCCGTCCGGATAGTCGCGATCACGGCGTCGAATGAGATGCGTCCACAAGGCAAGTCGCTCATCCGCGATATTGCGGTAGAGCGTGTTCAGATCACGATGGAGCGCGTTGAGGTCGAGAACATCGGCGGTCTCGAACGACACGCCGTCGAGCGCGACCATCACCATCAAGGTGCGGGAGTCGAGCGCGATGGTCGTTTCATTGACATGACGCACATAGGGAATGAAGGTTTCCGGCGTGAGTTCGCGCGATTTCAGAGTGGCGACGCTAGGCATATCCGAGATCCCTTTCGTCAAAGCGGCGGACGAGCTTCAGCGGCGATAGCGTGGCCCCACCCCAGTAGGCGCCATTCCGGGTCCGGCCGCGCGTCTCCACCCAGGCCACCAGGATCCGGAACATGTTGTGGTCGTGCTTGACCAGCGCCCGGAAGACGAAATGGAAGACAACGCCCACGAGCGCGTAGGCCACCGAGCCGGCCGCGAGGTAGAAGATCGTGGTTGCCATGACGTTGATGCCCATGGCTTCCATCGTGACGCCGGCGATCATCGCCGGCCGCGTGCAGGCGATGAACAGCGTGTCTTCCTCGAGATCGGGTCGCGCGGTTGCCATGAGATCAGCTCCCGATGATCGTGCTGACGAGTTCCGAAGAGCCGGCGATCACGCCGATGCCGACGATCCAGTAGCCTGCGCGGCGCAGGTCCATGTAGCCGAACATCCAGGCGAGCGCGATCAGGATGACAGCGATGGTGGCGAACAGCCTGAAGATGTTACCCTGCAACAGGTCGACGACGTTCTGGAGTATCGTCTCGATGCCAGCCGCCTGCGCAAAAGCCGGCTCGACCAGCATCGCCACCACAACGAACGCCATCGCAGACGGGGCCGCAAACGTGCGGATACGGGGACTGAAAGTCATTCACTCTGCTCCAATTGATTGTTCTGAAACACCAACACGGAAGAACCGCGCCGGCTGTTGAAGACGTCCCATGAGGGCGTGGACGCGATGGTGGTGGTCTTCTGCTCGGAGTTCTCCGCAACCACTTCTGCGACGACGTCGACCGGGTCGGAGGCGACAGGATCGTCATTCCCCCTCCCCTCCCCCATATCCGTGATCGTCAACCGGCCGATGGTCGGGCCAAGCCGTTTGATTTCGCGACGAACCTGGTCGTCGTAGTTGACCATCGCGCCGACCGAGGGATCGTCACGGCCATAGTACGACTGGAGCATCACTTGCTCGGCCCTGGCAGGATCCGCCCCCGCCTTGACGGCCAGACGGTAGTAGCCGTCCAGCAGCGTGGCCGTGGCTTGCAGGTTCAGGCAGGGATCGAAGGCGTCGGAGATGGAGAGCTTCAGCTTCTGGAGTTCGTCCACCCCGATGCCGCCGAGACCGAGCTGGATGTCGTGGTGCTCGGCCGTCAGCGACGTGGCGATTTCGATCGCCTCGGCTTTCGACGCTGGTTGTGTCTTGAGCGGCCGGCCGCTGTTGATGTGAATGTTGAAAGGCGCGAAACGACTCTCGAGGCTGACGACGCCGGCCAGTGTTTCGGACGCAACAAAGGGTGCGCAGGTCTGCGCAAGATCGAGAAAAGCAACGGGCATGCCTAGAACCACACCCTCTGCTTGCCGACGCCGTCGATTGTCACATCGATGTATCGAGGTTTCTCACGGACCAGCGGGCGGCTTATGGTGTAGGCCATGCACTGATAGCGGCCATCGACTTGCTGCCAGCGTGGTGAGATCGCGGAGCCATTGCTCCCGCCGGCATTGTCTCGGTCGCGCCGGCAAAGGCTATCGCTCACCGGCTGCATCGACGTCGACACGCAGGTTCCGTCGCGGCCGCTCGGACCGAAGCCGGCTGATAAGCGATAGCCGTCGTTGCAATAGTAGGGCTCGTATCGAGGGCGGGAACTTTGGAAGCCGACGCCGCTGCAGGTCGGGAAAGAACGGCCCTTGGCGAGCCATCTCCAGAGCTTCTGGATAGGCGGCCGGCACTCGGCGTACTGTGTCGGACCACCAGGATTGGATAGGCATAGGATAACCTGGCAACCCCATTCGTCGGCACGCGCACTTTGTCCGGAAGTCAGATATAGTGAACCGAACCCTAACGCCGCTATGATCGTTCGAAAGAAAAGGCCCTTCATGCCCCCTACCCTCCGATTGAAATTTCGTTGGACGGGGTACGAAGAATCGTCTCGCCCTAACGCTCATACTATGCAAATAATAGATAGTTAAATCGATGGCAAGCAAATTGAGTGACCGATGGCAAACACAAGCACTGTCTGTCTTCGCCGTGCGTGAAATCCTCGACAAACCCCTTGAGGACGAGAGCGCGCAATCGCGCATCAAACAGATCGGAATGATCAACATTCTCTATATGATGCACCAAGCGCACGAAAAGCTAACGCTCTCAAATATAATACAGTTTACGGGAATGACGCGAAGCGGCGTCATCGAAACCATAGATATCCTCGTCAAGCGGGGCATTCTGACGGAGTCTCTCGGCAAGAATTCTCAAGGGCGAGGAGTTGCGCGACAGTTCGAGCTTTCGTCGCGTTTGCTCGACAATCTCCGCGCCACGTGACCGAGCGAACGAAAGATAAACTATAGGAAAGATCGCTAGTATGCTTTATAGGGACACACTCTCGCGTCGCACTTCAGGAGATTGTCTAGTCTGTCGGGGATGGCTTGCTGGTGGCGGAGACCATCCTCCTCGCGGCGGCGTGCAGCGGACATTCCTCGTCACGAATCGCATGGGGAACGGTTCGTAGTCTATCCACTCTCCGGGAGAAGGACAGCGACGCCGCATCTTCGATGCGTATCGTCGATGACGTGATACCACCGAGACTACCCGCTACAACCGCGCTGAGGAATGGATGTGATTCCCCTGAAGGCACCTTGAGTCGCATATAGAGGTCGCTTTGGCGCCAACCCTGGGGCCAAGAATGTCAACCGGCCCCATTTATCGACTCTTTTTTGTCTATGTTCGACGGCAGCGGAGAAAGTTGCCAATGGCTTGTTTTGATAGGGGAATTTCGATGGGGTGCTGGAATTCGTCGCTGGACTCAGCAATGCATTAAGGTTCTGTTAACCTTAAATATCTTGCTGATCGATCGAAATCGGGCATTAGTGTTCATCTGCGGAGTTTGGTCAAATGACGGCCTTCAGCCGCATATCAGACCCGACAGGCGAGAACACGATGAACACCGCAAAGGCCAAGGCAAGCCGCAGTTACCCGCTCCGTTCGAAAATCCGTGAGCAAGCGGCATCCCTTTCGACCAAGCTGCAAGAGCATCAGACGAACATTTTTCCGCCGCACGCGCGGAAAGGGATTCGTGCGTTCAACCCTTCAGAGGCGGCGAAGCTTTTAGGAGTTGCCGAAGGCTATCTACGTACGATCGCAGTTGAACTCGAGCGAAAAGCCTCCGACAGTGGTGAACTGAAGTTTAGCCCAACGATTGCGGGCGGACGACGCATGTATTCTGTCGAGGAAATCTCGGCGATTCGCGCTTACCTCGATAAGCCCACCAGGTCGACAGGACGGTATTTGCCTCATCGTCGGGCGGAT
>NZ_JARRIR010000029.1:13491-13936 GCF_029601685.1 Rhizobium sp. YJ-22 | reverse complement strand
ATCAAATGGTCGCATTTCTTCGCTCGATGTTTGGTGAGGACGTGCTTGTCAATCCAATGCTGAAAAGTACGGCCGTTTCAGATGCAGGCATTACAAATCAGACTCTGTTCGAGATCGACCGTAGCCAATTCCACAGGGCGACCTATGACCGCGCGCTGGAATCGATGAATAACGTCAATGCGGAAATCGAATCACTGATTAAGTCGACATGGGGTAGATCATGAGCCGGAAAAACCTCCTCTCATCTCTGCATAGCGAGAGCAAGCAAGAAGCAAGCGTCGCGCCGCCCCCTCACCCGAGACCATTTTTGGATGCCGGGAAATCGAAACCAATGGCTGCGGTCACGAAGACGCTTGGCGATCTCAACGATAGGAGTCGCCGCGCAAATGAAATTGAACGGAAGCTGGCAGAGGGCCAGTCTGTCGTAGAGCTGGAGGCCGACCTG
>NZ_JARRIR010000029.1:12723-13219 GCF_029601685.1 Rhizobium sp. YJ-22 | reverse complement strand
GAAAGCCCGCTTTGCGGCACGCCTGAGGGAGAGGTTTTCACGTGAGATTATCATGTCGTCCCTGTCGATCGACAAGAGCACCCTTTCGATTATGCTCCAACTCGTCGACGCTCTCCCGCTTGAACTCATCGAGGCAATTGGCCCGGCACCAGGCGTCGGGCGGCCCAGTTGGCAACAGCTAAGTGAGTTGGTTGCTAAGACGCAAGATGGTGGGGTCGATGTGGTCAATCATGCTCGCTCGCTCGCAGGCTTGTCCTCGGAGGAACGCTTCAAGCAGACTTTGGCCCACTTGAAACCTCGTCGCGTTGAACGTGGCCTTCCCGATGTCATGTCGACCTCCGATGGTAACCGACTGGCTCAGGTGAAGAATAGTAAGTCAAAACTCGAGATCACGATCGACAAGAAGGCGACGCCAGCATTCGCGGCCTTCGTGCTCAACCAGTTGCCGGCGCTATTTGAGGCGCATGAAGCTGCAAATCAGAGGAAGAAGGAAGCT
>NZ_JARRIR010000029.1:11826-12569 GCF_029601685.1 Rhizobium sp. YJ-22 | reverse complement strand
AGAATGATGGAAATCGGGAATATTTCAACGCCGTTTGGACGGCGATCGGTATCGCTTGCCGAAATTCGACGACAGCGAGCTGTGTCCGAGAGTAAGGCAGCAGAGAAGTCGGTCGACAAGTGGAAGGTGCTTCGAGACGCGTCGGCAGCAATGACGCTCCTTGGCATTCACTCAAACAGTGTTGCAGTCCTTGATGCACTGATAAGCTTCTATCCGGAGAGTGAATTCCGCCCGGATGCGCAATTGATCGTATTTCCCTCAAACATGCAGCTATCCCTGCGTGCTCACGGCATGCCGAACTCAACAATGCGCCGGCATCTGGCTTTGCTTGTGGACGCAGGTTTGATCATTCGGAAAGATAGCGCCAATGGAAAGCGCTACGCTAGGAAGGACAGGTCTGGGTCCGTTGAATCGGCGTTTGGCTTCGACCTTTCTCCTTTGCTCGTCCGCGCCGGCGAATTGGCCACAATGGCGCAAGAAGTCATGGCTGAGCGAGCTGCACTGAGGAGAGCCAAGGAAAGCCTGACGATTTGCCGACGCGACGTAAGGAAGCTTATCACAGCAGCATTGGAGGAGGAGGCGCCAGGGAACTGGGCGTTGATTGAGAGTACGTACTTAGCGCTGGTCCGGCGAATTCCGAGATCCCCGACGGTGACCGAAGTCAGGGGACTCTTGGATGAGATGCGAATGCTGAAGGAGGAAGCTCTCAATATCTTGGAAGATAATGAAAATAACGCGATTCC
>NZ_JARRIR010000029.1:0-11531 GCF_029601685.1 Rhizobium sp. YJ-22 | reverse complement strand
ATAATGGGGGCAGAGAACGCTGCAGTAGCTGTCGCGTGCATCTTGGAGCGACACAATATGATTAATTCGGCGGGTGGATATTTGCGAAATCTGACACATCGGTGTGAGATTGGCGAGTTCTCTATCGGTCCGATGCTTATGGCATTGCTGAATGCGAGAAGCGAAGGCCATTGTAAAGCCGGTTGACGGTGTTTGCAGCTGCAAACCGCACTAAAACGTTGATTGTAAAGAATTATTCTCTCGCGACTTTAGTGGAGCCGTCAAAGTGATCGCACGAGACGACGGGGAACGATATCTCGGCGTACTCGGTTTTGGCGCGACAGCCCCGGCCTCTGGGGTTGGGCCGCTATATGGAGCTCCGGGAATGTCATCGACGCGACGGTCGTGGTGCGAGCGATGCTTGGCGCCAAGCCCTCATGATTTGAGGACGTCGGCGTTTTGTTGAAGTTGAGAACATCGCTGCTGCTGTCTCGTGCAGACTTGAACAGGGTAGGGCACATCACATCTCCCGGCGGCTATCTGCGCGATTTGACGCGCAAGGCTGAACGCGGCGAGTTCAACCTCGGGCCGATGATTATGGCGTCGATGCGTGCGAATGCAGGCGCGGACATGAAAACGGCGTAGCGTGAAGTTCGGAGCGAGGACCATGCCGAATGCCGAAGATCCCAATGCTGATTTACTCCTGCGGAACGAGGCCGTCGAAGACTTCAAACAGAGCATCGACGATGGCCTGGCCGAGCGCGTTGGCGCTTTCCGCGACTCTGCTATCGTCGCCCCCGCGCGCAGCCATAGCAAGATTGCCGCCCTGGTCAGCTATGATAGCGGTGGCGCGTTCGATCGCCCATTGTGCGAAATCGGAGCGGCTTTCGATCGTGACGGTTTCCACGGTTTCATCTTCCCTTGGATGGAGCTAGCGGTTGACCAGTGTGAGGTCGAGCTTTGCCCGCTACTCGAATTCCGTGTCAACGAGGCCAGTCCGCTTTGCTCGGTCGAGGAGGTTTTTCACGGAGGATGGCGCCCATCTCGTGCCGCCGCGGGGCGTCCGCTCATGGAGCCGTCCGAGTTGGGTGGCGATCTCTCGAATTGTCAGCTGCGGATTTGACGAATGGATTCCGGCGATCAGGATCATCAAGCGATCTTCTGGCGGCCGGGCAGGGGACTTCTTGAGCAACGCAGGATCAGCAAGGTGCTCCTGGACCAACCATTTCACTGCGCGACGGAGACGCTCGGCCGTCCAGTCGCTCCCTCTCTGCTTCAGCACGCGGGCGATCTCGTCCCAGGTATGATCCGGCCGCATACGCCTTACCGTCGGAAGCCACTGGTTGAGCGACACTTGGATACGCCTTCCGTAGGCCTCCTTTTGGGCCGCGGTCACCTTCGCGAGCATCTCGGGCTGGCGTTCACGAATGCCGGGGTTGCCCGGTCGCTTGCCCTTCGATTTTGCCGCACGGATACCCGCCTTCGTTCGCTCGGAAATCAAAGCGCGTTCGAGCTGCGCGACGGCGCCGAGGACCTGGAGAGAAAACATGCCTTGCGGCGTGGTTGTGTCGATAGGGTCGCGTAAGGAACGGAAATGCGCGTTCCGCTCGGCCAGCTCCTCGATCACCGCCAGAAGATGGCTGACCGAGCGAGCCAAACGGTCGAGGCGGACAACGACGAGCGTGTCGCCGGCGGAGATCTCGCGGAGGAGCTTCGCTAGCGCCGGCCGAGCGCGCGATGCGCCGGATCCATGCTCCTGAACGATCACGCTGCAGCCGGCCGAACGCAGTTCGATTTCCTGGGCTTCTGTCGCCTGCTCGTCTGTCGAAACGCGGGCATAACCAATCAGGCGACCAAAGGGAGAGCGGGTCACTGCCCGCGATCCGCCGTAAGCAGGTCGATCAGCGCGGGATTGATGTAGAGATTTTCCCGCCCGGCCTTCACTTCTTTCAGGAGGCCGTCATCGACGAGAGCCTTGAGATAGACAGACGCGGCCTGGCGCTTCGCGATGCCTGCTGAGACGAGGTCGCCAATCCGGCAATAGGGGTTGACGAAAATCACCTCGGCGAGTTCCCGCGAATAGATCTTAGGAAGATCGCGCCGGATGCGTGCGCCAGTTTCGTCTAGAAGGTCACGGATCGCGTGGATCTTCGCGCTCGACCACAAGGCGGTTTCTCGGATGCCCTCCAGCATGTAAAGGATCCAGTCCTGCCACGCAGCGTCTGTCGTGACCCGAAGCAGACGGTCATAATAGGCGCGTTTGTTGTCGATGATGTAGCGGCTCAGGTAGAGGACCGGAATGTCGAGGAGCCCCTTGTCGACGAGATAGAGCAGGTTGAGCACCCTGCCGGTGCGTCCGTTGCCATCGGTGAACGGATGGATCGCCTCGAACTGGTAATGCATAACGGCGAGGCGGACGAGCGGATCTATGTCCTCGGCCTCGTGTATATACCGCTCCCAGTTTGAAAGCTTGTCCAGAAGCACGGCGCGGCCTTCCGGCGGCGTGTAGATGACCCCTCCGGTCGCGTCGTTGAGCAAGGCGGTCCCAGGCGTTGCCCTGATATCGAGATCGACACCCTTGATGGTCCGGCAGACCGCCACGGCCATCGCGGTCGACACTGGCCGCTCGTTCAGCATGGCGAAACCCTGGTGGAGGGCGGTTCGATAGCGCAGCGCTTCCTTCGTCGCTGAATCCGGAGAATTGCCGGCCTCGTTGGCGAACCGGAAGAGACGATCGGTCGTCGTGACGATGTTCTCGATCTCCGAGCTCGCCTGCGCCTCGAGGAGCGGGATCGAGTTGATCAGCACCGATTGGTTCGGAATGAGCCGGCCGGAGGCCTTCAACTCTGCCAAGGCGGCCCGCGCCTCGATGCAGGCTTTCAGGACAGCCTTGGTTTCGATATCCTGCGCGGGCGGGAGTGCCGGCAGATCGTTGAAAGCGCGATCAGGTCGGAACGTCATGCGGAAACAGCCTTTTCCGGCTGATCTTGGCGCCGGATATGTCGATGGCGACGACATGTCGCCAGAATGTGTCGATGAAATCGAAATCTATCGACATATTGTGCCCGTTGGCAAGACCTTTGTTCAAATGCAGCGCACGAGGATAACCGATCGTTTGTAAACGTCTCTAGCGCAATTCCTTCGATCGTGTCCCGCAGCGTGGTGTAGCTTCGGCGCTCGCCGTGCCTTCCGGACAGAGCCGGGAACGTGTCAGCTTGCCGCTGGCAGGCTGATGAGCGGATCATCGCTCATTGTGGCGATGGTCTCAAGGGTCATGTATCGGGACCGCTGGACGGCCCATTCGTCGTTCTGTTCAAGCAGCAGTGCGCCGACGAGGCGGACGATGGCGCCATCGTTGGGGAAGATGCCGACGACCTCGGTGCGCCGCTTGATCTCGCCATTGAGGCGCTCGATGGGATTGGTGCTGTGAAGCTTGGTCCAGTGCTGCCTGGGAAAGGTCATATAGGCGAGCACGTCTTCTTCAGCGGTGTCCATGAGTTGGGCGAGCTTCGGCACTTTCTGCCTGATCTGGTCGGCGACGTTGCGCCACTGAGTGCTTGCGGTCTCCGGCGTATCCTGGGCGAAGGCCGTGGCGATGAAGGCGGAGACCACTCGTCGGCCGCTCTTTCCGGCATGGGCCAGCGCATTTCTCATGAAGTGAACCCTGCACCTCTGCCAGGTAGCCGATAGAACCTTGGAGACAGCGGCCTTGATCCCTTCATGGGCATCGGAGACCGCGAGCTTCACTCCGCGCAGGCCTCGCCTGGTCAGCTTGCGCAGGAATTCTGTCCAGATTGGCTCAGCCTCGGATGTGCCGATCTCCATCCCAAGCACCTCGCGTCGACCGTCGGTGTTCACACCCACGGCGATGATGACGGCAACGGAGACGATGCGGCCGCCGCGACGAACCTTGAGGTAGGTGGCATCGATCCACAGATAGGGCCATTCCCCTTCGATGGGTCTGTCGAGGAAGGCCTTCACCTTGTCATCGATCTCTTCGCACAACCGAGACACCTGGCTCTTGGAGATGCCCGACATGCCCATGGCCTTGACCAGGTCGTCGACGGAGCGAGTCGAAACGCCCTGGATATAGGCTTCCTGGATCACCGCCGTCAGAGCCTTCTCAGCCATCCGGCGCGGCTCAAGGAAACTCGGGAAATAGCTGCCTGTGCGAAGCTTCGGAATGCGCAGCTCGACGGTGCCAGCACGTGTCTCCCAATCCCGGTCGCGATAGCCGTTACGTTGGGCAAGTCGGAACTCATTCTTCTCGCCGTAGCCCGCGCCGGTCTTCGTGCCGACCTCCAGCGCCATCAGCTTCTCGGCAGCAAAGCCGATCATCTCGCGCAGCAAATCGGCGTCGGCACTCTTCTCAACGAGTGAGCGCAGGTTCATCATGTCGTCGGTCATCGGTGATCTTTCCATCAGGTTGGTCTTCAACAACCCGACCCTACCGGAAAAACACTGGTGACCGCCGCTACCCTGCTACACCACCTCCAGGGACACGATCATTCCTTCGGCGCCCCGATCGCTTGAAACGCTTGGAAATCGGGGCTTTCATGCCCAAAATGGCTCGTTGTCAAAGAGCTTTGTTCAATATGATATGATGTACTTATCGGCGGCCAGGCGTGGCCTGGAGCATTCTATGAGGTGGCGAACACAAGTGTAGAGATGGATTTCTTTTAACGAATCATTTACTATAAATTCAATGTCTTATGATCTTGCCAGATTGCCCATCCAGAGCCTGCTGAGGACGATCTCCGAGGCCGCTGTGGTTTTTAGCTCCCGATTTCAATTGAAACGCTAAGCGAGAATTCCGACATCAAAATCTCCCCTTACAATTTCACGCGGAGGAGGGGAGGGGGCCAGCTAAAGCCCTGAAGCCTTGGTCAAATTCACGCGGAACCGATCACGTCGTCTCTGATATCTGCGGGTCATCTCCGCGGAAGCATGGCCAAGCTGTTTTTGGACGTAGCGTTCGTCGACCTCGGCCGAGGAGGCAAGGCCAGCGCGAAGGGAATGACCGGAGAACTTGAAGGCGCGCTCGATCTCGCTGAGATCGCCGCGAACGCCTGCGGCCATTGCGGCCCGCTTCACAAGCCGCGCCACCTCTTTGTCGTTCAGACGCTCCGAGCCAACAGCCTTCCCTTGCCCCGTGACGCGGCGAAAGAGGGGGCCATGGGCCAGCTTGGCGAACTTGATCCAGGTCTCGATCGCGGCGACTGGACACGTCGCATCAGACGAGCCACGACCCACCTCGACCTCTCGCCACCCAGTCTTGCCGCGCAGGGTGACAAGCATGCCCTTGTCGAGGATCTCAATCCAGCCTCGGCCGTCCTCAGTCTGGTCTGCCTTTAGATCGAGGCCGACAATTTCGGAACGACGGAGGCCGCCGGCAAAACCGATGAGCAACATGGCACGATCGCGCAGGCCGCGCAGCGAACCGCGGTCGAGCGTCTCGACCATGGCGATGATATCTTCGGCCATGACCGCCTCCTTCTGCACCGGCGGCCTGGCATGGCTGTTGCGGATCCCGGCCATAACGGTGGCGATGTGCCTGTCTTTACGATCAAGCGAGAGCGCGCGCTGGGCATAATTCCAGGATAGCGAGGAGAGTCGTCGTTCGATGGTTGAGACGGAGTTGGCCTTGGCGCCCCGTTCAGCTGTGCCGGAAGCGCAGGCGGTGATGTAGAGCCCGACGGTTTGCGGGTGTGGCGGGAGCGGAGCCAGATTGGACCGCCGACACCAAGCGGCAAAATGCTTCCAGTCCGAAGCGTAAGCCTTGCGGGTATTGGCGGAGCTGGCGGCTTCGACATAACCCCGGGCGCGATCAGCAAGGCTTGCGAGATGGGCGGGCGTCTGGTCCTGAACGGCGAGAGAGGGGAGGGGGCTGTCGCCCGACACCTCCGGCGCGGAAACATCACCGCCGGAGGCTGTGCTGAGAGACGGCGCTGAGGTCTCCTCGACGTGAATTTCGCTGTTCTGCTCGATGATTTGGGCCATTTCTCTATAATGAGCATTACATCCGATAATGCAAGATTATCGGACATATTTATAAGATGACAAGCTGTGCAGTTTAGCAGAAAAATATAGTCCAAACTGCGCGTCTCGGCTATGCTCACCGGCATGGATTCGCGCTTCCGCTCCCCTCTCGTCGTTCAGACCGCGCCGGTCGCCATGCTGGCCCTGCCCGCCTGGGCGAGTGCACGCCAGCACGATTTGGGCGAAACGGACGCCGCTTTCGCCGCCGGCATCGCGCTGAAATCGCTCGACGATCTGGCTCGCGCCGACCTGCCGTGGGCGGGCTGCTGGCGCCAGCGCTTGGCGCTGAATTGCGCCGCGGTTGCCGTCCGGCTGATGGGCCGAAACGAGGACGAAAAGGCGCTGCGCGACGCCGTTCTGCTTACCGCGTCCGGCGACGATCCCGGGCCGGCCGGAGCGATGCATTTGGCATTCCAGAAACTGGCCGCAAAGAAGCGGCCGATCAGCAGCAAAGTTCTGGAGGAGTTGGCGGCGCTGATGGGGTTGCGCCGCGAGGGCCTGAGCGAGATTGCCGATTTCTTTGATAGTGCGCTTCAGTCCGGTCGTGCTGTGCCGTTCGCCGTCGCCGACCTGGTCTCCAACATCTGCGCCGCCCGGCCAGATGCCGAAATTTTGGCCTGGTGGCTGGCCGACCGCCTGCTCGCGGAAAAACTCGCCTGGGCGTGTGGCGTGCCGCTCACGATGGGTGAGCGTTATGGCGCAGCGTTCAAGACGATCGGGGGCCGCGGACGGGTGCGGCCCGGGGAGCCCGCTTTCCCGCGGACGGTGTGCCTGGCGCTCGTGTCCGCCACGGTCGAGGCCTTGCGGCAGGCCAATGACATTGGCCGGCGTGCCGAGACATTGTTGGCGGTGGCGCCGAAGGTGCGAACCAAAGGCGCCGGCGTCGTCATCGAAAAGCTGCTCAACGAGGATGCCATGCCCGCCTCCGCGCCCGGCAGCCATCTCTCCCGCTGGGCGGCGACGCGATTGTTCGAGCGGCTGGAAAGTTTTGGCGCGGTGCGTGAACTGTCCGGCCGAACTTCGTTCCGGATTTTTGGGTTGTGACGATGGCGGGATCAAGCGCAACACGACGGAAGTCACGGCCGCAGGACGAAGTGTTGCTCGATCGCGAGCTCGAAGATCTGCCGCCGGAGCTGCGCTGGCGCGAATGGATGCTGCGGGTGGAAGCAGTGATCTTTGCCGCCGCCGAGCCGGTCAGCCGTGAGATTTTGGCGCGCGTGGTCGGTTGCGGCTGCAGCATCGATCTCATCATCGATGATTTGCGCGAGGATCTGCGGTCACGTCCCTATGACATCGTTGCGGTCGCCGGGGGCTGGCAGCATCGAAGCCGTTCGGCTTACGCGTCTGCGATCCGTGCCTCGCAGGCGCCAACGCGTAGCGTCGCCGCGTCGCTGTCCGAAAACGAGGCTGCGGTGCTGGCGGCGATCGCATACTTGCAGCCGGTGACCCGCGGCGAGTTGTCCAACATGTTCGGCAAGGAGATAAGCCGCGACACGATTGCCGGCCTTCGCGATGCCGGGTTTCTCAGCTCCGGCCCGCGCAGCCCGACACCCGGCGCGCCCTACACCTATGTGACGACGAAGCATTTCCTGTCGGCGTTCGGCCTTGAGACACTGCGTGACCTGCCCGATCTGGAGGGGCTCGAGGACGCCGGGCTGCTCAGCCGGCAGGCGCTCAAGGAAACCGCGCTTGGGCTGGCTGAGAGCGACGTACTGGAGGAGTGACGATTTAGGTCCTGTGCGGCTTCTTTAGGTTCCAATCATCTCCTGCACCCGGCGACGGCCGGGACCTGGGTTCATTCTGGCATAGGCGCCTAGCAGGTCCGGAAGCTTTATAGTCGGCTCCTTGCCTTTCGAGACATTCGGCCGTCCTCTGCTTCGCCTGAGAGCGTTCGCCAGAAGCTCGATCCAGGCGGGGTGATCACACGGCGGCGGAATCAGGCGTCTCAGACGGCGTGCTTTGCGTTCCTCATCCTCGGCGTCATCCACCGGCCCTTCACTGGGGCAATTGAGAAGTTCGGCGCAGTAAGCCCTTGCCGCTGTCGACAGACTGGTGAGGATCATCGCCGAGTAGTATCCGCCTGCACTGGGCAAGCTCAAGAGCCGACGGATAAGCATGGGTCCTGATGGGGAGTGGGCGATTGCTTCCAGGCTGCATACATTGTCGATGCATCGGTCGAACGTTCTCGTCATTGGACTGAGGTAAGGGATTGGTGCGCGGCGTAAGTCGTAGCCGCACGCAGCACAAGAATGTTGCGGCACGAATTCGCTCTGGTCAAAGACTGCAATGGAGCTGTTGCAGGACGGACATCGATCGCGCAATCGACAGCCATGCTCTGTGCAAGAAACCCGTGTCGCCAGCCGCCATCGACGCCGGAAATAGGGTTGCGCATCCTCGCTCAAACAACGGCAGCAGAACTGCAGCCACGTAGAACTGTCGCGTTGCCCGTTGTAGCGTAGCGGCAGCAAGAGCTGTTTGGGCAGATCCTGCGACAATGTCATCGCCGCGAGCTGATCGGGCGCGACGCCCGTTTTGGCATACAGCAGGTTTGCTATGTCGGCCGGCAGCCTCAGATCGAGGGCGGCCGACCACATTCCCGGATTAAGTCCGAGCACGCGCGCGAATGCTTTCGGGGCTACCCCATTGGCATAGGCAAGCCGGTGCAACCAGCTTGATAGCAATTCGTCTGGCTGCGGCATCACGGTGACCGGCCACAGGTCAGAAACCACGTCACCATATCGTTCGCGAATGCTGATTGCCGGCGTGCGCGCGTCGGCCGTCATCATAGAAGGCTCTCGCGCAAGGCCCTGCTGCGCCGCTGCGAGACCGGCACATGGTGCAGTTCGTCGATTCCGGCCTTGGTGATGCGTTCGCTCCCGGATCTGATCGCCGCGACAGCTGCCTTGGTGACGATGGTGACGATTTCACCGATCAGGCCTTCCGACAGGCTGAATATTATCCGGGCCAACGGTTCGGTCGACAAATCCGAGCTTTTGGCCAGCGGCAAAGCGGCTTCGAGACTGTCGAGCAGCATGAGATAGTTCTCGTCATATTGCCAGCGTGGAACTGCGACCAGGTCGAAGCGGCTCGCCATCTCGCTGGTGGCGTTGATAAAATCGCAGACGGCCACCTCGCCAATCAGCACCGGCGAGATGTCATACTGGCGGCCAATCCGCCGCAGGAAAGCAAATACGGCTTCGACGTCGCGCGCACGGCCCCGCAACGCATTGTGGAACTCGTCGAAAATCAGCACCCTCGGCCTGACGCTGGCCAACAAGTGATCGAGTTGCTCGGCCTTGCGGCCGAGGTTCCACATATCGGCGCCGGGCGCCCGCAGCGCCTGGAGAATGCTGGCATAGAAATGGCCAAGGCCGGCGCCTTCGCGTGTCTGGGCTATCCATACCCTTTGCTTGGGCGAGGTTCTCAGGTGCTCGACGGCGAACCGCTCGGCAATCATCGTCTTACCGTTGGCGTAGGGGCCGACCAACATCAGCCCCTGGGTTCGCAAAGACGCAGGCCGTAACAGAAGCTCGGCAAGTCGCCGATGGCTATCCTGGGCGGCATGATGCCCTATCCACCGTGGCGCGCGGATATAGGCGATCCTTTCCTCCTGATCACGGTCAAGATACGGTCGGACGTGCTCGAGCAAATGATCCACTATTGCTACCAGTCCTCCACCGGCAAGCGGCTCTTCTGGCGCGGGGGATGCTCGGCGGGAGGAGGCGTCCGCGGTTGCATGACTGCATAAGACTTCTCCGCCGCAGCGGCATGGGCCTTGCGGACAGCATCACGCAACTGGCGCCTGGAGGGTTTCGCCGATTGCACAATGGCTGCGATCTCGCGGCGGAGCGCCACCTTCTCAGTGCTTGAGCGGTGGTTTGCCGCACGCCGACGGGTGCGTTCCGCCTCATGCTCCCACAGCGTCACTGACGTCAGTTGGCCGTCGCGTCGCTCGACCGGCCGAAACTGTCTTGTTTCCGGGTCGCGGATGTAAACATGGCTGATGTCACGGGGGTCGTATCGCACCTCAAGCTTTCCGAGCCGGTCACGTTCGGGAACGACGGCGCTCAGCCACGGCGAATAATAGTGCATGGCGAACATGCTGATCCCTTGCGGTGACAATTGCCTTTCCGTCCCCGGCAAGAACGACAACAGCACGCGCTGCGGGTCATCGTCGAAACGAGGCAGGGCGGTTGCGTTGCGCTGCCATTCCGTCATGGGGACATTCAGGGTCTTGGAATTTTCCTGCAGGTTGTGATCGATCACGGCCAGCGCAACGCAACGCTCCAGATCGGCGAAGCTCACGCAGGCGCGCCGCTCGGATGGATATTCGTCGCGGTGGGCCACCGAACGGCCCGAAGAGCCCGGGTAGGTTGCGAGGACGGCGTTGAGCTTTCCCAGCAGCCGTTCAACCACGCCGCCTTGATGGACCCGGCCGCGATCGCGATACCGGATCCTGATCCCATAATCATCACATCCTCGCTGGAAGGCATGTCCCTTGAATTCCATCGCCGAGTCCGTGACGAGCAACTGCGGCCGACCGAACATCGGCCAGGCGTGATTGAGATTGCGCGCTGCAAGCCATGTATCTTTCGGGCACATGGCTTGGGCGAGACAAAGCGCAACGGACAGAACCGACGGCTTTTCCAAGGTGAGGCAGAAGCCGACGATGGATCGTGTCGCCACGTCGGTGATAACAGTCAAATATGGGCGGCCGACGAACACACCGGCACCATCGACCACCTCCACGAAATGGATATCAGTCGGCGTATGGTCGATTTGGCAGACGGCGAGCGGGTGTGGCGCATGGATATAGCCGGGACGCGGCTTCAGCCGCAGCAAGTGCTTTGGATTGGCCGATCGCTTCTTCGCGATCTCTTCAGGCGAAAACAACATCGGGATGCGCCGAGCGACCGTCACATATGAGGGAACGGCAAGACCGGCTTCCTCGCACCGCGCGCGGATCTCGTCGACCACGGGAGCAAGTGGGGTCGGCTCAAGCGTCAGCCACTTCTCGCGAAGTGTGGCCGCGATGATCGCCTCCACCTGTTCCGGCAGCCGCTTGCGCCGACTGACAGCGGTGCGAGGAAGCAAGCTGGTCACAGTGCGATCGGCTCGGTAACGGGCCAGGAGATTATAGATTTGCCGGGTGGTGAGCCGCAGTTCAGCCGCCGCGCGTTTGATGGCAGCATGTTTCGGATTGCCGCCATCCAGGATTTTGTCCAGCTCGCGGGCCATTCGACGCGCCATCGACCAGTGCTCGTCCAAGACCGGGCGCGCCGCCGGCGAGCTTCGATCGTGAAATCGCTTTGGCAAAGGGCCTCGCTGAAATCATTAGCTGAAAATCGTCTCCAGTTTAGCGCCAGAACCCAACTGGCGTATGACATTCCCCGGATTGAAATCTGGAAGTAAAAGCCACAGCCGCCGTCGCTCTTATGCGGATTCCGGTCTGAAGCCGGCCGGCATTCCGATTAATTACCGGCCACCGTTCCGATTTGAAGCCGGCCACTATT
>NZ_JARRIR010000028.1:0-30124 GCF_029601685.1 Rhizobium sp. YJ-22 | reverse complement strand
GGGCGAAGATCGCTCGCGCATGAGCAGTGCACGTGGCGGGCGTCACGCTTTTGCTTCGCTGAAGTTAACTTTACGATGCCGCCCGCACTGCTGCTGCTCGGTGGGTGGCCGCAGAACTGGTTTGCCTGGCGCTACCTCATGCTTCCGCTCAGCCAGCATTTCACGGGCATCGCCGTCGATCCCCGCGGTGTCGGTCTGTCCGAAAAGCCGTCCGACGGCTACGATGCCGACACCTTGTCCGCCGACATGTTCTCACTCATGGACGCGCTCGGTCACGAGAAGTTTTCGATGGTCGGCCATGACGTCGGTCTGTGGATCGGATACGTGATGGCGGCCGACCGCCCGGATCGCATCGAGCGCATCGCTCTCGGCGAAGCCATCGTCCCCGGTCTGTCGCCGTCGCCTCCGCTGCTCAGTGACGACCGCTGGGTCAGCGACTTCCTGTGGCACTTCAACTTCAACCGCGCGCTCGGTGTCAACGAACGCCTCGTCGAAGGTCGCGAGGACCTTTATTTCGGCTACCAGTTCGACACGAAGTCGGGGTCTGCGGAGAAGTATCCTGCCTACGGCAAGGAGTTCTATATCGAGACCCTCCGCCGGGTTCCTGGCGCGCTCAAGGCAAGCTTCGACTACTACCGCGCAATCGATCAGTCTATCCCGTTCATAACCAAGACCCCGAAGCTCCTCGTAAATCCGGATCAGAGTAAGCTGCTCCCGAGAAGGCTTGCCCTCGTTGGCGGCCAGAAAGCGTTCGATCTCAGCCTTCCAGATGCCGGTCTTCGGTAAAGGTTGCCGTTCTCGCTCATAGGAGAAGTCGGTCTCATTGGACCGCAATATCTTGCGGACCGTGTTGCGCGACACATGCAGTTCCCGGACGATCTTCTTCATGACGCATTGCGGCCTCCTGCTATCCGGACGCGCAGGCCATCATAGCGCTCCACGTTTGCCTTGGGTTCACGCAGCAATGTCAGGGCATGTGGCGTGTCGATGTCGGGATCGTCGGTGGTCTTGCCATCGATCAGCCGGTGCAGAAGATGGAAGCCGCTGATCCTCTACCATCTTCGGGATGGTCGCCAACGATTCAACGCGCTTTGCCGCGTCATTCCGAGCGCGACGCGTCAGATGCTAGCGCAACATCTACGCGAACTCGAGGCTAACGGCGTCATCGACAGGGCGGTACATGAAAAAGTCCCGCCCCATGTCGAATCCAGCTTTTCTTCAAAGGGAAGAACTTTGATGCCCATCCTGGAGGCAATGGCGCAATGGGGTGTGGAGAACGACACGCTGTCGCGGTCGCGATGAACGCGCTGCGAGCCTGACCCGGTCTCCGGGCGAGCCCGCTATTGACGGACGATGCCGTGTAGACGTATGGTATATGAAGGAATTGTGAATTCGCGGCATCGGAGCCGTGTAAAAATATGACGGCAAAAAAGCCTCCAAGCATCCTTGGTCACGAAGGAAGCTGGAGGTTTTTGCGTTTTCGGAGTTCTTGCCAGTCCATTCGTGATGACTAATCAGCAGGCGAAAAGCCGCACTGGGGAATGCTTCAAACCGGGAGCAACTACATTGATAAAACCGACCGATACTTCGGAGCCATGGCGTGTTGGAGTGCTGTTTTCCCGGACGGGTTTCATGTCCGTTATCGAGGAAACGCAGCTCCGTGGAACATTGCTGGCTATAGACCAGATCAACGACAGCGGCGGCATAAACGGTCGTCCGCTTGAGCCCGTAATCTATGATCCGGGCTCGGACACGCGTTCTTACGGACAGCTCGCGAAGCGGCTGATGGTGGTTGACGAGGTCAGCACGATTTTCGGCTGCTACACGTCAGCGAGCCGGAAGTCGGTGCTTCCCGTCGTCGAACGGCTGAACGGGCTGCTGTGGTATCCGACGCTTTACGAGGGGTTCGAGTTTTCGCCCAATGTGATCTATACCGGTGCGACCCCCAACCAGAACAGCATGCAGCTCTGTAGTCTGCTTATGAAGCTGTATGGCGACCGCTTCTTCTTCATCGGTTCCGACTACATCTATCCGCGGGAATCCAACCGTATCATGCGTGAAATGGTGGCGCGGAGCGGAGGAAGCGTTGTCGGCGAGCGTTACGTGCGCCTCGGGGCGTCGCGGCTGGAGTTCGAGCCGATCATGCAGGAGATCAAGCTCACGAAACCCGACGTCATCTTCTCGACGGTCGTGGGAGACGGGACCGTGTTCCTCTACCAAGCTTACTCCGACAAGGGTTTCGATCCGAAGAAAATGCCGATCGCCAGTCTCACGACATGCGAGGCGGAAATCGCCGCGATGGGTCACGACGTCGGTGAGGGCCATCTGACCGCCGCTCCGTATTTCCAGGGTGTCGGCAACAACCAGAACAGCGAGTTCGTCAAGAGTTACCAGAAGCGGTACGGCGACGACGCCCCGACGAACATGTGCCTGGAATCCTCCTATTTCCAGGTCAACGTCTTCGCCAAGACCCTCGAGCGCGCGAACTCTCTCGAAACCCCCGTTCTAAGGGCTATGGTTATGGGGTCGGAGTTCGAAGCGCCTCAGGGGGCCGTGTCGATCAACCCGAACTGGGCGCATGCCGACCTGTGGTCGCGGGTGGGTCGCGCCAACCGAAACGGCCAGTTCGATATCCTGTTCGAATCGAGGACGACAGTGAAAGCAGACCCCTTCCTCATAGGAAGCGGGCGTTGCACCGTCGCGGCCGCTGCAGTTTAGTGGGAGGGGTTGAATGTCGAGAATAGAAGTACTTCACGAGCGACGTCTCGCCTCTCCGCCTCAGGGAGCGGTTCGCAACGAGCAGTCGGCACCCAACAACCAGTACAAGGCCGTGCAGAACCTGAACGTCGCCCTTATCGTCGAGCTGGACAGCGAGGGAGAGCGGCTCATGCGCGAGCTGCAGCGCCTGCGCTGCACGGTGCGTCATATCTGGCCCGTGCCCGTGCAGCTGCCCGAGAACTACGACGTCGTTTATTGCACCCTGATGGAAGACCTTCCACGCCGCATTCCATGGCTTCCGGGCGAACCGTCAACAACGTTGATCCTGGTCGATCGCGGCCAGGACACGCTCAATCTCAAACTTATCAACAACTGCGCCGCCCACGGCATGATCCACTACCCGCCGACCGCACGTTCGACGATCGGAGCGCTGGCGATGGCCAGGGAGCACTTCCTCTACGAACAACGGCTGCGGGGACGGATCGAGAAGCTCGACGAGAACCTGAGGACAATGCGAGTGGTCGAGAAAGCGAAGTCGATCGTGATGCGCACAAAGAGTCTCGGCGAGGACGACGCCTATAATTTCCTGCGTAGTCAGGCAATGGAACGGAGAGTGACGATCGGCGTAATCGCCAAGGCCGTCGTGGAGTCGTTCGACCTCCTGAACTGAGGTCGATACGACGTCGTTGACAACAACGCTTTCGAGCGTAAGCTTCTGCTCAGCAACGTAGCTGAGTTGAAATTTCGGCAATAAGCGCCTCACTGCATCCGTCCTTCGGGGACGCATTGCGTGAGGCGTTTTTCGTTTTTAAAGCGAGGAGATCGCGATGCCTTTGAACAGTCGGAATTCGGTTTTCACGATCGTCACGTCTCTGGCGATATGTGCGCTTTCCTCGATCTCATCGAACGCGCACGCGCACTCGATGAGATCTTCGGACGGAGCAGGGACGCCGAAAGGGATCGAGATCGCCTCTATCGCGCATTCGGACATGGAGCTGCTTTCCAAATTCCGCCCTGACATCATTTCGCTGGCGGAACGGCAGGTGAAGACGGACGAGCGGATGCGACGGCTCATGAACTTCTCGAAAATCCAGTACACCTACTGCCTGTGGGGTATGATCCCGGGGGCGCTGACGGACGAGGAGAGCGACTTCAACGCGTGTTCACACGCCTACCTAGCGTCGGCTTTGGCACTCCTCGATCACATGGAACAGATGCCTTTGGCCAGCGCCGAGGCGGTAGCGATAAGGCAGGCGATCGACGTCGAGCGGGCGGCCTCGCCGTCGTTCGTGCTGTGCAAGAGCAGCGCCGATCTCTTCTACACGGATCGGTTACTCGTACCCCGGCAAACCTATGCGACCGCAGGAGGGGCTTTCGGTCTTCTCCTGTTGGTCGGCGCAATGCCACTGTTCCGGGCCAGCCGCCGTGTTTCGCGTTGAGAGCTACAATGGCCGATAGTCAAACCACCTCGGACATCGCGATCATCAAGTCGGGCTTTCCGTTACTGGCGAGGATGGTTGTCGATCCGAATTTCGAACTCAGTCTGGGCGCTTTCGGCGCGGTCGGCCAGTTTCCCCGCGAGGCGCGCATTTTTGTCGATGTTACGGACGACCGTGTCAGCGCGGCGACGGAAAGCTCCAGCATATCGCTACGGTGGCACGATCACCTGCGCCTCGTGGCGTTCGAAACACTGAGTTCCGACCCTGAGGGCTGGAACTGTGGCATCGCCATATGCCTGCCTGAAGAACACGCGCGGATGTCCGCGCCGGGGCGTCCCGCGGAGGACTGTCTGGACCGTCACGCGATCTTTGCCGCCCATCGAACGCGGACCGTCCTCGACATCGTTGCCGGAAGTCCCTACGCGGATATCCGCCTGAGGGCGGACAAGGGTGCTCTGCCGGATTTGCGTAATCGTTTGCACGGCTCCGTACTCGATGCCGACCTCGTCGAGATCGAAGACTGCATCTGGATTTTCGATACGGCCGTCGGGCGGATCGAGACCGGGGATCGTCGACGTCGCCATTTCCTTTCGCAGCTCTTCGGTACCACGGATACCCATTCCCGAACCCTCCCTATCCCGGAGGGCCTGGTACCGGTCGGCTATGCCTTTCCTCCCAATCCCCGGCAGGCCGAACCGGGAGCGTGGGGAGCAGCTCACTTCTCGTTTCAGGTTATCCTTGACGAACATGGCGTTCCGGAACTCGTCAAGCTCAAGAGACGCGTGGAGCGAGCGCTCGAAGACGGCAAGTCGAACGAGGTGTTCGGGTCTCTCCTCGAACATTCCGGCCCACCGACCCGGACGGAAATCGAATGCGTCCGGATCGCGCTGCGGCAGCGGCGCTGGCTCAGGGGCGGACGACCGGCCCACGGATGGGAAGACGAGTTCGACGCCCCGTTAGCCAAGATACGCGGCGGCACGACGGCTGGCGAGATGGTTAACCAGCCCACGACAATGAAAGAAGAAATTTGATCGAGACGCAGCGACTGCCATAGCCGGCGTCGCCAAAGCCAGAAAGGTTCACATGTCAACCGCAACTCAAACCAACGACCGCATCCCGGCAACCGTTATTACGGGTTTCCTCGGGTCCGGGAAAACAACCCTCGTGAACAGGATTCTTCACGAGAACCACGGCAAGAAGATCGCCGTTATCGTAAACGAGTTCGGCGAGATCAGTATCGACGGCCAGCTGGTCATCAGGGACGAGCAGGCGGAACTCGTCGAGTTCAACAACGGTTGTCTCTGCTGCACAGTGAGGGGGGATTTGATCGAGACGCTCGAAAGGCTTCAGGAACGCGCGGGCGAACTCGAGGGTATCCTGATCGAGACGACCGGGCTTGCCGATCCCGCTCCGGTCGCTTCCACGTTCTTCGTCGCCGACGACGTGAAAAGCCGCATTCGCCTCGACGCGTTCGTGACAATGGTCGACGCGGTCAATCTGGAGACAAATCTCAACCAAAGCCCCGAGGCCGTCGAACAGGTGGCGTTCAGCGACGTGGTGCTGGTGAACAAGATCGACGTCGCCTCGCCGGAACAGGTGAAAAGCGCGGAAGCTACGGTACGCAGGATCAACCCGCTCGCGCGTATCCATTTCACGGCGAACGCCGAGATCGATCTGGGACACGTCATCAACGTAGGCGCGTTCGACCTCGTGCAGAAGCTCGACGTCGATCCGGGCTTCCTCGACGACCACGAGCACGAACACGATCCGGCGGTCGGGTCTTTCATCCTCGAGGAAACGCGGCCCATCGATCTCAATCGCTTCTCCCTCTGGCTGAACGAAGTCGCTCAGACGCGCGGGCAGGACCTCTACCGGACAAAGGGCATCTTCTACGCCAAGGGATTCAAGGAGCGTGTCGTCTTCCAGAGTGTCCGGATGCTGACAACGATGCGCATGGATCGCCCGTGGACCGACGACGAGCCACGCGTGTCGCAGTTCGTCGTAATAGGGAGAAACCTCGATCGCGAGGCATTCGCCGACGGGTTCGCGCGCTGTGTGGCGGGATAGGGTGCGGCGATGACCCTCGTATCGGGATCGACTGCCAGCAGCGTGGACACCGGCGAACCGGTCTACCAGGTCCATGTCTTCTGCTGCACGAACGAACGGCCAGCTACTCACTGGAGGGGATCGTGCGGAGCCAAACGGGGACGGCAGCTGTGCGATTACATGTGTCGCCTCGCGATGACCTTGGGAATGAGGCGGATCCGGATAAACCACGCCGGATGTATGAACGTCTGCGAACATGGTCCGGTGATGGTGATTTACCCCGAAGGCGTCTGGTATCGCTTCGAAACCGAAGACGATGTCTCGGAAATCCTCCGGTCACACGTCGGTGGAGGGCGTTATGTGGATCGGCTTAGGCTGTTCATCGATCCGAGTACGATCCACGGTTAGGAAAGCATTGTTGGCGTATTCTCTCGTGTGGCTGGGACGAATAGCCTAAATTCTATGCAATAAGTCTAGTAATTAAGCGTATTGGCGGCAATTCCGGCAGCGAATTTTTAATCCAGAATTCGCAGAATTAGTCTCTTGACAATCCATGGTGTCGATGTAGGCTCTAATTTCAGCAATATAGCTGAAAACATTTCTGGCAATAAGCGCCTCACTGCATTCATCCCTCGGGGATGGCCTGCGTGGGGCGTTTTTCGTTTTTGGTCTCGAAACAAGGAGAATGAAATGTCTGCCGTTATCAATCCGAACGTACAGAGCTCTCACGCCGCCGACGCGATTCCCCTCGGGCAGGTACTGCCCTGGGCGGTTTTTGGAGGAATGTTGATGCTCCTCTCGATCTACTTCGTCGGCGTCGAGGAAGGCGCGATGTCACTCGTCTCGAGCAATTACGTCCACGAGTACGTCCACGACGCCCGTCACCTTCTCGGCTTCCCCTGCCACTGATATTATAAAGGAGATACGGCGATGGTCGGAAAACTGCTCGTAAGAGGAATGTTGGCTGGTGTCATCGCCGCCATCTTTGCCTTTGCCTTTTTCAAGTCCTACGGCGAACCGTGGGTCGATCACGCGATCGCGATCGAGGAGCAACATAGTACGGCGGCCGGGATGGCCGCCGAACCCGAACTCGTCAGCCGTTCCGTCCAGGCGGGACTGGGCCTTCTTACCGGTGTCCTCGTCTACGGCGTGGCGATCGGCGGACTGTTTGCCATTGCCTATGCCTTCGCGAACAAACGTCTCGGCGTGCTGAGCCCGCGCAGCACCGCTATGCTGATCGCCATTGTCGGACTGGTGGCTCTGATCGTCGTGCCTGCTCTGAAATATCCGGCTAACCCGCCTGCGGTCGGAAGCGGCGACACTATCGGCGCGCGGACGCAGTTATACTTCCTGATGGTCGCGGCTTCCGTCTTGTCGGCCACGCTATCCATCATGGCCGCCACGAAGCTGTGGCCTAAGATCGGCGGGTGGTACGCGTCGCTCGCAGCCGTATGCATCTACGCCGGCATCGTAGCGGTCATGATGCAGATCCTTCCTGCGGTGAACGAGGTTCCCGAAGGCTTTCCGGCGGAAACCCTCTACAATTTCAGGACATCCTCGCTCGCGGGTCATGTGATATTCTGGACGATGCTCGGCGTTGCTTTCGACATCATCCGGCTATGGTCCGACGCACTGTGGCCGAAGCGAGGGACAAACGCGGCCTGACAGTCCGCGAACGCGCCGACCGTTTCCATTCAAGCGTCCAATGTTGAGAGGTTTCAGAAATGTCCGTTAACGTAGGCCTCGACATCGACCGCGGTCGGCCGCTTCCCGCTATAGGTACGACCGAAGCGAAGCTCCAGCAGAGAAAACTGGACGCCCTACGTCGCGGCGTTCACCGCATCCAAGACCACACCGAGATGCCTTTCGGTATCCATCTCGTAGGCATCGGCGGCGCGGGCTGCCGGGTGATCGAGGAATTCCTGAGCACGGCCCCGGAAAACCTGCTCGACAAGCCCGGTTCGAGGTTCACCGCCCTCGCGATCGATGTCGGCGACGATGACCTCCTCAAGGTGCGTACTTCTGCGACCAGGTTCCCAGAGGAGCGCACCCAGGTTGAAACGGTTGCGCTCGACATGGCGTCGTCGGAGGAGCTGCAGGAGGTCGTCGGGAAATACGCGGATTTCCTCAAGCTCGAATACCCCATGTACCATCCGAACCCCGGTTCAACCTCGTGGTTGCCTTCGGGGAAGTCGATACGGGCCGAAGACGGGTCGATGACCCGGGCAGGTTCGAAGGCGCTATACGGCCAGGCGTATTACGATGCCGACAGGCCGATGCAGAAGGCCTTGAAACGGTTCGTCGCCAGCGTCGAAAAGACAGGCGGCAATTCGATCGTGTGCATCGTTTTCGGTCTGGTCGGCGGTACCGGTAGCGGGATCGCCATGGATCTGGCCCGCCATCTCTCCTCGGTCCAGTTCGGCCGCCGGGTCCTCGTGACGGGTCTTGGGATCGCGCCGCATCCCGACGAGGTCACCCCCGACAAACTGACGCGGCTGCATGCTGTCTTCTCCGAGCTGGACGTCCTCTGTGACGAGACCAAGAACGCGGGGATCACGCTCTCGTGCGGCGACCTGTTCAAGAACCCGTTCACCGCGGGTTTCATGATCATTCCCCAGCCTGCGAACGTCAGCGTGTCGGAAGCCCGGGAAGAAGTGAGCAAGCGGCTCGCGAAGCTTATATTCGAACGTCGCGGAGCGAACGTCTGGGAGGCCCTTAGGCTACTCAACTGGGTTGCCGCGCCCTCCACGCAACATTCGGCCGCGAGAACGCCCTGGGGTTCTAGGTGGATACACATGATCGGTTCCGCGCCGGACGGAAGCGGCTCGTCGAACCGCGACTTGCGGAAAGACCTCGGGCTGCTCGAGGACTATCAGCCGGAATTTCTCGAATTGAGGACGTCGGGAACGATCGACGAAAGCGAACGCAAAGCCTGGACAGAGGCGCTGGATTCCGCTTTCAGCCCTGAAGCACCCACGTGCGCCACGGACGGCGGCTCGCCGGGCATCGTTCAATACCTGTTGCCGCGTCTCGCGCTCAAGGACCTGTCGGTTTTCGAAGCCGCTCGGAATGCCTACGACGAAGCCGACCCGCTCCATCGGCAGTCGGAACACGCGCTGTTGCTCGACCAGGGAATTGTACTTTGCGAGCCGTCGACCGCGATCGAGGGAATGGCGGGCGCGAGCCTCGGCGGCGGAACCCAGTGGATCGCCGTACCCCGCGATCAGCTGCGCGGCGAATACGCGTAACGGAGGGCGACATGGCACTCGATTGGGAAACGGTGAAGGCAAAGTACGGAAACGGCTACCAGGTCCCGACAATCCGGGGAGGGAAGTTCGTGAACATCACCCGCGTCGACGACGAGGCGATCTACATCGAGAGCCCGATCTGGAGCGCGACACTGCAACGCAAGAATCTGGAAGCGGGGGTGGCGCTAATCGAGGAGGGCGTCATCTCGCGTGATCCCGGGCTCTTCGTCGAAGACTACATGATCTACGTGGCGCACGAGCGAGCGAGTTCGGTCGCCCACATTCTCCGAGACCTCGGAATTCTCGATCAGACGGAGACGTTCAGTATCCGTTGTTGATGGTGGCCAACTGCAACCCAACTCACGCGGACGAAAGAGGCACGCCACCTGGCTCCGATAACCGCGCCGGCATAACCAATCACATCCAGAGGAGATACATAACATGGCATCGTCATCAATGTACCACAGCGCGACGGGTACCCAGTCGCCCCATTGCATCCACGCGATCGGCATCGGCCGCACCGGGGCCGCCTATATCGAAGCGCTGCTCCGGACGGGCGAGATCGAAGACCTTCTGGCTTCCGATTCCCGCGCCACCTGCGCCGTGATGATCGTCGATATCGGCGAGCAGGACATGAACGTCGCGATCGACTACGCCAACTCGTTCAAGCAGCGCCTGCAGTCCCGCAGCGTTTCTGCCGACAGGTTCAATTTCCAGGCGATCGCGCTACCCGTCCCGGACAAGCAGGAGTTCTTCGAAGGCCTTAACCGGACCCGCGAATTCCTCAAGCTGGAGTATCCGCGCTACTACTGGAACCCGAACTTCGAATCCTACGTCTCGCACAAGTACGTGCTCCCCGAAGCCGGAAGCCACTTCCCGCGCCTGGTCGCCAAGGGCATCTACGCGAACGCCTACTACGCCGGCGATCGCCCGATGGACGTAGCCCTGCGCAGTTTCGTGGACACCGTCGAGCAGGCACAACTGCCCTCCATGGTCCTCGTTCCGTTCAGCATCGCGGGCGGCACGGGCAGCGGCATCGTCGTCGACCTCGCACGCCATCTCTCCAACCTCAAGTTCGGTCGCCGCATTCCGGTCATCGGGGTCGGCCAGCTCTCGCATGTCGGTGACGGCGAAGAGGTTCACAACGGTGCGGGCCAGTACACAGCGCTCAACGAAATCGACTGCATGCTCGACGACGACAAGAACGCCGGCGTTACCGCCGTCTGGGGCGAGCCCTACCGCAACCCCTTCACCGGTGGCTTCTTCGTCGTCAATCCTGAACACAGCTGGCATCGTCTGACCGCCTACACGACAACAGGCGAGAAGGAAGTCCGCCAGAGCTTCCGCCAGATGGTCACCAACCGCTTCGTCGCGGACAGCTTCATGCGGTTCGCCGTCATGGACTACGGCCGCGTCCTCTTCCGCGCCCTTCGCCCGGCGGGTTTCACGGGTGCTCCCCACGAAACCCTGTCCTCGAAGTCGCGCAACTGGACCCTGTTCGATGTCGCGAAGCTGACCCATCCCGGCGTTCAGGTGCTCCCGGGCGAGGCGGCCTCGAAGTGGCAGGCGACGATCGCCCAGTGGATCGACTTCATTCCGCAGTACAGCGGTCTGCGGGACGGGTTCAAGACGGACTATGCCGAGGTCCACATCCACGCATCCCGCGACATGGGCTTCGACAACATCGAAAAGGGTATCAAGGAACTGGTGTCCAAGAACTACCTTCTCGAAGGCGACTCGACCTACCAGACTTATAACCACGAGTTCTTCGATGTCCTGACCTCGTACGCCAACGTCATCATGCCCGGCGTCGCGAAGACCGATCTGCATGCATTCTGGGAAAGCCAGAAGGCGTACGACAAGCTCGACTGGGAAACCAAGCTGCACGAGCATGCCTGGCTCGTGGATATCGGACCGATGCTCTCGGAGCCCGCGATCCGCTTCGAGGGCATGGCCGGGGAATGCATCTGGGGCTGCGCATGCTGGGTCGTCGTTCCCTACGACCAGCTCCGCGGCGACAAGCTGCCCCCGCCGAACCGCAAGGTCATCCGCGAGGAAGCCATCGCCATGATGACCAAGACCGTCGTCAAGACGCCGGGCGGCGAAGCCAAGAAGCTCGCGAAGGCTCACGCCTGATCCGACAGCAGCGACACTGAAACCCGGAGCCGCGCCCACGCGCGGCTCCGAACCAGAGGGGTGAGGGCAAATGCACGAAAAACTCCAGTCATTGATCATCGAAGACGAGCCGTACTACCGCAGCAGCGGTAACGAGGTCGCTCTTTTCAGCGCCGCCATGAAGCGCAAGCTCCCTATGATCCTCAAGGGCCCGACGGGTTGTGGCAAGACCCGGTTCGTCGAGCATATGGCCTGGCGTCTCAAGCTGCCTCTTGTCACGATGGCCTGCAACGAGGACATGACGGCTTCCGATCTCGTCGGACGCTGGCTCCTCGATGCCGAAGGCACGCAATGGCATGACGGCCCTCTGACCACGGCCGTGCGTTATGGCGGCCTGTGTTATCTGGACGAGGTCGTCGAAGCTCGCCAGGACACGACCGTTGTCATTCATCCGCTGACCGACGATCGGCGTATCCTCCCTCTCGACAAGCGAGGAGAGGTCGTGAAAGCCCACCCGGACTTCCGCTTGGTTGTTTCCTACAATCCGGGATACCAGAGCGCGGCAAAAGATATGAAGCAATCGACCCGGCAGCGCTTCGGAGCGATCGACTTCGATTTCCTGCCACAGGCGGTCGAAGTCGAAGTGGTAGCACACGAGAGTGGCGTCACTCCGGAGATAGCCACGAGACTGGTCGCCGTGGCGACCCAGTCGCGAGCGCTACGTGGCAGGGGGCTGGACGAGGGTATCAGTACCCGGATGCTCGTCCATTCCGGCTCTCTGATCAGTGAAGGTATCGGTCCACACGACGCCTGCGCGCTGGCGATGACCGCACCGCTTACGGACGATCCGGATCTTCAGGCCGCGATGAGCGGTTTCGTGGAGGCACAGTTCGGTCCACGCCCATGAATGCCCACTTCGAAGCAATTCAGGGTCCGGTGTCGGCGAGAAAGCTCGGGATGCTTCGCGACATCGATGACTGTGCATATGACGCGCTGATCCGCGCGATGCCGCTGATATCCGATTATCTCAAAAACGAGATCGATCTGGCAGACCTGGCTGGGCTGTTGTTGCAGATCGCTAGCGAGAAGCCGGAGGCGGCTCGCGCATTTGCGCACCGAATCGGCTCCGATCCTGCTTTGGTCGGGGATTACCACGGCTTGCGGCGGTGGGCGGTCCATGGGCTGCAGAAGCATCGGAACGATACCAAATGCATGCTCCATCATTTCGAATGGGGCAGCCCGCAGGCGTACTCCGATGAGCAGTCCTTGCACGATACCGAGGAATTATTGCGGGAACGCGGTGCCCTGCTTCATTATCTCGCGGGGTTCGGGTTCTCTGAATTCTCTATCGATCTCCACGAGCCGGATACCGACGGACGCCAAACCCGTGCGGTAACGATCGATGACGGCGTCATTCGCTATCCACGTCGCTTCTACGGCGACACGACTGACCGCGCCCTTCTGCGCCGCGCAAACATCGCGCACGTCGCCGCTCACCTGCGCCATTCTCCGTTGAGACGTCCAGCTGGCAATCGTCGACCCAGTCTGGTGGCTATGACCGCGCTCGTCGAAGACGCCCGCGTCGAACGCCTGATGGTCCAGGAATATCCCGGATTGAAGGCGCTGTGGGGTGGCTATCACACAGCGACCCCCGAGGTGTCCGGTTTCGATTTCGCAGGCCTGTCGGCTCGCCTGGCGCGGGCGTTGCACGACGACACCTACATCGATGCGAACCCATGGGTCGGCAAGGGACGCGAGCTTTTCGAGGAGGCGGCCTCGAAAGGACTCGACGATGTCAATGCTTTCGACCGCCTGGCGCGTACGCTTGCAATAGACCTCGGCAAGATGCGCCTTGAGCCTTCAGCCGACCGTCAACCGGAACCGATATACCGCGACGACAACGCGATCCTCTGGGGACCGGATACCGCGCTTCCGGAGGACCGCGAGCGTCATTCGGAGATCGAGATCGTTGATGCGCTCCAGGATGGCGAGAAGGCGGAACGGGATGTCGAGGGGATCGACGTCCGCCATAGGTACCGGTACCCGGAATGGGACCATCGACTTTCGGAATTACGGGAGGGGTGGGCCACAGTCGTGGAGGAGGAGTTGCCGCGTAGGAAGACCCGGCCTTCGCTTCAACGGCTTACACAACCGAAAATCACTCTCTCCGCGTCCGCACGGGTTCCGGACAGGGCGGTAAGGCTGACGCGCTTGACCGAGGGCGACGAAATCGACCTCAATGTCGTCGTTGAGAACGTGGTTCAACAACGAGCTCGACTATCCCCGGACGGTCGCATCTTCTGTCGCCATGGTCGTCGTCGCCGGTCCACTTCAGTCGTTCTGTTGATGGATTTTTCGATATCCACGGAGCGCTTCGTGCCCGGCAGCTTTACCAAGGTCATCGACATCGAAAAACAGGCTGCACTCGTCATCGCCGAGGCGATGGAGGCCCAACACGACCGCATAGCCATTCACGGTTTTTCCTCGAACGGACGACACGAGGTTAACTACCGGAGGATCAAGGATTTCGACGAGCCGTTCGGGGAGGAGGCTCGTTCTAGGCTGGCCGCATCTGCAAGCCGCCACAGCACCCGGATGGGCGCGGCGATCAGACATGCGACGGCGCTTCTGGAAGCCGAGGCCGCCGACCACAAGGTCGTCCTTCTCCTAACCGATGGCGAGCCTTCCGATATCGACGTGGCAGAAGACGACTATCTGGTCGAAGACGCCCGCGAGGCGGTCGTCAGCGGCCTGTCGCAGCGGGTCAGAACGTTCTGCGTCACACTCGACCGCCGCGCCGATCACTACGCGCGTCGCATCTTCGGACAGCGGAACTTCCTGATCGCCGAACGCGCCTCGACGTTCGCCAACAATACGAACAGGACGCTGACACGGCTCCTCGCCCTGTGAGCGGAAACTTGTGAACCCCTATACCAACGAGAAACCGGAGGAACAAATGACAGAGAGCAAAACCAACGACGCACCGGAACCACACTGTGTACACGTCATCGGCATAGGTCGGACAGGAGCGGTTTACGTCGAAGCCTTGCTTCGGACCGGCGAGATCGAGGACAACCTCGTCAACGAAGGAACGACGTTCGCCTCCCTGATAGTCGATATCGGTGACGATCACATGCAGGTCGCTAACGATTATGCGAGGTCGTTCAAGCCGCGAATGGCGTCGCGCGGCATACCTGCCGACCGTTACCTCCACGGGAACGTCGTACTTTCGACGCCGGAAGCGGGGGCTGTCGGAAAGCAGCTTGCAGCTGCCCTTCAACAGTTCGCGAACAAGGTGAAAGAAGCCAAGCATCCTTCGACCGTGTTCGTCGCCTGCAGCCTTGCCGGAAAAACCGGAAGCGTGATGGTGGTGAATATCGCTCGCGAACTGGAGAAAATCGGCCTCGGTGATAACGTCCGGGTCGCTGGCGTCGGTCAGCTCAGCCACAGCGGTGACGGAGAATACAGCGACAGCGTCGATCAGACGAAAGCGCTGGACGAGATCGACGCAACCTGCGGCGCGGTGGAAAACAACCCGTTTTCGGGCGGGTTCTATGTCGTTCCGACCGAGCACAGCTGGCAGCGCCTCACCGCCTACACCACGACAGGCGTGAAAGAGGTACGCCAGTCGTTCAAGCAGATGGTCACCAATCGGTTTGTTGCGGATTCGTTCATGCGGTGGGCTGTGTCCGACAACGCTTCGCACCTCATCCGCATGATCAAGCGGTGCGGCGGCAAGCTCAACATGTTCGGCATCGCGAAGTTCAGCCATCCTGGCGTCCAAGTACTTCCGGGACAGGCGCGATCGATCTGGGATGCCGTTTTGCAACAGTGGATTTCGTTCGTGCCGCAGTACTCGGGTTTGAAGGAAGGTTTCAAGACCGACAGTGTCGAAGTCCATATTTACGCCGCGCGGGATATGCGCATCGACGTGATGGAAGCCGAACTCAAAGACATCCTGGTTTCGAACTACCTCAAACAGGGCAGCTCGGACTACCAGGCCTACAAGAACGAGTTCTTCGATGAACTGACCTCCTACGGCAACATTATCTTGCCGGGCATCGGGAAAAAAGATCTCACGGCGTACGGTCGCTCGAACGGATGATCGGCTAGCCATGAGTTGGAGTGCACCTGACGTGGGGTGAGGGCGCTCGAACGGGACGGCGGGCTCTCCAAAAAGAAGCCCGTCTGACCCGATAGAAGTGATCGAAGACCGAATGCCCTTATCAACCGGACAAGGAGACCATAGTTAGAGCCGTTAAAGGCCACCGTGCTTCAGGCTTGCCCATTTGGTGTCGCCAAGATCCGAGCTGTCCCCATGGTACCCGTGGCGTATGAGGGAATAAGGTACAAGGGGACGCTCTGCGACGACTGCAAATCGCGCGTAGAATAATGTCCGTAGCCTGTTCCGCAGCGTTGCGCGTTGACGCTGTGCCGATGTTATCGGCCCATGCTCGACCCGGGAGATCGCCGTATATCCGGTCTCGTCGAGAAGCTGGGCGATCATCTCGAATGTCAGACCTTCGCTGAAAGGAAGCCGGGCCATGATGCCGGCATGTTTCTCCGTCATGACGTTTTCGTATAGGGGATCATGACCGATGAATCGCTCGAGGCACCGTACGCCGATTTCGGCGCACCGTCCGATGAACGGCTTGGTCGCCCAATTGCCGTCGAAGACGATTAGCTTGCCACCCGGCTTGAGCACCCGTAGCCATTCTGCAATAGCCTTACGCGGGTCCGTCAGCGTCCAGACAAGGTGACGGCAAACGATCGCGTCATAGGTATCGTCGGCCTCCATCGTGTTTTCCGCATCCCCGAGAACGAAACGCACTTTAGAGGACCCGCTGTGTTTTTTCCGGGCGACCGCGAGCATCTTCTCGGAAAAGTCGATTGCCGTTACGTCATGCCCTAACGAGAGAATGACCTTCGTTATTTCGCCGGTCCCGCAGGCAAGCTCGAGGACCTTCTTATCCCCGTCTCCCAGAATGCTCCGGATAGACGCCGTCCAGGCATCCTGTTCGGGTCCGGGGGCGATGCGATGCCCGAAGGCCAGGTCAAAGGTCTCCGCTCTGAGGGACCAGTACTCCCGGATGTCTTCTTTGAGATCGTAGTTCCGCGGGTTCACAGGTTTCCCTTCCTCAACTAGCGGCCCTGAGCCTGCCCTCGCGAGCCAGATCAACCCGACCGCGCGGCAGGAAACGAATGTTACAGCTGCCGTGTCCGATGGTTTCTACCTCGGCCTCGACGCCGAAGACTTCGCGGATGCAACGCACCGTAAGCACATCGGACGGCTTGCCGAGCGCAACCAATGACCCGTTTTGCATAAGCGCGATCCGGTCGCAGAACAGGGCCGCATGGTTGAGATCATGCAAGGCAGTGACTACAGTAAGGTCGAGTTTCCCGACCAGATCGAGAAGGTCGATCTGGTGGCCGATGTCGAGATGGTTGGTCGGTTCGTCAAGCAAAAGCACCTTGGGTTCCTGTGCAAGGGCCCGGGCGATATGAAGCCTCTGGCGCTCGCCGCCCGAGAGGGTGTGCCAGTATCGTCCCGCGAGATGATCCATGTCCACGTTTCGAAGCGCCCGGTTCACGGTCTCAGCGTCTACCTGTGTCCAGGGTGTATATGCGCCGAGGTGAGGAGTGCGGCCAAGCTCTACCGCCTGACGCGCGGTGAGGCGTTCTCCGGTCTCCGCTTGCTGCTCCACCAGGGCGATGCTTCGGGAAACGTCGCGCCTGCCGATTTTCGACAGCGGTTGACCATCCAGTGTTACACTGCCGACCTGAGGCTTGCGTATTCCGGAAAGAAGGGACATCAACGTCGTCTTCCCAGAGCCGTTAGGGCCGACTATGCCGAAGAATTCGCCGTCCGCAACGTCGAAGGAAATCGACTGGAGGAGGGCTGTTCCGCCTATAGACCAAGAGAGGTCATTTGCCGATAGCTTCATGCCCGTTCTCTCTTTTTGGCTAGAATGACGGCGAACACCGGTGCGCCCACCAGCGCGGTCACCACACCGACGGGGAGAACCTGTCCGGGAATGAGGGTGCGCGAGCATATATCCGCGAGGATCATGAAAACCGCGCCGATGAGTGCCGATGCGGGCAGAAGTACACCGTGTCTCACACCTACCAGCATTCTTGCCGCATGGGGGATCACCAGGCCGACGAACCCAATCGAGCCGACGATCGACACCATCGTCGCGGTCATAACGGCAGATGCGCCGATAACGACGATCTGGGTCCGAAGCACGGAAATGCCGAGTGACGCCGCCGAGTTCGAACCGAACGCGAACGCGTCGAGCGCACGCGAGTGCCATAGACAGATGACGAGGCCAAGGAGGGTTGCCGGAACAGCAAGGTACGCGTCTGGCCACCTTACGCCGGACAGGTTTCCGAGAAGCCAGAACATGATGCCACGCGCCTGCTCGGCGGTAGCTGCCTTCGTCACGATAAAGGATGTCAGCGCATTGAAGAGTTGCGATCCGGCGACACCTGCCAGGATGATGGCGGTGGGTCCGGTACCGGTTTTCACGGCGAGGAGGCTAATCAGCAGGAACCCCACGAGCGCTCCGAGGAATGCACCGAGGGGGAGGCTCAGCATACTGGTGCCCAGCCCGAGGATGGCGACACTGACCGCTCCCGTAGAGGCTCCCGCCGAAATGCCGAGAATATAGGGATCGGCGAGAGGGTTGCGCAGCAGGGATTGCAGCACCACTCCGGAGATCGCCAGTGCCGAACCGCAACACGCGGCAACGACAGCCCGGCTCAGCCGATAACTCCATACGATACCTTCATCCAATGGGACGACGGGATATCCGGAACCCCACACCTTGTTGGCGATCGTCTGCCCGACGATCGTCACGGGGATCGCGGTTTCGCCGATCGCGGCCCCCATGCAGACGCTCACCAGGAGGACGGCAACAGCGGCAAGGACCATCCCTGTCTTGAAGAAAGGTGAGCCGGGCCGGGTCATTTCGCGAGCCCGGCCTTCTCGATGGCGGTGGCTAGCGTCTCGATGCCCTCGATCGTGCGTATCGTCGGGTTCATGGCTTGGGCGTCCATCGAAAAGACGTGGCCCCGCTCGACGGATTCCATCAACCGCGTTACGGGGTCGCTCTCGAGAAACGCCATCTTGGATTCGAGGCTGTCCATCGGGTAGCGGCGACGCTCCATCGACCCGGCGACGATGACGGTGGGGTTCTTCTTCGCGATCGTTTCCCAACCGACGGTCGGCCACTCGTCATCTGTCTCGATGACGTTTTTGATGCCGAGCGCGGACATAATGTAGCCGGGCGCACCGTTCTTGCCCGCAACGTAGGGGTCTGATTGCGCAGCGCTCGAGAACCAGAATATCGCTGACACCTTTCCGGCCAGTCCTGCGACTTTCGCCCGTGCCGTTTCCTCTCTATTCTCCAGATCTGCGATGACCTCTTCACCCCTGTCCTGGATGTTGTAGATCGCGGCCAGGTCGCGGATTTCCTGGTAGACAAGCTCCATGGTGAACACCTGATGTCTCACCCCGTCACTTGCGGCCGAATTTTCCTTGCCGACGCAATCCGACGGAGACGTGTAAACCGGAATTCCCAGCTCTTCGAACTGTTCGGGCTTAGCGACGACCCCCTCTGGCCCTACCTGCCATTGGAACTGGACGGTGATCAGATCCGGTTTTTTAGGGAGGACGCTTTCGAAACTCGGATCGTTGTCGGCAAGTCGTTCGATTTTGGAATCGATTTCCTCGTAGCCCTTGAGGACCGGACCTACCCAGAGGGCTGTACCGACGACATTGTTAGCCAGACCCAGTCTGTAGAGAATTTCGTTGCTGCTCTGACCGATCGAAACCGTCCGGGTAGGAGCATTCTCGATCGTGATGTTGCGACCGCAATTCCGTATCTTGAGTGGATACGATGTCTCGGCAGCTTGCACTGTGGACGTCAGCGCGGCCGCGAAAAGGACAGGGCAGAGGGTACGGAGTAGGATGTTCATCGAGTTCCCCTTTATCGGCATTCGTGACCATGTCTCCGGACACGTGCTGCGTTTGATCGCCCGTGTGCGGAAACAAAAAAACCCACGTCTCGCGAAGCGAACGTGGGACGTCGGTACCTTGGATTTGGATGGCGTTGTTGCCAGCGAAGAAAAGCTAGCCAACACGTACTATGACGTCAATAGCTTTCGTTGGCGAATGGCGAGTACCTCCCAAGCGCATTTCCACATTGCTACAGCCAACTCGTTGTTGACTCGAGCCAACCTCTCACCTAGTCTTCGTGAAATCAGTATGGCAAAGATGCCATCGAAATACGGGTGATGTGACCCCACGCTTTTCGCTTTGCGGAACGTGGGTTTTTTTGTGTTCGGTTTTCGCCGGGCAGCCTGTCGGCAAAAGAGCCGAACTACATAGGTGGCAAAAAGGCCCCGGAACGAACTGCCCTCAAGCAGCTCGTTCCGGGGCGTTTTTTATTCCTGCGAGGGAGAAAGAACTTGAGGCGGAGCGATCGGTCAATCGCCGCTCCGGCAGACAACTGTTTCGCGGGGCGGGCCTCCCACCGCTTCGCGTCCATCATGTCCGAGGCCTGCGCTCACGACGAATGCAGGCGTCGGAAAACGACCATCCGCCAAACCCAGAAACTACAACGTGAGGAGAACGACTATGTACCACGGCGATATCACCAGCAGCAAAGACACGGTCGGCGTTGCCGTCGTGAACTACAAGATGCCAAGGCTTCACACCAAAGCCGAAGTCCTCGAGAACGCGCGCAACATCGCGAACATGATCGAGGGAATGAAGGTCGGCCTTCCGGGCATGGACCTCGTGATATTCCCGGAATATTCCACCCACGGCATCATGTACGATTCCAAGGAAATGTACGAAACCGCCTCCCAGATTCCCGGCGAAGAAACCGCGATTTTCTCCGAGGCATGCCGCAAGGCGAATGTGTGGGGCGTCTTCTCGCTGACGGGCGAACGTCACGAGGAGCATCCCAAGAAGGCTCCCTACAACACGCTTATCCTGATGAACAACAAGGGCGAGATCGTCCAGAAGTACCGGAAAATCATGCCCTGGGTTCCGATCGAGGGATGGTACCCGGGCGATTGCACCTACGTGTCCGAGGGGCCGAAAGGTCTCAAGATCAGCCTCATCATCTGCGATGACGGAAATTATCCCGAGATCTGGCGCGACTGCGCGATGCGCGGCGCGGAACTGATCGTCCGCTGCCAGGGCTACATGTATCCGGCAAAGGACCAGCAGGTCCAGATGTCCAAATCCATGGCATGGGCGAATAACGTCTACGTCGCGGTGGCGAATGCTGCGGGTTTCGACGGCGTCTATTCCTACTTCGGTCATTCCGCCATCGTCGGCTTCGACGGCCGAACGCTCGGCGAGTGCGGCACCGAGGAAAACGGCATCCAGTATGCCCAGCTCTCTGTGTCGGCGATCAGGGACGCCCGTAAGAACGGGCAGTCCCAGAACCACCTCTTCAAGCTTCTCCACCGCGGCTACACGGGCCTCATCAACTCTGGTGACGGCGACAAGGGTACGGCTGCATGCCCGTATAACTTCTATGCGAAGTGGATCAGCGATCCGGAGGGCACGCGCGAAATGGTCGAGGCAATGACCCGCGGCACTGTCGGAACGGAAGAATGCCCGATCGAGGGTATTCCCAATTCCACGACCGCCCATCGTTGATGCCGTGATCAGCACTCTCCTGGCGGGCGGCCTGTCCGCCAGGAGAGATCATATAGGGATTTCAGCATGCAGCCCAGGACCAACCTCGATCAAGCTTCCGTCATACCCGACGCCCTGCAGGATTTCGCGATCGTCGAGGAGCCGTTTTATCGCGCCTCCGGTGAGGAAGTCGCGCTGTTCGAGGCCGCTTACCGGATGCGCATTCCCGTCATGCTCAAGGGGCCGACCGGATGTGGCAAGACCCGTTTCGTGGAACACATGGCATGGCGTCTCGGCCAGCCCCTGGTGACCGTTTCCTGTCACGAAGACATGACGGCCGCCGACCTCGTAGGGCGATTTCTGCTCGACGCCGACGGCACCAAGTGGCACGACGGCCCACTCACCATGGCGGCCCGCCTTGGCGCGATATGCTATCTCGACGAAATAGTGGAAGCCAGGCAGGACACTACCGTCGTCATCCATTCTCTGACCGACGACCGTCGTATTCTCCCGTTGGAGAAAAAGAACGAGGTGGTGCGCGCTCATCCGGATTTCAGGATCGTCGTGTCCTACAATCCCGGATATCAAAGCGTCCTGAAGGACCTCAAGGAATCTACAAAGCAGCGGTTTTCGGCGATCGGCTTCGACTACCCGGACGACGTGGCGGAAGCGGAGATCGTAGCGAAGGAAGCGGGCGTGGAGACCGCAATAGCGAGCGCATTGGTTCGCGTCGCGCAGCGGTCGCGCAATCTACGCGGTCACGGTCTCGACGAGGGGGCATCGACGCGAATGTTGATCCATGCGGCCATGTTGACGAGGCAGGGCATTCCGATCGCCCAGGCCTGTCGGATGGCGATCGTTCTCCCTATCACCGACGACCCCGACGTCCGCGAAGCGTTGACCGCCGCCGTATCGGTCTGTTTCTGATGCCTTCGCACGCCGACCTCCTCAATGCCGGGCGATGGGATGCCGAGTGGAAGTCGGCTCACGAAAGAATCGACCAGGCCGGGTACGGTGATCTCGTCGCCAGCGCCTACCGTCGACGGGGACCCGAGCTCGCGGATATCGTGGGGCTGGAGCCCGTACTGAGGTTGGGTCGTGCCGTCTCGGAGTTCGCGATCCGGACGGACAAGCGGACGACTTCCATTCTGCCGGACAGCGCCGTCGCCGTGGCGGAACTACTTCACCGACCGGACGCAGTCATCGAATGGCTGCTCATCGTGGAGAATGCAGCGAAGGCCGCTCCCTCAGCGATCGTCGCGCTGCTGGAGAACAGCGCGAAAATCCTCGGCAGGGTCGATCTCGCCGGGTTCAAAGCGTTCGTGTCGATGGGTATCGCCATCGGACGTCGCCACCCCGAAAGGCAGGCGGCATTCTTCAAGATGGAAGACCCGGAGGCCAGGCGATTCTTCGACGTCGAGGAGGGGGCGGATCGATACGCCGCCCTGCAGGGGACGCTTAGACCGTACCTGCGCGCCGTGTGGGGCATCGAGCCACCCATGCAGGTCGCCGCACCCGACATGCCCGAGCCGATGCGACGCCGCGTGGGGTTCGGAGGCGGGGGCATCCGGATGCCGCCCTCGTTTTCCGGATTCGAGGGTGAAGAGTCGCGTCGTATCTATCGCGCCGCCGTCGCCCACGTCGGCGCTCACCATCACTTCACGGAGCAGCTTTTCCCCGTCGGAGCGTTGAAGCCATTCCAGCTTGCAGTCATTTCCGTGATCGAGGACGCTCGCGTAGAACGCCTGGCGATCCGCGAGTTGCCGGGTCTCGCAGAACTGTGGCTGCCTTTTCATGTCGCCAAGCCCGGCGGTCCGCCCTTGGCCACGTCGCTCCTGGCAAGGCTTGCGAGAGCCCTGATCGACAGCGACTACCGCGACCCCGATGGCTGGATCGAGAAGGGACGAACGCTGTTCGAGCAGGCAGCCGACCTCGATCTGTCCGACCAGTCGCTCAGCAGGACGATCGGCGGTCTCCTCGGCAACGACCTCGGTCAGATGCGTATCCGGTTCGACGCCAAGGGATATGTCGTCCAGCCCGCATATCGCGACGACAACATCGGTATCTGGGATTTCGGCGACGCAGCGGAACCGGCAATCGAAATGCAGGACATCGTCGAAGGCGCTCGGGTCGAGCAGCAGCAGTGTGACGACGGGAAACCGGATGACGAAGCCGAAGACAGAGGCGATAACGAGGCTGTCGGAAAGGTATGCCTGAGCCGCGATGCGTCCGATGGAGTTCTCGTCGCCCGGTATCCCGAATACGATTATCTCGCGCGCAAGGATCGCACCGAGTGGTGTTCCGTTCGAGAACACCGGGTTCCGGAAAAGCCGGCCGACGCGATCATTCTCGCCGAGAGGGCACATGCCGATATCTCGTCGAAGCTGGCGAACATGATCCGTGCCGCGCGGACGGGCCGAACCGAACGCTTGCGACGACAGGCGGACGGCGATGTCCTCGACGTGGACGCCTGCATCGACGCTGCGATTTCCAGTCGGATGAACGTAGCTCCCGATTTCAGGGTCTACAGCCGTTACGAACGGAGAAGTCGAGACCTATCCGTCCTGATTTTGCTCGACGTGTCGAACTCCACCGCCGATGCCGTTCAGGGAGGGACGAGGAAAGTCCTCGACGTGGAGCGCGTTTCAACCGCCCTGTTATCGAGCACGATAGCCGGGCTCGGCGACAAATTCGCCTTGGCGGCATTCTGTTCAGACACACGTGAAGACGTCCGGTATTTCCGGATCAAGGATTTCGCGGAGCCCTACGATCTCAGGACAAAGATGCGTCTCGCCGGGCTGGATAGCGGAATGTCCACCCGGCTCGGAACGGCTATCAGGCATGCTGCCGAGGACCTTTCACGGCAACGAAGCTACCGACGTCTGTTGCTCGTAGTCACCGACGGGGAGCCCTCGGATATCGACGTGGACGACGAGCGTTACCTCGTGGAGGACGCCCGGGCCGCGGTCCATTCAGTCAATCAGAAGGGCATCGACACGTTCTGCGTGGCGCTCGGCTCCGACGCACCGTCCTACGCCGACCGGATTTTCGGTCGCAAGGGAGCGACGACGGTAACGAGGGTCGAGCAACTGCCGTCCCACCTTCCGGCGATTTTTCACAGGCTGACCCGATAGGGGCGAGCCTGGCCAACACATCAAGAGCATAGTGAGGAGGAGTACCGATGTCACAGAAGGTTTATCCGGTACAGCAACCGGTCAAGGACCGCGCGCTTATCGATAGGACCAAATACGACCAGTGGTACGCGGCAAGCGTTAGCGACCCGGACGCATTCTGGGCCGAGCATGGCAAGCGGATCGACTGGTTCAAGCCGTTCTCAGTCGTGAAGAACACGTCGTTTACCGGGGACGTTTCGATCAAGTGGTTCGAAGACGGCGAAACGAACGTCTCCTACAATTGCATCGACCGCCATCTCGACCAGCATGGGGATCGGACCGCGATCATTTTCGAGGGCGACAATCCCTACGTCGACCGCAAGATCACCTACAGCGAACTTCACGAGCATGTCTGCCGCATGGCGAATGTCATGAAGAAGTATGGCGTGAAGAAAGGCGACCGGGTTACCATCTATATGCCGATGGTCCCCGAGGCAGCATACGCGATGCTCGCCTGCGCCCGGATCGGAGCCGTGCATTCGGTCGTATTCGGGGGGTTCTCGCCCGAAGCCCTCGCCGGCCGTATCGTGGACTGCGAGTCGACGTTCGTCGTTACCTGCGACGAGGGCGTTCGCGGCGGCAAGGCGGTACCTCTCAAAGACAACGCGGACAAGGCAATCGACATCGCCGCACGCCAGCATGTGCTTGTCGACAAAGTCCTCGTCGTGCGACGTACTGGCGGCAAAATCGGCTGGGCACCCGGACGGGATGTCTGGCACCACCGGGAGGTCGAGACTGTCGACGCCACGTGCGCTCCGGAAAGCATGAACGCCGAGGACCCGCTTTTCATCCTCTATACGTCGGGTTCCACCGGAAAGCCCAAAGGTGTCGTCCATACGACAGGCGGATACCTCGTATACGCCGCAATGACCCACGAATACGTGTTCGACTATCACCCGGGAGATGTCTACTGGTGCACGGCCGATGTGGGCTGGGTCACCGGGCATTCCTACATCCTATACGGCCCCTTGGCGAACGGCGCGACGACCTTGATGTTCGAGGGCGTGCCGACCTTCCCCGACCAGGGTCGTTTCTGGGAAGTCATCGACAAGCACAAGGTCAACATCTTCTACACGGCCCCGACCGCAATACGGTCGTTGATGGGTGCGGGCGACGAGTTCGTCACCCGGTCGCACCGGTCCAGTCTGCGTCTGCTCGGTACCGTCGGCGAACCGATCAACCCGGAGGCATGGCAATGGTACCACGATGTCGTGGGGCAGGGGCGTTGTCCGATCATCGATACCTGGTGGCAGACGGAAACAGGCGGCCACCTCATTACGCCCCTGCCGGGCGCGACCGATCTCAAGCCGGGATCGGCGACGACGCCGTTCTTCGGTGTCAGGCCCGAACTCGTGGACAACGACGGCAATGTCCTCGAGGGGGCGGCTGACGGAAACCTGTGCATCGCGGACAGCTGGCCCGGCCAGATGCGCACGGTCTACGGCGACCACGACCGCTTCATTCAAACATACTTCTCCACCTACAAGGGCAAGTACTTCACGGGAGATGGCTGCCGTCGTGACGAGGACGGCTACTACTGGATCACGGGGCGCGTCGACGACGTGCTCAACGTGTCGGGCCATCGCCTCGGGACCGCGGAAGTGGAATCCGCTCTCGTGTCGCACGATCTCGTTTCGGAAGCGGCGGTCGTCGGCTACCCGCATGCCATCAAGGGGCAAGGCATCTACTGCTACGTGACACTGATGGCCGCCGCAGAGGAATCCGATGAACTTAGGCAGCAACTCGTCAAGCATGTCCGCAGCGAAATCGGGCCCATCGCCGCACCGGACAAGATCCAGTTCGCGCCGGGCCTGCCGAAAACGCGTTCGGGCAAGATCATGCGCCGGATTTTGCGGAAGATCGCGGAGGATGATTTCGGAGCTCTCGGGGATACTTCCACGCTAGCCGATCCGGCTGTCGTGGATGATCTTATCGCGAACCGTCAGAACAAAGCGGCAGCTTGATAAAAAGGGAACGAACATGAGGCTGATGTTTCTAGGCGCGCCGGGTGCCGGCAAAGGCACACAGGCGGAAATAGTGTCCCGTCGGTACAAGATTCCGCACCTGTCAACCGGAGAGATACTGCGTTCGGAAGTCCGTTCCGGTACAGAACTCGGGCTCTCGATCCGCTCGACTATGGAGGCGGGCGGTCTCGTCTCCGACGATCTCATTTCCGATGTCGTCGCCCGCCGTCTCCAACAAGGCGATGCGGCTCGGGGCTTCATACTCGACGGATTCCCCCGAAACGTGGCACAAGCCCGGTGGCTCGACGGCTTGCTCGCCGACGAGAGGCTAGACGCCGTTGTCGAGCTGGTCGTAGACGAAACCGTTGTACTGGAACGAGTCCTGAACAGGGCCAGGGCCGCACTCGCGAATTCCACAGAGGTCCGGAAGGACGATGACGTCGATACGATGCGGGTGCGTCTGGAGGCCTACCGCGTAGCGACGCGTCCTCTGTCGGCATACTACCGCGAGCAAGGCCTGCTCTTCAGGGTCGACGGAATGAAGGGAGTGCACGAAGTGACCGACGAAATCCTGGGCATCACTGCCCGCGAGACGGTCGCCGAGCAATTCGGTTAGCGACCGCATTTCGAAGCTAACGCGGATGACTCCCTTCGCACCGCCGCCGAAGGGAGCGGATCGGCTGCTGTTCACCCTCGATGCAGCGGCAGCCGATCAATCTTGGGAGGGTATCGCCGGGGTCCGCCGCCGACACCGCTCGGTGCTTCTTCCGGGATACTCCTCTCCGGTCTTGCCGGAGGGGAGTGGTCGTTTGCCGTTCCGTCTGTCGGGAGCGGCAAACGACCTGTTTCGCGCGCGTCGGCGGTTCAGTGCATGATCTGGTTGAGGAAGATCTTCGTGCGCTCCTGTTCCGGGTTGTCGAAGAACCTAGCCGGGGTATTCTGTTCGATGATGCGGCCTCCGTCCATGAAGACAACGCGGTCAGCGACCTGCCGCGCGAAACCCATCTCATGGGTCACGCAAAGCATAGTCATCCCTTCCTCGGCGAGGGTCACCATCGTGTCCAGAACCTCCTTGACCATTTCCGGGTCGAGTGCCGAAGTCGGTTCGTCGAACAGCATTATCTTGGGCTTCATGCACAGCGCGCGGGCTATCGCTACGCGTTGCTGCTGACCGCCCGACAGCTGGCCAGGATACTTGTTTGCCTGTTCGGGAATCCGGACCCGTTCCAGATAGTGCATCGCGATCTCGTCTGCCTGCTTTCTCGACAGCTTTCGTACCGACATCGGTGCCAGAGTGCAGTTCTCGAGGATGGTCAGATGCGGGAACAGGTTGAAGTGCTGGAACACCATCCCGACCTCCCGTCGAACTTCGTCGATCTTCCTGAGATCTCCGGTGAGTTCGACGCCGTCCACGACGATCTTGCCCTGCTGATGCTCCTCGAGACGGTTTATGCATCGGATCATCGTGGATTTTCCGGACCCGGACGGTCCGGCGATGACGATGCGCTCCCCGCGCGAAACTTTGAGATCGATCTCGCGCAGGACCTGGAACTCGCCGTACCACTTCGACACGCCGACCAGTTCCGCTATGGGGCTCCGTGGGCATTTCTGCAATAATACCCGCTAAGGGAAAGCGAAGTTGTTTGGATTGAAACGGTTAGCGCGGATCGGCCTGAAGCGTTCGAGGGGTCGGTCAATTTCGTTCCAGAGATAGTCGCCGGTGAGTGCGATATGAGCCCAGGGAAGTGGTGCGACTTGGGAGAGCAGCTCGGCGGGAATATCGATGCCCTGGGTGCGGACATAATCGACAGCGCGGCTGAGATAGACGGTGTTCCACAGGATAATGGCGTTGACGACGAGGTTGAGACCTGACGCCCGATAGGCCATGGTTTCCGCCACGCGGTTGCGCAGCTCGCCAAGCTGGTGGAGGAAGACCGCCCGGGCAAGGGCGTGACGGCTTTCACCCTTGTTGAGGATGGCATGCGATCTGCGCCGGAGCTTGGTGTCGAGCAACCAGTCGCAGATGAAGATCGAGCGTTCAATCCGGCCCATTTCGCGTAGCGCCTGATTGAGCCGATTTTGCCGAGGCGATGCGGCAAGCTTCTTGAGGATGACGGACGGCGGCACGAGGCCCGCGCCAATCGATGACTTCAGCCGCAAGACCTCATCCCAGTGCTGCTCGATGACATCCATGTTGACGGCTCCCGAGATCAGCGCCCCGAGCGGCTCGTACGCCGCGTCGGGATCGATGACGAAGAGCCTGCGATTGCCGAGATTGCGGATACGAGGAATGAGCCTATAGCCGAAGCCATGGAACATAGCGAATGTCGTTTCGGTCGCGCCGGCGGTATCGGTTGCATGCTCATGGATTTCGACGGAGCTTTCGTTGTGAAGGAGGCCGTCGAGCACGTAGGGCGCTTCGCTCTCGGACGCCTGGATCATCCGGGAGAAGAAGGAGGCGAAACGATTGGACAGGAAGCCATAGACCGAAGCACCTGGTCTTTTGCCGTATTTTGCATTGTATTCGAGGCTGGCTTCACCGCGCCCGCCTGCCGGAAAGAACTGCCCGTCCGAGGAGGAGATATGACCGTCGCCCCAGACCGCGGCGAAGGGATGAGCCTGCTGCGCATCGACCAGCACGGCGGTCGCCGTAGCATAGGTTTCCGAGCGCAGATGCCTATCTACCATCAGCATCATCTGGTGGATCGTGACGCCGCGTGAGCTTTCCGCCATGCGTTCAGCACCGGCGTTGGTGGCGTCGGCAAGGATAGCGGCCATCAGCGCCGGCTCGTCGTTCGCCGTCTCGCCGGTGCGATAGTGTGTGAAGCTGTCAAGGAACCTGGTCCAGCTGTGGACCTCGGCAAGCAGGCTGGTGATCCTGATCCGGGGAACGAGGATGTAAAGACGCCGGCTGAGCGCGACGATCCCGTCACGCTCCTCCTCGCGGATCGGGGAGACCGACAAACCCTTGTCGGAAATAGCCGCATCCGGAATGGCGTTGGCGGCCGCCGCCCTTGCCAGCTCTTTGAGTTTCGCGTCGAGCGTGGCGGTGCGTTCGGCTCGCCATTCGGCAAAGCTGTCAGGGATGGCAAGCCCGAGCCGGCCTTCGGCGCGCATCAGGGCAAAGATCGGTCGAGGCAGAAGATAATCCTCGAAACTGCGCCATGCTCGGCTGCCATCAACCCATATGTCACCGGCCCGCAGGCGCTCCCGAAGGTGAACGAGTACCGCCACTTCCCAAGCCCGAAGGTCGATGGTGACACCGTCCGAGCGCACACGTCGCCGCCACTTGCGGGTCATGAACGCGAACGGCACCTGCGCGGGTAGTTTCCTGCCACTGTAGAGCGCACGCAGATGATCCACTGCCTTCAAAACCGGATCATCGGGACGAAACGACCGGAAAGAGAACGCGCCGAACATGAGCCTGCCCAGCTTTCGCAGCGATTTGTGCCGCTCTATGAGCTCATCGAATTCGTCGCTGCGATCGGGGCGCACGACGGACCTGGCTGCGGCCACGCTGGCGGTCAATCCGTCCCAGCCGAGTGAGACTGCAATTGCGGATGCGAGATCGGTGTTGTTCTCACGGGCGGCCAGAAGCGCCTCGCCAAGCTTGAGATGATCGAGCGCCACCCCATCAAGAATCTCGGCTTCTTTCAGCCGGCGTTCTGTGCGGCTCAGTTCAGCCTTGCGGATTCCGGTCTGAAGCCGGCCGGCATTCCGATTAATTACCGGCCACCGTTCCGATTTGAAGCCGGCCACTATT
>NZ_JARRIR010000027.1:29798-34281 GCF_029601685.1 Rhizobium sp. YJ-22 | reverse complement strand
TCCACGGTTAAACCAACCTGAATTCCGGATACGTTCTTAAAAGTCGGACAGATTCTCCACTTTCGTGTCGTGACGCCTGTTTGGGTGACAATATCCCCGCGACCCGCGGCGGCGCCGATTTGACCGCCGAATGTGCGTGGCGCAATGAGCGAGCCAGCCGTGGATCGCAGGCACACGAACAGGTTCAGGCCGGCATAAAAATTTCAATGTTCTGCCAGGACATCCACCCTGCAGATTTTCACAGAGGATCTGCGTCGCAGATCTCCCGTCGCCTTCATAAAACTGTCACCCAACATTGGCATAGCTCTATCGATTTCCGATATCGTTATCCGAGGGGGATTGATGCAACACGGGATCTATCGCGTACTGTTCCTTTCACGCCGCAACTCCGCTCGCAGCGTGATGGCGGAAGCTATTCTGAACAAGATCGGCAAGGGTCGCTTCCAGGCCGTGAGCGCGGCCGTTGATCCTGCGCCGGTCATCGAGCCGACGGTCTTGGAACTGTTGCGGAGTGCAGATTATCCGATAGAGAATCTGACGCCACGGCATTTTGGGGCGTTCGCGGAGGCAGGCGCCGCCGACCTGGACTTCGTCTTCACGCTCAGTGACACCGCCGCCGGAGAGCCACTTCCGGAGTGGCCGGGCTTGCCCATCACCTCGCACTGGCGGTGCCCCGACCCGATCCTTGTCGAGGGTGAAGCCTGGGAGCGCAAACAAGCGTTTACGCAGGTGCTGACCGGACTGGAACGTCGCCTCAATATTTTCATCAGTCTGCCGTTCACCTCGCTGGATCGGATGAGTCTCCAGAACCAGATCAGGGGTCTTGGCGAGGCGCAGGACATTTAGTTCTTTGGGTGGCTGGAAGCGGTGTCGAGACCTATCCAATCCGTGATCAGCCACCAACTGCCAGCAAGAATGCCGAAGCTGACGGTCGCGGCGATCATTGCGACCAGCAGTCCTATGCCGATTGCCAGCGAATCGCGCTGTGCCATTCCCAGCGCCGTAATAAGAACGGCCAGGCCCGGCAGCATATTGCCGAAGGGAATGGGCAGGGCGATCAGGATAGCCATCGTGAGGATGACGAGCCCGAGCACTGGCCGCATCGCAACCTGCGAAAGCAGTCTGCCGCGTGGTCTCATGTGTCGCTCCACCCTGGCGAGGATTGGAGCGCCATGTGTGGCCGTCCGCTCAACAACGGCTCGAGGTATGCCCACGGCTGCCAATCGACCAGGAAGCCGCAATCGTTCGGCGCCGAAGATGATCTGCATCGACAACAGAGCAAGAGCTACACCAAACACGAGTCCTGCCGGAATGCCCGGCGTTGGAATGATCGCAGGAACGGCGAACATCAGCAGCACGACGGCAATCCCCTGATCGCCCATCGCGCGTAGAAGGTCTCCCACGGTTACAGCCCGCGGCAACCTGTCCGGCAGAGTGCGGAGCAGGCTGGCGATGCCGTCGGTGCTGGCGGCGTCGCTCATTCGTACCACCGCTCTCGCCAATCAGGTCGTACTATTGCCATGCGGCCTCGTTCTTCTTTTCATAGTCGCCGAACGCCTTCTTCAGGCCGCCGAGCACCTCGGCTGCGGTTTCGAACATCGCCTTCAGTTGCGGCTCGTCGACCTTTTCGACGTCTTCCCGCAGATGATCCATGATTTCCTGCAGGCGGGTCTGCATTTTCTGGGTATGGTGACGCGGATCACGATCGGCTTCACTGACCATCGGTATTCTCCTATGGTTTGTGCTTCGATGAACCGCCAATCCGTTTGACGGTTGCAGGCAAAACTCTTTACCTCTAGTCTCGGTTCCCGATATCGTTTTTCGAGAGTGAGGTTTGTATTTATGGTGATAAATGGAACATCAGGACCTTCTCTCCGGCTTCATCCGGCTTCATGTCCTGCATCATGCGGCCGAAGGCGATCTCCACGGTCTCTGGATGATCGAGGAACTCGCACATCACGGCTACAAGGTATCGGCCGGGACACTCTATCCGATGCTGCATTCCATGGAGAGGAAGGGATATCTCACCTCGCGAACCGAACGGGTTGGCCGCACGCATCGCAGGATCTACAACGCGACGCCTTACGGCGTTGCAGCTCTCGAACTGGCCAGGGAAAAGGCGAAGGAGCTGTTTCGTGAAGTCGTCGGCGGAAGCAATTCATGAAGACGCTGTTGCGCGCCCAGGCGGTACACTGGGAGAAGTCTTCGCAGCCTTCCTGAAGCTCGGGCTCACCTCCTTCGGCGGCCCGATCGCTCATCTCGGATATTTCCGCGACGAACTGGTGGTTCGCCGCAAATGGATCGACGAGGCCGGCTACGGCGATCTCGTAGCTCTCTGCCAATTCCTTCCCGGGCCCGCCTCAAGCCAGGTCGGCTTTTCGCTTGGCCTGCTTCGGGCAGGTCCTCTCGGCGCACTCGCCGCATGGGTGGCCTTCACATTGCCGTCTGCAATCCTGCTTGTTATCTTCGCCATGGCCGCGACCGCTTTCGACGGACCGGTGGGATCCGGCCTGCTACATGGGCTGAAGATCGTGGCTGTCGCCGTTGTTGCTCAGGCGGTGTGGGGAATGGCGAAGAGTCTGACGCCGGATCGGGAGCGCGCGGGCATCGCGCTGGCCGCTGTCCTCATCGTCGTCTTTTCGGCAGGGGCAATCGGACAGATCGCCGCGATATCAGGAGGAGCGCTCGCAGGTCTCGTACTTTACCGCAACGGCCCGGTCACGGGCGAGACGCATCTTTCGTTTCGGGTTTCCCGATCCTTCGGCGTTGCCTGCCTTATCGCTTTTTTCGCTCTGCTTGGCCTCTTGCCTGTTATCGCCTCTGCATCAGGTTTCCAGGGACTGTCGCTTTTTGACGCCTTCTATCGGTCTGGTGCGTTGGTGTTCGGCGGTGGTCATGTCGTGCTGCCGTTGTTGCAGGCCGAAGTGGTCAATCCCGGCTGGATGACCAATGACACCTTCCTTGCAGGCTATGGGGCCGCTCAGGCAGTTCCGGGACCGCTGTTCACGTTCGCGGCCTATCTCGGCGCGGTCGTGGGACCCGCTCCAAACGGTCTCCTCGGGGCAAGCATCTGTCTGATCGCGGTATTCCTGCCCGGCTTCCTGCTGCTGCTCGGTGCCCTGCCCTTCTGGGACAGCTTTCGCAAACGCCCCACGGCCCAGGCTGCGATGCGCGGCGCCAATGCAGCCGTCGTCGGCATTCTCGGAGCGGCTCTCTACAGTCCGGTCTGGACGAGTGCCGTACTCAACCCATACGATTTCGCGCTCGCTCTGACAGGTTTCATCCTGCTGGTCGTCTGGAAGGCGCCGCCATGGATCGTCGTCGTGCTGTTGGCAGCAGGTGGCACCCTTCTTCATGTGATGTAACCGTCGGAGCATAACTATGAACCACGATCCGATCATCGAGCCATCCTCTCTTCGGGACCTTGCGAGCTTTCACCTTCTCGACGTCCGCGATCCGCAAAGCTTTGACGAGGGACACGTGGCGAACGCCGTACGTGTCCCGATAGAGGTCTGGGAAGCTGCAGCAAAGGCGGAAGAGACTTCGTTCGAATCCGTTGATTACTGGCAAAATGCGATCTCGGCTCTTGGTCTCGATCCCGATGTCCCATGGATCGTTTACGACGATGGTCGAATGACTGAGGCGGCGAGGGTCTGGTTCATCCTCCAGTTTTATGGCGCTACAGCCTTCATTCTCAATGGGGGACTTCCTTCATTGCGAGAAGCGGTTGCCGATGTGCCTATGGTTGCCCCGATCATTTCGTCCTTCTCGGGGTCCATCTCAATCGCCAGACCATCCAAACCCTGCGTCGTCGCTGCGATATGCGGATCTTTCATGAAAGTGCGCGGTGAGCTCGACTGGCGCGCGACAATCCATGATATGCACTCAAACAGAAAGCCATCTCGATGGTAGCGCGATGTATCTTTCTGTGCCTCGGTCGTCCCTCTGATAAACATTTGCCCCCGGGCTCCTCGAAAAAGCTCCGCAGCTGTCAGGGCAGGGGCGAGAGGCTCAAGCTCCTCGATTATTCGAACCGCGTGCTGTGCTTGACCGAGTGCGATCACCGCTATCAGTTGCGCAAGCGACTTGGTGTCGTTCACATTCCACAATTGCCCGGTAACGTCGTCGTCAACCTCAACCGTCGATGATGTTACAGCGCCCATCCCTCACCCCTGACCTGACCGCAGCGTTGCCGCAAGATATTGGGAACATTTCATTTCTTCAACGAGCTATGGTCCATTGCGCTAGAAAATCCTCCGGTACTCGCGGTTCCAGGCAATTCAACAAGGCCTACGTCATGTGCACCGTCGCCTTCCTCTGACACGCGACTGTCTAGGTTGGCAAAATGCCCGTAACGCTCCATCAAAGTTGCCAGCCGGAAACTTTCAATATTATCGAATGATTTCCGTTACTTATATAATTCGAACCCCACTTTTCACGCCATGGCCTTCCCATGAGCGGAGGTTGCCCTCAACTGAGCAAA
>NZ_JARRIR010000027.1:28691-29714 GCF_029601685.1 Rhizobium sp. YJ-22 | reverse complement strand
AGCCCGCTCGTAGATGCAGCCTATCGCTATCGCGGCGCCAGCTTGCCCCATCACTTCACAGCATTCTTCGTAAGCGGACGGACTGACACCAAGCATGGATTTAACCGTAACCGCCGCGGACATCAGTTCCCGCCAACTTCCAATGGACCCGCCAGGCCCAAAGCTTGAAATTTCAGGGCAGGCGCGTAGCACCATCGATAACGGGAACACCTCCGGTTCGACTTTCCGTTCCGGCCGGTTGGCTGGCTCTGACTTTTCGCCCTGCTTTTTTTCCAAGCGAGATTCAAGTTCATCGAAGGATTCGGTATTTGAATTCTGTTTGTGGCATCCAAATGCGATGTCATTGCCATCGCATTTTTTGGTTTCTTCCTGCGTTTCCAGCATCCTGGAGACTTCTTCATGTAACAGAGCCATTTCGTCGAGACTTGCAGTCAAATCCTTCAACGTCGGGCGACGAACGAAGCGTCCAATGATCTCGACAAAACAGGCCTCTGCGGCCGCCCAATCACCAGGGAGATTTTCTTCCATCCCTACAGTGATGAGCTTGCGAACGTCTCGGCGAACGATTGTGAGACGGTCCTTCGTGATGCGGAAACGGCGCTGCTCTGCGGCAACATCCTGAGCGAGGGATGCGAACTCGCTCGCTCGCGCGATCAGAGGCGCCAGGCTGAAACCGTAAGCGTCCTCAATACTGCCTTCGTTTCCCTTGCGGGCGTAACGTTTGCCGTTTGGGCTATCCTTTCTGATGATGATCCCGGCGTCTACGAGCGCTCCCAAACACTTACGAAGCGTCGTTCCCGCGATGCCGTTGGAACGGGCAGACAACTGGGCATTCGACGGAAACACGACAAGATTCTTATCGTGGCAAAGCTCGGCTCCCGGATGGAAGGAAAGGAGGGCGTTCAATACCGCAAGCGCACGGTCCTGAAGGCCAAGGCGCGAGCGGGCGTCACCGACGTCGCGAAACACTCTCCACTTGTCGATTGACCTCGCCAACTCGGCCTGTTCCGTCTCGACCTGCCT
>NZ_JARRIR010000027.1:27132-28488 GCF_029601685.1 Rhizobium sp. YJ-22 | reverse complement strand
GCTCTAACGATCCTTTCCTCGTTGGGTCTGACCTACTGCTTCGTTTTCTTGAACGAGGCGTAGATTTCAGGGAGCATCGACATCAGGTAGTCCCCGAATTCTGGAGCAGCCTTTTTGTCGATCATCAATGTCAGTGTGCGCTTGTCTTGGCGGAAGCTCGCGGCCTTTACGCCGTCATCAGCCTGCCAAGTCGTCGCAGCGGATTTCTCTTTCTTGACCTTTTTGGGCGCGGCAAGCTCAAAGACCCGCGCGAAGCGTTCGTCAGAGGGGAGGGCTTTCACTTCCTCATCGGACAGCTGCGCTCGAGCTCTGTCCGCGGCGTCATCCTTACCCAGCCGTGTGGCAAGTTCGCCCCATCTGTCGCGGCCGGTTTTCGGGGCAGCGCCAATGCCACGGATGATATCTGCCGGCAACTGCGTGGCCGCCTGGATCAAGCGAGACAGGTTGCTTTTGTCGACGGCAAGGGCAGCCATGATCACTGGCCGTTGAAACCCTTTTGCTTCGAGCTCAGCTGCGTAAAGCGCACGTTCGATAAACGATAGGTCCTGTCGAGCACTGTTCTCTTGGCCTTGAGCCAAAACAAGCTCATCGTCCGTCATCGTCCTGACGGCCGCTTTCACTTTGAGCCCTGCAGCCTTGACCGCACGAAGTCGCCGACGTCCGTAAGCGATTTGATAGCGTCCGTCGCTGGTCGGGTGAGGGCGGACGAGAATTGGGACCTGCTGGCCGTTCTCCCGAATGTTCCGGGCAAACTCCTCGAACTGCTCCCCATCTTCGTCAAGCCGGTCGATTACAGACGGAGCGTCAATGAGATCCGGATCAAGATCGGTGAGCGACTGAGACTTCAAAAGCTCAATCGAACGAGAAACAGCGCCGATTGCTCCACGTGGAGCATATTGAGGCGCGACGAGATCCTGACCCGTAGCCTCACCCTCGCCAGTGCTCTGTGCCTTAGGCACCGCAAGATCGGAAAGAAGGTGTTTCCTAGCCATTTTCTCTCCCTCTCTTCTCAGCGTCAACTGCCAAGACACCTATGGTTTCCAGGCGATTGAGCGCGAAGTTTCCGGCTGGCAACTTTGCAGCAGATGCGCAGGTAACATTGGTCAAGGTCGGCATTATTTTCGCCCCCACGACGTCTGAATCAACTGCTCGATTTCATTGTTCACGTTGTCGAGCGATTCCATCGCTCGGTCATATGTCGCCCTCGTAAACTGATCGCGACTAACCTCGTACAGGGTCTGTTTGGTGATACCAGCGTCGGAAATCGCGGTGCTCTTGAGCATCGGGTGATTGAGAACGTGATCGCCGAACATCGTTCGCATGAACGAGACCATCTGGTTTTGGGGGCCATCGCCA
>NZ_JARRIR010000027.1:0-26511 GCF_029601685.1 Rhizobium sp. YJ-22 | reverse complement strand
CGTCCGCTACGGCGAGGGGAATACCGGCGATCGCCCTTTCCGTTCTCATCGAGGTACTCGCGGAGAGCTTGGATCGTCTCGACTGAATAGGATCGGCGATTGTTGTTGCCGATTTCAGGCTGTGGACCTTTTCCTTCAAGCGACAAATGGCGGAGATAGCCGTCGTTGATGCCAATCAGCTTTGCGGCCTCGGTCGACGAAAACGAACGAAGCGTCTTTCGAGCCTCAGGTGGGTACAACTTCACGCGATGTTCGTGAAGCGCGCCCGACAGATCTCGCGCATGGGCGGCTATCAGTTTATGGATAGCCTTCTGAAGCTGAGCGGGATTCTCCACGACGTCCTCTCGTACACACGGTAATTTTCGTAAACACAGCGATTTGCCGTGGATAGGTCAACCGATTCCGTTCGGTTTTGCAAGATATTTAAAGTTAATCAATAGTTAACGCGGCCTTCTCCTGCCGCAGTTCGAAGCGAGAAAATCGACCGTTTCTGTTTATGAATCGGCAGGTTAGTGCTGAACAATGCTGAGTTGGGAACACGCCGCCACTAACACTTTTGTTAGTGCTTCGATGACTGTTCCATTTGCAAAAAGGCGGTCGAAGGAGCTGGTACGCAGAATCACTCGCTAACACTTTTGGCAGTAGATCGAACTCCTCAGCCCCGGCAAACCTCCTTGCGTCACCAACGCAAGGGAGATTTGCTCGATGCGCGTCGTCGCTATCAAGAACCCAAAAAGCGAAGTTGAGCGCCGCCTCATAAACGAGATGCACCGGCTCCGCGCCCGCATTTTCCGCGATCGCCTGGCATGGACAGTCCGTTGCACCTCCGGTCTCGAGATCGACGGTTTCGACAAGCTAAGCCCGACATACCTCCTTTGCATTGACCGTGCCGATGCTGTGATCGGATGCGCGCGGCTCCTGCCGGCAACCGGCGGCACGATGCTGGAGAAGGTATTTCCTCAACTCCTGGAGATGGACCATCTGGCTAGCCATCATCGGATGATCGAGAGCTCCCGATTTTGTGTAGATACGAACGCGGCTGCCGAACGGGAGCAAGCGGGCCTCCACTCAGCGACACTCGCCATGTTCGCCGGCATCGTCGAGTGGAGCATCCTGAATGGCTATCGGGAAATCGTAACCGCCACAGATGTCAGACTTGAGCGTATCCTTCGTCGCGCTGGCTGGCCTCTCACCCGCCTCGGCTCACCTGCCCAAATCAACGAGACGAAGAGCGTCGCCGGCCTGCTCCCGGCAGACTGGGTGAGCTTCGATCGCCTTCGCCCCAGCACCTATTCGTCAAGTTTCTCACTCCATCACAAGGAAGCGGCCTGATCATGCTCAGCACCCAAAACCGCTCACTCCCACGTCTCGTCAGCAAGCTGCAAAACGCATTGGGAGATCATTTGTGCGTCGCGCTCGAAGACCCGAGCGTCGTTGAGATCATGCTCAATCCGGATGGTCGTCTGTTCATCGAGCGACTCGGCCACGGCATGGCCGCAGCTGGAGAGATGACACGCTCGGCCGCCGAAACCGTGATCGGGAGCGTTGCCCATGTTCTGAACTCTGAGGTCGATGATGATCGACCGATCGTTTCGGGAGAGTTGCCGATCGGCGGGCACCGCTTCGAGGGGTTGCTCCCGCCGGTGGTCTCAGGACCATCGTTCACCATCCGTCGTCGCGCGTCGCGCCTCGTCCCTCTGGATGATTATGTGGCGAGCAAGGTGATGACCGCAAAGCATGCCGAGATCATCCGCAGCGCGATTGCCTCGAAGCTCAATATCCTCGTTGCCGGTGGCACGGGATCGGGCAAGACGACCCTCACCAACGCGATCCTCGCCGAGATTGTATCGAGCTCTCCTGATGACCGCCTCGTCATTCTGGAAGACACCGCCGAGATCCAGTGCGCCGCGGACAATGCCGTCAGCCTTCACACAAGTGATTCCGTAGACATGTCGCGTCTCCTGAAAAGCACGATGCGCCTTCGACCAGATCGAATCATCGTCGGGGAGGTCCGCGATGGTGCAGCGCTCACCATGCTCAAGGCATGGAACACCGGACACCCTGGCGGCGTAGCGACCATCCACTCGAACAGCGCGCGCTCCGCACTCCAGCGTCTTGAGCAGCTGACCGCCGAGGCCAGTCATCAGCCTATGCAGGCGGTCATCGGAGATGCGGTCGATCTGATTATCTCGATTGAACGAACCGCTAAGGGCCGGCGCATCAGCGAGATCCTTCATGTCACCCGCTTTGCAGGTGGCCAGTACCAAACGGAACCCTACGCAGAGGAAAGCCGTGATGCAGCATAAGAAACCACTCCTGACACTTGCCGTGATGGCCCTTTCTGTCGCCGCCGCCAGTTCGCCGGCTTTCGCCAGCTCTGGCGGAAGCCTCCCGTGGGAGGGACCGCTTGAGCAGATCCAGGAATCCATCACTGGTCCGGTCGCTGGCTATATCGCGCTCGCCGCTGTCGCCATCGCTGGCGGTATGCTGATCTTTGGCGGCGAGCTCAACGATTTCGCCCGCAGGCTGATGTATGTCGTCCTGGTCGCCGGCATTCTGCTCGGTGCGACGACGATCGTCGGCCTCTTTGGCGCCACCGGTGCAGCCATCGGCCTGTCAACGGATCAAGTCACGCAATTTGTTTCAGACGATGAAGCGGGGGAGGGGGCATCGTGAGCCTCCACCGCAATCGCATTCATCGCGCGCTGTCGCGTCCAAACCTCCTGATGGGCGCCGACCGCGAACTGGTGCTGATCACCGGGCTTGCCGCCGTGATCCTGATCTTCGTCGTGCTGACGATCTATTCGGCGCTCTTCGGTGTGGCTGTCTGGATCGTCATCGTTGGCCTGCTCCGCATGATGGCCAAGTCCGACCCGCTGATGCGGCAAGTCTATGCCCGTCACATTTCCTACAAGCCCCACTACCGGCCAACGGCCGCGCCGTGGCGAAGATACTAGAGGTGTCCTGATGGCTGCCCTCAAACGTTTCCGCTCGACCGGACCCTCGTTCGCCGATCTCGTTCCCTATGCTGGCCTGGTCGACAACGGCGTTCTGCTTCTGAAGGACGGCAGCCTGATGGCCGGCTGGTACTTCGCAGGTCCGGACTCCGAAAGCGCCACCGACCTCGAACGCAATGAACTGTCGCGGCAAATCAATGCGATCCTGTCGCGCCTTGGGACGGGGTGGATGATTCAGGTCGAGGCGATCCGGGTGCCGACGGTCGACTATCCCACGCCAGACCAGTGCCATTTTCTAGACCCTGTTACTCGTGCGATCGATGCCGAGCGCAGGACGCACTTCCGGCGCGAGCAGGGCCATTTCGAGAGCAAACATGCGGTCATTCTGACCTATCGACCGCTCGAGTCGAAGAAGACGGCGCTCAGCAAATACATCTACTCAGACGAGGAAAGCCGAAAGAAATCCTATGCGGACACGGTTCTGTTTGTGTTTCGCAACGCGATCCGGGAAATCGAACAGTATCTGGCCAATACACTTTCGATTGCCCGCATGCAGACGCGCGAAGTCCGCGAGAGGGGAGGGGAGCGGGTCGCACGCTATGACGATCTGCTGCAGTTCGTTCGCTTTTGCATCACCGGAGAAAGCCATCCTGTGCGCTTGCCTGATGTGCCGATGTACCTCGACTGGCTGGCAACGGCAGAGTTGGAACATGGTCTGACGCCAAAGGTCGAGAACCGGTTCCTCGCCGTGGTCGCTATCGATGGCCTGCCGGCGGAAAGCTGGCCCGGCATTCTGAACAATCTCGATCTGATGCCGCTGACCTACCGCTGGTCGTCGCGGTTCATCTTCCTCGATGCGGAAGAAGCGCGCCAGAAGCTCGAGCGCACGCGGAAGAAATGGCAGCAGAAGGTTCGCCCCTTCTTCGATCAGCTCTTCCAGACCCAAAGCCGATCGGTCGATCAGGATGCCATGACGATGGTCGCCGAAACCGAGGACGCTATCGCTCAGGCCTCGTCACAGCTTGTCGCCTACGGCTACTACACGCCGGTCGTCATCCTATTTGATGAGGACCGGGACGCCTTGCAGGAAAAGGCCGAGTCCATCCGCCGGCTGGTTCAGGCCGAGGGTTTCGGAGCACGCGTCGAGACCTTGAACGCAACCGATGCCTTCCTCGGCAGCCTGCCAGGAAACTGGTACGCCAACATCCGTGAGCCGCTGATCAATACAAGCAACCTAGCCGACCTTGTCCCGTTGAACTCAGTATGGTCGGGCAATCCAGTGGCGCCATGCCCGTTCTATCCGCCGAACTCACCGCCGCTGATGCAGGTTGCGTCGGGGTCGACACCCTTTCGCCTCAACCTGCATGTCGACGATGTCGGCCACACCCTGATCTTCGGACCGACGGGTTCCGGTAAATCGACGCTTCTCGCTCTGATCGCGGCGCAATTCCGCCGCTACGAGTTCGCGCAGATCTTTGCCTTCGACAAGGGCAACTCGCTCCTCGCCCTAACGCTCGCTGCCGGCGGCGATCACTACGAGATCGGCAACGACCAGAACGGGGAGGGAAGGGCGCTTGCGTTCTGCCCGCTGTTCGACCTCTCAACGGATGGAGATCGTGCCTGGGCAACCGAGTGGATCGAAATGCTCGTCGCCCTGCAGGGCGTCACCATCACACCCGACCATCGCAATGCGATCTCGCGCCAAATCGGGCTGATGGCGACAGCGCCCGGAAAGTCGCTATCGGATTTTGTCAGCGGCGTGCAGATGCGCGAGATCAAGGATGCGCTCCATCACTACACCGTCGATGGCCCGATGGGTCAGCTTCTCGACGCGGAAGAGGACGGCCTGACGCTCCGGGCGTTTCAGTGCTTCGAGATCGAGCAGCTCATGAACATGGGCGAGCGAAATCTTGTGCCGGTCCTCACTTATCTCTTCCACCGGATCGAGAAGCGGCTCGACGGCTCCCCTAGCCTGATCCTCCTCGACGAGGCGTGGCTGATGCTCGGACATCCCGTGTTCCGCGACAAGATTCGGGAGTGGCTGAAGGTTCTCCGCAAGGCCAATTGCGCCGTTGTTCTGGCGACCCAATCGATCTCCGACGCCGAACGCTCCGGCATTATCGACGTGCTGAAAGAATCCTGCCCGACCAAGATCTGCTTGCCGAATGGCGCTGCACGCGAGCCGGGCACGCGCGAGTTTTATGAGCGGATCGGGTTCAACGAACGCCAGATCGAGATCGTCTCGAGTGCCATCCCAAAGCGCGAATATTACGTCGCCACGCCAGACGGACGGCGGCTCTTCGATATGTCGCTCGGGCCGGTGGCACTGAGCTTTGTCGGAGCATCCGGGAAGGAAGACCTGAAGCGCATCCGCGCGCTGAAGGCGGAACATGGCCAGCACTGGCCCACCCTTTGGCTTGAATCGAGAGGAGTTCACGATGCCACGTCGCACCTCAACGTCCAGTAGCTGGATCGTCGCAACTATGTCTGCGGCAATGGCGCTGTACCCCGTAGCGTCCGCCCATGCGGGGTCTGCAACGGGCGCTGCCACCGAATGGACGCAGCTCGCCAACAATGCGCAGCTCATCGACCTTCTCAAAAGCTCCGGCCTGCAGGTCGATAACCAGCTCACGCAGATCACCCAGTTGGCCGAGCAGATTCAAAACCAGCTGAAGATCTACGAGAACATGCTGCAGAACACGGCGCAGCTCCCTGATCATATCTGGGGTCAGGTCGAGAGCGATCTCAACCGACTGCGCAGCATTGTCGACCAGGGACAAAGCATCTCGTTTTCGATGGGGAATGCAGATGACGTCCTTCAGCAGCGGTTTAAGAGCTATGCGGATCTGAAAACCAATCTGCCAAATGCCGAATCCTTCTCGAGCACCTACCAATCCTGGTCGGACACGAACCGGGACACGATCGGCAGCACGCTGAAGGCTGCGAGCCTGACAGCGGATCAGTTCGACACGGAAGAGGGCACGATGAGTTCGCTGCGATCGATGTCGGAGTCGGCCGACGGCCAGATGAAGGCCCTCCAGGTCGGACATCAGATTGCCGCCCAGCAGGTTTCCCAGATGCAGAAGCTGCGCGGCCTGGTTTCCCAGCAGATGACGATGATGGGCACGTGGCTCCAGACCGAGCAAACGGACAAGGACCTCGCCCAGGCGCGCCGTGAGGAATTCTTCAAATCAACTGCCCCTTCAACATCCGGCGGCGAGAAAATGAAGGTGGAATGGTGAGAACAAAGTTGATCCTGGCCATCATCGCCGTAGTCATCTCCTTCAGTGCAACAAGCTTGTGGTTCCTGATCTCCGAGAGACAGGAAGCGCAAAAGCGGCACGAAAAATTCTTCGGGTCGACAAAGGAGTATCCGACGTCGGGCGGAGAGAAGATGAAGATCGAGTGGTAATCGCATGATCTCTGAGCTCAAAAAGATCAGGGGCATTGCGGTGCTCGTCGCATTCATCGTCGTGTCGTTCCAGCCCGCGATTGCGCAGGAAGGGTCGGTCCTGACAGCCCTCCAGAACGAAATCACCACTGCCGCCAAGGGTTGGGAGACCACCGTCATGGATGCGGCAAGATCCCTGTTCTGGATTCTCGCAGGGATCGAAATCGGTATTGCCGCGGTCTGGCTGGCGCTTCAGGCCGCGTCGCTCGACAGCTGGTTTGCCGAACTCGTCCGGCGGATCATGTTCGTTGGCTTCTTCGCCTTCGTTCTCGCGCAAGGACCGACTTTCGCGAAGGCGGTAGTCGATAGCCTGTTTCAGATCGGCGCTGGTGGAGGCACGGCTTCGCCAGCGGATGTGTTCAATGCTGGACTGGCTGTTGCGACCAAGATGTCAGAGAAGGTGCAGTTCGGGCTATTCGAGGACAATACGCTCGCGATTTCGGCCGCGTTTGCGATGGTCGTCACCGTGATCGCATTCTCGCTGGTCGCTGCGATTTTCGTGTCGGTGATGGTCGAGATGTATCTCGGCCTGCTGGCGGGAATGATCATGCTCGGACTCGGAGGCTCGTCCTTCACCAAGGACTTCGCCATCCGCTATCTCATCTATGCGTTCTCGGTCGGCATGAAATTGATGGCCCTGGTCATGATTTCGCGGATCGGGTCCGAGGTCTTGATTGGCCTCGCGAACCGCCCTGACGTCGGGGACCAGTTTCAAACCGCATTGGCGATCGCCGGGATTGCGGTCGTGGTCTTCATTATCGCCATGTATGTCCCGAACATCATTCAAGGCGTTGTTCAAGGGGCCTCGGTCACGGGCGGGATGGAGACGATCCGTCATGGTGGACAGGCCGCGTCCTTCGCGCTTGGAGCAGTATCGCTTGCGGCCGGCGCTGTCGGAGCCGGCGCCGCGGCGGCTCAGTCAGCACGCGCGGCCGGATCCTCTTTTGCGGGCGCAGCTCTCCGCGGCATGGGAGCGGGGATAGGGTCCGCCGGAAAGGCTGCCGGCTCGGCCGCGAAGGAAAAGGCAATCGGTTCGCCCGGGGCCTATGCCGGCTCGATCATGGGGCTGGCCAACGCCAAGCTCGACCAGAGCCGAACCGGACAAAGCGGCCCTAAGACGCCACCCGAAAGAAACGGCAAATAAGCATCAGAAAGGCGACAAGCGATGGCAGCAAACCGGCCGCCCGACAGCCCTTACCTTGCCGCGCGGCAGGAATGGACGGAACGATATGGATCCTATGTCCAGGCAGCGCGCGCATGGCGGATCGTCGGCATTCTCGGACTTTCGATGGCCGTGATCGGCTTCACCTATGCCATGTATCTCAGCACGCAGGTCAAGCTCGTGCCCTACATCGTTGAGGTGGACAAACTCGGCACGTCAGTGACAGCGGGCTTCCCCCAGCAGATCGAGTATGCTGATGCCCGCGTCGTTCGCGCGACACTCGGCAACTTCATCACGAGCCTAAAGTCGATCACTCCCGACGCGGTGGTGCAGAAGCAATATATTGATCGGACCTATGCGCTGCTCAGGACGTCCGATCCCTCGACCCAGAAAATCAATGCCTGGTTTCGGGGCAACTCACCGTTCGAAAAGGCGAAGACATCGACCGTCGCCATCGAGGTCAACAACATCGTCGCACTCTCCAACCAGACCTACCAGATCGACTGGACCGAATACGAACGCGACCGCAAGGGCAAGGAAACCGGCACGCGCCGGTTTCGCGGCATTGCCACGGTCGCGCTGACCGCGCCACAGGACGAGGCGATCATCCGCCTCAACCCGATCGGTCTTTATGTCCAGGATTTCGACTGGACCGCACAGCTTTAAGGGCAGGGGAATTCACATGCACAGAACAGGATTGATCGCGGCCGTCGGCTGCATGGCCGGGCTTGTCCTTACGGACTGCGCAGTGGCGCAGAGCATGACGTCGAACGAGGTGAAGGGCACCAATATCTCGCGGAAGTGGCGAGGGACTCCAGGTCTGGTGACAACCGGGCCAGACGGGAAGGTCATCTTTCTGTTCGGGGAGACCCAACCCTCGGTCATCTGCTCACCGCTTCAGGTCTGCGACATCGAGCTGCAGGGCGGCGAGATCATCCGCGATGTGCTTGTCGGTGACACCGTCCGCTGGAAAGTCGAACCTGCGACGTCGGGAGCAACCGGCGGGCAGGCGATCCACCTGATCGTCAAGCCGTCCGAGGCCGGCCTCGTCACATCTATGGTCGTCACGACCTCTCGGCGGACCTATCATATCCAGCTCAAATCCCATCCCACCCAGTACATGGCCCGGATCGGTTTCGAGTATCCGGAGGATGTATCGACCAAACTGGCTGATATCAATGCCCGGCTTGAGACTGGCGGCATTCCGGGAACTGCGCCGGATAAGCTGAACTTCTCCTATTCGGTCAGTGGCGGCGCCTCGTGGCGGCCGAAGCGCGTCTATTCCGACGGTGCCAAGACATACATCCAGTTTCCCCGGTCCATCTCCGGCCAGGACGCTCCGGTGCTGTTCGTCGTCAGCGGTGGCCAGAACCGCATCGTCAACTATCGCATGAAGAACGACATGATGATCGTTGATTACGCCGTCGATAAGGCCGTGCTCGTCTCCGGGGTTGGCTGGCGGCAGCAGAAAATCACAATCCGGCGGGGAGGCTGACGAATGAGAACGACCGTCTCCGCCATCATCTTCACGGCCCTCCTTTCCGGTTGCCAGACTGCGGATGAAACGCTGACCACGAGCGCCTCACCGATTGCCGTCACTGGCGCCACCGCAAATGCGATCGCCGGCGACATGGCGAGCCGCCTTGCCGAACAGGTCGGTCCGGCTGGCACCACGATCCTAAAAATGGACAAGGACACTTCCGAGTATTCCGCCGCACTCGAGGCAGCGCTGAAGGGATGGGGATACACCGTCATCGCCGACGGCAAGGCCGGTAAGGATCAAAAACCCGTCGAGATCGCGTGGTCGGTCGACAGCTTCGATGGACAGGTCCTGGCGCGTGTCAGCACGCCGGCCATCGCGCTCGGCCGGGCCTACACGGCGACGTCGGTCGGCGCGACGCCCGCCAGTCCACTTTCGATCATGCAGCGCAACTGAGAGGAGAGGAGACCATGGTTCAATCGCTCCAGCTCGGCACGACGGGCAATGCTGACGATCAACAGAGCATGCGGCGCCTCAATCGCCTCCCGATCATCGTCGCGATCGTCATCATCGTTTTGTTCTTCGGCGTCGTGATCGTCGGCCTGTCGTGGCGCGGTCTGTCCTTCAATCGAGGAAACGAACTCGACAGCACCTCCGCGTCACCGGCGACCACCTTTGGCGATCAACTGAAACGAGGCGTGTCGGACGGGATCATAGGCGAGCCGGAGCAACGCGAAGTGTTTCAGCCGACACCAGTCGTTGTGGAGCGCGAGCCGGTCAGAGAAGCCGACGCGGAGCCGCAGAAGGAGGTCCGGACGGAGCGGCGATCGCAACTCGAACCCGAGGCCAAATGGAAGGCGCGGCTGAAGCGGGAGCAGGATGAACAAATTCTCCGCGAAGCACAGCGTCAGAGGATGGCGAGCCTTCAGGCACGGGCGACGGCGCTCGATTCACCGCTCAAGGTCGATGTTTCCGACGTGCAGAAGAGTGCCTCCGAAACCAAGACCGATGCCCGCCAACCGCTCGATGCCACCGCGAACGGTGCATCCGACCTCTACAGCGCTGCGATGAAGTCCGGTTTGCTCGGACAGAATGTCGATCAGAACGGTCAGACTTCAAAGGAGGACTTTTTCAACCAGGATATCAAGGATCTTGGCTATCTGCCGAACCAGGTTGTCCCGCAGCTCTCGCCCTACGAGTTGAAGCGTGGATCGGTGATTCCGGCCACAATGATCACCGGCTTGAATTCGGATCTTCCAGGCAGGATTTCTGCGCAGGTCAGCCATAATGTCTATGACAGCGCCACCGGCCACCGGCTGCTCATCCCGCAGGGGGCAAAGCTGTTCGGTCGCTATGATTCCAAGGTGTCGTTCGGGCAGGAGCGCGTGCTGGTCGTCTGGACCGACATAATCTTTCCCAACGGCTCGACACTTCAGATCGGCGGCATGTCCGGTACGGATGCCGAGGGGTATGGCGGCTTTAAGGACAAGGTTGATCGGCATCTCTGGCGCACATTCGGCTCTGCGGCGCTTGTTGCCATCATCGGCACGGGGATCGACATGTCGATGCCAGAGAGTTCGACGCTGGCCACGCAGGATACGGCCTCCGATGCAGCGCGGCGGAATTTCGCCGAATCGTTCGGCCGTGTGGCGGAGCAAACGATCTCAAAAAATCTCAATGTTCAGCCGACCATCAGGATCCGGCCGGGCTACAAATTCAATGTGCTCGTCGACCAGGATATTATTTTCCCGAATTCATATCGGCAATAGAATAGACTTTGGCGCAAAATGGTCATCGCCTATGTAATTGAATCGCGATGACATAATACAATCTTGCGTGGCTAAAATCTTTCTCTTAGTCAAGTTTAGGCGGGCGCGATCATGCGCTTCGCCTCCGTTTCGGAGCGACCGAGCCCTCGACAAAGGGTACTGCCACTTATGACTGCAACCTTGTTGCGTTCATACCCTCACGCAAAGGAGGCCATGAATTGAACCAATGGTTTGAGCGTTTGACCGAACAGGTCGCCTTGGCGCATGACGAAGCCACGGTGAAGGCGACCCTGGAAAAGTTAAGCCGGGAAGCGGGATTTGGCGCCTATGCCTATCTCAATCTTCAGGCGGAGACGCAGACGGCGATCTCAAACTATGACGTCGAGTGGCAGCAGCGGTATTTCGAGAAGTCCTACGCGTTGATCGATCCCGTCGTGCGAAACGCGCGCGATCAGTTGGAAGCGTTCGCCTGGTCCAACGAAGCATCCCTCAGGATGAGCAAGGAGCGTAGGAACTTTTACGGAGAGGCCGGTGAGTTCGGGATACGCTCTGGTATCACAATTCCGATCAAGACGGGATTTGGCCGGATGGCAATGCTCACGCTTGCTTCGGAAGAGGCCGATTTCGCGATGGGGCAATCTTTGAACCGGGTGCTTGCCGCTTCCGCGGTCGCGCAATTGCATTCGAGGCTCGAAGGTCTTGGCGCCAAGCCGACGCATCACACCCCAATCCGCATGAAATCTGATGAACTGACCTGCCTGCGCTGGTCTGCGGAAGGCAAGTCCATGAAGGCCATCGCCATTATCGAGAACACAACATACGCCAATGTCGCATTCTTCCTCCGCAACGCCAAATCGGCGCTGGGCGCGACAAGCTTGCCCCAGGCGACCGCAATGGCCAAGGAGTTCGGCCTGATCTAGGTCAGTGCCCCTTAGATTTCGGCATATCGGGAATATAGCCCAGAATGTCGAGAAGCGTTGACACCACCGTCTGCTGCGCGTGGACGGCGATCATGGCAGCGATATAGTCTTGGCTAGCCTCCCGAGCCGATTCCGGCTCAGACGCACCGTCGAGCTTTGCCTCAAGCATCACGGCGTCGTCGCGCAGGCGACGGTGCTTTTCGATCTCGCGCACGACGTGGCGCTCGATCTCTTCGGGCGGCTGATCACTCATCAATCCGATAAGTGGGCGCAATATGAGTTTGGTATCAGACACAGGCCCGTCTGCACTTGCTTTGAACATTATCGGTCCAATTACCGTCCATGTACCACTGATGTAAACCTTCTTCGAACCGAGGTATCCGCGGAGGCAAATCGGTTTAAATCTCAGTTACATACTATAGTTGATAAACTTAAAGTATGTAAACGTTGATCTTCCGCGCATGGATATGCGCAAGCTGGTCGGCCGGAATTTTGCCCGCCTCCGTCGGGAAAAAGGCCTGACACAGGAGGATGTGGAAGCGCGCTCCGGCTTCAGCCAACAGTATCTAAGCGGACTCGAAAGAGGGAAGCGAAACCCCTCCATCGTCACACTCTATGAGATCGCCCAAGCGCTTGGTGTGAGCCACGTCGAACTCGTCACCCCCGACAAAGATTCTGGAGATTAAATTGTCCCTTCGTGAGGCCGAAAACGCTATCGAATGTGTGAGGGGTGTCAGCGGCGGCGAACCCGTCTTCAAGAAAACCCGCGTTCCAGTTAGAATGGTTGCAGCCATGAGAACCCAAGGCGCGACCGCCGAGGAAATCGTTGCAGGTTATCCGTCGCTCACGGTCCGCATGGTGGAGTTGGCAGAGATCTGGACGACGGAACACCCGGTAAGCGGCCGACCACCCAAACTTTCAGACCTTGGTGCTACGGTGAACAACGCAAAGCGTTTCTCGCTACCGTTGCCACCAAGCAAAACCTCTTAAGACCGGTAAGTCCACTTCACATCGACCACAGGATTGAGAGGGGCGCAGCCTGGAGGCGTTCGGCAAACGGCGTGATACGGTCATGATCATGCAAAACGAGGCCACGCACGAGACGGTCACCGACCGCTGCCTGCAACTGACGTAACCCGCGAAAATCATCGGATTTGACGGTCGCAGACGCCTTCACTTCAATACCGATGATTCGCCCGCGCCGATCCTCAATCACGACATCGACCTCATCAAGATCCTTCGTTCTGTAATGCGAAAACGATACGCGTCTCTCGGACCAGGATGCCAGCTTCATCAGTTCGGAGACGACGAAACTCTCTAGCAGGGCGCCAAATCGGGTCTTATCGTCGGATAGTCTGGCCAGTTCGTCTTCGCGCAAAGCCGCCAGAAGTCCTGTATCGATGAAATGAAGCTTTGGAGTTTTGACAAGCCGACTGAGCCGGTTGTTCGACCATGGCACTAGAGTTTTGACAAGGAATAGCCGCTCTAGAATTGCTATGTATTTCTGAGCGGTGACGCCGGACAATCCCAGCGCCGAACCGAAGCTGCTATTGTTGATCAATTGGCCGGCATGTTCCGCAAGGATGTTCAGGAGGCGCGGCAAACGATCGAGCTGATCGATGTTTGCAACGTCGCGCACGTCACGATCTAGGATAAGAGTGACATAGTCTTCGAGCCACGAGACGCGCCGGGCCAACGTGGTTCGCCTTAAGGCTTCAGGATAGCCTCCAGCCAGAACCATGCTCATCAATTCCTTGCCCAGAACAACCTCACCCTCTACGGCCGGTTCGTCCCCCGCAAACAGCCTGTCGAGCATGAGGCCCGGACTTGATCGGATTTCGGCCTGCGCAAAAGGAAGAAGCGGAATGACCGCCATTCGGCCGGCCAAGGAGTCGGCAATTGCCGGAATGGTCGCGAGATTTGCGGAGCCCGTGAGCAGAAATCGTCCGGGCTCCTGATCGTCGTCTACGCTTGCCTTGATGGCCAGCATCAGATCTGGAGCGCGTTGCACTTCGTCGATAACCGCGCGCTTGATCCCGCGGATAAACCCGGTCGGGTCGGCCTTCGCGGCGTTCAAAGTACCCGCATCATCCAATGTGATGTATGGTCGATCCTTGTCCGAGAACATGCGCGCGAGCGTCGTCTTCCCTGCCTGCCGCGGTCCGGATATCAAAACGACACGGGTGTCGGCCAGAGCTGCCTCCACCAGAGGCAGCACTTTACGATCGACGAGGGGCTTCAAATTCGAATGATCAGTCATACGGCCATTCTTAACTCAATGACCGTCCAATTTAAAGTGATATGCCGTCCATTTTTAATCTAACAAACGTCCGATCTTGAAGAACATCACTTCTGGCCCCCGATCCGCGTCAGATCAATCCGGATGCCGGCGTCGTCGGGCTTGATCGGCGTTTCCTCCGGCATTTCAGTGGGTGCATCATCCTCGGCATTGTCAACAGTCTCTGCCTCCACCTCTGAACGCTGCACGACCGCGCCGCCGGGATCCTCCGCCCGGAATACGCTCTCGCCCTCGAACTTTCCGGTCTGCCAGGCGTGGACCGCGTCGTCAAAGAGCTGCGGGAACACCTCTTCACTTGTCGGGTTTCCATACCACTTCGCAACGATGCGGAGGATCTTGGCGAACATCGCTGTGCCCGTCCGCAGATTGGCGCAGGGCTCGACCAGATCGACCTTCAGTTCAGAAGCATCCCTCAGGCCAATGCCCGCCGGGATCTGAGTGAGGCCAACCCGCACGATAGAGCCACCGATGTTCTCGCGCACAATCTCGATCGCCTCTTCGGGCGTTTTCGGTTTTGGAACGAGGATCAGACGCCCGCCGGACTTTACGGTGATAGCAAGCGGATCGTCCGAGCCGACCGCCTGGACGAACTGCTCGACGATAGCCGGCTTCAACGATGGGTCGGCACATTCCTTAATCAACGCAGCATCCATGCGAGCTCCATGTTTCAGATGTTGAACGAGATGGCGAGAGGCAGGTTGAACAGGCGGGCCCAGGCCTCACTGCTGGCCCGCTGAATGTCGATGATCGATGTCCCTGCAGTCCACCAGCCGTTTCCGACTGCGACGATGGCGTCGGGCCGATGGAAGGCCGATTGCAAGATCGGCCAGACGAGAAGCTGCTCGTAGCAGATCAGCGGCGCCACACGCTGGTTGCCGACATCAATGATGGGATTGGCGAAGAAATGCGCCCGGGCGCCGCCGTGATCGCCGATCCAGGCTCGCCACGGCTGCCACATCGACCCGGGCACCGGCATCCGCTCGCGATAGAGAACCTGGCTACCATCAGCCGACAACTTCATGAGCACATTGTCGTAACCTTGGCTGTCGATCACTGCCGCGCCCGCGATGACACTGATGTCCGCATCGGTGAGAGCGCGCTGCCAGAACCGGCCGACCGTCGGCGTCCAGAAGCCGAGCGCGCTTTCCGGCAACACGACCGTCGTGCCCGATGGGCGTGCGCGAGCAATCTCGATCAGCTCCTGTTGCCGCTTGAGGCCAGCTTCGCGTCCGAGCGATGCGCCCAATTCAAGATCGACACCGGTCCACGACGCAGGTAGGATCGGCTCCGTCCACTCAGCGGCGGACCAGAGCCAGAAGCCTGTCATGGCTATGGCAGCAGCCGGCCGATATCGCGTTGTCATGACGACCAGGCCGGCTGCCATCGCACCCAGACCCCACCATCCCCAGCCGGGTAACAGAACGCCTGCGGCGGTGATCGGATGCGCCCATCCCAGAACGCCGAAAGGCGGGACCGCCATTGCGACGCAGGCAGCCAGATAGCGGAGTGGCATTTGCCATCCCTTACGATCCGACCAGAGTATCGTATGAACGGCCACGAAGGCGGAGGACGCGACCAGCCAGAGCAAGAGACCCGGCCAGAAATCCGAAGAATAGAAGTTGGCCACGCCCTGAGGTAGTCCACGCGATGCGGCGAGAAAGTAGGCCCCGGAGATCGCCGTTGCCTGCAGGCGCGTCCGCGCCAGAGACCAGAGCATGGGGAAGGTGGCTGCGACGGGCAAGAGAAGCACATGCCCGCTCCAGCCGATCCACCCGGCGCTCATCGATAGTGCAACGAGGACACTCGTTCGGAGAAGCTCACGGTGCATAGGTCCAGACCTTTCGTGCCAGTCCGAGGATGCCATCCATCGGCAGAGGACCGAAGTACCGGCTATCGAAAGACCCCGTAAACTCGGAATGCAGAAAGACCGTGTCGACCGGAACGACACCACCATCGTAGTGCACCATCTCACGCCTCTGGCCGTCCGTCCGTGCAACGCGCGAGTGGGGGAGTGGCCGACCATCGATGCGGACATCGTCATGGATCTCGATCACCTGTCCGGATGTCGCCACGACCGTCTTGATCAGCGGCGCCACGCGGCCGGCGCAGAGGCCGAAGCGCAGATATCCACGCGCACGCGCATCGCGCATCGCGTCTGTGTTCGGTGGGCAAATGAAGACCAGATCGCCGACCAGGATCGGACGATCGGGTTTGACGATCCGCCACAGGCCCAAGGGCTCGCTTGGTGTGAGATTGACCCTAAAACCCTGACCTCCGAGGAACACAATGAGGCCAAGCGTGAACAGGCTGACGCTGCTGATCCGATAGAACCAGACGAGCCGCGTCATGCACCTGAGCACTTTATGTCGATGGCGCATCTTCATTTGAGGGTGAGCCCCTGCGATCTCGTCTGACGCAGTGTCTCAGCCTGTTTGAGTGCCGTCACACTGCGCTCGTGTGCCGACAATTGCTGCACCGTCCGCATCACATTCCAAGCCTGTTGCACCTCGCTATTCTGGGCAGCGTTCATGCCTGACGTGACGCGCTGGAAAGCCTCGCCGTTGGTGTCCTTCGCTGCGAGGGGCAGGAAGGTTCTTTCCCCGAATCGTTCGGTGACCGCCTTGGCGAAACCTTCCAGTTCAGCCTTCACCATTTTGTCGGCGAGCGCATATTCGAGACCTGATGGCAGGTCGTTGCGGTCGATTGCATCGCGAACTTTTTCGAGAACGGTCTTCGCGTTGGCCGAGAGGGCAGGAATGTCGATCGATAGCTTGGCTCGGACACCGCGCTCTTCGGCATCATGCTTGTGTTCGGCTTCGGACCGAGCCTTCAAATATTGCTCGAGGTTGCGGGCAAGGGCGGGCGCGTTGACAATCGCTGTCTCACGATCCTGCTTTTCGGTCTTCCCGGCAAACATACCGGTCTTGCCCTTGAGCGCACCAAAGCTCTCAGGTTCGTTCGCAACCTTGAACAAGGTCGTCGCAGCCACCGACTTTTCGGCCAGCATCGCATCGACATTGACTGCCTTGAATGCCGATTGTGGGTCCGCATAGACGAGATGGAAACGGGTCGAGACGTCGTCCCATTGTTTCTTCAGGCCGGGATCGGCGGAGACCCTGTCCTCGACTGCCTGATCGAGTGATTTGGGGAACGTGGTGATGCCTGCCACCATGGGCTTCTTCTCCTCATGCTTTGCAGAGTTGATGGGAGTTTGGGTGTGCGCCGTCTTGCGAACATTGTGCTCTTCGGTGGTGCCTGACCGCAGTCCGAGCCGCGTTCCAACGGCAGCCAGCCGGGCAACGAGATCGGTCAATCTCGCTTTTTGACGAAGCGCCCACTGCAGTCGATCGCGCACGAGAGTGCGGCCGACATTCATGAGATGCAGGCCGCGAGCGTCGGCAAATTTCAGCGCCGCGCGGTAGGAGGAAGCGTCCTGATAATCGAGCGTAGTTTCCTTGGCCCCATCGCGAGACAGGCGCTCATGCACCCGCACCATCGCCAGTTCCGAGACGGGAACGACCTTCCAGGAATTGCGATCTGCCTCGGTGCCATCAGGCAGCGTAACGCGTTCGGATCCGATATGCTTGAGACCGATGCGATCTCCGATCTCGGCTTTCGATTCATCCATCGCTCGGGCAAGATCGACGCCCCAGACCGTGCGCTCTTGGCCATCGGCAAAGCCGAGCGTCACAAAGTAGCTGTCGCGATTGCCTGACTTGTGCTCGTAGGGCGCTTTGCCGTGTTCGATCAGCACGCCGCCGCGCCGGTTGGCAAACTCTTCAAGCCCAACATAAAGCTCGGCCGTCTCGCGGTGGCGCGTCATTGCGACATAAGACAAGTGCCGGTCCAGGGTACTTGAAGCGAGCACCTTTACTCGGTCGACGGTGGCGCCCTGGCTCTTGTGAACCGTTGTGGCATACCCGTGATCCACATTGGCATAGAAGCGTTGTTCGACGACGACCTGACGCCGGTCATCGCCACTACCGATCTCAGCGGTGATGCGGCCTGGCTGCGCTTCGACGACACGCGCCAGCATGCCATTCTTGACGCCGAGCGATCCTTCATTCTTCAGAAAGACGATCTGGTCTCCCGCCGCGAACTGACGCAATCCATCTTCCGTATTGAACGCATGACCGCCTTCGACGAGGCCGCGCTCGACGAGCTTGCCGCGTGCCAGATCGTTCAGCATCCTGACGTCGATGCGGCGATGGGCAAGGATCAGGGACGACTTGGCTGGATCGTAGTCGCGATCCCAATCGGCGATCAAGGTTTCGATCGCCTCGTCCCTGGTCCAGCCGGTTCGAACCATGCCTTGGCTCTCATAGGCGGACAGCGCGGCCGAGACGTTTCCTCGAGCAAGATCGAGCGAGGCATCGCGCATCCATTGCTCGCGCTGGCGATAGATCGTCTCAAGTTCCGCATACCCGATCCGCTCGGAAATCGCGCGGAAGGCTGCACCCGCTTCGATCGGCTGGAGCTGATCCGGATCGCCAACGAGAACCAGTTTCGCGCCTGATAGCGTGGCCGCTTCGACGAAGCGAGCCATCTGACGCGAGGAGACCATTCCGGCCTCGTCGAGGACCATGACGGTCTTCTCATCGAGATGATCGCGGTCCTGATCCCACCTCAGCTCCCAGGCCGACAGGGTCCGTGACGTGATGCCCGCTTCCTTCTCCAAACCCTCTGCGGCCTTGCCGGCGAGCGCGGCACCCACCACGCGGTATCCGGCTGCTTCCCATGCCTCGCGTGCGGCCTTCATCATCGTGGTCTTGCCGGCGCCGGCGCGCCCGACAACGGCGGCGATCCGGTTCTTTCCGGAGATGTGCTCTATGGCTGATTTCTGCTCGTCCGAAAGTCGGTCATGACGCTTGAAGGTCTGGGCAATGACCTGGCCGACGACATGATGCGAATCCTGCCGACCGAGCCAAAGCGCCCTATTCGCCATCTCCGCTTCGACGCGGATTAGATCTCGCGTCGTGTATTTCGCGGGCGTCCGGGCACCCGACGCAAACGAAAGCCGATCGCTGTCGAGCCGCAGCGCATCGGGATGCTGAAGAACCCGCGCCATAAGGTCCTGGAAGAGGCCGGCGTCATCGATATAGCGATGCAGGACCTTGGCAACATCTTGGCTGTCGAAGACGCTCTTTTCTCGCGTGATCAGATCGAGGACGATTTCGGGATTCCTCTGAATGCGCCGGGCGTTTTCGGCGCGGCGCTCTTCCTGCAGCTCCAGCCGCTCGAGCGAGACCTCCTGTTCTCGATCTCCCGCTGAGCGGGCTTCCGCTTTCCGCTCGATCGCCTTCGTGCCGACGCCGAGATGGATGGTCGGTGTCAGGTCGATCCCCTGCTTCTCGAAGGATCGGCCATCCACGCGAATATCCAGTCCAGCAAGCGCAAGATGCTGGTTCTGGCAGGCAAACCAGCCATCACGAAACGCATTGAAATCGTCGGCGCTGCCGGCCCAGAGTTCATATACGATCTTGCCGGCATCGTTGCGCAGCGGCTTGCCGTCCGGTCCAGCCACCGCAACCTTCTTCGAGCCGAACCCCTCCACCGTAAGAGGGCGCAATGTCAACATCAGATGCACATGCGGATTGCCCGGTGCATCGTGATAGACCCAGTCGGCGACCATACCGTTGGCCGTGATATGCCGCTCAACGAACTCCCTGACCAGGGCGATGTTCTGTTCGGCTGAAAGCTCCAGAGGCAGAGCGATGGTGACGTCTTTGGCCAACTGCGCATCGGAGCGTTTCTCGAATGCCTCCACCGCGTTCCAGAAGGCCTCCGAAGCGCCTGACACCGAGCGATCCGCAATCATTGTGCGCAGCCATTCCGGCGCATCCTCGGGGATCGTGAACTCTTCATGCAGAAGACCCTGCTTGCGGGTGTAGTCGATCGTTCGGGCTTCCCGTTCGAACTCCATTTTTGCGCAGTGGCGATAGGCCGCCGACAGCACGGCGCTGCGGCCGGAGCCGCGGGCAACGATGCTGACGGAAAAATGCGGGACGGGCACGGCGAACAGAGCTCCTGAAATCCAACGAATTCAATGTGTTCGAGAGAGGTTACGGCCACGCCGGGGAAACCCCAGCAACACGTCGCGCCAGCGACGTATAATTGCGCCCTTGGATCCGCTTCTTCGAAACGGCGGGATCATGCTCAAAGGCGTTGGCTGCGCCAACTCGCATTTCTGTTAGTAGATCGGCGCTTCGATCTGTCGGAATCTGGCCTTGTTGCACGATGCAACATCCAGTGTTCCATCAAAAGAGGATCGACCGGGAATGAAGAAGTCATCGCTCCAACTTCGCGCAGACATTGCAAAGCTACAGGATCAATTGCGCCAAGCCGAAACCCGCGAGGCCGAGCGGATCGGGCGTATCGCACTCAAAGCCGGACTTGGGGAAGTCGAGATCGAGGAAACCGATTTGCTGACCGCGTTCGAAGCCGTCGCCAAACGGTTTCGCGGCGGCAAGGGTGGGGCGACTGGGGAAACGAACGGCGCTGGCCCGACTGCGGGCCGCACTGGCGAGGCATGAGCGAATGGCGAGATCGACGACATCGGATGCCAGGAAGAAGGACGCCCGCGAGAAAATCGAGCTGGGTGGCCTGATCGTCAAGGCAGGTCTGCGCTACGAGAAACGGGCGCTTTTGCTCGGCGCCCTTGTCGATCTCAGCCGTCGCATCAAGGTCGAAGCGGGAGAGCGGGAGAGGCTTATGGCCATCGGGGCGGAGGCGTTCGGCGATGACGGCGAATAAGATCATTCTGTTCGTTGTCCCCACTGCGCTGATGATCGCAGTCGTCATCGGCCTATCAGGATTTGAGCATGCGCTCGCGTCCTTGGGGAAAACCGACAAGGCGCGGCTGATGCTGGGGCGCGTTGCCATTGCCGCGCCCTATGTATTGTCGGCTGGGACCGGCATCATCTTTCTCTTTGCCAGCGCCGGCGCGCGCAGCATCCGGCTTGCGGGATGGGGTGTCGTCGCGGGGGGCATGGTCACGATCGCGATAGCGTGCGGAAGAGAAGCCGTTCGGCTTTCGGCGCTGACGACCGAGGTCCCCGTGGGACAATCGGTCTTCTCCTACCTCGATCCAGTGACGATGATTGGCGCGGCCACAGCGCTCGTGGCGACCTGCTTTGCGCTGCGTGTCGCAATCTCCGGTAATGCTGCTTTTGCAACAGCCGAGCCGAAGCGCATCCGAGGCAAGCGGGCGATGCACGGGGAGGCGGATTGGATGAAGATTACGGAGGCCGCAAAGCTCTTCAGCGAGAATGGTGGCATCGTGGTCGGCGAAGCCTACCGCGTCGATCGCGACACGTCGGCCGCCCTGTCGTTTCGCGCCGATCAGCCGGATAGCTGGGGCAGGGGCGGCAAGTCACCGCTTCTTTGCTTCGACGGATCCTTCGGCTCGTCGCATGGGATCGTCTTTGCCGGCTCCGGCGGTTTCAAGACGACGTCAGTGACGGTGCCGACGGCGCTCAAATGGGGCGGCACACTCATCGTCCTCGACCCATCGAATGAGGTGGCGCCGATGGTGATGAAGCACCGCCGCAGGGCAGGGCGCGACGTCCATGTGCTCGACCCGAAGCGACCGGAAATAGGTGTCAATGTGCTCGACTGGATCGGCAAGCATGGCGGGACGAAGGAAGAGGATATTGCGTCGGTCGCATCCTGGATCATGAGCGAAAGCGGCCGCGCGAGCGGCGTGCGCGATGACTTCTTCCGCGCCTCGGGACTTCAGCTGCTGACGGCGATGATTGCCGATGTCTGCCTGTCCGGCCATACGGATGCGAAGCACCAGACCTTGCGACAGGTGAGGGCGAACCTGTCTGAACCGGAACCGAAGCTGCGCCAGCGGCTGCAAGACATTTACGACAATTCCGGATCGGACTTCGTGAAGGAAAACGTCGCTGCCTTCGTCAACATGACGCCCGAAACCTTCTCCGGTGTTTACGCCAACGCGATCAAGGAGACCCATTGGCTGTCCTATCCCAACTATGCGGGCCTGGTGTCGGGGTCGAGCTTCTCGACCGATGACATTGCGTCGGGAAAGACGGATGTCTTCATCAACATCGACCTGAAGACGCTGGAGACGCATGCAGGTCTCGCCAGGGTCATCATTGGCTCGTTCCTTAATGCGATCTACAATCGCGACGGGGCGATGAAGGGCAGGGCGCTCTTTCTCCTCGATGAGGTGGCACGGCTCGGCTATATGCGGATCCTGGAGACGGCGCGGGACGCCGGCCGCAAATACGGCCTCACGCTGGCGATGATCTATCAGTCGATCGGTCAGTTGCGTGAAACCTACGGCGGGCGAGACGCGTCGAGCAAATGGTTCGAAAGCGCCAGCTGGATCTCGTTCGCCGCCATCAACGATCCAGAAACCGCCGACTACATCTCGCGTCGATGTGGCACGACCACGGTTGAGATCGACCAAGTGAGCCGCAGTTTCCAAGCGCGTGGAACCTCGCGCACTCGATCGAAGCAGTTGGCGTCGAGGCCGTTGATCCAGCCGCACGAGGTACTGCGGATGCGGGCCGACGAGCAGATCGTCTTTACGGCCGGCAACGCGCCGCTGCGATGCGGTCGCGCAATATGGTTTCGGCGCGATGACATGAAGGCTATCGTTGCGGCGAACCGGTTTCACCTCGCAGCCGATCGCTCCGGAGCGCGCCATTCAGTGCCGTCAGAAAGCCGCGAGTGATCTGGACGGATTTGGCGTGGCCGCAGCAGCGTGAACATCACGTTCGTTTCTTTTTCTTTCCAGCAGAAAGGCTCGAGCCAGAGGGGATCGCTGGCATCGGCGTTACCGTGCCGGTCGTCGGCCAGACCGGATCGGCATGAAGAGATGCGCACCGGAACGTATCAATCTTCCATTTGAGCAGATCACGGGCGCAAACTTCGTACATCGATTGCTTTTTCTTGTCGCCCCAAAGCCACGGTTTGGCATGTACGTCCGCTTTTCCTTCGCCATGCTTCTCGCCGAACAGCGGCTGCAGGGCATTGGGGGCCCATGTCGGCCGCTGCCATCTCGTGTCCCACGCGAGGAGTGCATCCGAGCGCGTTCTGGGATCGGTCAGGTAGTGATAGTGCCAGCCAACGCCGGGATGTTTCTCGCGCTTCACGTAGTCGTTCCAGCCGGGAATTTTCGCAAGGAAGGCGAGGACAAGCTTGGGTACCCGTCCGACGATAGGGAAAATTCGCACTGGCTGGAGATAGCCACGGTGAATTCTTCTTGCGGGAGCACGCTGCTCAACCCAGCCGAGGGTCCAGGATCCCGCGTATTGGCTTGCATCGAAGGTCTTGTCCGGTTGCCAGTTCTCCTCCTGTAGAGCGCGTTCGATTTCATCGACAAGACGCGTGGCATGCTCGCGAACAGGACCGATCGTCGGCGCCTCTTCCGGTAATCCAGCCATTCTCCGTCTTCCAGCACAACCGCATCCTCGCGCTGCTCGCGATAGGACGACGGCACGAGCTGCAGCATTTCAAAAGCCAGAATTTTCGCCTTCACAATATCCCCTCACGCACGTCCACGTCGCGACCTCGATTTTCATTTCCGCCCCGATTGACGCAATCAAAAAATCTGTAAATTTCCTAACGCAGTTCAGAAAATGCGACCATTGCAGGCGAGCGCCATGACCAATCCCTATACAGCTGCCGAAGACTTCGTCCGCGACTTCCGCGCGACCGAATATGCGCTGAAGCGCTCGGGTTTCCTGCGAAAGGATCGCGAGACGGCCGAGGCGGACTGGGATCTATTCGCTCAGTCCCTTGGAAAGCCCTTTTTCGAACACATCATCGGCAAGCAGATAGCCACAACGCTCATTGGAAATCCGCCGCGTCGCCATTTGGCGGACATGACGTGGTCGCCAGAACAGCCCGCCCCACTCACCAACGTTGCGCAACTCATAATCAACGGCGTGTGCAGGGTGCGTAACAGCTACATCCACGGAGAGAAGTTTACCGGCGGCCCGGAAGGTCAATGGGATCGCGATCTCGATTTGGTCAAAGAGGCGCATGCAGTTCTCATCGAGGCGATGCGATTTCCACGACCCGCCGCGAAATCCTAGAAAATAGGTCGGCAGTAAAATTGGCTTTCGGCCATACTGGCGGTGTTGCGGGAGGATCGTGACCCGAATGGGCGAAGACCTCCGGGCTTCGTTCGCCTTGGGGAATAGAGCCGTACGCCGCAGGCTGACCGCCCGGAGTGTTTTGATCTCGAACTTCACGAAAATGAATCGGTCGACCGCAATCGATTCATATCTCTCGTTGGACGAAATTTGGCTGACAGACGATCATGCCATCATGCTCACCCAGCCCTACCAGCTCTATGTCGAACGCACGGACGCCGCCCGAAACATGGCCCGTTTCTACGAAATGATGATCGAGCCAAATCTGTTCGGAGAGATCTGCCTGACCCGACGATGGGGAAGGATCGGCGCCCGCGGCCAGACCATGGTCCAGCAATTCGCCATGGAAAGGGATGCCGTCGTTGTCTTTCTGGATCTTCTTCGACAAAAGCGAAGCCGGGGCTATCGGACAGCTCTGCCCTGCGCCAGCGGTAGCAGCCGCCATTGACCCCTGGCATGGCACGTCTTCGCCGACATGAGACCGAACATCGACAGGAATCTGCCTTTGACCTATCAGCATACCACGACCACGTTTTCGCGGATGTCACGGAAGAGTTCCTCCCGCGCAGCCGGTCTCGCAATCGTCGGTCTAATCGGTACTTTCCTGCCCCCGATCGCCGGTACCACGAGTGCCCTCGCTGCCTCGACTTTATCAAAGATCAGGTTCGAGAAATGCTCGGGCGGTCATCGGGTGACCTGTGTTGTCGACGGCGATACCCTCTGGATCGATGGCACGAAAATCCGCGTCGCTGATATCAACGCGCCGGAGATCAGCGAACGGAAATGCGCTTCGGAACTTGCACTCGGAAATAGGGCGAGGGACCGCCTGATCGAGCTGCTCAACAGGGGTCCATTCGAGCTCAAGGCATGGCCGGGGCGCGATCAGGATCGATACGGACGCAAGCTGCGCGTTCTCGTCCGGAACGGGCGGAGCCTGGGCGATATGCTGGTTTCGGCGGGGCTAGCCCGAACCTGGACCGGCCGGCGCGAATCATGGTGCGGGCGGTGATTGAATCCGGCCCGCCGGAGCGGGCCGGGACGGCGTTATCGCCGTCGGTTCCAGTCGGTCTCGAAGTTGACCTCGATCTCGACGAAGAACGGGATCTTGATCGCGATCTTCATCCCGAGTTTACCCTTGCGGAAGAGGTGGCAGACCACCTTGGCGAGGGTGCGAAGCCGGCGGCCGGTTGCTTTGAGGAATTTGGCGAGCTGTTGCATATAGTTTCTCCTGTCGATTGCGTTTCGTCGCGGGGATGAAATGCGGATCGGGAAGGAGTGCTGCACCGGTCACGGCCGCAGCGTAGCGGAGGACCTGAGGGCGGCCGAATTTTGCTGCGCGAGGAGCTGAAGGCGGGGAAAATTCTGCCGGCATCAGGTTGCGGCGCGACGCACGATCCGCATCATTCCCAATGTCGATGAAATGGGATCGACAGGAGAATTGCGGCAGCTCGACTTCGCAGACGACGGACGATGGAAACCGCCTTAGAAAGGCGGTTCGCTTTCTGCAAGGCCGTCCAGCTCGGCGTCCGCGACAATCAGCTCTGCCTGAGCGATTTCGAGCTCGGCCTGGATCTGACGGCGCTCCGCACTGTTTTCAGCGTTGCGCAGTTCAGCCCGCAGTTCTTCGATCTGGATTGCGAGTTCATAGGTCATCTTCGTCTCCTGACGCTTGTGAAAGATGACCGGCGGGTCCGAGAGGTGATGGCGGGGTCAAGGATCGCGCAAGCGACCGGCAGAGCCGGGGAGTGGGGGAGCCGATTTGCGGAACCTGCTCGATAGGGCGGGTGGAGCAAATTGGGGGCACCGCTCATGCTTGAGGCCGGCATTGCCGCTTGGAACCATCACGCGTTCTGAGCAGCTTCCCACCTCTCCGTATGGCACCAAAAAAGCCGGGCCTGGCTCGATGCCAGACCCGGCTTTGATCTCTCGGCAGGAGAGGAGGCCCCGCCGGTGGCGGAGCCTCGTGGTACCGATCAGTCCCGGTTCGGGCGGGACCAGATGAGCTGCAGTTCCTTCTCGCCTTCGACCTCGGCGAGCGTTGCGTAGATCGGAGCCGGGAAGCTCGGATCGTCAAGCTTGACCGAGAGGTAGTCGCGGCCCTGCTCGGAGGTCTTCTGCCAGGCGGCGCCGAGCTCGGTCTTTTGCGGTGCACCGCAAAACGTTGATTATGCTGAGACGGTGATTATGCAGAGTGCTGGTCGCTGAAGGCCGGATTTGCCGGCGATTTCGGCGGTTTCTGCTCCGCATAATCCCGGTGGAATTGAAGGTAGCGCCCCGCTGTGTGCGGAGCGCCTTGGTGGTGGTTAGCGGGACCAGATGAGCTTGTGCTCGCCCTTGTCGCCCTGG
>NZ_JARRIR010000026.1:0-35073 GCF_029601685.1 Rhizobium sp. YJ-22 | reverse complement strand
GTGACCCGGAAGTCATCAAACGCATCATGGCAGACGAGCCGAAATCATAAGCCCCGCGGCCTTCGCCGGATGGATACTGTTATGCCGCCCTCGAAGGTGGATTAAATCAATTCGAGGGAAAACTACGCGCGCGCGCGCGAAACCTCGGGCTGACAGCTGTCAGCCCCGGAGGCACAATCCGCGGAAAGTTAAGGAATTCTTCGGATACATCCCGCCGCAAATTGAATTCAAAGTCAATGCGACGGGCTGAAGGATATCAGCTCACAATGGATTTCTCTCGCTGTTCCGCCGCATGCAGGCGACTGAGATTGTCGATTACGAAATAGAGCTTCGCATCGCTTTCATACCACTGTTGATAGAACCGGACGCCGGCCTGAACTTCGTCATCCTGAAGCAACTCGCCGCCAAGCGCAGCCTTGATACCTTCCGGTGTCTTGTCCGCATCGCGACCAAGAAGCTTTAGGCTCAATTCGTTCGACATTTTCTCACCGCCAGCATCCGCCCTTCTCACAGCTTTAAGGATCATGAGCTGAATGATCCGCCGCGCGATGTGCGGGTCGTCGAACCGGGCGACCCTGGACGCTTCTGCCTTATCGAAGCCAAACTCAAGAAGCCGTTCCGCGATCAGTTTTCGCACCGCATCGTTCTGGGAAAGCGACCCACCGCCAACGACACCGCGCGGCCGATTGCCAATATCAAAGGCGATTTCGGCCGTGAGTTGCGCAAGCTTCCGAGCTTCTTCGGCATCCTTTGCGATCGCCTCCAGCTTCATTTGAAACCCGACACCCGGGCCAGCAAGTTTCATTTCGGAGAATTTAAGCACCACGACTGCGGCGATGCCGAAACCACCACCGGCGAAAAGCCCCGTGATCGCACCGACCTCACCGGGAACGAGATAGTTCATCAACACCGCGCCGCCTGCTGCACTCCCGAGAACAGTCGCGCCGCTCACGATCCGCTCGATCGCCCGAACTGCCAATCCCTTCATATGCCCCCGCATCCAATGTCCCGGCAGCTCAAGCTTAGCCGTGATGATCAACTTGGCGGGAAAGTCGCAGAGAGTCGAGAGGGACGCGCCAGAAGCAGTATCTATGGTAATGTGCGTCATGCCGGCCAGCCGCTTTCGATATCGATGGCGTCGAGGGCCGCCGCGTCTTCGGCCGCTTCGATTGCGTCCTTGAGCGTGCGGCCTTGCTGGCGGATTTGGGCGTAGCGCTCGCCGACGCCGGCGGCCATGAGGATGCCATCGGTGGGTTCGGCGAGCGGGATGCGGATGTTTTCCATCGTGATCCAGCCCTGCTGATAGCTTTCCGGCAAGGGGATCAGACTTTGCAGGGCAAAGCCCGCCGTCGAGACCATCGCGGTCAAGTCGGCGCGCGAGCCGTCATCGAGGGCAATGTGCAGCGTGGTTTCGCCTGCTGCCACCGGCGCACCGGCCGCCAGCAATGTGGCGACATGGACGTTAACGGTGGCGGTGAGGCTGGCCTTGCGGGCGTCGAGCGTCGGCTCGGGGAAGATTTCGGAGCGCGGTACCTGCATCTGGACGCCGTCGCGCATGATGGTGACGAGGTAGGTCATGATGCCTTCCTTCCGAAAACTTCGTATCGCCCGCCGTTCACGAATGTGTATCCGCTAGATGCCTTTAATCTGAGGCCGTTGATGGGATAGTTGCCATAATAAATCGCCTTCGAAAGAACGGTGCCACTTCCGTACACACCTTGGAAATCACATTGCAGGCACGGTGATACTGAATTCGTGAGGCCGCTGATCCTGAGTTCACCAGAGATCGCGATGGTTGCCTCCTCTAGAGGAGCCTCGGCGGACGCAGAAACGGCCTGAGTGTTTTGCCCGCCGTTGGAGTACGCGGCAAATTTCGTCCCCACCAAGTAGTTTCCCCACACATTGTCACTGAGCCGACGCGAGGAAAGATAGATTGGACCACCCGTCATGGTCACGCCCATCAAGCGGATCACAATCTCTTCGAAACTGCCGTCAAAGCCGTCCGTAAGTTCAATTACAGGGGGGGTGCCGGAGATCGAAACGAAGTCGGTGATCCGCTGAAGCCCATTACGGCCAAATGACCGGAACGTCGCACCGTTGCAGTGGATCATGACCGATGCGCCAGCCACAAGCTTGAGCGTGGCGGCGCCATCAATCGTTTCCGCCCCGTTGGGATCGATGGTGATGACACCCGACCCGGTATTGCGGACATAGCAATACCAGCCATCGCCAAGCGTCGCGGCTGCCGTCAGCGCCAGCGTGAACGTGGAGCTACAGCTGATTGTCTGACCGAAGTCAGCCGGGAGCACGGTATAAGCTCCAGCCTGCAAGTTGGTCCGCAGCATGCGGACATCACGCACCAGCGATGGCGTCATGATGCGGGTATTGTCAGTGCCGGCCCGTGCGAGCGCGGCTGTCGCCCGCGCCTCCGGGTGAACATCGACGCCCGCCTTGTGCGTCGTGAGCGCATTGCCGATACCTGAGGTGACCTGATCGAGTGCTTCCAGCGCCTCCTGCACGCTTGTTCCCGCCGGGAAATTGCCGGCCGGTGTGACCGGCACATTCGTCGCCGGCACCCCCTGGCTTTGCAGAGCGGCGAGAATATCCTGCGCCTCGGCGATCTCCTCGTTGAGATCGCCGATGGTGTCGCCGATCTGCTCGATCTGCGGCGCGACCGCGTTCTGAACGTATTCGATTGCCGCGCCGGTTCCGGCGTCGATGACCTCCTGATAATCGGCATCGCGCGCTTCCAGCGCATTCAGTCGATCGGCGATCGAGCCGAACACGCTATTCCAGAGCGCCACCGTCCATTTGTAGAGAATGCCGGTCAGCTGATAGCGATCAGACGGGCTCGGCGGAGGCAATGACATCTTCGCCCTCCTTTTCGATCCAGCGATTGAGGGTCGCGCCATCGGTTTCGATTTCGTGGCGCGGCAGGTAGCGGAACGGCCCGTCGTTTACCGGGCGAGAGACCCGCGTGGTGTAGCGGGTCTCCGGCTCATACATCGGCGCATCGGCCATGGGGCACTCCTTAGAAGGCGTTAAGCTGGATGTCCTGGACGAAAGGCACGACCACGATGCTGTTGGTCGTGCCTTCAAGGCGGATGCGGCAGCTGGTGGCCGCCGCGCCGAGCGTGAAATTCGTGGTGAACTTCCACCGGCTGGGCTTGGTGATATCCTGCTCGGCGACCACTGTGCCGGTGACCACGGTGGCGCCCACCATGATCTTGTTGAGATGGGTGTGGCGGGCAGGATCGTAGTTATCAACCTGCGCGACCATTTGCAGCTGTGTCGTCGAGAAGCCGAAGTTCAGCTGCTTCGAGATCGCCCGCTGGATGCCCTGCATGCGTCCCGTCAGCACACGGGCATTGGTGGCATCGAGGATGAGGCAAGGCGCGATATCTTCGGTGCCCTGCATGATGCAACGCAGCTGCGCTTGCGGCGGCAGGTTGGCGAGCGGGTTGGGCGCGCGGTTGTCGAAGGGTATCCACACCGCGGAGCCGACCGGCTTGATCTCCCAGGAGCGCTGGGTGCCATCCGGCTCCCAGCCCTGAAACACCAGCTGCATTTCCGTCATGCCATCGGCAAGCGTCGCCGCTTCCATCTCGATGACGGTGCGGCTTCGTTCGAACTTCGCGCCGTTGACCCGCATGCAGATATCTTCGGTCGTCGACCCCTGCGACCAGATGCCATCCGTGCAGACGAACTTCGTACCACCGGTGAAGGCATTGCCGGTGCTCGTCTTGATGGCGTGATTGCCCCCGGTAACAAGAACCGCCGCGTAGCGCTTGCCGGTGTCGAGCAGCGTCGGTGGGATGACGAACTTGCACCAGCCGGTGTTCAGTTCGCCTTGCGGCTTCGTCATCTTGGCGATGACCGCATCATAGTCGGGTGCGCCGGCGGAGTTCAGCTTGACGACGCACAACGTGACATCGGAGCCCGCACCACTGCCGACACGATCGAAATAGAATTCGAACGACGTGCAAACCATCAGCTGCGCATTCAGGAAGGACTGCGCATGGATGGCGCCCGACAGACCGAAGTATTCGGTGTGGTAGGTGGTATAGGTCTCGGAGTAATAATCGCGGATGATGCCCGTCGCGGAGAAGTTCTTATGCCCTTCCGAGGCCGGGTTCTCATTCCAGGGATTGCCGCTCAAGCCACCGGAAACGAATTCCTGGCCGTTGACCGCAAAAATTTCACCGGGCTTGCGATCGCCGATGCTCTCCCAGCCTGCGGTATTTTCGCAGACGTTGATGGTGGCGCCATACCGGATGCTTTCATACGAGACCGTGTGCTGCGTCGCGGTGACGACTGTGTGGACGGTGTTCGACAGGTCGAGGCTTCCGCTGCCCAGCGGGCTTTCGATGCGGGTTACTTCTGTAAATTTCGGCAGGACGATCCGGCCGTCATAGATGCTCAGTTCCGCATTGCCATAGTCGAGCAGGCGCAGAGGATTGTTCTGGATCGAGGCATACTGGTAGCGGACGCCCTCCTTGATGCGCGCGATGCTATCGACATGCTGCAGATCCCAGAAGTCCTTCACGAGGCCCTGATCGAAGTAATAGTTTCGCGCCTCATCCGGAAAATTCATGAGCTGTGACATGCGCCCGACGTCGCGGGTCAGCTGACTGGCGAGCGCCCTGGTCGCAAAGTTCTTCTGCGCGGCCGCAACGGCAGCGATGTTGGTTTCCAACGCTTCGGCGCGCTTGAACAGCTGCTCGACCTTGACCTCTATCGCGACAAGCCGGCCGTCGATCTCGGCGACCGTCTTCACGCGACCATCATCGTTGGCGACGATCTCCTGAATGCCGGTCGATTTCAGGCGCACGAAGGCGATACAGCAGTCGTTTTCATTGATCGACGGGCGCAAGGCGGGGGGCGGCGCGAACTCGCCGGTCTGGATGACCACCGACATGCGCCGGCCGCTGATCTTTGGCGTCGGCTGGTTGACCGGAATGCTTTCGGTCAGCGGCTCTTCCGAGGTCTCGAAAGCGCGGACCTGATTGACCTCGACATCGGCGCCGCGCAGGATCAGCGCGATCCAGCGTTCGTCGTTTGCCACGGCCGGCTTGTAGGTCTGCAAGTTAACGGTGATCGGATCGACCCCGAAATAGACCTTTTCCGAGGCATGGTATTCGCCGGGGCTGACGGTGACAACGTCAGCCGAGGCTTGCGAGACGGTGATGCGCGCCCAATGCGCCGACCAGCCGAGGGCGCCGCCATGGACCGCTTCCAGCGCCGCCCGGCCTTTTTCGCTGATCAATGTAAAATCGAGAGGATCAGCGATTTCTGCGTCTGTGAAATTGATGATGTCCATGCATCTGCCTCAAATGTGCGTGCGATCGATAAAGCCGCCGATCGGGCGGCCATCGGCGATCAGGATTTCGTCGGCGAAGGTGATCTGGCGGCGCCAAGCCGCAGTGACGAGGTATTCGGTCGACGGCGCCTTTGCGATGCGCATCGCCTCCTTGACGCGTCGGACCGGTGTCAGGTCAACATTGCGTACAGCGCCGTGCCCGAGCGCTGAAAGGCCGAGCACGAAGGCGTTGACCGGTTTGTCGAGCATCACCTTCACCAGGTAGCGCGCCTTGAACGGAGGGTGCCCGACCGGAGTAAATGATGGCGCCGACAGACCCATGACGAAGCGCGCGGGGTAGGAGATGAAATCGATAACGTCCGCGTCGACAAACGAGAGGTACCGGAGCACGCCGATGTGCGAACCCTTCAGCTCGGGAAGCGCCTCGCCGGGATAGACCACGGAAACGCCGGCATATTGCGCGATGATCTCTCGCTTCCTGGCCTCAGGCCAATCCTCATACCAAAGGTCGACCGCATAGTGGCCAGCCAGCCAGGGCAACCACTGTGCCGGCGTTTCGTAGGGGTCCATCAGCTGCGCGTAGGGCACCGGCAGTTCGTCGGACATGCCGGCGGCGATGGCATATTCCCAGGCTTGGGTCGATGACGGCGGCAGCAGCTTGCCGATCGCGCTCATGATCGCACCTCCGGCACGATGGTCAGGCCCGTCAGAACGGGCACGGTATAGGGATCGGGCGAGATCACTACCGGCGCGAGGTCGCGGACCTTGATGACCGACGGCCCATAGGCCGCGCCGGCAAGCAGACCGGCCGGCACTTCGCCGCCGATCATGGTTCGCTCGATCGCAGCGGCCCGCACGCGCGTCTCGGCCTCCGCGACGACGATGGCCGGGTCGGGGCCGGTCGGCAGCTCGACCACGAAGGACGCATGGTATTCGGCGCGGATCGCCGGCAGCACCGAGATGCTAATGGCATTCGGCTTGATGGACGGGTTTGTCACGGCAGCACGAATGAGCAGCCGCTCCTCTTCGGTCGGCAGGCGTCCGGCCGGACCAATGATGACGATGTCGTCGTCGCCTCGCCGGCCATGGATGTCGAAGCCGTTGACCGCCGCATCCCACAGGCCAAGCGTCTTGTCGTCATTTTGCGGCCACGCGGCCCATGCCTCATAGAGATACCGATTGGCGCTGCCCGGGGCGGCTTTATCGAAACTGGCGAGATAGCGGCGTAGCAACGACGCATCGCTTTCCAGAACGGCAGGCGTATCAGCCGTGGCCGGCCGGATGACGATCCGCTCGATGTTGCGGCCGGCGACAAGATTTTCGAGGTCGGCATTGTGCGCCCGAACGGCGAGCAACGCCTCGATCGCATCATTGACGCGTTCGCGATCGACGGTGCGCTCCAGCGTCCAGGCGCGCAGCAAGCCAACGGCGGTTTCGCCCTTGATCATCTCCGTCGTGTAGGCTGGCAGCGCCGGGTCTTTGGCGCGCTGCGCATTCCATTCGACGATGAAGCGCGCGATCGCGGCATCGAGCATGGCCGGTTGGTTGACCGTTTCGAGGACGTCCGGGCGCCGGAGGCGGGTCAGGTCAATCGTCATCGCGCTACCCCGAGACGGACGGGCAGCATGGTCAGCGGCTGCGAAATGTCATAGTTGCCGTAGCGCCCCTCTGGGAAGTAGACGCCGCTGTGGCGCAAAGCCAAGCTGCCGTCCTGGGTGACGCGGACGAATTGCAGCGTCTGGATATCGTATTCCGGCTCCCACTTGGCCGTCGATCCGACCAGCTCGTTATAGATCGACAGCGCCAGCGCTGGCGTGATGTCTTCGGACAGGAACCCGCGCAGGCCGGAACCGTAGTCAAGCAGCATAGGCATTTCGTTGAGCCGCGTCATCCAGATGCGGCGCAGCTCCTGCGCCAGATGCGCCGCGCCGGAAAGCGGCGCGCCGGTTCTGGCGTCGATGCCCTGTCTGTAACGGATGGGTCCGGCCATGCTTCAACGGTCCTTCGAGGCGGCTTTAAACGGCGTCCGAAGCGGGTGCTTCAGCGGCAGGTTTCGGGCGGATGTGGCCGGCGAGCAGCTCGGCGCGGGCCTGTTCTTCGGTCAGTCGGATTTCCGTCTGGCCCTTCTCGATGCGCTGCAGGGCGATGCGCGGCGGTGCCTTATCGGTGATGTCGTAGGCGATCTTGCCGTCGTCGAGCGCCGCCGGCGTCGTTGCCGGTGCCTCGGCGGTGGCGTCGGTCTCGTCCTGGGCCGATGCGGTTGTGGGTTTCTTGGCCATGCTTTCTTCCTTCTTCAGCTCTGCGGCGGGCCGCTGATGCCGCCGCCTGGGATCACGCCGGTGTGCTTGTGAGAGCTGCCGACGTTGACATCGTTGTGGGTGAGCGTTCCGCCCTCGGCACGCACATTGCCGATCAGGCGGATGCCGTCCGGACCAAGCTCGATGCGTCCGCCGCCGCGCGTAAACACGGCGGTGTCCTCGGACTTCGACGGTGCTTGGTTGTCCTGGTCATAGCTCGCCGGCATCGCCATCGAGGCGGCGCCGACCGTGCCGGAGACCGACGACAGCACCATCTGCTCGCCGATCGCGGGCTGATTGTGGATTTTGAGGCCGCCGGCGCCGCCTTCTTGCCAGCGCGACCAAGGGCTGAGGATGTCGCGGCCGTCGCGGGTCGTGCCCATTTTCAGGCGCAACACGCGCTTGTCGGCGTCCACCTGGGCGACCTTGCCCGGCAGGTTCATCATCGCCACGCGACGATTGACCTGTTCGAGCTGCTCGCGGAGACGCCGGATTTCGAGGGCGGTATGGTCACGCATCGTCCACCTCCGGGCCGCCGGCCAGCCAGCCGTCCATTTCCGCCAGCTCCTCCGGCGAGGGATATTTGATCGTCGTCGTGTCTTCGACGACATGACCTATCGCGGTCGGCAGGAAGGTGACGCCAAGGCCGGTCAGCGTCTGCGACCAGGTCACCGTGTAATAGACCGTGCCTTGCGCCTGGTCGGCGACGGTGAAGAGCGGTTTGAACTCCGGGCCGGGCGTGGTTTCCGGCGCCGAGATGCCGCGCATACCCCAGAAGCAGACATCGACGTCCGCAAGCATCCGCAGGAACTGGTTGCCGATCGCCAGCGCCACGGCTTCCTTCTCAACACGCCGGTTCGCTATCGGCCGCGCCTCGGCGACGACATAGGCGACCCAATCGACCAACAGGCTGTAATGGCCGTCGATCGCGCGGAGCGTCCGCACCCGGCTCCAGCCGATCCCGACGCCGGGCGCGGCGACCAGGGCCTTGCTGACCAGTTCGGAAATGTCGACCTTGCCGGGATGGAGCATGACGGCGATGCCCGGCAGGTAGGCTTTGACGGTGTCGACGATGGCGCGCTGCGCCGGCGCGATTGGATCGGCGTCGAGCAGCTGGGCGAGCGTGGCGGGTGCGAGCGTCATTGCAGCGCTCCGAACATATCGCTGACGACGTCCATGATCTCTTGGCGGTTCGCTTCAGACAGGCCGACGAACGGGCGCGCTGGGATGGTCACGGACTTCGCCATCACGAACTTGCCGCCGAGCTGGAACTGCAGCGCCTTGCCGTTCTTCGGCTTGATCGTCATGCCGGCCTGATGAACATGGGCATATTCCCACGTCGAGCCCCATTCGGCCTCCGTCGCGGACGCCGTCCAGGCGATGGAATAAAGTAGGTGCTGCCCGGTTTCGACCAGGATCGGCGTGCCCTGCAGGTTCGGCGGCCATGCCTGACCATCGGGGCCAGTCTTCTCCTCCTCGATGCGCCGGCGGGTCTGGCTTTCGCCGAGCGCGCCGATCGTGCTCATCAGCTCGACCTCGTCGAACTCGGTGAGCGGGCGGAGCTTGCGGAAGACGTCCCCGAAGTCGGAGGCATCGACGACAATCGAGATGCTCATATCCGGCCGAGCCTTTCCCGCGTGAAGACGCGTTCCGGGCCGACCACGACAACCTCATTCTGGCCGACGTCGTTGGGAAGCTGCTCGCCGCCGGCAGGTCCGCCGGACGTGCCGCCCGTGGTCGACAGCGCGCCCTTGCCGGCGGCGATGGCTTCCAGGCGTTTGACCGCCTGGTCGTAACGTTCCTTGATCGCCTCGGAAGATCGGGCGAAAGACAGCGCCACGCGATAGAGTGTCATGTCGGCGCAATAGACGCGCAGCACCTCAAGCGATCCGGCATCGAGTGCGGCCAGCTCAGCGGCTGAATAGCGGGCGGCAAGGATGGCGCGGATTTCGATGGAGCTGTCGGACAGCGCATGACCGATGCGCACGTCGTCGCGCAGGCCGGTGGTTTCGTCGGCCGCGAGCAACGTCAGTTCGGAGGGGAAGCGGGCTTCCAGATCGGCGATCGTGGCGTAGGCGGTCATGACGGGTCCAAGGTGTGAGGGTGGGAGGCGGGCTAAGCCCCTACGTTCGAACGTTCCCTATCCGGCCAGGGCCGGGTCGATGGGTGCTGACCGCCTCGCGAGCGGGACCAGACCTCCCCAGGTATTGGTGCTGCTGTTTTCTGGCGGCATCATTTCCGCCAGAGGGGCTTCGGGGCATTCTCGGCTCGATGCCGCTTGTCCGCTCGCAGCGCTCCCCGCTCGGTATTCTCAGAGCTGCTCGTCCGGATCGGCCGGCCGATGCTCGTACCGGCCGTCAATCTTGATGAACGGATCGTCGCGCAAAGCTTCCAGCGCCTTCTCCGGATCGGGGCCAAGCTCCTCCCAGCGCAGGTCGCGCGGCACAGGGCCGAACGACATATTGGCGCGCCGACGCGGGCCGCCCGGGGCCGAGATGATGTAAATACGTTCGGCAACCATCATGCCGGTGCCCAAGGCGGTGCCCGGTGTTTCGACTTCCCGCGGCTGCTCAACGAACTCGACCGGCGTCGGGGTCGGCAACGACGGGACCGGCGCTCCTTCGGCGTCAGCCACAGCCGAAACCAAATCGCCGGCATCGCCGGTTACGGCGCCGGGCGCGGTCGCCTCCGTTGTGACCTCAGGCGCGCCGTTATTTTGGGTCGGTTCGCCGCCGGCCTGCGCGTCGATCGGCGCGGCGGGCACGGTGGGAGTGGGCGAGTTTTCAGCTTGCGTCTTCGTCCTGGGCGTCGATTTCGACATAGCGGGCTCCTTTTCGGTTTTCGGAAAGCAGCGCGCGAGCTGCTCTCGGAAAACCGCCGGCCCTGGGAGGAGGAGTAGGCCGGCGGCTCCGGGGGCTCTGACACCCCCTCCCGGGTTACGGAAATGCGTTCAGTGACAAACCATGCGTGGCGTAGCTGTCGCGGTAGACCGGCCGCAGCCGCTGGATGACGCGGAAGAGAACAGGCTTGAAGTTCGTGGGCCGCATCCAGCTGTCCACGAACGGCGTGGCGACGGCATGAATGACGTAGCGGGCGACGACGGACAGCGCGGTGATCAGCACGCTGAAACGGCAATAACGGACGAAGGCAGCGAGATAGCAAAAGCGACTGGAGATCATTTCGAACCTTTGACGATGACGAAAGACGGACGGCCGGTCCCGAACGCCGGGGCCAGCCCGGTCGGGTTACCTGAGGTACGGCGCCTCCATGATGGACACGAGATTGCGGAGCGTGTTGGTGGAGCCGCCAATCTGCTCGGAAAGCAGAACCTCACGCGCCTTGAACAGGTTCGTGCCGCCGACGATCAGATGCGTCGGCTTGATGTTGAGCAGCCGGCCTTCGTCATCCGTGTAACTGGTCATTGCCTCGTAGGCAGCCTTCAGGTTCGTGGCATCGAGCGTTGCCTTCGAACCAAAAGCCATCTGCCAGAAGCCGAAGCCGGCGGCCACGCGCGCGTCGACGCCGTACATGTATTCGTCACGCATGAAGACGGCGTCGGACTTGCTGGCATCTTCCTTGGCCGTAAACGCATAGTCGCGGCGCTTCTGGAAGATGAACGGCTTTAGGGGACGGCCGAGATCGGCGAGGATCCACAGAGCGCCGGCGCCCGCCTGGTAGTTCGAAACCGACTGGACGTTGCCTTCCTTGCCGACCGGATGATCGGTGTCGAAGAAGTTCTGGCCGTCGTAGCAGGTCAGTGCGGTCGCATTGTTGATCAGCTCGAATGCAACTTCTTCCGGGTGCTTGGCGGCGCTTTCGCCGAGCATCTGGAAACGCGGCGTGTACAGGCCGAGCTTGTCGTCCTCGATGTCGTCGCGCTGAACGCCGATCGTGGCTTCGAACTTGCGATTGCGGATCGAATAGCCCTTGCTCTGCAGGCTCTTGACCTGACGATCGCCGATCCATTCGCGCAGCTTCGGCATGTCGCCGAGCCAGCCGTAGGTTTCCTCGGCGGCAGTCGAGGTGATGACGGTGCAAACCGACGTATACATCGGCGTGACGCCGCTGAAGCCCGACTGAAATGCTGTCTTGAAGCCGCGCTGGGCGGCCTGCAAGACATCGGGCGTGATAACCTTTGCCATGGATGTCCCTCTGGTTAGAAGCCGACGCGCACGAAGATGCGCCCGCCCTCGATGCTCATGATCTTGCCGGCGACGGAGCGCGTGTTGGTGCCGGACGTCTTGGCCACCGTCTGGTCATCGACGATGTAGGCGTCCTTGCCGATGTCGCCGGCGGTAATTTCGTCGGCGGCGGCCGAGTTCGTGAAATCAAAGGTGCCGCGCCGGAATTTGACCTTGGCGGCGCCGTCTCCGCCGGTGTTCTTCACGGTCTCCTCGGCGACGCCGAGAACGATCAGGCCCGTCGCCGTCTTGCCGGGAACGGCAAGCGCGCTCTCGGCGACCACAAGAGCGCCCTGCCAGATCGTGGTTGCGCCCTTGACCGGCGCCACGCCCAACTTGCCCTCGATCTCGATGGGCTGGCGGGCCTGCGAAAGTGCAGTCATGTGCTTGTCCTTTCAGGAGGTCAGGCGGCGGTCAGGCCGTTCGCCTTGCGGTAGGCTTCTTCTTCAAGGCCCATCTCTTCTATGATCTGACGATCATGGGCCGACAGGGTCGCAACGCCGCCCTGGGGCTGCTTGTCGTCCAGGCCGGACGGCGCAAGGCCAGCGCCGAGCGTTTCGATCAGCGTCTTGACCTGTGCAAGCCCTTCCGGCGTTGCCGACAAGGCCTCGTAGGTTGCGCGCTGGGCCGGGCTGATCTTCTTTGCCTTCAGTGCCGTTTCGAGCAGTGCATTGACCTCGGCTTTGTGGCCGGCCGCCTTGATGCCCTCAATTTCGGCACTGAGGGTTTTGACCTGGTCGAGCGCCTGCTGATGCACGGCGGGATCGATGCGGAGCTTCAGCGTGGCAATCGCGCTGAGGCAGGACGTGTCGGCGGCGTCCTCGGACAGGCCGAGGGCGGCGGCAATGGCTTTCAACATGGGTTTGGGCTCCGGGGTGGTGGAAAGATGGGCCGAGGCGACGGCCGGCATGGATGCGGCGGGCGCGGCGACCAGCGCGACCGAGTGAAGCCAGATCGCCCGGTTGGCGTCGTCGAGCTTCAGCGAAGGCGAGATGTAGCGATGGGTGCGGGCCGACAGGATGCGAAGGCCCTCGTCGAGCCAGTCTACGCGGCCATAGACGCCATCGGAACGCGCCTGCAGTTCCTCAATCCAGGCAACCGCCGGCGCGGCATCGCCAAACAACGCCTTCTTGACGGTGGCGTGATCGATATCGATGGGCACAGCGATCTTGTCAGCATTGAAGCGCTCGACGAGGGCTTCCGGATCAACGACAAGATAACGGCCGTCGCGGGTCGTGAACGCACCGCGCGGGGCGACCTTGATCCATTCCGGGCCGCGCTTGGTATCGGCGGCTTCCGGATCGGCCGAGAAGGCGTCGAGAAGCACGACGCCGGTTGCTGCGCCGGCCATGTTGGGCTGGACTTCGGATTGTTTTTCGGGGCGGGTTGCGGTGCGTTTCGTCATGGGGCAATATGTGCCACACGGGAAACCAATTCCCGGGCTGACAACTGTCAGCCCCAAGCCTCCCCCAGAAAACCAATCGCCATCGTCACCGCGCATCCTTCAAGCGTGCGGAGGATCGATTTTGAAGCGCTTTTAAAGGCCGTGTGCGGGCGTCTTAATCGAAATAGGCTGATGATGCGGTCAGGCGCTTTTCGCGCGCCTGTAGCCCGCCTATAAGGATTAGCTATTTCGGAGGGGGACCACATGAAGCGAGAAATATTTGCCGCGTCCTTGATCGCGTTTTCGCTGGTCGGAATTCGCAGCGGCGCAGCGGCAGATTGGCCGCCGGCGAGCGACTATTTGTTTATAGCGGACGATTGTTCGACGGCGGATGATCCAGAGCGATGCAAGAACATAAAGGCGATCTGGGAGCGGGACTATAACGACGCGATCAAGGGCGGCTATCAAGGGCAACGAAACGTCTCGTTTTGCCTGAGCACCGGCTGCAATTACACCGAGTTTCGCAAAAACGTGGTATTGGGCTGCGCCTGGCGGGTCGTCATCGTCAACAGCGGTCACTTGGATGCTAACGAACTAGATGCGCAAAACCTCAAGCTCTATTGCGGATCGCAGTTCCTGGACGATACCGGCCGGGTGATGGCAGACGCGCAAGCCCGAACGATCATGGAAAAGCTCGGCATTCCGGTGCAATTGAAATAACGCCTCATTGGCGTTATCTTGAGCGTGCGTGGCAGCGAAGCCCGGTGTCCTAGATGACCACTGGAGGGAGCCGGGTAAAGGCCCGGATGCGGTCCCTCCCTGCCACGCTTCAATCCCACGGCCACTTGAAGCCGGCGCGCTCTACCTGCTTCCTGGCTTCCTTTTCGTCCTTCTGGTGCAGCGAGTTCGCGCGCATGTAGCCGTTCTGGCTGACAGAGACGAAGGTCCGCCAGATCACCCTGCCGGCCCGCCATAGGAGCGACCGCGTGTTTGCTTTGCCCTTCAGGTCCGGCATGCTCTCCGCCGACGACAAGATGTCCGGCAGCAGGGAAAAATCCTCGACCGCCATCTTGTGCTTGCCAAGGCGCTCGGCGATTGCCTCGCTGGTGATCGAGATGACAGGCGAGACCGCGCCCAGCTCCTCGGCCAGCGCCGGACTATGCCCGGCCGGCAGCCAGACCTTTTCAGGAAGCCGCGGTGCGATCCGCAGATACGGATCGTCCCACAAATCCTTCAGCACCTTCGTCGCATCGTCCTGGTGCGCGACCGCAAGCTTCTCCTCGAAATTCTGGATCAACGTCGAGGCGCGGGCCAAGCCCGGGTTGGTATGCCAGCCGGGATCGATGCCAGGCGGCACCTTGATGATCTCCCCGGTGCGTCGGTTCTTGAAGTCGAGATCGGGGCCGAGGTCCGGCACCTGGTCGGAATAGCGGATGGTGATGTCGTTGCCATCGTCATCCTTGCCGATGACGCGGCTGGTGCCGAGCAGGCGCGCGGCCTCGCGGGCGCTGATCTGGCGCACCTGGCATTTGCAGAGCCAGCCGTTAGGCGGGAAGTGGGTTTTCCAGAAGAGGTGATCGACGGGGAGGATGATGCCGACCCAGGCAAGATGCTCCGGGCGCGGATCGGCCGAGGTCGTGCGGATATACAGGAAATAGGGCAAGCCGCGCTTGGAGCGCTGGGCGCGCTCCCACTGACCGGCGGCGCGCGCGGAATTGGCGTTGCTCCAGAAGATCGTCTTCAGCCGCCGATCGCTGGCGAAATTGACCATGCGATCGGGATCGACGCCGGTCGGGTCTTTGACCATACGCGGCCCATACCAGCCGAGCCGCTGCAGCTCTGCCGAGATGTCCTTTTTCCAGTTGTCGAAGCCTTGGCCGTTGGCGATCGCCGAGGAGATGGTGTTGCGAAAGCTGGTGAGCAGCTCGACTTCGGTCGCCTTAGCCACGGTGAAAGCGTAGGCATGTTCGTCGGCAAAGACGTCCAGCCAGGAGAACGCCGGCTTCAGCGTCTTTCGGTCGAAATAGCCGGTGACCTCTGGCGGCGTGGCAAAACGTTCGGTGAGCTGCGCCATGGATCAGTCCGCGATATCGCCGACGCCGCGCGCGATCGCCGTCAGCCGTGATAGACTTCCCGCCAGTTTCGAGGCATCCGGGCCGGCGCTTTGAAGCAGGCTCAAGGCCTCTTCGAAGCTGCCTGCGGTCTCGATGATTTCGGTGAGCGGTTTGACGATCGGCGCGGCGATCGCCTGCCAATCGCCCATCGCATCGGCAAATAGGGTTTCGACTTGGTCGAGCGCATCCGGCTCGCCGGCCTCGGCCGCCAGCAGCGCATCGCAAACGCCACAGCGGCAGGCACGCTTGTGATCCGAGACGATGGCCGAGAGCGCGGCGACCTTGGATTTCACGTCGTCGTTTGCCGGCGCCGGCTTCTCAGGCTTCGGTTTTGGATCGGCTTTCGGCGCCGGCGGTGTTGGGGGCTCCGCCGGCGTGTTAGGCGCGGTCAGCAATTCGTCGCCTTCCTCCGGGTCGGACAGGCCGATCTTTTCCCGCACCTCGGCTTGCTTGACGCGCAGGCCGAGCGGGACCAGCGCGCCAAGGGCGCTCGACAAGGCGGTGACGTCCTCGGGATCGGGCACGAGCAGCTGCAGGCGGGGATAGCGTTCCTGCGGCCCGAAATTGAGATCGACGAAGGGCTGGATCAGATCGCGGTTGGCCGTGATGGCCAGCTGTTTGCAATCGGCGCGCAGGATATCGAGGCGGACCTCATTGTGGATCTTGGCCTGACCGAGCGAGGAACCGTCGTCCGACGTCATGGTCTGGCCGACGACGATCTTCGAGATTTGCTTGTCGACATAGTCGAGCAGGCCGCCGAACACGGCCGCGCCGTTCGAACCGTTCACCTCGTGAAAGGTGATGTCCATGCCGGCCGGAATAATCGCGGCGGCATCGTTGGCGATCGAGGACACGGCGCGCAGGAGCGTGCGCTTGTCGGCCGAGCTTGCGCCGGCATTGTATTTTCCGACGCGCAGCGGCATTCCGTACACCTCGCTGAAGGCCGCCCAATCCTGCAGCGTAAATTGCTGGATCAGGTACGCCCAGGCGGCCGGCCGCGCCACGCCACGCCGGATCGGGATACCGAGGCGCGCGCGTGGAAGGTGGCGCAGGAATTTGGCCTGCGGCAGCTCGTCGCCCTCGATCGAGCCGTCAACCGCCAAGCGTAGCTCGCGCAGGCTCAACCGGTCGAACTGGAAAAAGCGCTGATCTCGCCACTCGTATTGAACCGGCCGCAGCGCCTTGCGCTCGTATTCCCACATCATCTCGACGACGGCATAGGATTTGGCGATCCCGTCGGTGAGCGAGCCCAGCGCCTCGTTGAAGGCATCGTCATTGATCAGCCCCTCGACGGCTTCAACGATCTTCGCATCAACGCCTTCGCTTTCCAGCGTCGGCGACACGCCCTCGATGGCGAGGCGGCGCGTCTGAAGCTGCGAGCCATAATGCAGGTATCGCTCCTCCATCTCCTCAGCCAGCGTAAGATACGCCCGGCCATTACCCTCGGCGGCATCGCGCAGGATGGTACCGAGCCGCTCCGGCGTCATGCCGGAGGCCACGCGCTCCTCATGGGTGCGGCGTACGCCGGCGATGGTGGGTGTGGCGATTTCCTCTGATAGTACCGAGACGACGATCGGCCGGCCGTCCGGACCAAGGATGGATGATGTGCGCGCGCTTACCAATGCCGTCTCCCGTATTCGCTTTCGTCGTCGTCTTCAGCGCCCGAACCGTCCTGCAGGTCGGCGGTGGTCATGTATCCGTATTCGAACCACTGCTGCAGGCTGGCGTAGTAGGCGAGCGCCAGGGCAACGACGAAGTCGCCGTGACGCTTCTTGTTTGTCTCGCCGGTGCGCAGGTCCGGAATGCGCGGGATGCCCCGGATGACCTTGACCAAGCGAATATCGCCCAGGTGCTCGTCATCCTTGACCAGCTCCAGCATACCGTCGTCTTCGAACGCGCCCCTGAGCGGCGGCATGTTGATCCGGTACCAGTCGGAATTGCTGGTGAACTTGATCGGGTCGATCAGCCCGCCACCGCCGTCAGGGCTTCGGAAACCGAAGATGCGGCCCATGTCTTCGGCGACCGTCCAGCCCATGCCGGTGGCATCGACGGCCGCGCCGACTAGGCGGGGCGCGCCCTTCAGGATCATGCGCGTGATCAGCTTCTGCTCATCGCCCGGCACGTTGCGCATCTCGACCGTCAGGGCGCTCCGCCGGCACAGCAGCTTGTCGATCGACAACAGCTTCGCAACGGACAAGTCGGCGACGCGGCCGAAGTCGAAACCAAAGGCGTGACGGCGTTCGGGATGCAATTTCTTCAGCGCGGCGGCGAGCTGCGCGAGGCAGGGCGCCATGTGGATCGTGCGCTGTAGCGGCGACAGGTGCAGATAGTTCGCCGGCAGTTCGAGCCGGATGATCGGCGCGTCCTCAGGCGTGAGCGTCATGCGCGCTTCGATCAGCGGCCCCGGCAACCAGGTGCCGCTGCCCTGCGTCGGGATGCAGAACAGTTCTTCGTCGGCGCCGTCGCCGTAGAACTTGATGATGTTCTGTCGCCATTCGGCCTCGCCCTCGGGCGACCACTGCTTTCCCGTGACGAGGCAGATGCGCTCGTGGAGGCCGTCCTGCAGGGCGTCGTCGAAGGTGATGCGGACGTGCTTGTACGGTTTCCGGCCGGCAAGGATGTCCTGTATCTGCTCGTTAAAATGGTTGTCGACGCCGTCATGGGTCGAGCAGACGACGACCTGGCCGCCCCACATGAGGAAGGCGAGAGCCGCCTTCAACAATTCCTTCAAACTGTCGACGAACGCCGCCTCGTCGATCATGACCACGCCCTGCTTGCCGCGCAGCGAGCGCGGCGCCGACGACAGGCCGATGATTTCGAAGCCAGACGCGAACTTGATGCGGAAGGCGTTGATCGAGCGCTCGCCGTCTTCGTCGCTGTCGTCGAAGACGGTCTCCTCGATTTCGCCGGCCAGCTCGTTGAAGGCGCGCGCCCACATGGCGCAGGCGTCGATGAATTCGCGGGTCATCTCCTGCGAATAGGAGATGTACATCACGTCCATGCCGCCGGCGGCCTTGGTGCGCGCCGCCTTCAGGACGGCATAGGCGGCGAAGCCCCATGTGAGGCCGATACGGCGGCTCTTCTCGACAAACAGGACTTCGCAGCCGGTGCTTTCGAGCAGGCCGATGACGCGGCTCTGATAAGGCAAGAGCGCCTTGCGGCGCTCGATGCGTTCCAGGACGGCATCTGTCGAGAGCCGGCGGGCCTCGGCCCATTGTTCTTTGCTGAGAGGTGCGCTCATTTTTTCACGCCCAGGAACTTGTCGAGGATTTCGGCAGCACCTTCCTCGGTGATGCCCTTCGTCTTCACGACGGCCGAGACGGCGGCCTTCGCCTTCTCTGCCATGTCGGCCTCAAGCTTCTGGCGCCGGGCGGTGGAGACGCCCTGCGCCTGGGCGGCAGCGCGCAGCGCGTTGGCGAGCGACATTGCCCCCTTCGGGTCAATGCCCGCTTCGCCGGCATTGGTCAGCACTTCGAAGACAAGGGTTTTGATCGCCTCGGCCGCGATAACGGTCAGGTTGTCGGACGCGTCGGGATCGAAGCGTTCGGCCAAGGTCGCGGCAATCTCGCGGGTGTCGTTCAGTCGCTGGGTGAGCGTTGCGAGCTTCATCGAATAGCGGCCGAAAGCCGAGAGGGACGGGATTTTGAAGTCCAGCTCACCACGGTATTCGCGTTGGATCGCCTCCAGCTTACCGACGAACTGTCCGTAGATGTCCGTCATGTTGGCGTCGCGATCCTGCAGCATTTCCGCCGCCCAGGCGACGATCGGCCCGCACTCTTCCGGCAGCAGCTCGATATTGGACAGCCGTCCGCGACCACGCGCCATGGTCAGGCACCCGCACGCGACGGGCGCTTGACGCCCTCGATCGCCGCGTGTCGATCGAGATGACGCCGGCCGGTTTCGGTTAGCGTGGCCACCTTCACGGTCCCGGCGACAATCAAAGTGACCGCGTCCATCGTTTCGAGGTAGTCCAGCTGCTGATGCACCCAGGCGCGCGGCTGGTTGATGCCGAACTGAGACAGCACCGGTTCGAGCATCGAGGACGACAGGCTCTCATTCGTCTGGGCGCCCAAGGCCTTCAGAATGATCAGGCGGGCTTCCTCACGGGTGATACGGGCGAAGTCGGTTCCAAGGTCGCTCATCGTTTCGCTTGCTCCAGCAGTAGTTCATTCATGCGGTCTGTGGTTTCGCGGATCGGCTTTAGCGTTTCTGTCATCGTATCGAGCCGGCCGTTCATCTTTTCGACGGCCAACTCCAGGCGGTGCGCCATCTCGCGATCGGGAAGATGCTTCATTTCATTCTCGACCGATTGAATGCGCCGATCATGCTCGATCAGCTTGCTTTCGACTTTCGCGGCGCGTTCGTCATGCCGCTGCTCAACCTTGGCAATTTTGTCAGCGTTTTCCTTGGCTGGAGAACCGAGGAGGTTCTTGATCGCCGTGAGGAATGCGATGATCGACAAGGCCGCCGTGATCCACGGCATGATGATTGCGAGGTCCAAGGCCATTATTCTCCAGCCCCATTTGACGTGAAGCCCGGCCCAACAGCAGCGGCACGGCGAGCCTCACAAACTCGCAGCGCCGTGCGATCGGCTCCCCAATAGCTCTGCGTTTCGGGCTCGGAGAGGCGGCGATCTGGCAGCGCCACCGGAGCTGCGCACTTCTTTCTCGCCTCAGGTGGCGTCTCGCGCTCGGCGATCACAGTTCGCACAACCGGCTCCCGTTTCTCATCGCTGGTTGAGCAGCCGCACGCGCTCGCGGCCAAGACCACCATTGCCATCGTCCGGCAGAGCAGCATTCTCTTTCTCCAATTCCCGCGCCCGCTGCTCGGCGGCCGCGACCTGGTCGCGGGCGGTGTCCTGCGCGGCCATCGTCTGTTGCAAATTCCGGGCGATCTGCGCGTTGGCATCGGCGTTACTGCGCTCGATCTCGGCCGCCCAATGCGCATTGCGCTCGGCTTTCATGGAGAAACGTGCGGTCTCGACCATACGATCCACCATGTTGAGTGCCATGACCCCCAAAAACATGGCGGCGAGGATCATGGCTCCGAATATGACGAGCGGCCCGCCGACCTTCCCCAGCAGCGCGCTCATTGTGGTTCTCCTGGCGGATCGTCGCGGGCATCGTAGGGCGGCGCACCGGGCAACAGGGGCTGCGCCGCAGCCGCTCTATAGTCGAGCGACCCGAAGCCACGGTGGATGCCGAGCAACGATGCGATGAGAAGCACCATCGTCGGGAAGGTAATTTGCGCCAGCTCGATCGCTTGCGGCACCCGCAGGAGAGCGCCGATGACGACGGCAAAGTTGATCGCCCAGGAGCTGCCGAACGATATCCAGAGCATCTGGCGTGTTGTCGTGTAGCCGGGCTTATGCGGGATCATGCGCGCAATCGTCTGCATGTCTTCACCAGGAGAGAGAATTGAGAAAGAGGATAGCGGCGGCTGCGGCCAGCATGACCAGGAGGACGGCGGTATCGGCGCGCAAGGTTAGTCACCTGTCAGCATCGCCCAGGACGCGCCGTTGGCGATCCCGGTCGGCGGCAGGCCTCTGCGGCGTTGCCAGTCCTTCAGGGCCAGTTCCGTCGCCGGCCCAAAATCGCCATCGATGGAGATTGGATAGTCGGCCTTGACCAGCCAGTATTGCAAACGCTCGACGCCCTTATCGTTCATGAGGCCGCGATGCAGGATCGGCCATTCGGCGCGGCCGGTATCGAGGGTGGCGCTGGCCATGGCACGAGCGATCTCGACCTTGGCGCGGGCAAGCTTGGTCTTGCGATCCTCAATGCCATTTCGGCCGCCGTTAATGATGCTGGTGACGGCAAAGATATCGTCGCGATCGGCATGGCGGTTGAGACCACGCGTGGCCCAAAAATAGATGGCGGAATAAGCGACCCAGCGATCAGAGACGACAAGCTCCGGGCGCGCCTCGAAGTCCGGAACGTCAACCGAAACATTCTCTCGCATCCAGCCCGTGAACGCCCGATAGTTCGTCCGCCCCGTCAGCTGGATCGGGCCGCGCCCCTTGTAGCGCTTTCCGTCGCCGGCCTGGACGTTGCCGAGGTCGGCGCGGCCTTCATAGGCAGCACCGCTGGCATATTCTTCCATCGCGCAGAAGCTGTCGCTCTCATGCGCCGTCTGCGCCAAGAAATGCGCGATCCTCAGGGGGCGGTCGATTTCGAAGCGCTGCATCAGCGGCGGCAGATGTTCCGCCAGGACGCCGGCATGGCCGCGACGGGCGGATGCCTTGCTGTCGGGAACCGGCCCGCCGACACGGCAAAGCAGTTCCGTCGTCAGGATTGAAGTAATTGATTGTTCCATTGCTGCCCCATCGAAACCGGTCGATCCGGTTCATGGGCGGACATTGCAACATGCTGGAAAAAACTTAGGGCTGACAGCTGTCAGCCCCGATTAGAATAGCGACCCTTGGTCGTCGTCCTTTGCTTTGTAGCGCCATAATGTGCGCTCATGCAAGCCGGCTTCTCGCGCTGCCTCGCGGACGCTGGAGCCACGATCGAGCGCGTCTCGCGCCCGCCGGCGGGCAGCTCGCAAGGCCGAAGCGGGACCGAGCGGCAGGATTTCCCGTTGCGCGCCCTTCGTCTTGCCGTCCGCGTCGGTCGTCGCCAAGCCCCGGCAAATCTTATCGGCGGCGTCAAAGCCGACAAGCGCCGTCAGCCAATGACCAGGCTGCGCAGTCGCTGGCAAGTCGATGCGGGTTCCGCCGCGATGGCGAGCGATCTCCAGTGCGACTTCGGGGCCGACGAGGTCGGCGATATCTCCCAGGAGGCCGGGCAAGGTGCTCATCGCGGTCCCTTCCTCAACTGGTTTTCGAGTTCGATTTGGCGAATGGTCAGCTGGCGGAGGCGCTCGCCAAGGGCAATCCGCTGGTGACAATGGGGCTTGAGGTTGGCGATGCGCTGGCACAGCTCCGCCCGGCGCGCGGCGAGACGGTCAATCTCGACTTGCGTTTGCCAGGACAGGAGGGGCAGCTCTTGCGACATGGCTAGCGCGCTCCCCACTTCACGATGACGCCCTCGAAACGGCTTCCAGAGTTGGTTGCGCGCCAGAAGCGGCCCATGGTCTCACGAGCCGTTGCACCGATCAGAGAGGCTGGCGCCAGACCGTGGAGGCGTTCCGGTAAAAAGCCATCCGAAGCGGCGAAGGGCTCGATCTCGTCGCGGTGCAACGGCGTGCCGTTGATTTCGATATAGGCGATGCCGGCGTCGATCAGCTCGGTGGACATGATGACAATTGGCAGCACAGCGATGCAGACCGGATCGGGAATGATCTTCCGGCAATGCACAGTCCGCATGCCGGTAAAGAGTTGCAGTACCTCGCCCGGGTGCGCGTGGCGCCGTCGGCCGGCGCGGATCGTGTGCGTCTTGCTGCCATCCTCGATCTGTGGTGCGAAATATTTCTTGAAGCTATAGGCGACCATCATGCACCGGCCTTTCCGAGCAGGCCAGCAACGCCGCCGCGCTCAACGCCGTGGCGAAGGTTGACCCGAGCGCCGGCGCGATCGCCGGCATAGGTGGCGTCAGCAAATCTGGCTTTTGCCTCTTTCGGCTTGACCACCCGCGCCCGTGGGAACATTTCGTCGAGTGCGTTGCGGGCCTGCTCGCCTTTGGCTGGCGAGATGTTTGCACGGAACATGAGGACCAACCGGCAAACGAGGGAACGGATCATTCCGTCAACGAAATCCTCGGCCGCTTTCCGCCTCGTCTTGTCCGAGCGCCGTGCCTTATAAAAGGTGCCCTTTCGAAACTCCTTCACAGCGCCGTCAATGGCGCGATGGAGCACGTCGTGAAGATAGCAGGCAATCTGCGGACCGGGAGCCGCGCCGACGTAAATCACCATCTTGTCGCGGCCATCGCGGGTATGAACCATCGCCGAATTGGTGACATGGGCGACGGCTGTGCAGATGCGCGTCTTCATTGACCGCACGTCGAACTTGACGCCGATCGATGCCTGCTCCATGTCGATGACCGTTTCCGATATCGCATGATCGCGCATCAAGGCGGCGACCTTCTCGGCCGCCGCCATGGCCTCGGCCTCGGTGCAGCCCGCCGCGACGGTCTTGGCGGTCAGGGCGCGGATTTTCGCGATGAGCTTTTCGCGGTCGCTCATTTCGCACCTGCCGTCTTCTGCAGGCGAATGCGCGTGCCGAGTTCATTCATGACCGCGATCCACTCTTCCTTGCTCACGGCGCGGGATGATGCGGGCTTGCCGAGCATGGCGTTGATACCGGCCCAAAATTCCGGTTCGCCGGTCGGGTGCAGGATCTTCCACTGCGCCCGGGCGATCTGGCAGCCGAAAGCCTCTTCGTGCTTGGCCTTGCCCTTGACCGACCAGTTGACGCCGGCCCGGGCGGCGATCGCCTTCAGCGCCTCGATCACGGCGGACGCGTCGTCGTGGTGATGGACGAAGCGCATCGCCTCGATGGACGTCTGCCCGCGCACAAAGGCAGTGATTGCGCTGTCGCGGCGATCCTTGACGACGCCGAGATTGTAGAGGGCAATCCACAATGCCTGCACCTTGGCGGAGTATTTGCCGCTCATGTCAGGCTGGCCTTGAAGGCGCTTCGGGGCCGGTTTGAAGCCCAGCCGGCGCAGCTCGTCAGCGACGGCCTGGTGTTCGTTGCTGGTCATCAGCTTCAAGCCGGCCTTGCCGGTGATGCGCTGGTAGATGTCGCGCTTCTCTGCATCGTCGTCGATGGCCAGGGCGCGAAAGCCGCTATGGATAACGCGGATGAGGTTCGTCATTTGCCTTCTTCCCCATAATACGGCAAGCCGAGCAACGGAGCCGGCAGGGCGAGAGGCTTCTTGCGCTTCGCCGCAGCGGCTTCTTCCTTGGCCTTCTTGTCGGCGGCGATTTGGGCGCGCTCTACGGCGCGCAGTTCCTCGAGCAGAAACCCGAGCGAGCCGTGGTCAGAAACCTCGATCTCGATTTTCACGATGGACTTCGCCCGCTTCACGGTGGCGGAGAAGTCCTTCAGCCGCATATGTCGCAGGTCAAACCAGAAGGTGCTCATCGGATCGGCTCCTTCAGCATCGCGATCTTCCGTTCGGCGGCCGCTTTCCAGTTCAGCATCAGCCCGACGCTGCCATAGGTGCAGCTCGTCTTGACGCCGCCCAGCGTCATATGCTGGGCGTCGTGTTTGCGGATCACGCGAGCGCCGTGATCGTCTTCAAGAGATTGGAGCGCGTCGTCGGCGGCGGCAAAATACGCCTTTTGGCGGGGGCGCGGTTCGTCGATGCCGGTCGGCGGCAGACCGGCAAGTTTCCCCTCGACGATGGCGATCAGATTTTCGAGGTCGGCGATCATGCGCCACCGCCTGGTTGCGTTGGAGCCAAAGGGGCAATAGGCAGAGCCGATCCGGTCGGCTTCGCAGCCTGTTTGGCCCGGATCGCGTCGACCTTCGTCCAGATGCGAGCAAGCTCATCCTCAGCAGCCTTGTCGAGGTTGACGCCGCATGTCATGCACAATGCCGCCAGCGTCACCATCACGCCGCCGACTTCCTGATGCGGATCGCCGATCGGGCGACTGAAGACGTAGTCGACCAGAGCATGGGCGCGCTCGGCAATTATCCCAACCGACTGGATCAGTTCGAGCGCTTCCTCGATAAAGCGGTCGCACCGCTGGCTTCTTCCAACGCGCAATACAGGTCGCCGACGATCTCGGCCGGATCGTCTGCGGGCGACCAACCTTTGAAGGGGCCTTCGCACTGGACCAGTTCATCAATTTTGTTCATGAGCGACCGGCCGACATTGGCCATATCGATCAAGTCTGCCTCGTCCGCGCATCCGGTCATTTCTAGAGCGTTTTTTAGCTGCATGGTTGCCTCCTCAAGCGTCTGCCTGCATGGCGCTCGGCGCGTTGATCTCACTCGGCTCGATCAGGAAGTCCTCACCATCCGAGGTGATGGTCACGCCCTCGATCTTGCGGGCGGTCTCTGGATCGGCGAGCATCGCTTCCTTGTTGATCTCCTCCTTCGTGCGGATGAACTTCTTGCGGAAGCCGAGCTGCTTGATCGCTTCAATGACGATCTCGACGCCCTTGATCCGCACACTGGCGGGCCGAGCCCGCCAGTTGATCCGGCCTGTTCCGAAATCGTGAAACTTAACCTTGTTTTCGCCGGTGAGCGCGGCGCGATTGGCTTCGCAATAGGTCTGTAGGCCGCGCTCATGTTCGGCCAGCTCTGCCGTGAGAAGGGCCGTATCCTGTTCAAGCTGCTCGCCGGCCAGGCGCACCTTGTCTTCGGCAACCGCCTTGTGACCAGCAATCAGGCGGCGCAGCTCGCCGATGCGGCCAACCGACTGAACCGCCTCCTGGCGGTTCTGCGGCACGCGGGCGATGGCCTTCGCCTTGGTTTTCTTCATGGTCGTTTCCTTCAGGCGTGGTTGGCGTTGGCGATCTCGGCCGCGCGCAAAGTCGCGGCCTGGGCCATGAAATATTCAAAAGCGGCACGCTCCCCGACGGTGTGCTTTGCCTGCTCGTAGGCGGTCAGGGCATGGATCACGTTGAGGACGGCGCGCCGGCCGGTGACGGGTTGCGGCCGGAAATGCACCACGTTGCCGGCGGCGGGAATGAGCGGCCGAGGCCGCCCAAGCTTCGCCTCGGCTTCGCGCAACGCCTTGCCGAGGACGCGGTTTTCGTCCTCGACCTCGCGGCAAATCTCGATGACCGTGCGAAGCCGCTGGCACAGGCTGACGACTTCGCTGGCGGTGAATTCGACGCCGCGCTTCTGATGCTGGCGAAGGGCATCGCGGATCGCGGAAATATGATCGGAAGGGAGAGCGGAAATCATGAGCGCTTCCCCCCGAAATCCGGCCGAACGACTTTGCCGTCTACGTCGCGGGCCAAGCCCTCGAACTGATCGGCGGCGAGCTGGTCGATCATCGGGCGTCCCAGGCGCTCGGCCTCGCCGAGGCGATGGACAACCAGCTCCTCTTCAAGATTCTGGGCGAGGCGCTGCAGCGTGCGCAGGCGGGTGACCTGAATGCGCTGTTCGTTGACGGGCATCGCAATACCCGAGGTGACGTTGTTTTCCAGTTCGTCAGCGATTTCGCTGATCTGTCGGGCGAGAGAGACGCTCATGCGATGTCTCCCACGTCGCGGCTCATCCAGGCGGCCTTGATGTGCTTCAGCTCGATCTTTTCTTCAGGCTCCAGGAGCGTGTTGGCGAGCTTCAGCGTGCGGTCGATCTGTCGCAACGCGCCGCCGCGTGCGGCCAGCGCTTCAAGGAATTTTACCGCGTCGGCATCGGTGACGCCCCAGCCCTCGATAAACTTACGGGCGTCGCCGGCCGGATCGCGAACCTTCTTCAAGCGCCGGTCAAAACGGCTGGTGACCTGGTCGCGCGAGCTGCTCGCCTTGACCTCTTTCGCGAAGCGGGCGGCAATCTCGTCATTGCCGATCAGGGCAACGCCGCATTGATGCACATCCACGAAGCGACGAAGCTGATTGACCGCTTCCGGCGTCAGGTTCTGCGCCTCGTCGATGATCAGAAGCGAACCGTCACCGATGCGCTGCAGCTTCGAACCGATGGCGCGCACATAGCGGGCCGGGTTGTTTTCCTGCACGCCGAGTTCTGCGGAAAGTTCGACCAGCATACCGTGAACGGTTTTCGTGTGCGGGCTGATGGTGGCGAGATAGGCATGCGGCCGGCTATTGCAGTAATGGCGGCAAGCCGTCGTCTTGCCCGAGCCGGCCGGCAGCGTGGCCATCACGAAACCGGCCGTCATCTGCGCCCAGGTGAGCATTGAAATGATGTCCTCGGCGACCGAGGTGCGGGTGAAGGTCGGCGAAGTCGCGATCTGGGAAGCCATGCCGGCCATGTCGTCGATCGCATCGAGCCATTGGCTGATGACGCGGTTCTGATTGGCGAGCACGCCCATTAAGGTGCCGGACATCCATTGCGAGAATGTGCTTTCCGGCATGCTGGAGCGGCGGGCGACTTCGACCTTTCGCCAGCCGTATCGGATCGCGGCCTCAATTGTCCGCTCTCGCAGTTGCCGCCATGCCTCGATGTCGATGGCGGGATGCTTGGCAAGAAACTCGGAAGATGGTTCCGGGCGATCCCACCCTGTGGCACCGTTTCCGAGCTGGCTTGCGCGTACATGTTTATTCATGGCATAAGGTTCCTTGAGTATAGCCCTTAGGGGCCGATTGGCGGGCCGGAGTTTTTCCGGCCCTATTTTTTTGGCGGAACCGTACTCGTTACTTTTCGGCTCTGTACTTGCGGCCCGACGCACTACCTGCGGGCCGATCCCCATTTTGATCTGGGAATAGGATGATCCCATCCGCCCCAGCGAGCTGGTTGACGGAGCGGGTAAATCTGGCTGCGATTTCGTCGTCGCTCATGATGTCCTGGGACGGCGCGACGGCGAGATTGCCTCTGGTGGGGAGGCGGGTGACCGCCGGGCGAACCGGCTGCACATCCGGGGCGACGGGCTTGCCGCCCGGATAGATCAGCTCGGCAAGCTCGCGATCGACCAGCGTCTTGTGCGCGGCGCGTTCGGCCTCGACCGCCTTGACGTGGTCGCGGCGCGCGCGCTGGTGAAGGCGGGCGGCGTCGCGGCTGTCGAAGCCGGTGTCTTCGATGCAGGGCGCTTCGCAGATGAAGCTGTCGTCGAGATCGTAGACCTTGATCCCGGCCTTCAGCGCGTCGGGGTCGAAGCGCACGATCAGCTTCTTGCCGGCATACTGGTTGAGTTCGCGGCTCCAGTAGCGGTTGCCCTGGAAACTGATGGTGCCGGCGTCCTTGTTGGTGCGCAGCGTCTCTGAGGCGAGCAGCCAGAGGCTCTTTTGCGCCGCAGTCGGATAGCGCACGATCGCGGTTTCCATGCTGGCGGTGAACGTCTCGTCGAAGCTGCGGCCGGCGCAGGTCTTGGCCTTGCGTCCGGCGCGGGCGTTGTGATCGGCGACCTGAACAGCGACATGCGCGCGCATGTCGTCGAGCGGCACGGCGCGGGTGCCGTAATCCTCGGGCTTGGCATCCGGGCGATTGCCGGTATAGGCACCGGCGCAGAAGGGATGCTTGGCGATCATCTCGGCGAGGTCGCGCCAGGCGCGTTCGATCGGCTTGGACTGGCCGGAATAGGGTGTGGTCCAATGCGGCTCGATGCCGAGCGTGGTCAGCAGGCCGCGCGGGTCTTCCTCGCGCACCTTGAAGCGGAAACGCGTGCGGCTCTGCCCTGAAATCCACTTCGAGGCGAAAGCGCGGCCGTTGTCGAGATAGATGTGGTCGGGGATCCCGAAATGCTCGACCATGTCGCCGATCACAAGGCGCACCGCCTCCCATGTTTCCGCGTCGGAAAGCCGCCATGCCAGCACCTTGCCGGAATAGAGGTCTTGGATGCCGAGCAGATACATGCGCACCGGCTTTTCCTGCCACGGCACCTTGACGAAGACGTCCAGCTTGTGGCCGTCCATGTTGACCGAATGCATGGCGTGCAGATGCGTGCGAGTGCGGACCTGATGCGGGAAGAGCGCCTTGGCCTTGTCCTTGCCTTCACGGGCGAGCTTCTGCACCGCCTTCGGCACTTCCGCGTCCATGCGCCGACGTAGCGAGCGTTCGCCGGGAATGGGCGACCACTTTTCGCGCTTGGCGACTTTCAACATGCGCTCATAGCATTCGGTGAAAGCCGGCGCGCCGGAGCGCAGGTAGTCGGATTTCAGCATGTCCCAGGCGTCGGCATGGCAGTCGCTGCGAGCGCCTTCGCGATTGAAGGCGGGAGCGAGCGCCGGAAGCCAGTCGTGACGGGCATACGGCTCCACCATCAGCTTCCATTCGTAGTAGGAGGATTTGCTTGCACCGGCGCGCTTGGTGGCGACTGCGACCGCCTGGGCGACAGGGATGCCAGCCGCTTCCATCTCCGCGACCTCGACGAGAACGCCGAGGCGGGTTTTGCAGATGGCCTTATGCTCCTCGGACAGGGCCTCATACCGCGCCCAAAGCTCGGCCAGCGTGCGCTTTTCCTCGGCTGTCTTTTCGATGGTCGGCATCGAGAGATAGGCGAGCTTCTGGCGCGCGATCGGCGGCAGCAGCTTGATGTGATACTGGTAGGCGGGTCGGCCGGCCGTCGATGCCAGCCGGAACAGCATGGGGTTGCCGCGCCACTCGGCGCGGGCCTTGTTGTCGAGCGACTTCTCAGCCGGGGGCAAGCCGGGCAGGGCGAGGGCGGCAAGCTCGGTTACGGTGTACCATTCCCTCATGGCCGGCGATCCTTCTGCGCCACCAGCTCGCGGATCGCGTGCTCGTTCTGTTCGAGCCAGCGCAGCGTTGTGGCCACCGCGCGCATGTGCTCGCGGTGCAGTTCGCCTTTTGCGCCGGTGAAAATGATGCAGTTTCGCTGAATGAACTGCTCGACAGCGAGCCGCTGGCTCTTGATGGAAACCTTGTTCATGTCCGCCCCCGCTTTGCGAGCGCGACGGGCCGGCTGGACTGGCGGCGGATTTCAGCCTCTATTTCACGGCGCTGCTGGCGGAGGCGGGCCAGCTCGGCAAGTCGCGCCTCGTCACCGATCAGGACGGTGACGCCCTGGACCGATGCGACCTCATCCCAAAGCCACAGGGCACCGGTGGCATGGACGAAGGCAACAAAGCGGATCAGGCTGACGTCGTGCGCGGTCTTGCTCTCGGCCGTATAGGCATCGAGCGCGGCCTTGCTGACATTCGGCAGGCCGAGATACTGCGCCATCCGGGCGGCGATGGTCGCCCGGTCATATTCGCATTCGCGGATCGCCCGCGACATGGCGCGTTTGATCTTCGTGCGGTAGCGATCGATGTCGATTTGAGGCAGGGGCGAGCGAACCGGAAAAACGGGCGCGGTGAAGAAATCGAGCTGGGAAGGATCGCTGCTCATGCGGCGTCCTCCAACTCGGAGAAGTCACGGAGGTCGCCGATGTGATGGAGAACACGCAATAGCGTAGCGTCCTCGGCCTTCGCCAGAAGCGCCTTGACCTTCTCAAAGATGTTCTCTTGCGGATCAACGGCCGGTTTCGCCGGCTTCGTCCAGGACAGAACCTGCTTGAGGTCCGCGCCTTCCTTCAGTGCGGCAGCGATCCGCAATTGATCTTCAGCAGACATTTTGACCAGCTTCAGAAGCTGGCTTTGATCGTCAGCCGTGGCGGTGCCGCGCAGTAAGGCGCGCAGCTCTGGGCGGAGGTTCTGCCCAATGCGGGAAACCCGCTTGTATGAGGCCGGGCCGAAGCCGAGCCGGTCTTGAACACGCTTTGAAAGCTCCAACCCTGCGCAGAAAACGGGATCATCGTGATCCTGTTTTTTCGGACGACCGCCGTTTGGGTTGATCTTGCCGTGCTTTTCCTCCCAAATTTCGCGGTATTTCATGACGAAAACCGCGCGGTCGAGGGCGCTTAGCTCGTTTCGGTATAGATTTTCCGAAAGCTCAATGAGTTGCGCCTCTTCGGCGTCTGCCTGCACCACGACGGCATCAATTTCATCCCAGCCGTTGATCTGCGCGGCACGAAGACGGTTGCCGCCCGCGACCAGAATAAACGGGGTTTTGCCGCCATTGGCGGCGGGAGCCTTGCGGACAGTGATCGGATTGATAAGGCCGCGCTCGGTCAAGCTGACAGCAATGATCTGCGCTTCTTCCTCGTCGATAGGGCGGACACGGTCCCCAACGTGGATTTTAGCAAGCGGGATAGAAAGGTGCTCGGCCATTTACGCGGCATCCTCTTCCAGCTCGATGCCCATACGGGAGCGAACGGCACGGAGAAAAATGTCCCGAGCGCGTCGGGCCATGGAGAGATAAGCCCGCTCGAAAACGGGGCATTCGCGGCGGGTGTTCACGGTCCAATTCGCGAATTTGATCCGCCCGCGATTGCGGTCGACGATGATGGCGACGCGCCGGGCGGGCACGTTGAAGGCGTCGCGCATCAGGGCTAGCGCGCACTGGCGTGCAAGTGCGGCGTCCAGCATTTCGCGGGGCGGGTCGATGATGTCGCGGATGGCGATATGGGAGAAGTGCAGGCGGACAGCCTGATAGCAGCAGGTAAGCATGAGGCGCTGCCGATCGTCGAGCGAATGGTAGTTCATCGGCCGAGCCCCGCGACGGCGATCACGACGGCGACGATGCCGGCAATAGCGGTGACGGCGATCAAGAGGCCTTCGGCGGTGTAGGCAGCGCGTTGGCGCGCCGGGGGAAACAATATGATGTCAATTTCGGAATGCTTTTTCGTCATATGCGAAGGTCCGGAAATGGGGGAATGTCGGGGCGTGGCGCAGATCGGCGGCTAGTTCCGACAGCCGGGGAGCAAGGCTCTCTTGCGAAATGCGAAGGCTAGAGCGGCAAGCCTCTATCTGCGCCTACGCTGCGACCGGCGCGCGCCGGCCGTTGCGGTAGTTCTCTGCGGGCTGCGGGCTCTTGCGGCGGCCATCGGCGAAATACCGGGACGGCCATAGGAATTCAGGGCGGGTGCGGAGGGCGGCGGCGATGGCGCGTTCACCGGCGAGGTGAGGCTCATAGAGCGTGTTGCTCGCCGTATGCGACGGGAGCCGATAGCCCTCGTCGATCTTCGAAAGCGTAAGCTGCGCGAGGATGAGCTTGCTCCGGATGCGGGCAACCTCATGGCGGCGATTACGCGTGGCGCGGTCGGGGTTGTCGATGACAGTTTCGCAATGCATAGAATGGTCCTTGGCCCAGATGAGGGAGGCCCTGGCCGGCCTCCCTTTTTTGGAATGTTGAATTCTGACAACTCAGAAAGGTTAAATCACAAATGGGGCTTTGTAAGCTCCAAACGTGATTTAATGTGACGCACCTTGGCTAGACCCGAAGTTGAACCAAAAACCCCGCTAGGAAGTCGCCTGCGAGAGGTACGAACGCATCTTCGCGTGGACGATCGAGACGAATTCGCCTCGACATTAGGCATCAGCAAAAGCGCGCTTGCTCACTACGAACGTGGGGAGCGGGTTCCTGATGCATCAGTGCTCGCCGCGTATCACGAGCATCTCGGTATCAATGTCAGTTGGCTTGTGAGCGGCGTCGGATCGATGTTTGAAGACCCTTCGAAGGCCCCACTGCCGTCTCTTCAGATCGACCCGATCTTGATGGAAAAGCTCTACAAAGCAGTGCAAGCCGCCTATGTGCAGGCCGGTCAGAAGCCGCCGGCGCATCGTATCGCCCATGAAGCGGCAGCGCTCTTCAACGATCTTCTGGCGCGAGTGAGCGATGTGCGCGATGATCTAATCGTCAATGCGGTTATTCCCAGCTTGGCGGCCGAGCTGGTGGAACGACTATCCCGCGCAGTGGAGGAACCCGGAACCGGTAAACGTTTGGCTTGATGATAGTGCGTGCCGCAGATTGCATTCATGACAACCCATAGGGGCGCGAGGCAATTACTAGAAATCGCCGCCCGGTTGCGGATGGTTACGGATTAAGGTTTCTTTAAGGATATCGGTAACTTAGCGTCTTTTTAAGTTGACGGTGCGAATTGGAGGTCCGCGATGCCAGAGGTCGACTGGAAAACTGCGCCAAAGGGCGCATTGTGGTGGGCAATGGATGCCGATGGCAAAGCCTACTGGCATTGCGCGCCGAACGTTGCAGCCTTCACTGACTTCTGGTTCGCCGAGCCGGTCCCAGCGCCGACGTTCAATTTTGCCGGCGACTGGCGTCAAAGCCTCGTCGAGCGGCCATATGGAAAAGGTCCGCAGGCGAAGAAACCGCTAAGCGTCTAATTTCGTTAGATTTTCGCCTTAATTTCCGCCTTTCCCATGCGAATGTGGAAAAGTGAATTGGAATTTCTGCCAGTTCAGCGCATTTTCGGCGCGCCTGGTCGCCGGGCCGCTTCAAAGGCTCATTTGTTATTTTTCAATGTCTTGAAGGCGCGTTAAAGGGCTTTCGCTCGATTTTGAAAGCACCGCTGAAGGATGCGCCCGATTTTGCCCGCGCTGGCCGGGTATGGCAGATATAAGAGGCGGGGCTGTCAACGGCGGCCGGATGGATGTTCCCTCCGGTGCCGCCTTAATGACCTGAATTATAAGCTGATTTCAGGTATTCCCGGATATTCCCAGACTTTCCCATAAATTCCGGATCACTGTGTCAGACAACACGGGAACGCCGATTCCCGCCCTTTCCAAGCCGAAGTCGCGCTCGCCAATTTCCGCACGGTTGCTCCCGTGAGACGCTGGTGGGTGGAGCTTGTGAGCATGGCTTCGATCCGCGTGGCGTCTGCCCGTGCCTGATCCCTTAGCGCCGTAAGGCCCGCAATGCGCTCGCAAGGGAGGATTCGGCAGGGTCGAGCGAACCGGCCTCAACGGGGTCGTAGAGGCGCTTGAGGCGGTTGTCGGCTTCGGCCGCGCGGTGGTTCAATTCGGCGATATGCTGGCTGCGCCGCTCGACACCCTCTTGCCGGCAATCCAGACGCGAGGCGAGCACGTCTTCGATCCGCTCGGGATCGAGTAGCCTTTGCTCTATATGCGTCACCACCATGCGGTCGAGCTTATCCATTGGGATCGCGCGGCCTGTGCAGCCTGTGTCGCCCTGCCGTGCGCGGATCGAGCAGGCATAGTAGCGATAGCGGCCGTTCTTGCCGGTGCTCAGCGTCATGGCGCCTCCGCAATTGCCGCAATGGCAAATGCCGCGGTCAGCAGGTTCGGGCCGCTGACGACGCGCGGCGGCGTCACCTTCGGATTGTTGACTTTCAAGCGGTTCTGAACGGCCTTGAATATCTCAAGGTCGATCGGGGGCGGCACGGGGACGCTGATGATTTCTTCTTCGGGCTTCACCACACCCTTGTTGGCGCGGCGTTTGAAGCGATGCCGCCGATATAGGTGCGGCGGGTCAGAACACGGTGAAGCTGGCCAATGCCCCAACGCCCGCCGTTGCCGGTGAACTGCGGCAACCACCTGGAGAGTACCGGCGAAAAGCGATGGGCGGAGTTCTTCAATCCACGCTTCTTCGCAATCGGCTATCAAATCGCCAAGGCGGCCAATATAAAGACGACCGTCTGGGGCGAGCCGGTCAACTTCTTTGAAAGACCTTCGGACGATCCACACCAGCGCGGATGCGAGAGTCCATTCTTTCAGCAAACGGACTGTCCTTTTCTGGGCTTTCCCGCATGCGTAAGAGGCGATGCTGTTCATCCGGCCGTTCGTTGCGGGGTGAGTAGCGATTCCGCGCGAATCTTCCGCCGATTCCGTGGACGAGTCGCAGCGACGATTCGAAAGGGATTTGAGGCCTCGACCGTGAACGCGCAGCAGCGAGTCTCCGTCCCCGCCTCAGGGAATCGCAAAGCTCGACAAGAAAATACAACTTTAGATAAACATAATCACCGGTCTATGCTCTTAAAAGCATATTGCCGATAGGCGGGCCATTGGTAAAACAGCCTCTCTTTCCAGGCACTTATTAATCCCTTGTTAACAACTGGGGCGGCCGGAAGGGGTGTTTGTGTTTTTTTGGCAACAGGCCCGATGCAACACGGTGCAAATGACGTCTGGATGACAAGTTGATGATTGCGCGCGCCGCCCGGTCTTGTATTTTCACCCTCAGAAGCGAGGCGGTGGATCGTCCGTCTTCTGTAACACGGGAATGGGGCAGGGAACGCTGTCCTTCAGCAAAAGAACCCAAACCCAAATGAAACTTTGACTGGAGGTCAAAAATGAACATCAAGAGCCTTCTTCTCGGCTCCGCTGCAGCCCTCGCTGCAGTTTCCGGTGCCCAGGCTGCCGACGCCATCGTTGCTGCCGAGCCTGAGCCGATGGAATATGTCCGCGTTTGCGACGCTTACGGCACTGGCTATTTCTACATTCCCGGCACCGA
>NZ_JARRIR010000025.1:0-36892 GCF_029601685.1 Rhizobium sp. YJ-22 | reverse complement strand
CGTCACGCTATCTGTGTTCCACACAAACGCGCCGTCCACGTCTCTCTTTCTTCTACATAACCAACTTGTCAAAGAACACAGACCGATTGGCCTGACGCAAGACGAACGACCTATTGCAAGAAACCCTTGCAGAAAGCGTTCGATTGTGCGGTTTACCGAGGCGCGCCTTTATTCGCAAGCGACAGCGCCGCCCTCGTTGATGAGCTGCTTATAGGCCGGTGAGCCGCCGACTGTCAACACGGCCTGTAACAAAAATATCAAAAATCTCGCAATCGCTTGAATCTCCTTCATTTTTTTCTGAAGCGACATCAAACGTTCGTTTTTACCTTATGTAAGCAAGCTGGTTTTGTGCAGTTCGCCTTTCTCGCTCTGCATCCGACGGCTGCCCTGACAATTTCACATTCGAATGATCTATGCTCGTCGATCGCAACGCGGTTCGACCGCGTCGCAAGCCGTTTGACTTGAGACATCGAAAGATGCACTTCTTCCAGCCGGCAATCTTAAAAGACAACAAGGCGGGCATTCTCGACCGTGGTCACTGACAGGAACATTGTCCGATCCCTCGGCACTGAGGCGCCGATCCTCGCCGACGGACGCCAGGCGCCGGATCGGCGCGAGGTATCGTTGCGCTGGCTGGCGGGCACGTTTCTGACAGGCATCACGTCGAGCGTCCTCATGGGCGTTGCGTTGTTCGCCGCGCTCGACGGACGCCAGCAACTGGCCATTCCTGCGGAAGCCTATGCCATGACCGATACCAAGCCGGTCGACGACGACAATGTCGTGCGTGGTGGCCGGCTGTTTGCGACCGCGATCGCCGCCAAGCCGGTGGATCGGCAGATTCTCGAAGTCTCCACCGTTGTTCATGACGGCGAGAAGGAACTGGTCCGGCGCCAACCCTTTGCCCATGTGAAGATGGCGCTGGCCGCGAACCACGCCGCAGCGGAGGATTATCCGGCCTTCGATCCGCTGTCGATCTTTTCAACGGAGGAACGGGCGACCGCCGTCGCGGCACGCACGGGGGTCATCTACGGCTCCGACGTCGAATCGGAAGTCAGCCTGAAAACCGTCGCTTTCCCGACCCATGGCTCGCACTATACCTATGCGCCCTCCATGTCGCTGGAAGAAGTCGAAGAGAACGTCCGCTCCAACGGTTCGGTGCTGACCGACGGCGATAGCCAGGTGGCCGCACTTTATTACGTCGATCCGCAGCGCTTTGCCGCCGATGGCGACGTCGACCTGGCCGAGGGTCTCAGCGCCGCCCGCATCCTCGAGGAAAACATGTCGGTCACCGCCCCGGAATCGGTGACGTCGAACACACCGGAATTCGCCGACGACATCATTCCCGTCAACAGCGACACATCCGTCGAGCGCGCCATGGCCGATTCCGGTTATGCCAAGGCGCAGAGCGCGGAGATCGCCGAGAACATCGCCAAGCTTCTGCCGGAGGCTACGCTGTCGGCCGGCGACGTGCTGCGCATCGGCATCGTCCAGAAGGGCGAGGAAGCGACCGTCGTGCGCGCCAGCCTCTACCGCCGCGCCGCTCATGTCGGCACCATTGCCCGCGATGACAAGGGCGCGTTCGTGCGCGGCGCTGAACCGCCGATGCTGGAAGCGATCGCCACCGCCTTCGACGACCGGGCGACGCCGACCGTGGCCGCCCGGGATCTGCCGCGCGTCTATGACGGCATTTATCGCGCCGCGTTTTCCTATGGCATGAACAAGGAAATGACGGCGCTGATCATCAAGCTTCTGGCCAGCAATGTCGATTTCCAGGCGCAACTGAAGCCGACGGATACACTGGAAGCCTTTTTCTCGGTGACCGACGGCAGCGGCAAGGCGACCGCCGATTCGGAACTGCTCTATGTGGATGCCCATTTCGGCGAAAACGATACGCGTTTCTACCGCTATCAAGACCCGGAAGACATGAGCGTCGATTATTTCGACGAGAACGGCAAGAGCATCCGCCAGTTCCTGCTGCGCAATCCCGTGCCGAACGGCGTGTTCAAGTCGGGTTTCGGCATGCGTCGCCATCCGATCCTCGGCTATTCGCGCATGCATACCGGCACCGACTGGGCAGCCCCACGCGGCACGCCGATCATCGCCGCCGGCAACGGCACCGTCGAAAAGGCCGGCTGGGATTCCGGCGGCTACGGCAACCAGACGCTGATCCGCCACGCCAATGGCTATGTCTCCTCCTACAATCACCAGAGCGCCATCGCCAAGGGCGTGACCCCCGGCGCCAAGGTCAAACAGGGACAGGTGATCGGCTGGATCGGCACGACCGGCCTGTCGACCGGCCCGCATCTGCATTACGAACTGATCGTCAACGGCACCAAGGTCGATCCGTTGCGCGTGCGCCTGCCCGGCGGCAAATCGCTGGAGGGCGATGCGCTGGCGAAATTCGAAGTCGAACGCAAGCGCATCGACGCGCTTTTGAAGTCCGACGACAAGAGCAAGCAGATCGCCAAGAAGTAAGCGTTGCATAACCAGATATGCAAACGGCGGGCCAATGACCCGCCGTCTTCATTTCTTTTTGTCCGACTGCGCGGTTACGCGGCCTTGCTGACCTGGTCGCGAACCGAGAATAGCAGCCGGTCCGTTCCGGAGGTGATGTGGATCCGCGATCCGTCCGGCACCTCACCGCCGAGAATCTTCTCGGCCAGCGGATCCTGGACGTATTTCTGGATGACGCGCTTCAGCGGACGCGCGCCGTAAACCGGATCGTACCCCTTGTCGGCCAGCCAGGCGCGGGCATCCTCGTCCATATCGAGGGTTATCTTGCGCTCGGCGAGCAGCGAGACCAGCCGCTTGAGCTGGATTTCGACGATGGCGCCCATCTCGCTGCGACGCAGCCTGTGGAACAGGATGATCTCGTCGACGCGGTTGAGGAATTCCGGCCGGAACGACGCCTTGACCACGTCCATCACCTGATCGCGCACCGCCGAACTATCCTCGTCGTCGCGCAGGTTCGTCAGGTATTCAGCCCCCAGATTGGAGGTCATGATGATGATCGTGTTCTTGAAATCGACCGTGCGGCCCTGTCCGTCGGTCAGGCGACCGTCGTCCAGCACCTGCAGCAGCACGTTGAACACATCCGGATGCGCCTTTTCGATCTCGTCGAACAGCACGACCTGATAGGGACGGCGGCGAACGGCCTCAGTCAGCGCACCGCCCTCGTCATAACCGACATAGCCCGGAGGGGCGCCGATCAGGCGGGAAACGGAATGCTTTTCCATATATTCGGACATGTCCATGCGCACCAGCGCGGTCTCGTCGTCGAACAGGAAGCGCGCCAGCGCCTTGGTCAATTCGGTTTTGCCCACGCCCGTAGGCCCGAGGAAGATGAACGAACCGATGGGCCGGTTGGGATCCTGCAGACCGGCGCGAGACCGGCGAACCGCACGCGACACCGCCTGCACCGCATCGCCCTGGCCGACGACGGACTTTGCCAGTTCGTCTTCCATGCGCAGCAGCTTGTCGCGCTCGCCTTCCAGCATCTTGTCGACGGGGATGCCCGTCCAGCGGGAGACGATATGGGCGATGTTGTCGGGGGTCACGACTTCCTGCACCATGCCGCCGGCGCCGGAGTCCTGCTCTTCGGCCTCCGCCAGCTCCTTTTCGAGCCCGGGGATGATGCCATAGGCCAGTTCGCCGGCGCGCTGGAACTCACCCTTGCGCTGGGCGATGGCAAGATCGTTGCGCGCTTCGTCCAGCTTGCGCTTCAGTTCGGCGGCAAGGCCGAGCTTCTGCTTTTCGGATTGCCAACGGGCCGTCAGCGCATCCGCCTGCTCTTCGAGCGAGGTGAGATCCGATTCGAGCCGCAGCAACCGGTCGGCCGAGGCCTGATCGGGTTCGCGCTTGAGGGCTTCACGCTCGATCTTGAGCTGGATGATGCGGCGATCCAGTTCGTCCAGTTCCTCCGGCTTGGAATCGACCTGCATGCGCAGCCGCGCAGCCGCCTCGTCCACCAGGTCGATGGCCTTGTCGGGCAGGAAACGGTCGGTGATGTAGCGGTTGGAGAGCGTCGCAGCCGCCACCAGTGCCGAATCGGAGATCCGCACCTTGTGGTGCTGCTCGTATTTCTCCTTCAACCCGCGCAGGATCGAGATCGTATCCTCGACCGTCGGCTCATCGACGATAACAGGCTGGAAACGACGCGCCAGCGCCGGATCCTTCTCCACATGCTTGCGGTATTCGTCGAGCGTGGTCGCGCCGACACAATGCAACTCGCCGCGGGCCAGCGCTGGCTTCAACAGGTTCGACGCATCCATGGCGCCATCGGCCTTGCCGGCGCCGACCAGCGTGTGCATCTCGTCGATGAACAGGATGATCTCGCCGTTTTCCGACTGGACCTCGTTCAGGACTGCCTTCAAACGCTCCTCGAACTCGCCGCGGAATTTCGCGCCGGCGATCAGCGCGCCCATGTCGAGCGCCATCAGCTTCTTGTCCTTCAGCGATTCGGGCACGTCGCCATTGACGATGCGCAACGCCAGACCTTCGGCGATGGCGGTCTTGCCGACGCCGGGCTCGCCGATCAGCACCGGATTGTTCTTGGTGCGGCGCGACAGAACCTGAATGGTGCGGCGGATTTCGTCGTCACGGCCGATCACCGGGTCGAGCTTGCCTTCGCGGGCTTCCGCCGTCAGGTCGCGGGCATATTTCTTCAGCGCATCAAAACCCTGTTCGGCATTGGCGCTGTCGGCGGTGCGGCCCTTGCGGATGTCGTTGATGACCTGGTTGAGCGCGGTCGCGGTGACGCCGGCCTTTTTCAGGGTCTCGGAGGTAGATGCGCTCGGCTCGATGGCCAGCGCCAGAAGCAGGCGTTCGACGGTAACGAAGCTGTCGCCCGCCTTCTTGGCGGCGTCCTCGGCAGTCGAGAAGACCTTGGCCAGCGGCGCCGACAGATAGACATTGCCGTTGCCGCCGGAAACCTTGGGCAACTTGGCAAGGGCAGCGTCGTTGGCGAGGCGCGCATCGCGCGGATTGCCGCCGGCACGCTGGATGAGTGACGAAGCCATGCCCTGGTCGTCGTCAAGCAGTACTTTCAATACGTGTTCGGGGGTGAATTGCTGATGCCCCTCGGCCAGCGCATAGGTCTGCGCCGATTGCAGGAAGCCGCGAACCCGCTCGGAATATTTTTCAACGTTCATGATGTACCTCCAGAAGTCCGCTTCGCCCGTATCGGCGCGAAACGGCGGGATAGGATCGGTTCCCGTTCAGGCGAACCGGATGGCGGGGCAGTTGGGATTGGCCTCGCTTTCGAAATGGATATGGGAGAGCAAATCGCCCGTTTAAAGAGGGCATCGAGGAGTTTCGTGCGAGAATTCGGCAAGAGCAGCCGCATTCGCCAAATCAGAAGAACCGAGGCCCGAAACGCAAAAACCCCGGCAAGGCCGGGGTTCTGCAAATCGTCAGGAAAAAACTGTTTATTCCGAGCCGGCCGCTTCCAGAGCGGGCGTCTCGCCGGAGGCTTCGCCTTCGGCAGCTTCCTCGCCACCGGCGCGGCGCGGCTGGCGGCGCGGACGGGTGGCGGCGCCGGTGCGGCGGCGCGGCGTCTTGGCGCGCGGCGCGGCGGCCTCTTCCGCCTCGATCGCCACTTCGGCCGGCGTGCCTTCGATCACCGGCTGCGGGCCGCTGCCATCGATGACGGGAGCCGGCGCGGGCGCCGGTTCCGGGGCAGGCTCGGTAGCGGCAACCGGTTCCGGCGCGGCGGCAACCGGGGCCACCGGTTGGGGCTGGGGCGGCTGTGACTGGGCCTGAGCGGTCTGGCGCGGCGCATGCTGACGCTCGTTGTTGTGCTGGCGGCGCGGTTGCGGCTGCTGCGGCGCGGGCGCCTGCACCGGCTGCGCTTCCATGGCGGCGTCGTCCATGTCGTTGCCGACAGCGTCCATGTCGTCGCTGTCGCGATCGGCATAATCGTTGCGGTCGTCACGCTGGAAGCGTTCCTGCATCTGCGCCTGTGCGGCAGCGATGATGCGGTTGTAATGCTCGGCGTGCTGGAGGTAGTTTTCCGCCATGACGCGGTCGCCTGAACTTTGGGCATCTCGCGCAAGCGCGGCATATTTCTCGGCGATATGCTGGGCGGTTCCGCGAATCTTGATATCGGGACCGGAGCTGTCATAGGTCCGGGTCAGCGGATTGGAACCCTTGCGGTTGAAATTGTTGTTGCCGCCATTGTTGTTGTTATTATTGTTATTGCCACGCCCTCGACCGCGCTTGTTCTGCTGTCCTGGCCTCATCGATTCGCTCACCTGAATGTTCATATATGGTGGTGTAGGAAGCGCCGCGGACGGATCGGAAATCCGATCAAAGCCCAAAAGCGCCGGTTGCAGAGGACGCGGGGGCGCCGATCCGCTCTGACATCAAGTCAAATTACCTGATTCACGTGCCGGAAGTACTCAACCCCGTGAAACTCTCATCTGAGAGAACCTGTGGCCTTAAGAAGACTCGAGCGAATCTCGCTCGCCCCGACTGCCCGACACGTAAAGGCAAACTATCCCGCTTCCCTTGGAAATCCAAGCATTTTCTCGCAGATGCGATAAAATATGCTGGGTTTTGGCGGCACTTTATCCAGACCTGTTGCCCATAAACACAAGGACCCGGTCATTGCCGCCATAGTCCCTGGCCATCTCGCTGAAAACGAAGCCTTGCGCTGCAAAAATCGCGCTCACCGTTTCCGTCTGATCATATCCGATTTCAAGGGCGACGATGCCGTCCGGCATGAGATGGGCCGCAGCACCCCGGGCGATGGCCCTGTAGGCGTCGAGCCCGTCCGGCCCGCCATCCAGCGCCGCCATGGGGTCGAAGTTCCTGACCTCCGGTTCCAGCGCCTCGATGATCTTGGATGCGATATAGGGCGGATTTGAGACGATGATGTGAAATCGGCCCGTCACCTGCGAAAACCAGTCGCTGGCAAGCGTCCGGTAGCGTTCCGCCACGCCGTTGATATGGGCATTCTCCCGTGCCGTTGCAAGGGCGCCCCCGGCAATGTCGGTGCCGAGCACATGCGCCTCGGGACATGCCTTCAGCAGCGCCAGCCCGATGGCGCCGGTGCCGACGCCGAGATCGAGGATATCGACCCTCCCCTCCCCGGCCGCGATGCGCCATGCATGCGGCAGGACGGCTTCGACCAGAACCTCGGTATCGGGACGCGGCTCCAGCGTCTGCGGCGACAGGGTCAGATGCAAGCCGTGAAAGCCACGCGCGCCCAGAATGCGATGCACCGGCTCGCGCTTCAGCCGCCGTTCGAGCGCCGCATCGATCTTTGCGACCTCCGATTCACTGAGAATACGGTCGCCACCGGTAAACATCTCGGTCGCGTCGAGGCCGAGCAGGCCGCCGATCAGCATACGCGTCTCGATGGCCGCATCCGCCAGGCCGGCCTCGGCGAGACGCGACCGCGCCGCCCGGACAACATCCGCCAGCCGCCGGTCGCCGGTGCCGGTCATGGCTGCTGCTCGCCGAGCTGGGCGAGTTGCCCCGCCTGGTAATCGGCGATCAGCGCATCGACGATCTCGTCGATCTCGCCCTCCATCATCCGGTCGAGCTTGTAGAGCGTCAGGTTGATGCGGTGGTCGGTCACTCGTCCCTGCGGGAAATTATAGGTGCGAATGCGCTCGGAACGGTCGCCGGAACCGACCTGGCTCTTGCGGTCGGCGGAACGTTCACTGTCGGCCTTCTGCCGTTCGATGTCGTAGAGGCGCGAGCGCAGGACCTGCATCGCCTTGGCGCGGTTCTGGTGCTGGCTCTTTTCCGAGCTGGTCACGATAAGACCGGTCGGCAGATGGGTGATACGAACAGCCGAATCGGTGGTATTGACGTGCTGGCCTCCGGCGCCCGAGGACCGCATCGTATCGATGCGAATGTCTTCCGGCCGGATGTCGATGTCGATCTCCTCTGCTTCAGGCAGCACGGCGACCGTGGCTGCCGACGTATGGATGCGACCGCTGGCCTCGGTTTCCGGCACGCGCTGCACGCGGTGTACACCCGATTCGAATTTCAGCCGCGCAAACGCGCCGCGTCCGGAAATCGTCGCGATGATTTCCTTGAAGCCGCCGGCATCGCCGTCGCTGGCCGAGAGCACCTCGACTTTCCAACCCTTGCCAGCGGCGAAACGCTCGTACATGCGGAAAAGATCGCCCGCGAACAGCGCCGCTTCCGAACCGCCGGTGCCGGCGCGGATTTCGAGGATGGCGCTCTTCTCGTCGGCGGCGTCCTTGGGCAGGAGCAGGATCTGGATATCTTTTTCCAGCGCCTCCAGCCGCGCCTTGACATCCGGAAGCTCCATTTCGGCGAGATCGCGCATCTCGCGGTCGACACCTTTGTCGGAGAGCAGCGTGTCGAGATCGGCCAGTTCGGCTTCGGCCTTGTGGTAGTCGCGGATGCGGGCGACGACCGGCTGCAACTCGGAATATTCCGAGGCAAGCTTCACGTAGACGTCGGCCGCCGGCCCGGCGGACATGCGCGCCTCGATCTCGCCGAACCGGCGTTCCAGTTCGCGCATTTTCTCGACAGGAAGCTGGGCCAAGCGATACTCCGGTTCACGACGGCAATCCGGCAAAAGCATGAAGCGGTTTGCGCCCGGAATTGCGTAAAGATAAAATTGTCCGCCTCAGAGCGGAATATTGTGCGCCTGCGCGAATTGCGTCAGGATTTCGCGGATCGACATGCTCGGCGACCGCTCGTCCAGCGCCGTGTTCAGCATCTCGGCCAGTTGCTCGACATCGAGGCCGAGCAGCATGGCCTTGACCGGACCGATCGAGGTCGGCGACATCGACACCGAACGATAGCCGATGCCGAGCAGGGCCATGGCCGAAAGCGGCTTGCCGGCCATCTCGCCGCACAGCGTCACGGTTGTGCCGTTGCGCTCACCGGCGCGGGCGATGTCGCGCAGGATGCGCAGGAACGGCCGTCCCAGCGTATCGAAACGATCGGCAACGCGAGCATTGCCGCGATCCACCGCCATCGAGAACTGGAACAGGTCGTTGGAGCCGACCGAGACGAAATCGACCTCGGCCATCAATTCGTCGAGCTGCCAGAGCAGCGCCGGCACTTCCAGCATCGCCCCGAACTGCAGCTTGCGCGGCAGCGGATGGCCGAATTTCGACAGGTGCTGGAGCTCCTTCTGGAAGAGATCGCGCACCGCCCGAATCTCAGGGACCTCGGTGACCATCGGGATCATCATCTTCAGTTCGGCCCCGGCCGAGGCCTTCAAGAGCGCCCGAAGCTGGGTGCGCAACAGGCCGGGCCGGTCAAGCACCAGGCGGATCGCCCGCCAGCCGAGCGCCGGGTTCTCTTCCTCATGTCCGCGGAAATAGGGCACGACCTTGTCACCGCCGATATCCAGCGTGCGGAAGGTCACCGGCCGCCCGGCCGCCTGGCGCAGCACGGCGCGATAGAATTCTTCCTGCTCCTCCGCCTTCGGCATCTTCGAGGCGATCATGAATTGCAATTCTGTGCGGAACAGGCCGATGCCAGAGGCGCCGGATTCGAAGAGCTGCGGCAGATCGACCAGCAGGCCGGCATTCATCTGCAGATTGATGCGGCGGCCGTCGCGGGTGATCGGCTCGACATCGCGCAACGCCCGGAACTGCTCCTGCCGGCGGGCGCGCAGCTTGACCTTTTCCTCGTAAGCGCGCTGCAGGTCGTTGACCGGCCGCAGATGCACCAGCCCCTCGTCGCCATCGATGATCATGGCGTCGCCGTTTTCAGCGAGCGCCACGACGCCGGCCGCCTGGCCGACCACCGGAATGCCCATGGCGCGGGCGACGATCACCACATGGCTGGTGACCGCCCCCTCCTCGAGGATGAGACCGCGCAGGTTGGCGCGCGGATAGTCGAGCAGTTCGGCAGCGCCCATGGCACGCGCCAGGATGATCGCATCCTGCGGCAGGCCGTCGCCGGTTGCGCCCGGCCCGAAGCCGGTTAGCTGCCGCAGCAGGCGATTGGCGAGATCGTCGAAATCATGCATCCGCTCGCGCAGATAGGGATCGGTCAGGCGCATCATCCGCGCCTTGGTGTCGCTTTGCACCTTCTCGACCGCGGCTTCCGCCGTCAACCCGTTGCGAATCGCCTCTTCGAGCTTGCGCACCCAGCCGCGGTCATGCGCGAACATGCGGTAGGTTTCGAGCACCTCGCGATGCTCGCCCTCCATCGAGACATCGCGGCGCGACAGCATGTCGTCGATGGAGATGCGCAGCGAACCGAGCGCTTCGGCCAGGCGATTGACTTCCTTGTCGGCATCGTCGTTCAAGAGGTTGGTGACGACGATGCGCGGCTCGTGCAGGACGACGTAACCGAGGCCGATGCCCTCGTTATAGCCGTCGCCCTCGATGGTGACCGGGCGGCTGAGATCGAGTTCGAGGCCGGGGCGGGTGATCTTCTTGAGCTCGCCCGTCGCCACCATTTCCGCCAGAAGCATGGCGGTGGTCTCCATCGCCTCGACTTCTTCCTCGCGATAATTGCGCTGCGCCTTGTTCTGGACGACGAGGACGCCGAGCGTGCGTCCCGCCCGCAGGATCGGCACGCCGAGGAAGGAATGGTAGATTTCTTCGCCGGTCTCCGGCAGGTAGCGGAAGGCGGGATGCGCCTGGGCGTCGGAGAGGTTCAGCGGTTGAGCGCTGGCCGCGATGGTGCCGACGAGGCCCTGGCCCATCTTGAGCTGGGCGAGATGGACCGCGTCCTTGTTCAGGCCCTCGGTCGCATAGAGTTCGAGAACGCCATCGGCGCGCAGCACATAGACGGAGCACACTTCCGCAACCATGTTCTGCGCAATCTGGCGAACAATCTGGTCCAGGCGCTCCTGAGGCCCAAGCGGCTCCGCCATCAATTCGCGCAGCCGCTTGAGCAGGACGCGCGGACCTGCGGACAGGTCTCTCATCGCGTGCATGCTCCCGCTCTTCATTGCCTCACCCGGAAGGCTGGCCGCGGGTCTTGCCGCAGCCGGTCACGACCGGATCAAGTTCAGCTTTTATCGAGACCGTAGCAGGAATGCAAAGTCCGTACAGCAAGTTCGGCATAGGCACCGTCGATCAGGATGGAAATCTTGATTTCCGAGGTCGTAATCGCCTTGATGTTGATGCCTTTTTCCGACAGCGCCCGGAAGGCGGTGGCGGCGACGCCCGCATGCGAGCGCATGCCGATGCCGATGACCGACACCTTCACCAAGCCTGATTCGCTCTGGATGACGTCGAAGCCGATGCGCTCCTTGTTGTCGGCGAGGATCTTCGCCGCCTTTTCCAGGTCCCCCGAGGGAACCGTGAAGGTCATGTCGGTGCGCGAGCCGTCCTCGGAAATATTCTGGACGATCATGTCGACATTGATGTGGCTCTCCGCCAGCGGTCCGAAGATGGCGGCCGCGACGCCGGGCCGGTCGGAAACGCGGCGCAGCGAAATCTGGGCTTCATCCTTGGCATAGGCAATGCCGGTTACGACTTCCTGTTCCACGATCTCTTCCTCGTCACAAATCAGCGTTCCGGGCGGGTTGTCGAAATCGCCCATGCCCGGCGCGTCGGGGTCTATAAAACTGGAGCGAACGAAGGTGCGGACCTTGTGCACCATGGCGAGCTCGACCGAGCGCACCTGCAGCACCTTGGCGCCGAGCGAAGCCATTTCGAGCATTTCCTCGAAGGCGATCTTCTTCATGCGCCGCGCCTTCGGCTCGATGCGCGGATCGGTGGTGTAGACGCCATCGACATCGGTATAGATGTCGCAGCGGTCGGCCTTGACGGCGGCGGCGATCGCCACGGCCGAGGTGTCGGAGCCGCCGCGTCCGAGCGTCGCGATGCGATTGTCGGGACCGAGCCCCTGGAAGCCGGCGACGACGGCGACCTGGCCCTCCTGCATGCGGCGGATGATGTCACCGCCGTCGATTTCGAGGATGCGGGCGGCGCCATGGGCGTTGTCGGTGCGGATCGGAATCTGCCAGCCCTGCCAGGACCGCGCGTTGACGCCGATCGACTGCAGCGCGATCGCCAGCAGGCCTGACGTCACCTGCTCGCCGGAGGCGACGATGGCGTCATATTCACGCGCGTCGTAGAAGGGGGAATCGGCGCCCGCGACCTTGGGCATGTTCTGCACCCAGGCAACCAGTTCGTTGGTCTTGCCCGACATGGCCGAAACGACCACCGCCACCTCATGGCCGGCATCCACCTCACGTTTGACGTGACGGGCAACATTGTGAATACGGTCCAGATCCGCGACGGAGGTGCCGCCGAATTTCATCACGATGCGTGCCATTGGCTCATTCCAGATGCCTGTGGGCGCCGTGAGGCGCCAGCCCAATCCACTGCCGCGCCTTGCCGGCCACGGCGTTTCCGGGGGGTCTCTTAGCGAAATCGCCCGTCTGGCGCAATGGCCTCGCGGGCCGAATTCGGCCTGTGACGCGCTTATGACGCATGGGGATCGGCCGGGACGAAGCCCGAAAAGCCCGATTGCGAAACGGCCGCGCCGGAAAACCTGACGCGGCCGCTCCAATTTATCCGACGCTATCGATCAGCAATCGGTATCGGTGGTGCAATCGTGGCGACGCGGCCGAACGATGCGCGGCGGCTGTGCCTCGCCGCCGCCATTGTCGACCTGCGGCGGCTGGAACTGCGGCTGCTGCGGCTCGACCGGCTGCGGCGGCGGCTGGCGGGGACGGTCGTCGCGGCGGTTGCGCCCGGGATTTCCGAAGTCGTCCTGCTGGCCCTGGTCCCAGCGGCGCTCGCGATTGCGGTCGTATCGGCGATAGTCGCCGCCATTGTCGTTGTTCCAGCCGTTGTCGCCATCGTCCCAGCTGCGCTCGGCGCGGCGGCGCATCAGGCGCTCGCGGTCGCTCTCGTAGCCGTTGTCGTCGTAGCGCGGACGGTATTCGCGCCGCCAGCGGTCACGGTCACGATAGAAATCGCGGCTGCGGTAGTTGCGATCCCAATAGCGATCGAGATCGAACTGGATGACGGGAATGCCGAGCGGACGATAATATTCCGGGGCGACATAGACGCGGCGCTGGCGATAGACGGTCTGGATATAGCGGCCGGCCATCCAGCCGCGAATGCCGCGGAAGGAAACATCGCACCACGGCACGTCGGCAAGGCAGCCGTAGACGTTCAACGGCGCGCCGGCGCGCACGACGATGACAGCCGGATAGGCCGTGCTCGGTCCCGACCGCAGGTTGACGTTCGTGGTCGCGAACCCTTCGGCCGCCATCGCCACCACCGGCGCGGCCAGCAGCGCACAAGCAATCAATGCACGCTTGATCATATTTCTCACAGTTTACTCTCCCGCTCGAACCCGGCCGCCGAAACCCCGATGGAATCGACATCGGCCTTGGCCCACCAAGGAAAATGATAGGGCGGGTTTTGGCTTTTTTGAGATCGGCCGGTGGCGGCTTTGCCTTATTTTTACAAATTCAGCAACCTATGCGGCATCCTGCGACGATGCGCCGGCGATTTCGCCGCCCGTCGTCCCTGTCGCGCCCTTGACATGCGGGCCCGATCGTCCGACTTCACGGGTTGAGAACGGGTCAAGACGAGGACGAAGCCATGCGCGAAGCCGCCCCCACGACGATCGACCAGGGCGAAGTCGACCGATTTTCGGCAATGGCCGCCGAATGGTGGAATCCGGCCGGGAAGTTCCGGCCGCTGCACAAGTTCAATCCGGTGCGGCTTGCCTATCTGCGCGAGCGCATCTGCGAGAATTTCGGCCGTGATCCGCGCAGCCCCCGCCCGCTCGAAGGCTTGCGGGTGCTGGATATCGGCTGCGGCGGCGGGCTGCTGTCGGAGCCGGTGGCGCGCATGGGCGCACAAGTCGTCGGCGCCGACCCCTCGGAAAAGAATATCGGCATCGCCTCGACCCATGCGGCACAATCCGGCGTCGAGGTCGATTACCGCGCCATGAGCGCCGAGCAGCTTGCCGAGGCCGGCGAAAGCTTCGACGCGGTGCTGAACATGGAAGTGGTCGAGCATGTCGCCGATGTCGACCTGTTCGTGTCGACCTGTGCCGGCATGGTGCGTCCCGGCGGGCTGATGTTCGTCGCCACCATCAACCGAACGCTGAAGGCTGCCGCACTCGCCATCTTCGCGGCGGAGAACATCCTGCGCTGGCTGCCGCGCGGCACGCATCAATACGACAAGCTGGTGCGCCCCGAAGAGCTGGAAAAACCGATCTCCGCCGCCGGCCTCGAGATCGTCCACCGCACCGGCGTGTTCTACAATCCCCTGCAGGACCGCTGGAACCTCTCCGCCGACATGGATGTCAACTACATGATGCTGGCGAAACGGCCTGCAGCCTGATCATCCCGCGGGCGAGAACGAGAAGGGGACGGAGAGAGCGCTTCGTTCCGGTGCGATAAAACCGGCTTGAGCAGGAGCCGGATCAGTTCGTCTCGTCAGGCAGGACCGGCAACGCCGCGATCTCGATGCCTTCCTCCAGCAGCGCCAGAGCCTCGTCGGGTTTGGCTTCACCGATGATGCCCCGTTGCTCGGCCTCTCCGTAATGGATCTTGCGGGCCTCCTCGGGGAAACGCGCCCCGACATCCTCGGCATTGGCGCGGATGGTGGCCACCGCCTCGCGCAGTTTCGCCATCACCTGCTTCTGCGCTTCGCCGGTGACGAGCGATTGTATCGCTTCCTTCTGCCGGCCGGTGGTCACCGAAGGCGCCATCAGCGTCTTCGACACATGCGCTGAGCCGCAGACAGGGCAGCTCAGAAATCCACGCTGTCGCTGGCTGTCGAAATCGGCGCTGCCGGAAAACCAGGCATCGAAATCATGCCCGGCATCGCAGATGAGGTCGTATCGGATCACCCTCCGGCACTCCCTGGACCGGCGATCTTTTCCAGCGAGAATTCGCGCGCATTGGCAAGGTTGGGAATGCGCTGATGCGCCGCCTTGACGGCCCCGACATCGATCTCGGCGAGGACGACCGCCTCGCCCGTCGGCCCCGCCTCGGCCAGAACCCGGCCCCAAGGATCGACGATCATCGAATGGCCGAAGGTTTCCCGCCCGTCCTCATGCCTTCCGGCCTGCGCCGCCGCGACGATGAAGACACCGTTTTCGATGGCGCGCGCGCGCAAGAGCACTTCCCAATGGGCTTCGCCAGTCTGGCGGGTGAAGGCGGCGGGCACGGAAATCACCTGCGCGCCGTTCACCGCCTGCCGGCGGAACAGTTCGGGAAAGCGCACGTCATAGCAGATGGTGAAGCCGAGTTCGCCAAAGGGCAGAGACGCGATGCGCGCCTCGCTGCCAGGCTGGTAGGCAGCACTTTCGCGCCAGCTCTCGCCATTGTCGAGATCGACGTCGAACATGTGGATCTTGTCGTATCGGCAGATGATGTCGCCATCCGGGCCGATCAGGAAACCGCGATTGGCAATCTTGCCGTCGTCACGCGCGATCGCCGTCGAGCCGATATGCATGTAGATGCCGAGCGCGGCGGCAAGGTTGCGGCCTTCCCGGAGGATCAGGTCGTCGCCTTCGCCCCGGAGAACGGCGCGCATGGCCTGGCGGTCGCGCTGCAGCGCGCCGGTCATTTCCGGCGTCTGGACGTAGATCGCCCCCTCCGCCGCCGCCTCGCGCACCAGCCGCGCCATATCGGCGGCATTGCGCTCAGGGTCGACACCGGAACACATCTGGATGGCGGCAGCCTTGAAACTCATGGGTGTCACGCTCCCTGCGCCAGCAGCGGATCGAGCCGTCCCTCGCGGTCGAGGGCGTACAGGTCGTCGCAGCCGCCGACATGGTGCTCGCCGATGAAGATCTGCGGAAACGTGGTGCGGCCATTGGCCTTGGCATACATTTCCTGGCGTGCATCCGGGTTCGCCGTCGCATTGTGCTCGACGTAAACGACGCCCTTGTTTTCCAGCAACTGCTTGGCGCGGGCGCAATAGCCGCAGAAATCGCGCGTATAGATGACGACAGACGCCATGGAGCTCTCCGTTTCCTCCGGCCCGCGCCCGTTCGGCGACGATGCCTCTTCGTCGTCATATAGAATTGCCGAGCGCCCTTGCAAAGGTCAAAACCGTGATATCGGCGGCGCCCGCCCGGCGCAGCACCCGCACGGCCGCCGAAACCGTCGCTCCCGTCGTATAGACGTCGTCGACCAGCACCAGCCGCTTGCCCGCGACATCCGCCTTGCGGCCGGCCGCAACCCTGAAAGCGCCGCGCACATTGTCCTCGCGCGCCGAGACCCCGAGGCCGACCTGCTGTGTCGTGCGCTTGACGCGCAGCAGCGTCGTCGCCAGCAATGGCTTGTCCGCCAGCCGCGCCAGATGGCGAGCCAGTTCCGCCGACTGGTTGAACTTGCGCGACATCATGCGGAAGCGGTGCAGCGGCACCGGCAGGATGGCATCGGCGGCTTCGACCGTGCCATCGCCGGCGCGCAGCATCCAGGCGGCCATCATCGTCGCCAGATCGGTGCGGTCGCGATACTTCAGCCCATGCACCAGACGCCGCGCCACGCCCGCATGAACGGCCACCGAGCGCAGACGATCGAAGGCGGGCGGCTCGGCAATCGCCTCGGCGCTGAGGATACCGGGCCCGAGATCGCGCGAAAACGGCAGGCCGAGTACCTCGCAATAGGGCCGTTCGATGAAACGGATGCCGGCCCAGCAGCGCGCGCACAAGCCGCGATGCGAACCGAGCGTCACGCCGCAACCGGGGCAAACCGGCGGATAGACGATATCGACCAGCTGCCCGAGACCGCTCAACAGACCGGCAAGCGCATTTTTTCGAAGCTCCGGGCGCAAAACCCTATCGCGCATGCGATGGTATTGCTCCGGCGGTTGACTTTGCTCGTCCGGGATCTCATCTGAAGCCGTCATCGGGATCCCCCGTCTTTCCCCGGAGGCGAGCCTAGCACGCCGCACGCCCTCGCGCGAGAGGCGGCATGCGGATCACCTCACAACCCATCGGACGCGCGGCATGGACATCATTTTCGATCAGGCGCTGGTTTCCGGCAATCGCCGGCGGGCGTTGCAGGCCTTCGATCCGAAGGCAACCTTTCTGCTCGACATCGCCGCCGAGGAACTGGCATCGCGCCTCGCCATCATCGAGCGGCGCTTCGACAGCGCCGTCTCGCTCTTCGACGTGACCGGGGAGACCGCGACGGCCGCGCTCGCCACCGGCAAGGTCGGCGACATCCAACGCGTCGAGCTGGCCGGCGCCTATCGGGGCAATGCGCTGGCGACCCGCGAGGCCGCGCTTGAGGCCCCGGAACTGTCCCCCGCCTCGATCAATCTCGTGCTCTCGCCGCTGTCGCTGCATCTCACCAACGACACGCCGGGCGTGCTGGTGCAGATCCGCCGCGCGTTGAAGCCGGACGGGCTGCTGCTCGCCGCCATTCCCGGCGCCGGCACGTTGCAGGAATTGCGCGAGGTGCTGCTGGCCGCCGAGAGCGAAATCCATGGCGGCGTGAGCCCGCGCGTCATTCCCTTCGCGGATGTGCGCGACATCGGCGCTCTCCTGCAACGCGCAGGCTTCGCGCTGCCCGTCGTCGACGCCGAGACCTATACGGTGCGCTACGATTCGCTGTTCGACCTGATGCGCGACCTGCGCGCCATGGGCATGACCAACCCGCTCGCCGCCCGCAGCCGCCGGCCGCTGACGCGCCGTTTCTTCCTGCGCGCCGCCGAACTCTATGCCGAGCGTTACTCCGATGCGGACGGGCGCATCCGCGCCACCTTCTCGATCGTCTACGCCTCCGGCTGGGCGCCGCATGAAAGCCAGCAGAAGCCGCTGAAGCCGGGCTCGGCCAAGGCGCGGCTGGCCGACGCCTTGAAGGCGACGGAGGTCAAGCTGGAGAAGTGAGCATATCCCGGAAAAGCCGGGCCCGTTCAGCGATCCGAAGAAGAACGACGGCGCCGATCAGGGCGAACTGTTGTCCATCGTGTTGGACACCAGGCCGTAGACGTGCTGAAAGCCATTGGCGAAGCCACCGACGCTGTACAAGACTGCGATCGACACCAGCGCGGCGATGAGCCCGTATTCCATCGGCACGCTGCCGCCGGCATCCCGCATCAGCCTTGAAATCCGGCGCATTCGTAAACTCCCCAAGGCCACTTTCTATTTTTACCAGCATTTCGCAATCCGGAAAACCGGTGCCCGATTTTCCTGGAAATGCACGCGTGCCGCCGCACGATGTCCCGTGCCGGCACGCTGTCGTTCAGCAGCCGGAATCCGCGCCGTACCCCTCGACGATGCAGACGGAACCCGGTGTTTCCTGCAGCACGCTGCGGCGCAACGTGTAACGCCTGCCGCCTCCATCAGATGATTCGATCGAACCGGTGGTGATCATGTCGTAATTCTGCGGCGCCGCCGCCGTCTTGCGTTCGCTGTTTCCGGCCAGCATCGGCGTCAGGATCAGCGTCAGCGCAATTCCGGCCACGCCAAAAACCAGCGCGATGTTCAACGCACCGGATCGTTCCGTCTTATTCGACGACCTCTCGCGCATGCGATCGGTTTTCCACGCCTCTTCGTCGACCATATCAAGCCCTTCGAACACATCATGCTTGAATCGCCCTATCATTGCCAAAGCAAGATAAACGATCTGTTAATGACGTCGAGAAAGCTGTCTTCTACAGGAGGTCCTGCAGGATGGGGATCAGCGGCTCATCGGCCGGTGGCATCGGATAGTCGCGCAGCGCCAAAGGCTTGACCCATTTCAGCGTCTGTCCCTCGCGTCCCTGCGGAATGCCTTCGTAGCGGCGGCAGACGAACAGCGGCATCAAAAGATGGAAAGTCTCGTAGGTATGGCTGGCGAAGGTCAGCGGCGCCAGGCATGCGACCTTGGTCTCGATTCCCAGTTCCTCGCGCAATTCGCGAATCAGCGCTTCTTCCGGCGTTTCGCCCGCCTCCACCTTGCCACCGGGAAACTCCCAGAGACCCGCCAGCGACTTGCCTTCCGGCCGCTGGGCGAGAAGGACGCGGTTGTCGGTATCGATCAGCGCGCAGGCGCTCACCAGCACGATCTTGCGCTCGCTCATCGCCCCTCAGGCCTCCCGCCAGTAGCAGTAACGATAGGATTCGGCAAAGCCGAGCTTGCGGTAGAGCGAGAGCGCCGGGGCATTCTCGGCCACCACCTGCAGCCAGGCGGTGCGCGCGCCGCGCATGCGCGCCCAGCGCAGCGCCGCAGACAGGATTTCCAGCCCCAGCCCGCGCCGCCGCTCGTCGGGCGCAACGGCCAGCAGCATGATGCCGGCAAGATCGTTATCCTGCACGCACAGCACCGTCGCCTGCGGTCCGGTCACCGGATCCTCGATGACGAACAGCCCGGTCGTCGGGCGGATCGCGCCGATGATCTCGGCCAGCGCCGGCTTGGCCGCAAGCCCCGCCTCCTCGACCGCCAGGTTGGCGTCGACGAAACGGCCGATATCGTGGCTCGGCAGGTGGTCCATGGTGTCCGGCAGGGTCAGGCCGGCGAGATCGGCGGCCATGACCAACACCTCCTCGACCCGCTGCCAGCCCTTCTGGCGCAGATTGTCGATCAGGGCGGGCGGGGCAAGCGGCGTCTCGCGGATGGTCAGCGGCCGGCCATAGGCCTCGAAACGCTTGCGCGCCTTTTCCAGGCGGATGTCGATGTCCCTGGTATCGGCCGGATCGAGCGGCACGACGGAGTTGAGCCGGCGCGAGGGATGCCCGGCGGTCAGCCGCACCTGCCAGCTTCCGTCATAGGTGACGGCCGCCGCCGGCCAGGCGCGAAAACCGACCGCTTCGAACCGGCGCACCGCCGGCAGGTTCACCCCGTGCGACGAGGAATCCGTCATCGCCACCCGTCAGCTCCGGTAATCGCCGTTGATCTCGACATATTCCTTGGTCAGGTCGCAGGTCCAGACCGTCGCCTGCCCCTCGCCGAGACCGATATCGACACGCACGTCGATATCCTGCCGCTTCATGATCGCAGTGGTCGCCTCTTCCGAATAGGCCGGATCGCGCTCGCCGTCGACGGCAACGCGGACATCGCCGAACCAGATCGCCAGCCGGTCGCGGTCGGCCATCTCGCCGGACTTGCCGACCGCCATGACGATGCGGCCCCAATTGGCGTCCTCGCCGGCGACCGCCGTCTTGACCAGCGGCGAATTGGCGATGGAAAGCCCGATGCGCTTGGCGGCGGCATCGCTTTCGGCGCCGGTAACGGTCACGGCCACCATCTTGCGCGCACCTTCGCCGTCACGGACGACCTGCAAGGCGAGATCCTTGAGGAGATCGTTCAGAGCCGCGCGAAAGGCGTCGAGCCTGCTATCGTCGGCGTTTTCCACGCGCGCCTGACCGTCGGCGGCAGCCGCGCCGGTCGCAAACAGCATCAGCGTATCCGAGGTCGAGGTGTCGCTGTCGACGGTCACCGAGTTGAAGGTCGGGCCGACGCCGGCCGAGAGCAGCGCCTGCAGCGCGGCAGGCGCGATATCGGCATCGGTGACCACGAAGGACAGCATCGTCGCCATGTCGGGCGCGATCATGCCGGCGCCCTTGGCGATGCCGTTGATCGTCACCTTGACGCTGCCGATATAGGCCGAGCGGGTCGCGACCTTCGGATAGGTGTCGGTGGTCATGATCGCCTTGGCCGCCTCGAACCAGAAGTCGCCGGTGGCGTCCTTGGCCATGGTGTCGAGCACGCCGGCGAACTTGGTGGCATCCAGCGGCTCGCCGATGACGCCGGTGGAGGCCAGATAGACCTCGTTCTCGCCGCAGCCGATGGCGGAGGCGGCGGACTTCGCCGTCAGCGCCGTCGCCTCGCGGCCCTTCCTGCCGGTGAAGGCATTGGCATTGCCGGAATTGACGACCACGGCACGCGCCACCCCATGCGACAGATTGGCGCGGCAGAAATCGACCGGCGCCGAGGGGCATTTCGAGCGGGTGAAGACGCCGGCGACAGACGCCGGCTTGTCGAACACCATCATCAGAACGTCCGTGCGGTTCTTGTATTTGATGCCGGCAGCGGCGGTCGCCATGCGCACCCCGCGCAGCGGCGGCATGACGGCGTAGGTTTTCGGAGCGAGCGGAGAAACGGAACCGGACATCTTCAGACCCTGTTGCAAAGACGAGAGCATTTCCAGGAAAAGTGTGAAGCGGTTTTCCGTCCGGAAATGCGACAGACAAAGAGCTTGAGCCCGTCGCAAGGACGGGCTCTGGATGGATTACTGCTTGGTGGCTTCCTCGTAACCCTTGCGCAGGGTCTCGTCGGAAATCTCGACCTTGGAGCCTTCCTTGGCCTTGTTCAGCAGTTCAAGATACTTGTCGCGGATGACGAGGTTGCGAACCTGGGCCTCGACCTGCTCGAAGGGCGGCGGCGGGGCGATGCGCTTGTCCTCGACCTTGATGATATGGAAGCCGAATTCGCTCTTCACCGGCGTCTTGGAATAGGCGCCTTTTTCAAGCGCAAACGCGGCGTCTTCGAATTCCTTGACCATGCGGCCCTTGCCGAACCAGCCGAGGTCACCGCCGTCGTTCTTGTTGGAATCGGTGGACTTCGCCTTGGCCAGTTCGGCGAAATCCTTGCCGGCGTCGAGTTCGGCGATGATCGCCTTGGCTTCGTCCTCGGTCTTGACGAGGATGTGGCGGGCGTGGACTTCCTCTTCCTTCGGCAGCGAGGCGACTTCCTTGTCGTAGCGCGCCTTGACTTCTTCCGGCTTCAACGTGTCGACGATGTTCTTGCGGAAATAGGCGCCGTGCAGCTCGCGGTCCGTCAGGTACTGCATGCGCGACTTGAAGTCGTCGGTCTTATCCAGGCCTTCGGCGGCGGCGCTCTTGGACAGGAGCTTGATGTCGATCAGGCTCGACAGGGCGGCGATCTTCTTCTGGTCGTCCGGCATCTGGGCGAGCTGCGGGTCGAGGCCGGCGATCGCCACGTCGAGTTCGGACTGGTGGACCGGTTCGCCGCCGACCGTCGCCACCACGGCGTCCTCGGCATGGGCGGGAAGCTGAAGGCCGACGAAGGCCACCAGTGCCATCGCAGCCAGTTTTTTCGAGCAGAGCATGAATTAACCTTTCGGAAAGAAACAGGGCCGCGACCCTCGCAGACCCGGTCGAAAATCGTCCTCACCACCAGAATGTGGCCATTCTGTATCGGCCTGTGCCGTTGACATCAATCGGCCCCCCTCTTATCTGTCACGCAACCTCGCGTCCAGATCAGTTTCGGGCGTTCCGCGCCAATCAGCCGAAATCGGCTTCGATGACCGCGCGGGAACGCTTCCGGCAAGACATTCAGAAAGGACCATTGGCCATGGTCAGCTTTGGCGGCCTCGCCCGCAAGATTTTCGGTTCCTCGAACGAGCGCCGCGTGAAATCGTACAAACCGCAGGTTCAGGCGATCAATGCGCTCGAAGAGAGCATGAAGGCGCTTTCCGACGAGCAGCTTGCCGCCAAGACCGTCGAGTTCCGGCAGGAGATCGCAAACGGCAAGACCGTGGACGACCTGATCGTGCCTGCCTTCGCCGTCGTGCGCGAAGCAGCCCGCCGGTCGCTCGGCCTGCGTCCCTTCGACGTCCAGCTCGTCGGCGGCATGATCCTCAACAGCAATGCCATCGCCGAAATGAAGACCGGCGAAGGCAAGACGCTGGTCGCGACGCTTCCCGTCTATCTCAATGCGCTGAACGGCCGCGGCGTCCATGTCGTTACCGTCAACGACTACCTGGCGCGGCGCGACTCCCAGATCATGGGCCGCCTCTACGGCTTCCTGGGCCTCACCACCGGCGTCATCGTCCACGGTCTTTCGGATGAGGAACGCCGCGAGGCCTATGCCTGCGACATCACCTACGCCACCAACAACGAACTCGGCTTCGACTATCTGCGCGACAACATGAAGTTCGACCGCGGCCAGATGGTGCAGCGCGGCCATGCCTTCGCCATCGTCGACGAAGTCGACTCCATCCTGGTCGACGAGGCGCGCACGCCGCTGATCATTTCCGGTCCGCTCGACGACCGCTCCGACCTCTACAACGCCATCGACGCCTTCGTGCCGCTGCTGTCGCCGGAGGACTACGAGATCGACGAGAAGCAGCGCTCGGCCAACTTCTCCGAAGCCGGCACCGAGAAGCTCGAAAACCTGCTGCGCGAGGCAGGCCTGCTCAAGGGCAATTCGCTCTACGACGTCGAAAACGTCGCCATCGTCCACCATGTCAACAATGCGTTGAAGGCCCACAAGCTGTTCCAGCGCGACAAGGACTATATCGTCCGCAACAACGAAGTCGTCATCATCGACGAGTTCACCGGCCGCATGATGCCGGGCCGCCGCTATTCGGACGGCCAGCACCAAGCGCTGGAAGCCAAGGAAAGAGTGCAGATCCAGCCGGAAAACCAGACGCTGGCCTCGATCACCTTCCAGAACTATTTCCGCATGTACGACAAGCTGGCCGGCATGACCGGCACGGCCTCGACGGAAGCGGAGGAATTCGCCAACATCTACGGCCTCGACGTCGTCGAAGTGCCGACCAACCTGCCGATCAAGCGTATCGACGAGGACGACGAGGTCTACCGGACGGCGGAAGAGAAATACAAGGCGATCATCGCCGAGATCCGCGAGGCGCAGAGCCGCGGCCAGCCGCTGCTGGTCGGCACGACCTCGATCGAGAAGTCGGAACTCCTGGCCGAAATGCTCAAACAATCCGGCTTCAGCGGCTTCCAGGTTCTTAACGCCCGCTATCACGAGCAGGAAGCCTATATCGTCAGCCAGGCCGGCGTTCCCGGCGCCGTCACCATCGCCACCAACATGGCCGGCCGCGGCACCGACATCCAGCTCGGCGGCAATATCGACATGCGTCTGGAGCATGAACTGGCCGGCATGGAAGCAGGACCCGAGCGTGACGCCAAGGAAGCGGCGATTCGCGAGGAGGTGCAGCAGCTCAAGCAGAAGGCGCTCGCCGCCGGCGGTCTCTACGTCATCGCCACCGAGCGCCACGAAAGCCGCCGCATCGACAACCAGCTGCGCGGCCGTTCCGGCCGCCAAGGCGACCCCGGCCGCTCGAAATTCTACCTGTCGCTCCAGGACGACCTGATGCGCATCTTCGGCTCGGACCGCATGGATTCGATGCTGCAGAAGCTCGGTCTCAAGGAAGGCGAAGCCATCGTCCATCCCTGGATCAACAAGGCGCTGGAACGCGCCCAGAAGAAGGTCGAGGCGCGAAATTTCGACATCCGCAAGAACCTGCTGAAGTATGACGACGTGCTGAACGACCAGCGCAAGGTGATCTTCGAGCAGCGCATCGAACTGATGGATGCCGAGGATCTGACCGAAACCGTCGCCGACATGCGCCACGAGGTCATCGAGGGTCTTGTCTCGCGCTATATCCCCGAGCGCGCCTATGCGGAACAGTGGGATGCCGAGGGCCTGCGCAACGCCATCCGCGAAACGCTGAACATGGACCTTCCGGTGACCGACTGGGCGAAGGAAGAGGGCATCGGCGACGAGGAAATCCGCGAACGCATCCTCGCCGCCACCGATGCCGCAGCCGCCGACAAGGCCGAGCGCTTCGGCCAGGAAATCATGACCTATGTCGAGCGCTCGATCCTGTTGCAGACGCTCGACCTGCTGTGGCGCGAGCATATCGTCAACCTCGACCACCTGCGCTCGGTCATCGGTTTCCGCGGCTATGCCCAGCGCGACCCGCTGCAGGAATACAAGTCTGAAGCCTTCGAGCTGTTCCAGTCGCTGCTGCACAACCTGCGACAGACGGTCACCACCCAGCTTGCCCGCGCCGAACTGGTGCGCGAGGCCGCCGAGGTGCCGCAGCCGCAGCTTCCTGATATGGAAGCCCATCATTTCGATCCGCTGACCGGCGAGGACGATTTCGGCGGCCAGACCATGTATGCCGCCGAGGAAGTGGTGGCGGTCGAGGACCGCAACCCGCAGGATCCCGCCACCTGGGGCCGCGTCGGCCGCAACGAGCCCTGCCCCTGCGGCTCCGGCAAGAAATACAAGCATTGCCACGGCGCCTATGAATCGGCCTGACCGGCCGCATTCGCCGCGATATCGAAAACGCCGCCCCTCGGGCGGCGTTTGCATTTCGGCCTCAGGAAAAGCCGCAGGTCTTAAGCGCCTGACACCGAAGCTGAACCGATTCTTAACCGTGACACGGCATAGTGCAGGCAAGTTTTGCGTCGTCCAGGTTGTTGCGTGTCCATTATGGCGTTCATCGAAACCGCCGAAAGATTATTGCCGCCGCGGCTGCGCGGCACGGTCATGCCGCTTGTCGGCCGGATCGGCGCGGCTCTGACCGGCGACGACGAGAAGGCCGCCGCCCAGCGCATGGCGCTCACCGCCTTCGTCATTCGCGTCGTCAGCGCGGCCATCGCCTTCGTCTCGCAGATCATCCAGGCCCGCATAATGGGCGAATTCGAATACGGCATCTTCGTCTTCGTCTGGGTGATGGTCGTCCTGTTCGGCAATCTCTCCTGCCTCGGCTTTCATTCCGCCGTCATCCGCTTCCTGCCGCAATATCGCAGCCACGGGGCGCTCGCCGAAATTCGCGGCCTGACGGCGACGGCGCGTATTTTCGCCATGCTCTCGGCGAGCGCCCTGGCGCTGATCGGCTATCTCGTGATCCGTCTGATGGGCACGGCAATCGAGCCCTATTACGCCCTGCCGGTCTTCCTCGGCCTGTTCATCCTGCCGATGATCGCGCTTGGCGATGTGCTCGACGGCACCTCGCGCGCCCATAGCTGGGCGGTCACGGCGCTGAGCCCGACCTACATCATCCGCCCCACCCTTATCCTCGTCTTCAATGTCATCGCCGTCTGGCAGGGCGCGCCGCAGACGGCGGAGACGGCGATGCTCGCCGCCCTTGCCGCCACCTACGTCACCACCTGCGGCCAGTTCCTGACCGTGCGTCTGCGCCTGCGCGGCCATTATCCGCGCGGGCCGTTGAAGGTGGATTTCCCGGCCTGGTTCCGCGTCGCCGTGCCGATCTTCATGATCGAGGGCTTTGGCTTCCTGCTGACCAATTCCGACGTCATGGTCGTCGGCCTCTATCTGGACCCCGAGCAGGTCGCCATCTATTTCGCCGCCACCAAAACCATGGCCTTGGTGCAGTTCGTCTATTTCTCCGTCAAGGCCGCCGCCGCCCCGCGCTTTTCCGGGATGATCGCCGACAACGACCGGCGCGCGCTCGCAACCTTCGCCGGCGAGACGGTGCGCTGGAGCTTCTGGCCATCCTTCGCCGTCGGCCTCGGCCTGCTGCTCTGCGGCGAGTTCCTGCTGTCGCTGTTCGGCCCGGCCTTCACCGCCGGCTATCCGCTGATGGCCATCCTGTTCGCCGGCATCATGGCGAAAGCCCTGGTCGGTCCCGGCGAAGTGCTTTTGACAATGGCCGGCAAGCAGACGCTGTGCGTCTTCCTCTATGCAGGCGCGCTGACCGCCAACATCCTGCTCAACGTCACGCTGATCCCGATCTTCGGGCTGACCGGCGCGGCGGCTGCCGCCGCAGGCGCGATGATGGTCGAAGCGATCCTCCTGCATCTCGCCGTGCGCCGCGCGCTCGGCATCGTCCTGTTTGCATTCGCCGATCCCCTGGCGCTCATGAACGTGAAGAAGGCTGCCTGACCATGGTGCGACCGCCCGCCTACAGCGAAAGCATGAACAGCAGCGACAATCGCATGGTCGGCGAACTCGCCTCGCCCGGCCGCAACCGTCCGCTTGCCGATATCGAGCTGCCGGTCGGCCGTCCCGGCCGCGATCTCTGCCTCTATCCCGCCGCCATGGGTTACGACCTGCAGGAGGAATTCGATTTCCTCGGCAACCGCGCCATGGAGCCGAACGTCTTCTTCTCCGGCCGCTTTCTCGCGCCTGCCATGCCGCGCCTTGACGAGCGCCAGATCCGCGTCGCGCTGATCCGCGACACCGGCAACGGCCGCAACCGCCTGCGCCTGCTGATGCCCTTTTCGGTCGAAAAGCCGGGCTTCGCCGTGGGGCCGTCGATCGTGCGCGTCTGGTCGAACCCGTTCGGGCCGCTCGGCACGCCGCTGGTCGATGCCGAGGACGCAGCGGAAACGCTTGACAATCTCCTGGAAGCCATGGGGCGGCGCCAGTGCGGCCTGCCGCCGATCCTCGTCTTTCCCGACATCCGCCTGAACGGCCCCTTCGCTACCATGCTCAAGGCCATCGCGCTTGGCCGCAACCTGCCGGTCGATACGACCGGCCAGTTCCAGCGGCCGATGCTGCAAAGCTTTCAGGACGGGGAGGCCTATCTGAAGCATGCCGTTTCCAAGGAGCATCTGCGCGAAATGAACCGCCAGTGGCGGCAGCTCGAAAGCCTGGGAACACTGTCCTACACCGTCTCGCGCCAGCCCTCCGAGATCCGCTGGCGGATGGAGGAATTCCTGGCGCTGGAGGCGAGCGGCTGGAAGGGCGCCAAGCGCACGGCGATGATCGTCGACCGCTACCGCGCCGCCTTCGCCCGCGAGGCGATCACCAATCTCGCCGAGACCGATGCGGTGCGCATCCACACGCTCGACCTCGACGGCAAGGCCATTGCCGCCATGGTCGTCTTCCTGATGAACGGCGAAGCCTATACCTGGAAAACCGCCTACAACGAGACCTATAGCCGTTTTTCGCCCGGCAAGCTGCTGGTCGCGCGCCTGACCGAATGGCATCTCGATGACGCCAACATCCTGCGCACCGACAGCTGCGGCGTGCCCGACCATCCGGTCATGAGCCGACTGTGGGAAGAGCGCGAGGAGATGGGCACGCTGGTCGTCGGCCTGCACCAGAACGGCGACCGCGACGTGCGCCAGGCCTCCGCCCAGCTTCACCTCTACCGCAACACCCGCAACGTCGCTCGCCTGCTGCGCGAAAAGATCATGTCGCTGGCGGGGCGCTGATTACGCCGCATCGGCGGAGCAGGCCGCCGCCCGCGCCCGCAATTCACGGCGGATGATCTTTCCGGTCGTCGTCATCGGCAGGGCATCGACGAATTCCACCTCGCGCGGATATTCGTGCATGGAGAGCCGCGTCTTGACCCAGCCGCTGATCTCGCTCGCCAACGCATCGCTCGCCACATGGCCGGGGGCCAGCACCACATAGGCCTTGACGATCTCGGTGCGCAGCGGATCGGGCTTGCCGATGACGGCGGCAAGCTGCACCGCCGGATGGCCGAGCAGGCAATCCTCGATCTCGCCGGGGCCGATCCGATAGCCGGAGGAGGTGATGACGTCGTCGTCGCGGCCGAAGAACTCGACATAACCTTCCGCATCCTGCCGGCCCTGGTCGCCGGTCAGCATCCAGTCGCCGGAAAATTTCGCCGCCGTCGCCTCCGGCGCGTTCCAGTAGCCGAGGAACATCGACGGCGAGGAACGATGGATGGCGATCTGGCCAATTTCGCCCGCAGGCACCGGTTTGCCATCCGCATCGAGGATTGCCACCCGGTGCCCCGGGACCGGCTTGCCGATGGCTCCGGCACGGCTGATGCCATAGGTGACCGAGGAGGACAGCACGAAATTGCACTCCGTCTGTCCATAGAATTCATTGACCGTCAGCCCGAGCGCGGATTTTGCCCATTCATAGGTCTCACGTCCGAGCGATTCCCCGGCCGAGCCGACGGTGCGCAAAACCAGATCGTATTTTTCGCGCGGACGCTCGACCGCCGCCAGCAGCCGCAATGCCGTCGGCGGAATGAAGGCATTTCTCACCTTCATCTCCGCCATGATGCGGAACGCCATCTCGGGATCGAATTTCTGCGCCGGCGAGGAAACGACCGGGACGCCGAGCAGCAACGCTGGCAAAAGCGCGTTCAGCAAGCCACCCGCCCAGGCCCAGTCCGAGGGCGTCCAGACCTTGTCACCCGGCTGCGGCAGGCCCTGATGGGCGAATTGCATGCCCGGAATATGGCCGGCAAGCACCCGGTGGCCATGCAGCGCCCCCTTGGGCGCGCCCGTCGTGCCCGAGGTAAAGATCATCAGCGCCGGATCGTCGGGCCTGGAGGCAACCGGTCTCGCCAACGGCGCATGCGACAGCAGCCCCTCGAAGGACAGTGCCCCCTCGCCTTCGGCCTCGACGAGAATGACGTGCTTGAGACCCGGCAACCGCTCGCGAATGGTTTTCAGCCGTTCCCAGCCGAAGGCATTGGTGACGATCGCCGTCGCGCCCGAAACCCTCAGCCGATATTCCAGCGCCTCGACCCCGAACAGAAGCGCCAGCGGCAACGCAATGCCACCCATCTTATAGATCGCCACATGGGCGATGACAGTGGCAAAACTCTGCGGCAGGAGCAACGCGACCCGGTCACCGCTGAGAACGCCGAGATCGACGAGCGCACCGGCAAAGGCCGAGGACCGCGCCGCCAATTCGCCATACCGCATCTGCAGGTGCCGGCCATCCGGCTGGAAATGCTCCAGACAGACCCGCTCGGGAGAATGTGCCGACCAGGCATCGCTGACGGCGACGCCCATGTTGAAATCAGCGGGAATGTCCCAGACGAAATCGCGATAAAGCGCGTCGTACCGGTCTCGGGAAGGCAATTGCATTGGTGTTCACCCTGTCCTGCCCCAAGAATCTAGCATTTTCGCCGAAGGGCTGACAATGCAATCTTTCGCACTTGCGAAGCCAATTGGATTGCTATTCGCAATTGCAAACAATCAATGAGGATGCGATCAAAGGGTATCGTGGCAACCTCGAACCCAAAGGGCTAGCAAGGTCACCCGGCCGTCCGGCGCCCCTCTGGAGCGCAGCGATCGAAGATCGCGACAGCGCGAAGAGAAAAGATGGTGCGGGTGGTCGGGGTCGAACCGACACTCCTTTCGGAACCGGATTTTGAGTCCGGCGCGTCTACCAATTCCACCACACCCGCACGGCATGATTTTCGTGCGCGACTATACAAACCGAAAGCGCCGGGTCAACCGTCCATTCGGCAAATTGTGCCGCATCGCGAAAAAATCCGGGGCGATGCTCACGAAAAGTTTTCGCGCCCGTGACCGGATGGCGCAAGCGGGCGGCATTTACAGGGCCGCCGGCCCTGCCTAAAAGCAGGAGCGCCACGAAGCGCAACGACAGGCAGGACAAGCGAAAGGTCTTTTCCATGGCAGCCACCGCCGATACTCGCATGACGACCCTTGCCGCCGGCCTGCTGACGCTCGGCATGGCGGTCACCGTCGGTTCGGCGCTCGGGTTTCAATATATCGGCGGTTATATCCCCTGCGCGCTCTGCCTGATGGAACGCCAGCCCTATTATTACGGCATTCCGGTCGCGGGCCTCGCCTTCATCTCGTCGATTGCCGGCGCGCCGGCCTGGGTGACGCGGCTCCTGCTGGCGATTGCGGCGATCCTGATGATCGTCGGCGCCGGCATGGGCGTCTATCATTCCGGCGTCGAATGGAAATTCTGGGAAGGCCCCTCCACCTGCTCGACCACGGCAAGCGGCGTCACCACCAATGCCGGCAGCCTGCTCGACGACCTCAATACGGTCCACGGTCCGTCCTGCACGGATGCCGCGGCGCGGTTCCTGGGTCTGTCCTTTGCCGGGTGGAACGTGATCGCCAGCCTGGTGCTGGCGGCGATTGCCGTCGTCGGGCTCCGCGCCCGTCGCTGAAGCCTCAGGAGGGCAGCAATTCGCTGTCCCAGTAGAGATAGTCGATCCAGCTTTCGTGCAGATAGTTCGGCGGGAAGCGCCGGCCGTTATTGTGCAGATCCTGCACTGTGGGACGATAGGGTTTCTGGTGCGGATGCATGCCGGCCTGCTTCGGAAGCTTGCTGCCCTTGCGCAGATTGCAGGGCGCGCAGGCGGCCACGACGTTTTCCCAGGTGGTTTCGCCGCCATGGGCGCGGGGTATGACGTGATCGAAGGTCAGGTCGTCGGGCGAGCCGCAATACTGGCACTCGAAACGGTCGCGCAGGAAGACGTTGAAACGGGTGAAGGCCGGGTTGCGCGACGGCTGCACATAGGTTTTCAGGCAGACGACGCTCGGCAATCGCATCGAAAACGACGGCGAGGAGACCGAATGCTCGTATTCGGCAATGATGTTCACTCTGTCAAGAAAGACCGCCTTGATCGCGTCCTGCCAGGACCATAGCGACAAGGGATAATAACTCAGGGGCCGGTAGTCGGCGTTCAGGACGAGCGCCGGCAGGGCCTGGGGTGAGACTGCAATCGTCAACGGGCACTACTCCTCGTACGATTCGGCATCTGCTCATTTTATATTAGGCGCGTCGTGACAGGATTGTGAAGCCTGATTCGGCGGGGTGGCCTATCAACCGAGCGGCAAAGCGTCGCGGCGCATCATCTTCGCATAATACGCCCAAAACAGCCGCGCCGCTACCGAGCGCCAAGGCGACCAGGACGCCGAAAGCGCCGCCACCCGCCGCTGGTCCGGCCGAGGGTCGATGGCGAAGGCATGGCCGACCGCCGCGCGCAACGCCACGTCGCCCACCGGAAAGATATCCGCATGGCCGCCGCAGAACATCAGATAGACCTCGGCGGTCCAAGGGCCGATGCCCTTCAGCGCCGTCAGGGCCGCAATCGCCTTCGGCGCCGGCAGTTCGCGCACGGACAGCAGATCGATCTCGCCGCGATGGGTTGCCTCCGCCAGCGAGGCGAGTGTCGCCGCCTTGGCCCGCGACAGACCGCAGCCGAGCGCCTGTTCGAGGCTCAGCGCCCGATATTCGGACGGCGTGATGGCGATCCCGAGGCTTTCGATTCGCGCCCAGATGGCATTGGCGCTGGCGCGCGACACCATCTGCGACACGACGATCTGCGCCAGCCCGGCAAAGCCGGGCTCCGCAAGGCGCAACGGCACGGGGCCTGCGGCCTCGATCACCGGCAGCAGGCGCGGATCGATGCGGCCGAGCGCCGCAAGCCCCGCCTCGATCTCCCCCATGCCGCGAATGATCGTCATGCCTGCCTTCCTTGCGTCCCGCTTTGCTTTGTCGCATTTCCGAACGCAAAGCCGGGCTCCACTTTTCCTGGAAATGCTTTCGTGGCAGAAGAAACCATGCCCGCCGCCGCCCGTCAAAGCCCCGTCTTCCGTTTCGCCCCCAGCCCCAACGGCCCCTTGCATCTCGGCCACGCGCTCTCGGCCTTCCTGAACCGCGACATGGCGGCTGCGACGAATGGTCACCTGCTGCTGCGCATCGAGGATATCGACCTGATGCGTTGCACACCCGAATTCGAGCGCGCCATTCTCGACGATCTCTCCTGGCTGGGCATCGCCTATGAGCGCCCGGTGCGCCGCCAGTCGGAGCATTTCGACACCTATGCGGATGCGCTGGAAAGGCTGAGGGCGATGGATCTGGTCTATCCCGCTTTCATGACCCGCGGCGAGGTCAAGGCGCATGTGGCCGCCTATGAGGCGAAGACGGGAGAAACATGGCCGCGCGACCCGGACGGCTCGCCCCTCTATCCGCCGCTCGACCGGCAGAGATCCGCCAGCGCGTGCGCCGCCCTGATGGCCGCCGGCACCAGACATGCATGGCGGCTGGACATGGACCGCGCCGCGCCGCTTGCCGGAAACGGCCTCGCCTGGAGCGAAACCGGCGATGGCGAAACCGGCCGTCTCGCCGCCGAGCCGCGGCGCTGGGGCGATGTCGTGCTGTCGCGTTCGGATGCGCCGTCAAGCTATCATCTTTCGGTGACAATCGACGACGCGCTTCAGGGCGTGACGCATGTGGTGCGCGGCCTCGACCTTTTTCATGCCACCTCGGTGCATCGGCTGCTGCAGGCTCTGCTCGGCCTGCCCGAGCCGGTCTATCACCACCACCGGCTCATCCTCGGCCCGGACGGGCGCAAGCTGTCGAAGAGCCTCGACGATACCGGGCTCGCGATCCTGCGTGAAAACGGGGCTTCAGCCGCCGATATCCGCCGGCTCGTCGGCCTTTGACGTCTTCTCCTCGCGTTCGGCGTCGAACAGGCGCACCGCGACCCGCTCGCGTACGCGATATTTCAGCAGCGCCGCATTCAGCTCGGCGCCGAGCAGGAAGATCACGCCGATCATGTAGAGAAAAACGATGACGATCATGATCGAGGCAAGGCCGGCATAGGTCGCGGTATAATTGGCGAAGGTCGCGATGTAATAGGCGAAGATCAGGGCGCCGATGGTCCAGGCCAGCAGCGTCGCGAGAATGCCGGGCAAGACGTCGAGAATGCCGCGCCGCCCGGCCGGCAACCACAGGTGCGAGACCAGCAGCCCGGCGACCAGAACGAGGATCGTGCCGTAGACGCTCCAGCTCGATACGGTCTCTAGCGTTTCCGTCAGCCAGGGCATCCGCCGCTCCGTGAAGCGCAGCGCCACCGGCACCGCCACCAGTGCCGTGCTGATCGCGGTAAAGATCATCACCGCGATGACGACGTAGCCGAGGCTGGCGAGGCGGGTGACATACCAGGCGCGCGTTTCCGGCTGGCGATAGGCACGGTTGAGCGCGATGCGCACCGCTTCCACCCCGTTCGAGGCGAAATAGGCGGCCGCCAGCACCGAGATGGTCAGCAGGCCGCCGCGCGGCGTGGTCAACACCTGCTGGACCTGGTCGGAAATCGGCTTGGCGATGGCTTCCGGCCAGGTGTCGAAGATCAAATGCACGGCGGTATCCGAAAACTGGTCGGCGCCGAGGAAATTGGCAAGCGCGGTGCCGAAGATCAGGAAAGGGAAGACGGCAAGCAGGATGGACAAAGCCACATGGCTCGCCATCGCCCATCCGTCGTCCTCGGCGAAATGGTAGAAAGCATCGAAGGCCACCCGATAGGCCATTCGCAGAACTTTCCCCATTCGTCCTCCGCCGTCGCGCATGCTGTTCGCTTCAAGATAGGCCGATTCTCGACCGGCCGATTGTCAGTCCGGAGGGAATATGGGAAAGCAACGGCAGTTTGTACAGGAATCAATCCATGACGGATCGCCGGACCATCGTCGTCACCGGATGCTCGTCGGGCATCGGCGCCTATTGCGCAGGCGCCCTCAAGCGCGACGGATGGCGGGTATTCGCGACCGTGCGCCGCGAGGAGGACCGCGATGCGCTGGAGTCGCAGGGCATCGAGAGCTTCCTGATGGACTATACCGAGGCCGATACGATTTCGGCGCTGGTGCGCGACGTGACCGAACGCTCCGGCGGGCGCATCGGCGCGCTGTTCAACAACGGCGCCTATGGCCAGCCAGGCGCGGTCGAGGACCTGCCGACGGATGCGCTGCGCGCCCAGTTCGAAACCAATGTCTTCGGCTGGCACGAGCTGACGCGGCAGGTCATCCCCTTCATGCGCCGCCGGGGCGAGGGCCGCATCGTGCAATGTTCCTCCATCCTCGGCCTGGTGCCCTATCGCTATCGCGGCGCCTATACCGCCTCCAAATTCGCCCTCGAAGGCCTGTCGGTGACGCTGCGCATGGAGCTGGAAGGCAGCGGCATCCATGTCAGCCTGATCGAGCCCGGCCCGATCGCCTCGCGGTTTACCGCGACGGCGCTGAAGCATATCGAGGCGGTGATCGATCTCGAAAACTCGGCCCACGCGGAAGAATATCGCCGCCAGCTCGCCCGGCTGAACGGCACCGGGCCGGTCAACCGCTACAAGCTCGGCCCCGAGGCGGTCTACGCGGCGCTGAAGCATGCCTTGACCGCACCGCGCCCGCGCCCGCATTATCCGGTCACCATCCCCGCCAGACGCGGCGTCGCGCTGAAGCGCCTGCTGCCGGCCGATCTTTTCTATCGCATCCTGCGCCGCTTCGATTGACGGCGTCATCCCAGAAAGGCAGTTCGTTCCGATGTCCAGCTTCATGACGATTCTGACCCTCGCGGTCATGGGCCTCGTCGCCATCGTCCTCATTCGCGGCCTGTTCAACATGATGAAGGGCGGCGATGCCAATCGCTCTAACAAGCTGATGCAATTGCGCGTGCTCTTGCAGGCGATCGCCATCGCGCTGATCATGCTGACCCTGTGGCTGACGGGCGGCGGGCGCAGCTAGAGCATTTCCAGCCGAAGCGGAATCGCTTCGGCGTCGGACAATGCGAAAATGCTCCAGGCGAACGAAGGGGAGGCAGATGGTCAAGCTCAACAAGATCTACACCCGCACCGGTGACGACGGCACGACGGGGCTGGTTACCGGCCCGCGCCGCCGCAAGGACGATCTCAGGGTCGAGGCCTATGGCACGGTCGACGAGACCAATTCCTGCATCGGCCTGGTCCGGCTGCACACGGCCGGGAACGCCGCGCTCGACGCCATGCTGGAGCGCATCCAGAACGACCTCTTCGATCTCGGCGCCGATCTCGCCACCCCCGAAACCGACGAGCCGCCGGCCTATGAGCCGCTACGGATAGCGCAGGCGCAGGTGGATCGGCTGGAACGGGAAATCGACCTGCTGAACGCCGACCTGCAGCCGCTGAAATCCTTCGTCCTGCCGGGCGGCACGCCGGCCGCCGCCGCCTTGCATCTCGCGCGGACCGTCTCGCGCCGCGCCGAGCGCATCATGGTGTCGCTGGCCAAGACCGAGGGCGAAAAGGTGAGCGCACCGGCGTTGAAATACATCAACCGCCTGTCGGATTTCCTGTTCGTCGCCGCGCGCAGCGTCAATGACGGCGGGCGCACGGATATTCTTTGGATTCCGGGCAAAAATCGCTAGATAAAGGACAGGGCGCGAGAAGAGCCGGAGGGCGCATGTTCATACCGCTGCACGATACGAACACGCTCAAGCATATCCGCATGCAATATGTGACGATCTCGCTGATCGTCGTCAACGTGCTGACCTGGCTCTATACCGGCTTTGCCGCACCGGAAACGGTGACGCAGGCGGCAACCGTCGGGCTCGGTTATATCCCCGCCGTCGCCTTCGATTATGCCTATCTGCCGCCTGACATGACGCTGGTGCCGGAGGCGGCGACCTATATCACCTATGCCTTCCTGCATGGCGATTTCTGGCACCTGGCCAGCAACATGGTGTTCCTCTGGGTGTTCGGCGACAATGTCGAGGATGCGCTCGGCCATGTGCGTTACCTGATCTTCTACCTGCTCTGTGCGGCCGGCGGCGCCTTTTTCCATGGGATATTGCTGCCCTCCTCGGAAGCGCCGCTGATCGGCGCCTCGGGGGCGATTGCCGGCGTGGTCGCGGCCTATGTCATCCTGCATCCGCGCGTGCGGGTCTGGGTACTGGTGCTGTTTCGGTTTCCCCTGCCGCTGCCGGCCTTCGTGCCGCTGTTGTTCTGGGTCGGGCAGCAATTCGTCATGCTGGTGATCGATCCGGATGGCGGTGTCTCCTGGGGCGCCCATGTCGGCGGCATCATCACCGGCACGATCCTGGTGCTGATCCTCAAGCGCCGCGACGTGCCGCTGTTCGACCGCACGCTGGTGACACCCAAGGCGGTGCGCCGCGACGAGGCGCCGCGAACGTCGCCTGAGACAAAAATGCCGCCCCGCTGGGGCCGCGGCTGACCGCGCCGACCTGCCGGTTCCTCCCACAAAGCGCCGATCTGCGACAAGAGACCCGTTGTGTTTGGAGGAAAAACGCGTATCCATGTCGCCAAACGACAATCATAAGCCTGTTTCGAGGGGCATGTTCCAGCAGGCATCGTTGAAGGAAGGACTCCATGAAGATTCTGGTACCCGTGAAGCGCGTTGTTGACTACAACGTGAAGATCCGCGTCAAGGGCGACGGTTCGGGCGTCGAGCTTGCGAATGTGAAGATGTCGATGAACCCGTTCGACGAGATCTCCGTGGAAGAGGCGCTGCGGTTGAAGGAAGCCGGCAAGGCGTCGGAAGTGGTGGTGGTGTCGATCGGCCCGGCCAAGGCCGAGGAAACGTTGCGCACGGCGCTCGCCATGGGCGCCGACCGCGCCATCCTCATCGAGACCGACGAGACGGTCGAGCCGCTGGCCGTCGCCAAGCTGCTGAAGGGCGTTGCTGACGCCGAACAGCCGGGCCTGGTGATTGTCGGCAAGCAGGCGATCGACGACGACTCGAACCAGACCGGCCAGATGCTGGCGGCGCTGACCGGCTGGGCGCAGGGCACCTTTGCCTCCAAGGTCGAGATCGGCGA
>NZ_JARRIR010000024.1:0-37229 GCF_029601685.1 Rhizobium sp. YJ-22 | reverse complement strand
ATGCTGGCCGGAATGAAATCGGAATGGGTGGCCGGCTTCGTTTCGGAATCAATGGCCGGCTTCATCGGAATACGCACCCAATCCATGCCTGGATCAGCTTTGCCGTGTCGCGACGAAGGGGCGTGCTGCGTTCTTTTCGGCCCTTGCCGACACAACGGATGTGGGCGCCAGCGCCGAAGACTATGTCCCTGCAGCGCAAACTGATGAGTTCGGAAGCGCGCAGCCCGGTCTGAAGCGCAAGTAAGAGCAGGGCATGATCGCGACGCCCCACCCATGTCGTTCGATCTGGTGCCGCCAGAAGCGCCGCTATCTCCTCTGCGTCGAGGAACGTCACGCTTCGCTTGACGTATCGCTTGCTCGGCATCGAGAGAATACGCTGACAATGGAGAAGCCAGGTCGGATCGGCCATTGCGACGTATCGGAAGAATGAGCGGATCGCGGCGAGACGGGTATTGCGCGTTCTTGCCGTGTTACCGCGCGCCGACTCGACGTGGGTCAGGAAGTCGGCGACAAGATCGGCATCAATATCGTCGATCGTCAGCTTCGTGGGCGGTTTTCCATGCCTTGAGCCAGCGTAACGGACCAGCAGGCGGAAGGTGTCGCGATAGCCGGCGATGGTGTGTGGGCTTGCCTCCATTTGTGTGCAGAGCCGGTCGGTGAAGAAGTATTGGATGAGCGCGGGGAAGTTTGTCGCTTTCATTGCTCTTTCTCCGCCGAACTCATGATCCGGGCGGAAGCCAATTCCAGCAATTCTGGCACGGCTTCCAGATACCAATAGGTATTGGCGGGGCTTGCGTGACCAAGCCATGTGGTGAGCTTGATCATTTCGCGCCCGACGTCCTGGCCGGAACGATACCAGTTCAGCATCGTGCGAACCGCAAAGGTATGGCGAAGGTCATGGATGCGCGGCCCGCGTCCATGACGCTTTTGGCTTTGTCTCTGCCTCAAACCGATCTGCTGGCAGACCAGCGCGAAGTTATAGCGTGCGCCACAGTCGCCGAGGCGATGGCCCTCGCACGTGACGAACATCGCTTCTGACCTGCGACCCAACAACCTGTCCCGCTCACGGCCGTAGCGTTCGAGCTGCTGAACGACCGTTCGATCCAGCGGCAACAATCGTTCCTTGCCAAGTTTGCCGAAGCGAACACGAAGAACGCCGGTCTCGATATCAAGATCTGCCTGGTCGAGACGCAGGGCCTCGTTAATCCGAAGCCCTGTCACGGCAATCAGGCCGAAGAGCGTCGAGCAGGTCAACCCGCGCATGCCGTAAACCGAGGGCAACGTTTTGGTACGCTCGACAATCGCGAAGATTTCGGCGTCGCTGTAGATGTGTGGATGCACCCGCTGGACATGTGCGGGCACCAAGCCTTGGGGCGGAACCTCGTGTCGCGAATCCATCCCGTGCAACCAGAGGGCAAATTGACGGGCCACCCGGAAGCGAGCGCCCCGTGTTCCGGCACTGGCGGCGGGAAGGCTCTCCAGCCAGCGCATGATCAATCTGGTGTCGACATATTCCGCGCCGTCCTTGTCGGCAAAGGTGGTGAAGCGACGCAAGATGCGTTCTTCCGTGCTCAAATCGGCGCCCAGCCGTCGTCTGATGCTGAGGTAGCGCTGCTGTTCATCGAGAAGGCTCATCGTGCAGCCTCCGCAATCGGCCACGGCTGTGCAATGGAGCGCAAACCGTCCGTGTCGAGCTTTGCATAAATCATGGTCGTCGCGCGTGATCTGTGCCGCAACAGATCGCCGATCTCATCCAACGATGCCCCGGAGCGAACCAGGTTTGTCGCAAGACTATGACGCAGGACGTGCGTTCCTACATAGGGCGTCGGTGGCTTCACTCCGGTCGCCGCAAAAGCTTCCCGCAGGATCGAGTTGATGATCTGGCTGTCCTTAAACGGACGGTTGGGCGCTCGGTGACTGACGAACAGAGTCCGCGTTGTCGTTGAAGTCCGTTCCTCGCGCAAATACGTGCTGATCGCCTCTCCCACGTCTGGCGGGATTGGCAGCCGATCATGGCGTTGTCCTTTCCCGCGAACCAGAATCTGCCCGGTTCGCCAGTCGATGTCATCAAGCTGAACTGCCATAACCTCGGGTGCTCGCATGCCCAGCCTCGCCATCAAGAGCAACATTGCATGGTCGCGGGCGCCCCGCCGCGGATTGGTCGCGACCGATGCCAGAACGGCCTCCACTTCATCGGGCGACAGATAGCGCGGAAGTCTCGAGCCCCACGGCTTGTGTACCCTCGGTACGCAGAGTGCGAGGTTTGAGGTGGTGAGTCCTTGGGCGAACAAATACTGGAAGAAGCAACGCAGATGCGTGGATAGCGTCTTGTCGCGGTAAGGTGTCTTGCGCGCGATAACATGCTCCATGAACGCAACGACGTCGCGGGAGACCAGTGCGCCGAGATCGAGATCACCATCTCCGAAGCGATGAGCCAAGAAGATCGTGGGCTGAGCCCGCGTTGTCGCAATAGATAGATCTCGAGGTTGCCGAGAAGCTCGTGGCGTTCGGCCTCTGCCGCAGTGAGCGGTGGTCGCTCCGCCACGCCGATTTCGATCAGGTACTGGAAGAATCGCCTCGCAAGATTGGGAAGCTTGATCTGGGCTTTCGGCGCCATTGGCAATCGCAGTCCCAATTCGAAAGCAAGTTCCGCGGTCAGATCCGACGGTGCGATGCCCTCGATCTCCATCAACCTGCCAAGACGCCTCAGGTTGTGGCGATAATTTTCCAGTGTTACCGGCTTGTAGTTCTTGGCGGAGAGACTTTCTTCGAATGAGCCAATATAGCAATCGAGGCAATTGATCGTTTTGTTTAATGGTTCCATTTGGCGCTCCTCTTGTTGGAGCCACAAATTTCACCTCAAAACTGCTGTAATGTAATAGGCCCGCGATAGCGATCCGATAGCCGCGGTCGCGGTATTGACAACCATATTATATCCATTACTCTGGATATATGGAAAGCAGCAGCGCGATATCGGCCCTCGCGGCCTTGGCACAGAACACCCGACTTGAGACGTTTCGGCTGCTCGTACGGCACGAACCGGATGGCGTTCCTGCAGGGGAACTCGCGCGACTAATCGACGTGCCGCAAAATACGATGTCAGCGCACCTGGCTACATTGTTACGCGCCGGGCTTGTGAAGAGTGAGCGACAGAGCCGCTCGATAATCTACCGGGCTGACCTTGATGGCCTGCGCGATCTTACCTTGTTTCTGCTTAAGGACTGCTGTGGCGGCTCGACGGAACTCTGCGCCCCGCTCATCGCTCAGCTGACTCCCTGTTGCGCTCCGGAGGCGAAGCCGTGCTGAGCGGGATCCAACTGAGCGAGATAGCTGGCAGCGATCTGGATCTCCGCGCTACCCTCGTCGAAGCGGCGTTGCCAACAGACGATATCGAGGATGAAGGACGCACCTTCTTCAGGGCCAGTTCCAATGAAGGCGAGATTTACGGTTTTTCCGGAATTGAGCGCTGTGCCAGTGACGCTCTTCTGAGGTCGATAGTTGTGCTCCCCTCACATCGCGGCCGAGGCATCGGTCTCGATATCGTTGTGGCGACACTAGGCCGTGCCGGTCTTGGCAGCGACGTCTATCTCGCGACGACGACTGCGACCGCATTCTTTTCACGCATCGGGTTTGTTGAAGTCGCTCGCGACAGCGTGCCGTCAGCCGTGCTGGCCACCCGACAGCTTTCCTCAATCTGCCCATCCTCTGCGACGATCATGAAGCTGATCAAGCCGCCGAGCTAACCACGGACCAGAACCATGACTGACAAGACCTACAACGTGCTGTTCCTCTGCACGGGCAATTCCGCTCGCTCTATTCTCGCAGAATCCATCCTTAACAAAGAGGGCGACGGCCGCTTCAGGGCATACTCCGCTGGTAGCCAGCCAAAGGGTGAGGTCAACCCCCTTGCACTGAAGGAACTAGAGACGCTTGGCTATCCATCGACCGGTCTTTCATCGAAGAGCTGGGACGTGTTTGCCGCACCTGGTGCACCGGAGATGGATTTCATCTTTACGGTTTGCGACAGCGCGGCCGGCGAGGCCTGCCCCGTGTGGATCGGCCATCCGATGACCGCCCACTGGGGCGTCGAAGATCCAGCCGTGGTCTCCGGCCTCGACATCGACAAGCAACGTGCCTTCGCGCAGGCAGCCCGCTTTCTCAAAAACCGGATCCTCGCATTTGTAAACCTGCCGCTCGTCTCCATCGATCGACTGGCGCTGGAGACCAAACTCCGCCAGATCGGCGCGATGGAAGGTTCGACCTCGCCGCAGGGAAAGTCCGCCTGATGTCAACATTTGAACGATACCTGACTGGGTCTTCTTTTGCATCGCCGTTGGCGTTGCTCTCGGCCACCTGATGCCCGGCGTCTTCCAGGTCATCGGTAGCGCCGAGATCGCCAAGGTCAACATCCCCGTTGCGATCCTGATTTGGTTGATGATCATTCCGATGCTGCTGAAGATTGATTTCCGATCGCTGGCACAGGTCGGGTCGTACTGGCGCGGGATCGGTGTCACCCTGATCATTAACTGGGCGATCAAACCGTTTTCGATGGCTCTCCTGGGATGGCTGTTCGTTGGCTGGCTATTTAGGCCCTATCTGCCGGCAGACCAGATCGACGCTTATATCGCGGGCCTGATCATCCTTGCCGCGGCGCCCTGCACGGCCATGGTCTTCGTCTGGTCGAACCTGACACGTGGCGAGCCGCTGTTCACCCTCTCGCAGGTTGCCTTGAACGACGCGATTATGGTCGTGGCGTTCGCCCCGATCGTCGGCTTGCTGCTCGGCCTGTCAGCCATCACTGTGCCTTGGGCGACGCTTGCCTTGTCGGTTGCACTCTATATCGTCGTGCCTGTCATCATCGCCCAGGTGCTGCGAAGCCGCCTGACCGCTGATGGAACCACCCGCGCGCTCGATAGCTTGCTCGCCAGGCTTCAGCCGATGTCGCTTGGCGCATTGCTCGCCACGCTCGTGCTTCTCTTCGCCTTCCAGGGCGAGCAGATCATCGCCCAACCGGCCGTCATCGCATTGCTGGCCGTGCCGATCCTGATCCAAGTCTATCTGAACTCCGGTCTTGCCTACCTTCTGAACCGCATGGCAGGCGAGCGCCATTGCGTCGCGGGGCCATCGGCCCTCATCGGCGCCAGCAACTTCTTTGAGCTCGCGGTTGCCGCCGCCATCAGCCTTTTCGGATTTCAGTCGGGCGCGGCGCTCGCCACCGTCGTCGGCGTCCTGATCGAGGTGCCCGTCATGCTGTCGGTCGTCTGGATCGTGAACCGCTCGAAGGGTTGGTACGAGGCATCGCCCGCCGTCGCCCACAACGCTATCACCGAAAGACCCTGACTATGGACGCTACCATCTACCACAATCCGGCCTGCGGCACGTCTCGCAACACTCTGGCCCTGATCCGTGCGGCCGGGATCGAACCCACCATCATCGAATACGTGCAGAACCCGCCATCGCGCGAGCAACTCTCTACGATAATCGCAGATGCCGGTCTGACGGTCCGCGAAGCGATCCGTGAGAAGGGCACGCCCTATGCGGAACTCGGCCTCGACAATCCGGAGCTGACCGATGACCAGTTGCTGGACGCGATGATAGCCACCCCGATCCTGATCAACCGACCACTCGTCGTTACGCCGCTCGGCACCAGGCTGGCCCGCCCTTCGGAGGTCGTGCTCGACATCCTGCCAGCAGACGCCTTCAAAGGACCGTTCACCAAGGAAGACGGCGAGCAGGTCCTCGACCAGGAAGGAAAGCGCATTGTCTGAGACATTTCCCGCACTGCACGACGACCATCTTCAGCCGATTGCGCCAGAATCCCTTCGCCCGGCGTTCTCCACCCACAAGCCACGGATCCTGATCCTCTATGGATCGCTCCGGGAAGTGTCGTATAGCCGTCTGCTTGCCTTCGAAGTCCGTCGGCTGCTCGAACGCCTCGGATGCGAGGTGCGGATATTCGATCCTGCGGGATTGCCGCTCCCGGACGAGGCACCCGTCAGCCATCCCAAGGTGCAGGAACTCCGCGACCTGTCGCAATGGTCGGAGGGCCAGGTCTGGATCAGCCCGGAGCGCCACGGCGCGATGACAGGAATCATGAAGGCTCAGATCGACTGGATCCCGCTGTCGCTCGGCTCCGTCCGCCCCACCCAGGGCAAGACGCTGGCGGTGATGGAAGTCTCCGGCGGCAGTCAGTCCTTCAACGCTGTGAACCAGTTGCGCATCCTCGGCCGCTGGATGAGGATGATCACCATCCCCAACCAGAGCAGCGTCGCGAAGGCGTTTCAGGAATTCGACACCGATGGCCGGATGAAGCCGTCATCCTACTATGACCGCGTCGTCGATGTCTGCGAGGAACTGGTGAAGTTCACCATCATGACCCGCGATGCTTCTTCCTACCTCACCGACCGATATAGCGAGCGGAAGGAGGAGGCGGCCGAGCTGGAGAAACGGGTCTCGCTGAAGTCGATCTGACGGATCAGGCCGTTGCGGTGGCAGGCTGCCGGCAGGAGGCGGCCACCGCGACGAATGCCGCGATGCTGATCGCTCCGAGGCATGCGTTTGCGACGAGGGCGAAGCTCAGCCCGATATTCTCCATGGCCGCCGCGAACACGAAGGGCGCCCCGGCGCCAACCGCCAGACGGGCGGCCGCCATCTTGCCGGTGATCGCGCCATATCCGTCCGATCCGAACAGGTAAAGGGGCAGGCTCCCTTGCGCGATGCTGTTGATGCCGGAACCAAGCCCGAGGCAAATGGCGAAGGCGACCGCACCCGGCAGCCAGTTGCCCGTCATCAGAAGGATCAGGACGCCGAAGACGATCAGCACAGCCGAGAGCACGGCCAGACCCGGCGGCGACAGGTTCTTCCCAAAAACCATGTTGATCAGACGGCTCAGAACCTGCGCCGGGCCGAAGAGCGAGCCGATCACGACGGCGGCCGTGCCCAGCCCGATCGATCCCAGCATCGGCACCATATGGGCAAGGATCGCGGCGAGCGTGAAGCCAGAGAGCGCGAAGGCAAAGGAGACGATCACCATCGCGCGGCGCCGGGCGTGTGGCGGGATTGCGCCGATGACCGTCTCGCGCGGTCGGACCGCCGCGTCGCCTGCCTTCTTTCCGAGGCTTCGGATCCAGAAGTGCAGCGGCATGCAGATGAATAGGTTCAGCGCCGCAAAGACGAGATAGATCTCCCGCCAGGACAGATAGCCGGTGAGCGTCGCCGAGATCGGCCAGAAGATCGTCGAGGCAAATCCGCCGATCAGCGTCAGATAGGTGATGCTGCGAGAGGCTGTGCGGGGATCGCTCTCGACCAGCGCCGCGAATGCCGCCTGATACTGGACCATGCCGGACGAGACTTCGAGCAGGATGATGGCAATGGCGAAGATCGCGATCGAGGGTGACCAGGCGCAAAGGGCGAGCGTAAGTGCGGCAAGGGCAGAGCCGATCGTCATGATCGTGGCTGCGCCGATCCGGTCCATCTGCTTGCCGATATAGGTCGCCGACAAGCCACCGATGAACAGCGACACGGAGAACACACCAAACACTTCCGCCAGCGACAAGCCGAGATCCGACGCCATGCCGGGCGCCAGGATGCTGAAGCTGTAATATAGCGTGCCGTAGCCGATGATCTGCGTCAGGCCGAGAGCCGAGACGAGCCCAGCCGAGATTTTCGAGCTACGCAACGACGTCACTCTTGTCGGCCGGGATGCAGCAGTCGTCGGCGCGCTCGCCGTTCTCCCTGATCGCCGGATGACCAGCGCAGCAATCCTCCATCAGGAATTTGACGAGATCGGCGAGCGTGTCGTAACCGGCGGTGTAGATGATCGAGCGGGATTCCCTTCGCTGCGAGATCAATCCTGACCGCTCCAGCTCCTTCAAATGGAACGAGGCATTCGTGGCGGACACGCCCATGCGCTCGGCGATCACGCCTGCGGCCAGTCCTTCAGGCCCGGCCACGACCAACGCTCGGACGATGGCAAGGCGCGTCTCCTGAGACAGCGCCGCGAACGATGAAAGGGCTTGACGTTCATCCATACTTCAACAATCCTTGAACTATTGGATAGAGGGATAACCCACATGAACGCGATCGACAAGTCAGTTTCGACCGACATCAGTCTCGGCCATCTCCTCGATGTGCTTGCGGTGGCGCCGGATGCCCCGCTCATCTTCAGTTATGAGGGCCGTCCGGTTCGGGCTGGCTATCACGTCACCGAGGTGAAGGCTGGGCAGTTTTTGGCACTCGACTGCGGTGCGAATCCGGAAGCATGGTCGGAGATCTTCGTCCAACTGTGGGATATCGATGAAGATAGTCGGACACACATGCCGGCCGGCAAGTTCTCAGCGATTATCCGTAAGGTCGCCGACCATGTGCGGTTAGAGCCGACGGCAAAACTCACGTTCGAATTCAGCAACGAGAGCGGCCAATGGCCCTCTACTGCGCAGCCGCGCCTCGTTTGATCTCGGGGACATTCGAGGTCGAGCTTGCCGCTCGGCCCGCGAGTTGCAAACCGCTAAACCGATGGCTGGCTGAGGACAGGGCGGCAGAGACCATAGTCTGCTGCAGTCCTCTGCAAACATCATGCCGGGTGTCGTAACGAACGCCGACCGCTGATTGCCAACATCGCTGCACCTAATCCACCAGAGACGATCGAACCGAGCAAAATCCCGATCTTTACGTGGTCCTGGACGTTCGGATCGTCGAAGGCAAGCAGTCCGATGAACAGCGACATGGTAAAGCCTATGCCGCACAACATTGCCGTCCCCGCCATCTGGCCCCAGCCTGCCTGCGCCGGAAGCTGTGCTAGACCGAGTTTGACGAGTATCAGCACTATACCGAAGATGCCGACAACCTTGCCGAGGAACAAGCCGACCGCCACGCCCATCGTCAGTGGTTCGGCAAAGACATCTAGCGTCAATCCCGATAATGACACACCTGCATTCGCGAAGCCGAAAATCGGCACAACGATGAAAGCGACCGGCTTGTGCAAAGCATGCTCCAGCCGGTGCAGCGGAGACTCTGCAGGTGCCGCTTCCGGCGTTCCGGGTGTAACCTTCAGCGGAATGGTCAATGCCAGCATCACACCTGCAAGCGTCGCGTGAACGCCTGACGCGAAGACCAGTACCCAGAGCACCGCGCCCAAAACTAGATACGGCCAGAGTGCCGTTACTTTCATGCGATTGAAGATGACCAGGTTGCCCAGCACGATACCTGCACCCGCGAGCGCCATCAGGTTGAGGTCGGCAGTGTAGAAGACGGCGATGACAACGACGGCGCCTAGGTCGTCGATAATTGCCAGTGCCGCCAGAAAGATTTTGAGGGACGCCGGTACGCGGGAACCCAAAAGCGAAATGACTCCGAGCGCGAAGGCGATGTCAGTCGCCGTCGGGATAGCCCAGCCACGCAATGCCGTCGGATCGTTCCGGTTGAAGCAGACGTAAATGAGGGCGGGCACGAGCATACCGGCAGCAGCACCGGCGCCTGGCAGAATGCGACGGCTCCAGCTGGAAAGCTGTCCATCCAGCATCTCGCGCTTGATCTCCAGGCCGACCAGCAGGAAGAACACCGCCATCAACGCGTCGTTGACCCAGTGCTGCAAGCTAAGAGGGCCAATATAGACATGCAGTAAGTGGAAATAGGTTTCGGCCAACGGCGAATTTGCGACGACAATCGCGATAAACGCTACGGCCATGAGCACCAGGCCACCGGATGCCTCGTTGTCGAGGAACTTGCGCAGAGTTGAGTTTGTGCGGCCCTTTGGAACTGTCGAAGACATGGGTTCACGCTCCCTGTTTGGAAGTTGATCGAAGTCTCCGTCGATTTCGGGGGAACCCGCAGCGCACGCAGCACACGCCTGTCCAGTTTATAACCGTGCTGGCGGCAGGGTTCCAGTAAAACCGGCCAATTCCGTACCGATTTCTCGCCGCTGCGAACGATTTTGGTGATGCTGATGACCAATATTATGCCGATCGGACTCAATAACGGCCCCCAGGCAAGCGCCCTTTCCAAGTCATGCGGCATAATCCGGCTTACGGCATAATGGGTGACCTCATGACCCAGGACGGCGTAATAGCTTTCGGCATCCTGGAACGCCTCGAAACTCGGCATCTGAATGGTGTCGCTGGATGGTTGATAGAAGGCTTGCGATCCGCCATGTCGGATGACCGCGCCGGTATTGCCGAAGAAGCGGTCCGCATGGTCGATGCGCTCGAGCGGCTCTGCGATCGGTTCCGGGCGGCGATAGTAGTGATCCGGAAGCCCCTCGATTTGATCGCAATTGAAGACCGTGTACGCTTTGAGGAACGGAATGTCGCGCTCGACTTCGCCGCCACCCGCGTCCTTCTCGGTCTTCGTGAATCGGCTGGCATAGACCACGGTCGCGCCGCACTCGCCCTTGCGCACATGCGCGCCGAGCTCGTTTGCCTGGCGCAGCGTCATCCACGTCGCCGACATGAAGCCGCTGGCAATCCTCTCCGACCAGAGCAGGAGCACATTGAGCCCGGTGTATGGCTGGCCGTTATGGCGTAGCGGCCGGCTCACCCGGCCGGACAGGTTGCTGGCGCTCCAGGGCTGCACCCAAGGACGCACGCCCTTCTCCAGATCGGCGACGATGCGCTCCGTGATGCGTGTGTAAATGTCGGCGCGCGTGCTTTCTGATTTCCTGCTCATTTTCCAACCTCCGTTTTCCAAGAGGCCGCGCCCATCGCGGCCCCGTCGCGGAGGGCCGAAAGCAGGAGCGATCGGGGGAAGGCGCACCGAAACGGCCGCAACGCATGTGAAGGACGGCGTAGCCGTTGCGCCTTGCCGCCGGCTCCTGCAGGGCCGACGAACGGGACGGGGCTGCGATGCCGCCCCGCCCTCTTTTCGTCTTCCCTCTGTCTTCATGTTGAGCTTCACCCCGACGGTGACATAAAAATCGCCGCCTCAGCTTGAGGTGGCCTCCTCACGACGAAGGCGGAGCCGAAGCTCCGCCAGGTCGGCCTCAATCGAAGGCCGACATCTGCGCTGCGGCCGCCTTGCGGTCGAGCCTCTCGCCGGGATTGTCTACCGGCCTGTCAAAGGGCTTCCAGGTCTCTCCGACGATCTGCTCGTAGGCAGCGACTGCGCCTTCGGCGGCCATCCTCAGCGCATGGGCCTGAATGCCCATGTCGGCTGCGAATTCACGCTTGCGCTGGGCGGCGCTGTCATATCCGACGGGACCGTCGAGATCCTCGTCACGGGCATCAGTGGCACCCTTGGCGGTGGCGTCGCGCGCTTCGGTGACGGCCTTGCTGTAGAACTGGCCGGCGCCATGCGCCGATCCGACATAGGCGCCGACGATCCGCTGGAGATGGATCTGCATCGCCCGTTCGCCGAGGCCATCAGCAAGACCGGTTGCGGTCTCAACGATCAGGCGTTCGTGCATATCGCGGATGCCGTCGCTGTCGAGGATGGCCGTGCCGAAGCTTTCGGCGATCCGGAGCGCCTGCGCTTCGTCGGGGCATGTCAGGCGGACCATCTCGATGGTGGCGCCCTTGCGGAGCTGGACGACGCGCGCGGAGGGGCGGGAGGCTTGACGGGAAGAGGTTGCAGGCTTTGCCATGGTGGTATCCTTTTCGGTTTTCCCGAAGCGTTCGACCCCCTGGCCGTCCTGTCCTTCGGTGCGGTCGAAAGGAACCGGCGCAAGCCGGGCGTTTCAGGGTCCGGGCGGGCCAGATCGAGCGGAGCCGGTGCGCGGGCGAGCGGGTCTCCCAGACCTGCGAAGCCCGCGTGCCTGCTTTGCGACAAGCGGCATGCCCGGCCGCCCCGCGGCGCGACAGCGGCCTTGAAACGGACGGGCGCCGGTTCAGACGGCCACAAAAGCGAAGGACAGAACGGTCAGGGGCATTGACCCCGGATGCCAAAGCCGGAAAGGAAACCATGCAAGCCGCGCGCCAGACCTGTTCCGATCAACCGATGACCCTCGCGCGCTGATGCCTCGGCCGCTTCCGCTCCACCACGATGGATTGCCGACCTGCGGATGGCGTGGTGTGGACCGTCAGATTTGCTCTAGGCGCTATTCCACGATAGACACGCATCTGACATCACGACCGACAAATAGGTATTCCCCAAAGGAACACAGTCGATGGGCGAGCAGAACGACGACGATTACGTCTACGACCAAGCAACCGGCGAATGGCGTCCGGCATCAGAGATTTCCGCCGAGAAGGCAAAGTATCAGCAGGCAGATTGGACAAGTAGTATTTGCGTTCTCCGTTTGAGCGCCACTCACCGACCAGCCAAGCCTCTTCGCCGGGCATATGCTGTTGGCCCTTATCGAGGATGCGCTGTGGAGGTCCATCGGCAATACGTATACGTTTTGCGGCAAACCGCGCCGACAGACGGCCCTTCGTGCCTCGCCGCCAACTGACTGTCCTCCATCGCGCCTCCGCCAGGGTCGTTTCGGCCGCCACCGACAGGATATCCGGAATTGGATGCCGGCGCGGCCGACCATGGCCGGAAACCGGGAAGATCAGCGCGACATCATGAGGATAGACCTTCTGATGCTTGGGGATGCCGACCGCCCAGACGAGACCACGATCACTCAAACCTTGGCGGAATGCAGCCGACAAGCCATACCCGGCATCGGCAAGCACGACGCCGAAGCGCAGGCCCGCCGCTATCAGGCGGTCAATCTCCCCCAGGGCGATCTCAGGCTTGGTGCGTGGCTCCCGCATCGCCTCGGGCACGCCGGCCTTCAATAGCCGTGATGGATCCCCAGTCCAGCTTTCGGGCAGAAATAGCCGCAAAGCCACTGGCACGGGATCCTCATCTCGCGCCAGCGTCAGCGATACAAGCGTCTGGCAATTCGCTCTCTTACCCAGCATCGACGCATATTGCGGGGCGACGCCGACGGAATGCTCCCCTTTCTTCGGGAGAGCTGTGTCATCGATCACAAGGAATGCATCGTCTGCGCCGAGCATCCTATCCGCCTGACGCGCCAGTTCCAGACTGAGCGGTTCGTCGTCCCAGATACCATCGGAAATGAAATGATGGAGACGATCGTATTGTCCCGGAGCCAGGCGTGCGGCCATCGGCTCAATGCTCTTACGATCTCCGGGACCGATCAGACCAGCGATATAAAGCGGACACATTGCGCTGCGCTTCCTGTGCCCGAACCGATCGATAAACGGCTGTAAAAATAGCGAAAGTTCTGCGCTCATATCCGTCATCGGCACCTACACTCAAAAGGTGCCGGCAGAATCTCAAATCAACCTTGCCTCAATCTGCCAAAGTAGTGCTAGTGTTCGCGATTTCACCCGCACGTCACAACCCACGAGATCGTAGTTGCATTTACACAACAAGCGAGCGAAGTGGTGCGCTGAAGGTAATCTTGAGCCCGTCGTTTAGCCATTCTCTAGTCAAGCTTCCATCAATCCCCTGCAAAGCTGCCCGTTCAAGTGTCGATCCAAACCCCTCCCGCCGATCCACCGGGGGCGAGAGTGTGTCGGTGGTTTCAATCCAGAGAATATGAAGCTGGCTATCTCGCTCGCAGATGCTCACTTTCAACTTCCCGGTGTCGTTTGACAGCGCGCCGTATTTGGCGGCATTGGTTGCCAGTTCGTGGAAAAGCAATGCGACTGAGGTGAGAGCGTTTCCGCAAAGCGGTAGATGCACACCGGTGACAGAGATGCGCTTCTCGATTTCGTCATCATGCGGCAAGAGGATTGATGTAAGCAGCGTTCTGACGTCTGTAGAATTCGCCACGTCAGCCTCGCCGCTCAGATAGGGCAAAGTTAGTTCGTGCGCTCGCGCCAATGCCTGTAGGCGACCAGTTAGTTCGTTTGCCAAAGCCTCGCCACCCTTTGTAGCGCGCGAACTCAGCCTGACGAGGCCTGCGATCAACGTGAAGAGGTTCTTGATGCGGTGGTTCATCTCCCGCAAGAGGAGCAATTGCCTCGCGTGCGCACTCTGTTGGGCGCCGATGTCCCGGGCGATCTTGGAGGCGCCAAGAATCCTTCCAGCCTCGTCTCTCACTGGAGAGATCGTCACGGAGATCTGCACAGGTTCGCCGTCCTTTCGCCGCCGCACCGTTTCGAAGTGGTCAATACGGTCGCCTGCTCTCAATCGGGAAAGGATTTCGTCCTCTTCCGAAAGACGATCGTCGGGAATGAGAATCGTGATAGGTTTGCCAACGACGTCGGCGGCGCTGTATCCGAACAGACGTTCGGCACCGCGGTTCCATGTCATAATGATGCCTTCGAGCGTCTTGGTGACAATGGCATCATTGGAATTTTCGATGACGGAGGCGAGCCACGCATTTGCTTCAAAGGCTTGGCGTCGTCCTTCGACATGAAAAGACGATTTTGATCTGCGCATTTCTCGCAATTTATCTATGGCCACTATTCTGTCCCTCGGTCTGAATCAGGACGGTTGGCGCCGCTTCAACCGATTTGCGCTGATTTGCAGGGTACAGCTTAATCTCCGTTGTCCTGATAATCGGGCGGTAAGGCGTTGTTGGAACCGCGCGCCTGTCGAGTATCTTGGTCATGATACTGATGCTGTTCGCGATTGCGGGCTTCAGCAACACGGTCGTCAAGCCCGCCCGGCGCATTGTTGCAGACGAACACGCCGGATTATCTGCGCGGTCGAGTCTCCGGGATCTCGTCGATGCAGGATCCGGCGCTCGCACTGGTCGTTGGCGGTCCGTGACGGTTGCCCCCGCACCGTTCCAGTCAGTGAACCGGGCGAAGTTACCAAATGGCGCATCAGTATATTCAACGGATACCAGATGCTCAATCGCAGCAGGTGGCGTGACCAGCTTCACGGGCACAAAAGTCTCCGGAATGATAAACGCTGGCACAAAACCGTCGGTTTGTTTCTTGGCCATGCAAACCCTGTTGAACGATTTGCGCCAACGGTCTCACAGGGATCGGCTGATGCTACTAACGGGCTGTGGCCGACGCACGGCCTCTTCGCACATGGCTTCCTGCACGACCGCAGCTTCTCATCTTCCGTAAATCGACGCCGTCGTCCTGTGTTGATCACCTCAAGACGGCCCGCCCGAAACCCGCTGTCTCCTTCAAAAATCTCCATGTTGGCAACTGTCGGATGAAGCGAAGGATGTCTTGGAAAAAGCCCTAAAATGCCGATCCCACATTGCACGTTGATCAGCATAGCTTGAAACAAACTTACGAAACCGTAAGCCGTGCTCAAAGTGCCGGACAATATAGACACCCATCTTGCATTGCGGTTCGCACGGCGGGCCGTAATGTAACAAGGAGATAAGTCATGAGAAAATATACGGCGCTTTCAGCGGTTCTCGTTGCCCTGACGCTGGGTGGCGCGAGCGCTACGGGAGCCTTGGCTGCCGGCCAGGACGACAGCAAGGAGTACGCCAGCCTCGAAACGGCAAAGGTCAGCCTCTCCGACGCGATCGCCGCGGCGGAGAAGGCGTTCGGCGGCAAAGCCGTCAATGCCGCGCTCGATCCCGAGCAGAACCAGCCCACTTACGAAGTGGAACTGATGACCGCGAATGGAAGTCAGACGATCGCGGTCAACGGCCTCACCGGCGAAGCTGCTACCACCGCCGATACCCATGACAAGGGTGAACATGCCGACGGCGAAGATAGCGAGTAATATCGCCGAGCTCTCAAAGACGATGGCCCCGGAACAACCGTTCCGGGGCCATCGTCGTTTGTGCTATTTTCAAGCGGTAATCTCGAAGTGAGGATTGATCTCTCACAGGCCATGGTCCATTTCATAAGACACTGCATGAACCACCAATAATGCCATGAAATAACGACAAAATCGCTCTATTCATCAAAAGCCACCCCGCGTGTGGAAATCGCGGGGTGGTTGATATTGGCTCTCAAGGGATCGCGATGGTGAAGCGACTTAGCTCACATGTTCGGCCTGAACCACCTCTGGCCTGTAGGTGAAGGACATGTAGGAGACAGTCGCCACGATCACCGCCAGGAAGACGAGGCTGGTGTAAATCGTGCCCAGACCCATTCCACCATACTCGGTCGGCTGCGAAAGGAGATCGCCGAAGGATGCGCCCAGCGGCCGGGTAAGAATGTAGACCAGCCAGAATGTGAGGATTCCATCGAGGCGCAGCGCGTAATAGGCCCCTGCAATGGCCGCTATGATGGCGCCGAAGATGACGCCGGTCGTCAGATATCCGAGGCCGAACACTTCGGCGACGAGATCTCCGACGGCAGTGCCCAGCGCGAACGTCAGCAGGATCGCCAGCCAGTAGAACGCTTCCCGCCGGTTCGTGGTTACGGCATGGATCGACAGCGTGCCTTCCGACCTGTACCACCAGACAAAGGTTGCCGCCAGCATCACGCTGAAGACGATAGCCGTCGTTTGCAGCGCCACGCCGAAATTGTCGACCAGATTGTCGGTGATGAGCGTGCCGACAACGCTGACCAGCACGACGGCGGACCAATAGGTCCAGGGCACATAGCGCTTCTGCGCGAGTTGCAGCGCCATCACCGCCACCAGAACCGCGGCCATGAGTAGTGACGTGGTCGTCAATCCCAGCCCGAGGTTGACGGCGAGATAGTCGGCGGCGGTCTCACCCATGGTAACGGCCATGAGCTTGATCAGCCAGAAGTCGGCGGTAACGCGCGGAACACGGTTCAGCCCGGAGCCGGATGGGGTGATGGCGTGTGACATGACGGCTATCCTTCCGTGTTCAGGCAATCACTTGCCCATGATTTTCATCGCTTCGGTGAGGAATGCGTCGGAACGGGCGTCGTCGTCGGCATTGCAACGCTCTACCGCCTTGGCCTCCAGTTCGTCGACCTTCGCCTTGTCGGCGTCGTTGAGGGTTGCCGTCGCTTTTGCGGCCCGCATGTCCTTGAGCATTTCTTCGCAAGGCACGGCGGCGCGGGCCGGAAGCGAGACGGCAACGAGGCCGACAAGAATCATCGAAGCGAGCGTGGTCGATGCGCGAACTTTCATGGGATTGTCTCCAACTGGTTAGAACGGGGCAACCTGCCCCCCGCAGGACCGGGAGTGACCCGGCAGGGAAGAGTTCTAGGCCAACAGGAATACGTACGCTTTGTGGGAACCATACAGTTTCGTAAGGTTCCGCGAATGTCAGCTATCTCACCTTTACAAGCGGACATGCATTCCACAAGTTAACGCAACGGCGCGCCGTTGGCTCATTTTTCCAGAGCGCGAAGTCGCGGCCCATATGGAATGTGATATGCGAATTCTCGTTATCGAAGACGACAGAAAAACCTCCGACTATATCGCCAAGGGCCTGAATGAAGCCGGCCATCAATGCGAGGTCGTGGCTGACGGTCGTGACGGCCTCTTCCAGGCCACGCAGGGCAGCTACGATATCCTGGTCGTCGATCGAATGCTTCCGCATCTCGATGGCCTTTCCATCGTGAAGGCGGCGCGTGCGGCACGCGTGCGCACCCCCGTGCTCCTGTTGACGGCGATCGGCGGGGTCGGTGATCGGGTCGAGGGACTGGAGGCGGGGGCAGACGACTATCTCATCAAACCTTTCGCTTTTTCGGAATTGCTGGCGCGTATCAATGCCCTCGCCCGCAGGCCGCCGGTTCAGGAACAGCGCACGGTCCTGCGCGTGGCAGACCTGGAAATGGATCTGGTCAGGAGACTCGTGACGAGAGCCGGCCAGAATATCGATCTTCAGCCGCGCGAATTCACGCTGCTGGAAGCCCTCATGCGGGCCGAGGGACGCGTGCTGACGCGCACCATGCTGCTCGAAAGCGTCTGGGATTACCACTTCGACCCCAAAACCAGCGTCGTCGAAACACATATCAGCCGATTGCGCGCCAAGATCGACCGCCCCTTCGACGTACCGTTGCTTCATACCGTCCGCAGTACCGGGTATTCCCTGCATGCCCCGCGCTAAGCTGCTGCGCAGCACCCCCATCCGGTTCGCGCTGACCTACGGCTTGCTGTTCGTCTTCACCTCGCTCGCCGTCTGGCTCGTCAGCTTCGAACTGCTGCGGCGCGAACTGCGCGAGGAACTGGATGTCGCCGTGCGGGAAACCTATTCTGTGATCGAAGCAACCTATGCCTCGGACGATATCGAGGATCTGGTCGGGACGATGGACAGTTTCGTCCGGCTCAATGCCGACGGCTCGCGCGTCTTCGCGCTGCTCGACCGGTCCGGAAAGATTCTGTCGGGGAACCTCAAGCATGCACCGCCCCGCGAGGGCTTCGAGACGGTCTCCGCATTGCAGCTTGGTCTTGCCGGCGACGAGCAGTTTCGCATCCTCAGCGGCGACGTCGGCGGAAACCGGCTCGTCGTCGGCGAAAGTTTCAAGGAGATGGAGGATCTGGCGCAGATCGTGCTGGTTAGCTTCGGCTGGTCAAGCGCGCTGGCTGCACTGCTCGCCTTCGCCACCGGCGCCTACCTCGCCCGAAGCGCGCAGGACCGCCTCGACGTCGTCGCCGCAAGCATGGCCGCCGTTTCGCGGGGACAACTGGATGTGCGAATACCGCTCAAGGGATCCGGGGACGACGTCGATGAAATTGCCGGCCACATCAACCAGGCGCTCGAACGGCTTTCCACCCTGGTCGAAAGCATGCGCCAGGTCAGCACCGATATTGCCCACGATCTCAAGACACCGCTCAATCGTCTCAAGCTGCTCGTGGACGAAGCAGCCACGCGCAGCCTGAATGACGAAGCCATGCGGTCGCTGCTGGAGGAGGCTCTTGCCGAATGCGACCAGATCAATACGACGTTTGACGCGCTGCTGCGCATCGCACAGATCGAGGCGGGCGCCCGCAAGCGGCATTTTCTGCCTGTCGCGCTCGACCAGTTGGTTTACGGCATCGCCGAGACTTACGCCGATGTCGCGGACGACAACGGGCAGTCTCTAAGGACGGAACGTATCGACGCCGTTGAGATTCAGGGAGACAAGGACCTTCTGACCCAAATGCTCGTGAATCTGATCGAGAACGCGATTACCCACTGCCCGCCCGGCACGGCGATCAGCGTCGGTCTTGAACGAAGCGGAGAATGCTGGTCACTCTTCGTTGCCGATGACGGGCCAGGCATTCCGGAAAATGAGCGCGAAAACATTTTCCGCCGGCTCTACCGGCTTGACAAGAGCCGCACCACACCCGGAAACGGTCTCGGGCTCAGCCTCGTGCGCGCGATTGCCGACCTCCATGGCGCGACCGTCAATGTCAATGACAACCTGCCCGGAACACGAATTACGCTCAGCTTCGCGCCCTGACCACATCGCTGCCCATTCGGGCGAGAGGGTAATCTTTCAGGTTAACGTCAGCTTCCCCAACGAGTGTCGAACGGAAGATTCCTGGTCGATGATGAGGTGGCGGGATGCAACGCCATTCGCTGGACAGCAGAACGCAACCAAAGTTGTCAGTTTGGAGAAGACCGACGATTAACAGTCCGCTGTTGATTCTTGCGGCTTCCCTTTGCATTTTCTTTCAGTTTTGCAGTGCCTGGCCACGCCTGGCGTCATCGACCGCGGCAATGCCCGCATTCATCTCGTTTTTGCTGATGTTTTCTATTTGCGCCGGCGTCTGTTTTGCGGCGATATGGCAGAAAGCGGCCAAAGCAATTGTCATCCCATGCCTTATTGTTTCGGCCATGATAAACCTCCTTGCCAGCCGAGGTGCCTTAGCTGATGCCGCCCTACCGGACTGGACCTCGCCCGGTTTTGCCGTCATTTTGAAGTTGGCCTTGTTCACGGTGATCCCGTCAGCCGTCCTCTTCTGGTTCAGGGTCACTCCCCTCACCCCGGTGTGGCAGATCCGAGGGAATCTGGCGGTCGTTGCAATGATGCTTGGTGTCGGCATTCTAACCATGATTTGCCTCAGCTTGCTTTAGCACCGAGGACCAAACTTCAGCTCCACCCATCTTCGGCTCGTCACACACCCTCTTGATTCGTCCGGCAGCTATCGTGCGGCAAACGGTTGGCGACGAGCCAGCAAAACAGCGCCCAGATCGTTCCGGCACACCATCCCCCAATGACGTCCGAGGGGTAGTGCACGCCCAGATAGACACGGCTGATACCGATCGTAACCGTAAGAAGGATCGCGCATCCCATGACATAGACGCGTTCCGAGCGATGCCGGCCCTTTGCCAACAGCGCGCCCAGCGTTAGATAGGTAATGGCCGAAAGCATCGCGTGGCCGCTCGGAAAGCTGAGATCCGAAACCTTGACAAGATGCGGAACGATATCCGGTCTGGGTCGGCCAATTGCGATTTTGAGAAGCGTACTGACCAGCCAGCCGCCGCCGATACAAAGGGCGATGTAGAGCGCCAGCCCCCTCTTTCGAGCCACCACGAAATAGAGCGTGACCAGGATCGTCAGCATGCTCAGAACGGTCACGCCGCCAAGGCTGGTAATATCGTCGGCAGCGTGAAGCAACCAAGACGGTCCGATCGGAATAGCGGGATCATCCTGTTGCCTGAACGCAAGCAGGATTCCGGCATCGAATTTCAGCGGCTCGCCCTCCAGTACTTCCCCGACCAGATATTGGAAGAGGAAGGCCCCGCCCGCAAGAATGCCAAACAAGCCGAGGCTCGCCGGTTCGAAGCGCTTGAGACGAGCCCAGACCCGACGATAGCTGCCATACTGATGCTTCTCCATATGCCTGTACCTTCAACCGGAAACGACTGGACAGTAAGTGATCGTCAAGACTCTAAGCCTGGCGACAACGAAGCGAATGATGGCCTCGCTAGTGCTGGATCGCGCTGATGGCATTAGTGAGAGCCGAAAGATTGAAAGGCTTCACCAGGAAATCGGTGGCACCCGAGCTGATCGCGTTCATCCGGTCTGACATTTGGTCGTAGGCCGTCAGGACGATCACAGGTGTCGCATCATTCGCCGTACGTAACCGTTTCAGAAGGGAAAGCCCGTTTCCGTCAGGCAGATTGAGATCGAGGAGCACCAGATCGAACGCGCCGGCTCCGACAGCGGCGGTCGCATCGCAGAGCGTAAGACACCAGTCCGCACTATGACCCAGAGAGTTGAGATGATCTCGAAGGGCGTCACCCAGTACCTTGTTGTCCTCCACGAGAAGACACCTCATGGCGATATGCTCCCGCTGCCGGGAAGCCAATTCCACAATCGCAGACACCGGTCCTTCATCCGCCCTCCGATCAGCCGACGACCGCAGAATAGAGAACGCGGGCGAGCAATGCGCCGTTCGCGACAAGGAGGCAAAGCACTGCGAAGGAGCCGAGATCCTTGGCGTGCTTGGCAGTGAGCGACACTTCCGGGGATATCCGGTCGACGATATCTTCGATCGCGGTGTTGATCGCCTCGAATGCAATCAGAACGAGGAAGAGGATCAGCGCCGCCAATGCGGTGCTCATATCGACGCCGACGGCCATATAGATCGCAGCCAGAACAACACCCGCCCCGATCTCCTGGCGAAAGGCTGCCTCTTTCCAGGCCCGTGCGAAGCCCCCGGCCGAGTAGCCGGCGGCAGCGAAGAAATGGGCAAACCCGGTCAGTTTCCGGTTTTCGGGCGCAATCGTCATGACGATGCCCCCGTCTTGCAGGCGGCAAACACATCGAGAGCGGGATTGTAGACGTTCGTCTGGATATTCATCATGTCGAGAACGCTGTGGAACATATTGTCATGGGAGTAATCCTGCGCAGCCTTTTGGTTCAGGCATGCGCGATCCATCTTCATCGAGTTGGCAAAAGCCGCGTCCATCCAGACGATGAACGGAATATGCGTCTGGAATTCAGGTGCCAGGATGTAGGGTGTCCCGTGCAGGTAGAGGCCGTGCTCGCCCAGCGATTCACCGTGGTCCGACATGTAGATCATCCCCGTTTCGAACTTGCTCGATCGCGCCTTGAGTTTGTCGATGACGGTGGAAAGTACATGGTCGGTAAAGAGGATCGAGTTGTCGTAGGCGTTGACGATCTCCGCGTCCGTGCAATCACCGAGTTCAGCGGTCTGGCAGTCGGGCGTAAAGCGGCGGAACGCCTCCGGATAGCGAAGATGATAGGTCGGGCCGTGGCTGCCCATGGTGTGAAGCACGAGAACGCTGTCCTTCTTCACCCCGTCCAGCCAGGCGTCGAGGCGGTCGAAAAAGATGTCGTCCCGGCATTCGCCGTTCGTGCAAAATTGCGGGTCGTCGATTTTTACGAAGTCCGTATGAGGAATGCGGTCGGCGACGCCCTTGCTTCCGGTGTTGTTTTCCCACCATTCGACATTGACGCCGGCATGCGCGAGCACATCGACCAGGTTCTCGTTTTCGAGGCCTTTTCGATGGGAGTACTCCGAGCGGGTGAACATGGAGAACATGCATGGGATCGAGGTAGCAGTCGCGGTTCCGCAACTGGTCGTGTTGGGGAAATAGACGATATCTTGCTGCGCCAGTTCCGGGTTCGTCATGCGGCCGTATCCGCCGAGCGAGAAGTTCGCCGCCCGCGCCGTCTCCCCCGCCACAATAATCGTCACCCGCGGCTTGCCTGTTCCCGCTGATGTTCTGACGATCTTCGCATCCATTCCCAGTGGCTGCACCACCACATTCGCATCTTCGGTTGCCTGCATCAGGAACTTGATCGTCCCCGCCAGCGGCGTGACCGGATTCAGGCTCTTGACGATATCCTTGTGCTGGCGGATTGCCGTGACATAGGGTTTGGAAAAGGCAAAGCCGCTCCCCGCGAAGACGACAAGGCAAGCAAGCACGACTGCGGTATTGCGTGCCACCGTCTGAAAGATGGGCCGATGATCGACACGCACCCACAGTAGTAGGGCGACAGGTAGCATGGCGAAGACGAACATATGAACGATGAAGCCGGGGGTGATGAGATGCTGTGCCTCGGCCGGCGTCGTCTGAAATGCGTTGCGGACCATATCGCTGTCGATGATGACCCCGAACGTATCCGTGAACCACGAACCGATCGCCGCCGCGACGATCAGCAGGACGAAGAACGGCTTTGCAACATATTTCACCGAGAATGCCGTAAGGAAGGCGACGAACAGGACGCCCATCGCCAGATAAAGTGTCCAGATCGCCGCCGGGTAGTCCGCAAGATACGTATGGATCTTCGACCAGAAGGTCCGGTTGGTCAGGGCGACCAGATATACCGACACCAGAACGCTAAGGGTGATACTGCCGATCCGGGGCCGGAAGAAGCCGCGCGCATTGTTCATTCGAGAATTTCCATGATATTTCCGGCAGCGTCACGATCCGATAAGGATGCAGGCGCCCCGCGCCCGTTTGGGCGAGTTCTTCAACGAGAAGACAGCGCCGCCCTGCTGGCAGACCCGCCTTTTCGTCGCAGATGCCTTTGATTTCTGACATGAACCTGAAGAACCGGCTGGAAGCCCCGCGCGCAAAGCCGCAACCAGCCTGATCGGTGTCTGGCACTGGCATGCGCCGCTGGCGCGTCACGCCAGATCAAACACGACCTTACAAAACGGTATGATCAGAGCCATGTGCCGGTAAATTCAGTGTTCAAAGCTCCGGTTGCGCTTTCCATGCGCTAGAGAAGGAGATCATCTTGAAAAGACAGCTTTTTGCCGCTGGGCTGATGGCCCTGCTACCAGCCCTCGCCCCAGCGATCGTCTCACCCTGCGCCTACGCTGCGACGCAGAGTGCGCTCGGCGACCTTTCCCGCTTCAAGGCAATCACCCAGGATGCACTCAAGCTGGTCGAGAAGGGCGACCTCGCCGGGGCTGAAATACGCATCACCGACTTCGAGACGGCATGGGACACTGCTCAGCCGACGATGTGGCCGCTCAGCCACGCTGAATGGAGCGTCGTGGACGATGCTGCCGACGCAGCTATCGCTTCGTTACGCGCGAACAAGCCCAATGCAGAGGAAGCCAGAAAGACGCTGCAAGGCCTCATTTCGGCGCTTGATAATCCCTCGGGAGCTTAGGATTGCGAAGGCTCGAAATAGCACGTTGCTCCGGGGCGGCAAAACGCCCTGGAGCAACGAATTGGAGCGTTTGAAGCGGAACCATTGTAAGGTGCAGGGGGCTGACGGATATATACGCCCCGGGCCTATCGGATTGTACAGCGGCTAACGAGGAAGACAAATATCGCCATTACGAGAACGAGCACGGCTATTTGATTCAGGCGCCTTTCTATGAACAGCCCGACCCGTTCACCGAAGCGGCGCAAAAGATAGGCGAGCAGAAAAAATCGAGCACCGCGCGTCACGGTCGCCAGCGCGATGAAAATCGGCAGGCTGAGATGGACGACACCCGACAGGATAGTAACCAGCTTGATCGGCGGGAGATGGGCGATACCCGACGTCGTCATCATCAGCATGATCCACCAGCCGTTGACAGACGCCTTCAGATGCTCGAATTCTGCCAGCTTTCCATAGAAGCCCAGAATGGGCTTGGCGATCGCATCATAGGCAAAATAGCCCAGTGCCCAACCCGCGATGCCGCCGGCAACGGACGCTACAGTGGCAATCAATGCATATCGATAGCTGCGCTCCGGTCGTGCAAGTAACATCGGCAGCAGCAGCGCATCCGCCGGCACGAGAAATATCGAACTCTCCACGAACGCAATGAACGCCAGCCAGGCTGGCGCGGTGGGCCGATTGGCGAGGGAAAGAACCCATTTGTAGAGATTATTCAGCATGGAGGCCTGAATAAGGCTCAGCCTGACAATGACCTGAACAGGCCAAACCAGCCAGCGTCATGCTTCCGTTGCAAAGTTGTCCCTAGACGCAATTAATCGAACCAACTAGCTGACGGAGGATTTTCTGCGTCTCAACAGCGACCTGCGTGCAGCTTTGCGGTTTCTGCTCGGCTCGCGCCCTCCGCAACAGGGACGTCCTCACAAGTGCGAGGTCAGGTGATGACGAAACCAAGCCTGAAAGGCAGCTTTCCTCCAACATCCACTGTTGATGCCATGGAATTCGAACTGGCGGCCCACTCGTGCCTGGTGCTGACCGGGCCATCAGGTGTCGGCAAGACGACCCTTCTCAGGAAAATCGCAGATCTGGATCCGCATGATGGTGTCATTTCGTTGGGGCCGATAAAGCAGGGCGATCTCCCCGCTCCCGAATGGCGGCGCAGGGTAATGTACGTTGCCTCCAATTCCGGATGGTGGGCTGGCCGAGTCAGGGATCATTTTTCGGTCGATGACAATACGCTCGTCCTCATCGACGCTTTCGCTGTCGGCCGCGACAAGCTCGACGCATCGCCGTCTCATCTTTCCACAGGCGAACGCCAGCGAATGGCGCTTGTGCGGGCTCTCTCGCTACAGCCGGACTTCCTGCTTCTGGACGAACCGACATCCGCGCTCGACCACGAAACTGCTCTCAAGGTGGAGGCGGTTCTTGCAGACAGAAAACGGTCCGGCTGCGGACTGCTCGTCGTCACCCATGACAGCGCCCAGGCCGAAAGGCTCTCCGACGGCATGCTGAGGATGAGGGCGCGCTGATGGTCATCGCCCTGACACCCGTCGACCTGGTCACGGCGGTGGCGCTCATGCTGACCAGCGCCGGTCTCTCTCTTTTTCTTTCCCTCGGTTTTCACAAGGGTATGGTCTGGGCCTCGATCCGAATGGTCGTGCAGCTCCTGCTCGTCGGGTCGCTGCTGCGCCTCGTCTTCCGGCAGGACTCCGCCGCTCTGACCGTCCTGATCTTCCTGGCCATGCTGACGGCGGCGGCACACGAGGTCGGCGCGCGGCAGCCACGCCGGTTGCAGGGCGGATGGCGACATTTGATCAACGGCGCGGCTGTATCGATGTCCACGATCTTTGTCTCCGCTTTTGCGCTGGTGACCGTGCTCGGCGCGGACAACTGGCTGGAACCAGCCCACGCTATTCCGATCGGCGGCATTATTCTTGGAACGGCAATGAACTCCGCCAGCATCGCACTCAATGCCCTCCTTTCGAACATCGGCAACGAGCGCGACGCCATCGAGGCCCAGCTTGCGCTGGGTGGATCCCGCTTTAGCGCGTTGTCGCCGCTGATGCGCCGGGCCGTGAATGCCGGCATCATTCCGGTGATGAACCAGATGGTCGGCGCCGGCATCATCACCATGCCCGGAATCATGAGCGGGCAAATTCTCGCCGGGCAGGATCCGCTGAATGCCGCCACCTACCAGGTGTTCCTGATGTTGCTTCTTGCGGCGAGCGGGACGGCGAGCGCCATTTTCGCGGTCTACTTCACCGTGTTCCGCCTAAGCGACGAGCGTCATCGTCTGCGCCTCGACAGGCTTGAGGACGAGCGCAGGCCTAAAGGGTGATCCTTGCCTCGAAACCGGAGGTTCTGCCGGTAGCGGGCGAGCGCAATAGGAGGGTGCCGCCCATCTGCGCGACGATACGCTCGGCGATGGGAAGGCCGAGACCCGACCCGGAAGCCTCCGTCTTTCCTCTATGGAAGCGTTTTTTGATATCCACGATCTCTGCGGGCGGAATGACGGGGCACTCGTTCACGATGCGAATCACACCGTTGTCATCTACCGAGATTTCGACCGGCGTGCCGGGTTCGCGGTGGATCAGCGCATTCTCGATGATGTTGCGTATGACGATGGCGAAGGCGTCCGCATCCACCGCGCGCGTCAACGCTCCGCCGGAGGTGTCATCATACTCTATCTGGCCTCTGGCATTGCCGCTTCGCTCGAAGTCACGCACGATCAGGTCGAGAACGCCGAGAAGATCGACCTCGCTATCCTTTGTGCCGATGCCGGAATCGGCGCGGGAAAGTTGAAGCAGTTTTTCCGCAAGTCGTCCGAGCGCCGAAAGCGCGCTCTCGAGTGTCCGCGCCCGGTTGCGCGCCGGTCCATCGGGAAGCTCGCGGATGAGCACCTGACTATGTGCGAGCGCCCCGGCAATCGGCGTTCGCAATTCGTGCGCGCTGTTGGCCGTGAATTCTCGTTCCACATCCAAGGCCGCCCGCAAACGTCCGAGGAGGAGATTGACCGATCGCACGATCGGCTTCAGTTCCTTCGGCAGATCGGCATCTTTGATGGGAGCGAGGTTGCCGCCATCTTTGGTGGCAATGGCGCCGCGCAATGTGCCTATGGGCTTCGTCGCACGGCCGACGATCAGCCAGATCGTGATGTAGCTGCCCGGCACGAGCAGGAGCAGCGGGATCAGCATCGTGACCGCGCTTTCGCGCACGGCCTCCCGTCTGTGGCTGAAGCGGTCGGCAACCTGAACGAACAAGGTGAAGTCATCTGCCACGGCGGTATAGATGCGATGGCGCTCCGTATCGTGGAAGCCCACTGAAAGCGGCGCATCGAACGGTGTCTCCGGCGCATCATGGGATCTCAGAATGATATTACCGTCCATGCTTCTGGCCTGATAGGTCAGATATTCACCCTGCTTGGCGGCGTTGAAATCGATGGAAAGGCCATGACCGGCGCCGGCGCGCAGTTGCAGATCGGCAGCGACGAGCGACAGCAGTCTTTCGCTCGTTTCCTGCAAGGCGCTATCGAAGACCTCGTCATATTCTTCCCGCATCACCTGGATGCTGATGGCGATCGCGATCAGCCAGAAGGCAATGAGCGCGCCCGTCAGCGAAAGCATCAGGTAGCGGGCAAGGCTGCGTTCGCGTTTCATTTTTCCTCCAGAAGATAGCCGATGCCCCGGATGGTCCTGATCCTTTCCTTGCCGACTTTCTTGCGCAGGCGGCTGACATAGACCTCCACCGTGTTGCTTTCGATTTCCGCGCCGAATTCGTAAAGCGCCTCCTCGATCTGCCCTTTCGGAACAATGATGCCCGGTCGCGCCACGAGGAGATCCAGAACGGCCCATTCGCGACGGGTCAGGAGAACCGTATCTCCAGCGACGGTGAGCGCATGATGCGGCCGGTCGACCTCCATATCGCCGAATTGTAGAATCGGCTGCGGCCGGCCGTCGTATCGCCGCGAAACCGCCGCCACCCTCGCCTCCAGTTCACCAAGATCGAACGGCTTGACGAGATAGTCGTCGGCTCCGGCGTTCAGCCCCTCGATCCGGTCGGTGACCTGGTCCCGCGCTGTCAGGATGATGACAGGCACGGTCATGCGGTTTCGCCGAATGCGCTTGAGGAAAGAGATTCCGTCTCCATCAGGAAGCTGCAAATCCAGCAGGATAAGTCCATAGTCGACGGAGCCGACCGCGGCGTCGGCATCCTCAAGGCGCAAGACCCAATCCACGGCATGGGGCGTCGTTGCGATATGGTCCTTGACCGCCTCTCCGATGAGCCGGCTGTCTTCAACAAGCAGGATTCTCAAACTCGTCCTCTCTTCCACGCCACGGCGGCCATGACGTTCCTTCAGGTCAATGTCAGCCTAGTTTCCGATACGTGCGGCAGCAGTCGTCACACGCCGAAGACGCATCCAGTGGCGGCTCCAGGTCAAAACTGCCCGGAGGCCTCGCGAACCATGACCATCTACCGAAAAGCCATCGGCAAAAAAGTTCTGAAAAGAGCAGCCGCTGTTCTCGCGATCTGCGCCGTCGCGGGCGGCGGCTATCTCGGGTTTCTCCAGCTCACCGGAAACTTTCACACAGTCATCGCGGGTGAGTTCTACCGATCTGCCCAGCCAACGCCTAAGCAGCTGGAAAAATACGTTGCCGATCACGGCATAAAGACGATCATCAATCTTCGAGGCGCCGATAGCGCGCGGTGGTATCGGGATGAAGTCGCCACGGCAAAGGCCCTCGGCGTGCAGCATATCGATTTCAAGATGTCCTCGTCCGATCCTGTGACGGGCGAGGTCGCGGATCAGTTGATAGCCATCATGAGAAATGCGCCGAAGCCCATACTCATCCATTGTAAGGCTGGCGCTGACCGCAGCGGGATCGTTTCGGCGATCTATAGCCGCGGTATCGCCGGCTGGAACGAGGAAAGTGCCGAACGGCAGCTCTCGGTATATTTCGGTCATATCGGCATACCTTATCTTTCATCGACCTATGCGCTGGATGAGAGCTGGGAAAAGCTCGAGCATCATTTACTTCCCATTTAATAAAATCGAAAGCGCAGACAGCGTCGCTGCTCCTCGGTGAAGAAATGCCAACTAGGGGGCAAGACCAATGTGCTCTTGAGCGGAATCGAACCCGCCACCCGCGAAAGTTCCAAAATCTCATCTCTCTGAAATTCCTGGGCAATCCCAATGTTCGCCTACGGGCTTCCATTCTTGGTAAACAAGCCGGCGAACAGCTTGTCGCCACGGCAATCGAGTGCATTCGCACTCAGCATCCGCTGTCTCGGCATGACCTCGCTCTCCAAGTCTGCGTAATGATCATGCAAAAATAACAGCGTCTTTCGCCTCGCGAACCTTCAAATATCTATCACCGCACGCTTACACAGTTTATTTTGAGGTGTAGTTTGCAGCCATGCTCCGATTAAGGGCATAGCGCGATCGTACCGAGATCGCAAATGGGGGGATATTCATTGGGATACTGGAAGGATTTACCGGCATCTGCCGATAATCTGCGGCTGTTCAACCCAGCCAAGGGCTGGGTCGAGTTCGCCGATCAAGTTGACGGTGATGGCAAAACTACCAGTTTCGGCGCCAACCGCGATATAGATCTTGCGTTGAGCGTCGCTATGAATGCCTCGAACTTGATGGTGCTGACCGGGGCCGGCGCATCATTCTGCGCACGAAATACCGCACAGAACGCTCTCACCGCGCCCGGCATGGGCGACCTTTGGGATGCGGTCAAAACCGCAGCCACCGACGACACATTCCAGGAAGTGATCAAGCTCATCCCCAAAGCCAAGGACATTGGCAAGAACATTGAGAAATTGCTGACCCAATGCAAAATCTATGTCGAGCTCTTCGACAACGCCCAGAGCGCCAAAATCACGAACTTCATTGGAACCGCCGAGGAGGCGATCTCCAAGCGCGTCAGCTTCGTCAACAAGGATACGGACCTCAAGGCGCACGGCACGATCATCCGTAAGATCGCGCGGCGCGGCGTGCGGAAGCCGCGCGCCAGATTTTTCACGACCAACTACGATTTGTGTTTTGAATACGCCGCGCGAACACAGCGCTTCTCCATCATCGATGGCTTTTCCCATTCCATGCCGCAAATCTATGATCGCGGCCATTTCTCGCACGACATCGTCCGCCGCGAGAATGCCAAGGAGGGGCCTGACTATATCGAGAACGTCTTCCATCTCTACAAACTCCACGGCTCGATCGACTGGAAGCGAAGCGGTGCCGATATCGTGCGGACAGAAGGCTCGGAAACGCCTCTCCTGATCTTTCCGCGCGACAGCAAATACCAGGAAGCGTTTGAGCCTCCTTATCTTGATATGATGGGCGCGTTTCAAAGCTCGCTGCGCGAGCCGGATACCGCCCTGATCGTCTCAGGCTTCGGCTTCAACGACGACCACCTGAGCAAGCCAGTGATGGCGGCACTGGAGGCCAATATGAGCCTCAAGCTGATCGTGTGTGACGTGGCCTTTCTCAGAGACGATGTCTTGGAGAAAGGCGATCATACCATCGCCGGGGAAAGCCCGGTGCGCGAGCATATCGGCGACTATTTCGAAAGGTTCAAAAACTTGGCGCGGATTGGCGATCAGCGTATCACACTGCTCAGCGGCCGCTTTGAGGATTTGGCGCTAGCCATCCCTGATCTCGTTGCGCAAACCGAACGCGAACGCCATCTTGACCGTATGCAGGCCGCGAGAGGCTTCGGCGATGGGGTACAGTCGTGATCAAACATAGCCTGGTTGATCCCGATCGCTATGTCGGCACGATTTCCGTCGTGACGGCGTCAACGGTGCAAGTGAACTTGCCTTACGCCACCGCCCGGCCGGAGCGCCGTGCCCTTGCGCGCGGCGCCGTCGGCGACTTCGTTTTCGTGGATTGCGAGCTCGTGAAACTTCTCGGCCGACTGGTCGAAGTCAAACTGCCCGACGCCGAGCGATTGACCGTCGAGCCGACGCTGGGCACGCAACCCGATCCTCACCCGGTCGGCAGGGTGCAACTGCTGGCGTCAGTCAATCAACGCCAGAGCAAACTCATGCGAGGCATCCGCCACCATCCCCGCGTCGGCGACGCGGTTTACCTGGCGGATCCGGACATGTTCGGCGAGCTCATGGCAAATTCACTAGGGGCAAGCAGGACGAGCGCGCTGGACATCGGCACGCTTGATGCGGGCAGCGGCGTGCATTTACGCTTGCCACCTGAGAAGCTGTTCGGCCGCCACTGCGGTGTATTCGGAGCCACGGGCGGTGGCAAGAGCTGGACCTTGGCCACCATACTCCAGCAGATAAAAGCCGCTGGCGGCAAATGTATTCTATTTGATCCCACCGGCGAATTTGCAGAGATCCCCGCCATATCGGCGCACTATGCATTTGACCACGAAGAAGCCGGCAGCCGGCAGGTTCATTTCCCTTATCAGTTTATGACCGAAGACGACCTGTTTGCCTTGTTTCGCCCGTCAGGGCAAAGCCAGGGGCCTAAGCTCCGCGAAGCGATCAAGAGTCTCAAGCTTGTCGCGAAAAGTGAGGGACAGCTTGAAGGCGTGACGATCTATGAGAAAAAGCTGCTCCTAAAGAAGCAGAAGGATCGGCGGCCCTTTTTGAAGGCTTTGGAAGTGCACAGCGGCGTCATTCACAGCCCGCTTTGCAACTTCGACATTGAAAACCTTCCCGACCAGGTTCAGCAGGAGTGCGTCCAGCCGACGGATTGGGACAATCCGACCCACTGGGGCAAGGTCAATGAGCAGGCCGTCGGCTACTGCGAAAGCCTGATCGCGCGCATGCGCACGCTGATCCATTCCCCTGAACTTGAATGCCTATTCGGCAAGGGCGGACAGTCCTTAGTCGCGGTTCTGGAAGCGTTTTTCGCCTCCGAAGACCAGGATATCCTCCGCATTTCCTTCAAAAACGTCCGGTTCGAGCACAACACGCGCGAAATCCTTATGAACGTTATCGGGCGCTTTCTCCTAGCCCGCGCCCGGCAGAACACCTTTCGCGACAAGCCGATGATCACACTGCTGGACGAAGACCACCAATTCCTAGGCCGAATCATCGGCGACGAATACGCCAGCGTGAAACTTGAATCGTTTGGGCTTATCGCCAAAGAAGGCCGCAAATACGGACTGACCACGATCCTTGCCACACAACGCCCTCGCGATATTCCGGCCGATGTTCTCAGCCAACTTGGCACACTGGTTGTGCATCGCTTGACCAATGAAGAGGATCGCAATGCAGTCGAGAAGGCCTGCGGCGATCTTGATCGCAACGCCGCTCTGTTCATCCCAACTCTCGCACCTGGAGAAGCCATAATCGTCGGGCCAGACCTTCCCGCGCCGGTGCCTGTTTTGATTCACGAGCCCCCGTCGCCACCCGATTCCAAGGGGCCAAAATACACTTCGTACTGGGTCAGTCGTCAGCCCAGGGCGGACTAAGACCGATGGGGTAAAAGCATGCTTACAAATCTCAATCACCCAAAGAAGATGCGGAAGACCGCGCCTGCTGCCTAGGACAGCGAATCATCTCAACACGCCCAATCGGCCTGGGCGAAATGCCGCAGAGCGAACATTTACCAATGAGATCAAAAAGCAAAGTGATGCTACTTAAGGCCGACAATCTTCCATTGCACGCAACCGTCCTTGATGTAGATTACCTATACTGAATACTGGGGGAAGTCTTGCCGTCAACGACAACTATTTGGAATCCCGACGACTGGGAGATATTTGCGCTTGGCCTCCTGAATTGTCGGCATGGCGTCTTAAACGTTCACAAGGTGCCCGCCAAAGATCAAGGCGACCTTGGTATCGACTATTACTGCAACAAGGAGAGCGTCGCATATCAGTGTTATGCGGTAGAAGAGCCGATCGGTGTCGCTGAACGCGCGAAGAAGCAAAAAGATAAGATCACCAAGGATCTGGGTAAGCTCCAAAAAAACTACCTTATTGTATCGAAACTCTTCCTCGGAGCGCCGATAAAGAGATGGGTATTGCTCAGCCCATTACACGATAGCAAGGACGTCAACATACACTGCGCGAACAAGACGACAGAGCTCCGATCGAAAGCACTGCCTTACCTCGACACTGACTTTGAGGTCCTTATTCATGATCAAGCCTTTTTCGGCGCTGACGCCCTAACGCTGAATGCGGCGCAACTATCGTTGATCAAACTCAGCATTCCAAATCCGACAAATCCGCAGATTAGCTCTTGGGAGAAGGAGGAGGGGTCACAGGATTTGCTGTCAACGGCTCGCACGAAGCTCGCGAAGCGTACAACCCCTCAAAAGCTTGAAGATGCGGTTGCGGATGCTACTCGTTATCATCTGCAGGGCGCGGCGCTTATGAGTGCACTTCGTTCTCAGGCACCCGAGTTACATGACAATCTCGCCACGGTGATTGCAAGCCGGAGGCGCCATTTAGAGTTTGCCGGCCCCACTGCAGTTACAGCCAGTGGCATCCTGAACGATGAGATTATGAACCTCAAGGAAGCAATCAAGGGTGCGGCGCCAAACCTGTCACCTGAGAACATCGATCAACTCGTGTTCGGAACCATCTCTGAATGGATAATGCAATGCCCATTGGATTTCCCAAATGTCCCGTGAAAGCCCGTTCTTAGACATCCTTAATACATCCAGGTTCACGTTCACCGTCCGCCCAGAGCCTGTCGCCGGCGACCTGCGGATGGCTTGGGGAATGGCGATACTGCTCCTAAGTGTTTTTTACAGTCGAGGGAAAAAGGCGAGTTTTCAGAAACTCCAATTTCTCGCTCATAATGTGCGACTCGAGGAGGGTCGCGAGGAGGCACTAGGATTGATCGCGGGACGGTATCGTCCACTCGACGTATCCGTAAGAGTCGAGCCTTGGCTAAACCGCGCGGTAGCGCTGAGCCATTCGATGGGTCTCGTTAGCGTTATCAAAGGATCGGTGGTTGTTTTGACGGACGAAGGTCGCAAAGCGGCTGAGGAAATCGCCAAAGACAGCGGCGTGCTTGACGCCGAGAGAGCCTTCCTTTCCGAAGTGGCGCCAAAACTAACTGATGGATTTATGAAAACGGTCTGGCGTCCGGAGAATCTTGTATGACTTTTAAATTGAGACGCCTCAGGCTTCGCGCGCTCACAGAGCGGGGCTGGTACGGAGTTGAACTCGGTTTCACCGACGGGCTAAATGTTCTTTGGGCCGACAACACCATGGGTAAATCAACCTGCCTTCAAGGGATGATTTACGTTCTTGGTTTGGAACGAATGCTAAGTCCTCGCCGAGAGGTCCCTCTTCCACACGCGATGACAAGCCATCTTATAACAGATAGTGGCGAGAGCGTGCGGGTTGTTGAATCTGACGTGATGCTTGAACTGGAAAATTCAGTCGGCACAATAGTGACAGTTCATCGCCCTGTCGTCTCAAAACTCGACGACCGCCTGATAACAGTACAATTCGGACCTAGCCTCTCTGAACCTGAAGGCCAGCATCGGACCCAGCAGTTCTTCGTGCGAGACCCAGGTGCTGCTCAACGTGAGGACGGGTTTCATCATTTCCTCGAGAATTTTCTTGGCTGGGAGCTTCCCGTAGTTCGGGGCTACGAGAAGGAAGACATCAAGCTCTATCTCGAAACCGTGTTCCCGCTTTTCTGGGTGGAGCAAAAGTCCGGGTGGTCCTCCATTCCCGCAGCCATCCCGACATATTTCCGCATTAGAGAAGTCCACAAACGAGCGGTCGAATTCATCGCGGGGCTTGAGGCCTATGAGATTGAGCGCAAACGTGAACAGCTAAATCAACGCATCAACGTTCTTACCAGCAGATGGGAAACAAATTGGCATGACCTCAGCCAGCTGCTGAATAGATCTGCCTCACGCATTGAGGCACTTGGTACGAAGCCAATTGTTGATTTGAATGCGATCACGAAAGCTTTCGTGTCAGTAGCAACACAAGATGGCTGGACGCCACTTGATGAGCATCTTAGATCGCTGAAGTCCGAACTCGACACTATTTCCCAAGCCGAAGTGCCGGTCGTGTCCGACAATGTCCCCGCCATAGAAGCCAAACTCGCCGAGATGATCTCCCACGCGGAGAGCCTCAATATCCAGCGCCTTTCATTAAACGGCGCGAGGCAGGTAAAGTTAGCAGACGTTGACGCCCTGACACGGCGTATCCAGACTCTGCGAGAAGATCTTCAGAAGAACCAGGATGTTCAAAAGCTACAGCGCTTTTCAGGCGTTCAATGGTCTCTCAGCCCTGACCGGTGCCCCACCTGCGAACAAGGATTGCAAGACACTTTACTATCACAAAATGCGCTCGCATCGATCATGCCAATCGAAGATAATATCTCCTACATCAAATCTGAAATCAGAATGTTTGAAGACATACTCAGGCGCGAAGAAGAGGAAAATCGAGCGCGTGAAGGATTACTCTCGCAACTAAATCGAGACCTCAGCGAAGCGTACACGACAATAAGAACACTAAGAGCTGATTTAGTAGCACCGGCGACGAGCGTTTCGGCTTCAGCGATCGAAGAGCGAATTCTGATTGAACGGAAGATTCGAGATTTTTCCGAACTGCAGTCTCTTTTTGATGATGCGGTGAACAGCTTCAGCGCCCTGTCTGAGCAGTACATAACTCTTCTTCAACAGAGAAGCGCGCTTCCTGACGACGAGTTGTCCGACAGCGATAAGGCAAAGCTCAACCGTCTGTCTGAATTGCTACGTGCACAGGCGCGGCAGTTTGGATTTAAAACCTTTGAACCCGACGATCTTGCTATCTCCCAGGATACGTATCGCCCTGAAGTTGAGGGTTTTGAGATCGGTTTTGAAACATCCGCAAGCGACGCAATACGATTGAAATGGGCGTATCAGCTCGGGCTGCTCGAGCTGGCCGCTTCTTACAGCACGAACCATCCAGGTGTTTTGGTCTTCGACGAACCGCGTCAGCAATCATCTTCGAAGGTCAGCTTCGAGCAGCTGTTGCGAAGAGCAGCGACGTCAAAGGGTCGTGGACAACAAGTGATTTTCTCCACGAGTGAAGATTTGTCGATCTTAGAACCGATAATAGGCGAGATTGACTGCACCAAGATCATTCTTAAAGGGCACGTTCTCCAACCAATTTCCTCAGGTGATTGACGCTAAATTGCTATGACGCCGGCAGGAGTCCGAAGATGAATCACTTCTCTGTCCAGCGAACTCGACAGGCGGCAGACGAGATTGACCTAGGATGACAGCTCTCAGCTTTTACGCGGCTCTTCTTGATCAGATGGATCTAGCCCTCGAACATCTCGACAAGGGCAGTGTTCATGATGCCCGGTTTGCCTTGATGCTGACCGACAATGCGGTAGAGCTTGCAATCCATAGGCTCGCTACAGAAAAGTATGCTCACCTCAAGAACTGGCACCATTTAGAGGATTCTTACCCCCATAAGCTGGAGTTGGACGAGGCTGTCGGACAGTCTTTCGACGCGAAGCTAAAGTTTGCACGTATCGAGAAGATGGTCACAGAGGAACAGGCACGGACAGTTGCAATAATGCACGAGTTCCGAAACGAGCTTTACCATGTCGGCCTCCAGCACGAAACCATCCTGCCGACCATCGCTCCTTTTTACTTCTCGGTCGCCTGCGACATTCTGAAGGCATTTCCTGGGCGTGGTCTTTACTACGGCAATAAGACGGTGATCCCAGAACGGGCAAAGAAGTATTTCAATAGCAGCCGGCACGATCCAGCCGAGCTAGGTGACTTCGAGAAGGCGTGCGGAACGCTGAAGGATCGGTGCCAGTTCGATAAAGGCAAGACGATCGGTGCGCTCGCCGACCACATGGCTTTTATCGTCACCGAGAACAATGTGTATCTCGATGTCATCTCAACTGGCGTTTATCCCAAGGGGAAGGGGATCACGCGAGATCAGGCGACGATCGATTGCCAGACATGGCGGCTGGCCTTTTCGCCGGAAGGTCACAAGTTTGCACGCGAAAATGGCTTTTCCGGCAGATCCATCCATGAACTTGTTGACTGGCTCGCCGCCAACTACCGCCTGGCGATCAAGAAGGACCCCATACCAGGATGGAAACGGCGGGTTCGGCGTTTGCGCTCTAAGGGGACCACCCATCTCGCTGTCGCTACCTATGTTGACTTCCTGAGGGACACCTCGCAGTTCCGCGACGATCTCGCGGAGAGTTGCGCTGCGGCCGAGGCGGAGATCGATCGCCAGATAGATGAACACCGATCACGCCGTCGTAGAAATTGATCCTTCGATGCTGAAACTCACAGACGCGCAAGAGCCGACGATCGCAGCCTCACGGCCATTGGATGTCCGCGTGACAGCCCTTCCACCATACTGGCCTCTTTTTCGTATCCATCCGGCGAAGGCCGCGGGGCTTATGATTTCGGCTCGTCTGCCATGATGCGTTTGATGACTTCCGGGTCAC
>NZ_JARRIR010000023.1:0-39525 GCF_029601685.1 Rhizobium sp. YJ-22 | reverse complement strand
GGGCGAAGATCGCTCGCGCATGAGCAGTGCACGTGGCGGGCGTCACGCTTTTGCTTCGCTGAAGTTAACTTTACGATACCCTGAGTGCTGATGCTTCCTCCGTGACGCATCATTTGCGGCCAAAATCGACGCTACAAATACAAATCCGCCAATCGCGCAGGGCATCGAGCTGCCGTGCCATTGGTCGGTCGAGTTCATTCCATCAGGGCAGGAATGTCGCGGAACAGGTCGAGTGCTTCCGGATTTGCGAGTGCTTCTCTGTTCTTGACGGCTCGTCCGTGGACGATGTCGCGCACGGCAAGTTCGGTGATCTTGCCCGACTTAGTGCGGGGAATGTCGGCCACTGCCACGATGCGCGCTGGAACATGCCGCGGGCTGGCGCCGCTGCGTATGCGAGCACGAATCGTCTTTTCCAGCATTTCATCGAGCATCACGCCTTCCGCGAGCCGCACGAAAAGCACTACCCGCACGTCGTCGTCGAATTCCTGGCTGATGGCTAGCGCTTCGGTGATTTCCGGCATCTGCTCGACCTGATTGTAGATCTCGGCCGTGCCGATGCGCACCCCGCCCGGATTGAGCGTAGCATCCGAGCGGCCATGGATGATGATCCCGCCGTGTGCCGTCCGTTCGGCGAAATCGCCATGGCACCACACATTGGCGAAGCGCTCGAAATAGGCGGCCCGATATCGGGCACCATCCGCATCGTTCCAGAAGCCGACCGGCATGGACGGGAACGGCCGGGTGCAGACGAGTTCACCCTTTTCCCGGCACACCGGGCGGCCCGCATCGTCCCATACGTCGACCGCCATCCCGAGCCCCGCGCCCTGGATCTCGCCCTCCCAAACCGGCTGGCTCGGCACGCCCAGCACGAAACATGAGACGATGTCGGTACCGCCGGAGATCGAGGCCAGATGCACGTCCCGCTTGATGCCGTCATGGACGAAGCGGAAGTCCTGCGGCGACAGCGGCGAGCCGGTCGAGGAGATGGTGCGCACGCTGGACAGGTCGTGGCTGTCGATGGGCCGCAACCCGGCCTTGCGCACCGAGTCGATGAATTTCGCCGACGTGCCGAAATGGGTCATCCGCTCCGCCTCGGCATAATCGAACAGTACGTTGCCGTCGGGATGGAAGGGCGAACCATCATAGAGCAGCAGCGTCGCACCGGACGCCAGTCCCGTGACCAGCCAGTTCCACATCATCCAGCCGCAGGTGGTGAAGTAGAAGAAGCGATCGCCCTCGACCACGCCGGCATGCAGCCGGTGCTCCTTCAGGTGCTGAAGCAGCGTACCGCCGGCCGAATGGACGATGCATTTGGGAATGCCGGTAGTGCCGGAAGAGAACAGGATGAACAGCGGATGCGAGAACGGCAGCCGCTCGAACATCACCTTTGCGGGAGCGAAGGGCTTCAGCGCGTCGTCGAGTGCCTCGGCTCCCGCGATCCGCGCCGCGACGCCACGTGCGGCGCCGAGATAATCGACCACCAGCACCTTCTTCACGCTCGGCAGCCTTGCCGCCACCGCTGCCAGCTTGTCGCTCAGATCGATGGGCTTGCCATTGTACCAGTAGCCGTCAGCGGCGATGAAGACGGTCGGCTCGATCTGGCCGAAGCGGTCCAGCACGCCCTGCACGCCGAAGTCAGGCGAGCAGGACGACCACACCGCTCCGCACGCCGCCGTGGCCAGCATCGCCGCCACTGTCTCCACCATGTTGGGCATCATCGCTGCCACCCGATCGCCAGCCCGAACGCCCAGCGAGACGAGCAGCTGTTGCAGGCGCGAGACAAGCGCCTGCAACTCGGCCCAGTTCAGCCGCCGCTCGACCTTATCCTCGCCGCGGAAGACGATGGCCTCGCCCTCAAAGCCACGGCCGAGCAGATTTTCGGCATAGTTGAGACTGGCCTCGGGGAAGAAGGCGGCGCCCGGCATCCGGTCGCCGTCGGCAAGCACTGTACCGCCCTTGTCGCCGATCACCCCGCAGAAGTCCCATACCAGATCCCAAAAGGCTTCCGGCTCTCCGATCGACCAGTCGTGAAGCGCGTCGTAGGAGGCGAGAGCCAGACCCGTGCGCTGCCCCGCGGCCTCGGCAATCGCCGTCAGGGGCAAGCGGGAAATACGCGCAGACGAGGGGGTCCAGAGCGGGCTTTCTGTCACCATGGCTTTATCCAGCAGTTCCGAGGTTCAAGGCCGGCAATTCCAGAATTCCGGATGAGAGGGCTTCGCATCCGGCTGGAATGCCTCAGGGTTGCGTATAGGTGGTCTTCAGCACCGTGTAGAAGTCCCGTGCGTGGGCCCCCTGTTCGCGCGGGCCGTACGAAGAGCCCTTCCGGCCGCCGAAGGGAACGTGATAGTCCACGCCGGCTGTCGGTACGTTCACCATCACCATGCCCGCAGCCGATCGCTGCTTGAAATCGGAAGCGAGTTTCAGCGACGTCGTGCAGATGCCGGAGGCAAGACCGAAATCGGTATCGTTGGCCACCGCGACGGCTTCCTCGTAGTCGGCCACCTTGATCACGGAGGCGACCGGCCCGAAGACCTCCTCACGATTGACGCGCATGTCGTTGGTGGAATTGACGAACAGCGCCGGCTCCAGGAAGTAGCCGGGCGTCTCACGCTCGAGGCGCCGACCGCCGAACACAAGCTCCGCCCCTTCGCCTCGCGCGATTTCGATATAGGCCATATCCTGATCAAGCTGGCTTTCGCTGACCACCGGCCCGATATCGGTGCTGGGTTTCAGCGCGTGGTCCACCTTGAGCGCCGCCATCTTCTCGACCATGCGCTTGACGAAGCGGTCATGGATGCCGGCCTCGACAATCAGCCGACTCGACGCGGTGCAACGTTGACCGGTCGAGAAATAGGAGCCGTTGATCGCCACCGAAACGGCATTTTCGAGATCCGCGTCATTGGCGATGATCAGCGGATTCTTGCCGCCCATTTCAAGCTGCACCTTCTTGCCGCGCTCCATGCAGCCCATACCCACACGGCGTCCCGTCGGCACCGAGCCGGTGAAGCTGACGCCGCGCACCAGCGGGGATTCGACGATCGCACTTCCGATCACCGATCCCTTGCCCATGACGAGGTTGAGAACGCCGGCGGGCAGACCAGCACGCACCAGTATGTCGGTCAGCAGCCAGGCGCTTGCGGGAACGATTTCGGCAGGCTTGAACACCACCGTGTTGCCATAGGCGAGAGCCGGGGCGATTTTCCAGGCGGGGATGGCGATCGGGAAGTTCCAAGGCGTTATGATGCCGATCACGCCTTCGGCTTCGCGGCGGATTTCCACCTCGATGCCCGGCCGCACGGAGGGCAGCCGCTCTCCGCCCATGCGCAGAGCCTCGCCCGCGAAATACTTGAAGATGCGGCCGGCCCGGACGACCTCGCCGGTTCCTTCCACCAGCGTCTTGCCTTCCTCACGCGACAGGATCTGTCCCAGTTCGTCCTTGCGCGCCAGGATCTCCGCTCCCGCGCGATCTAGGATATCGGCCCGCAGTTCCGGTGAGGAGCGCGACCAGGAGGCAAATGCCGCATGAGCCGCCGCGATCGCCTGCTCGGTATCCTGACGGCCCGCCTCGGCATATTCACCGATCACGTCGTTGGTGTCGCTGGGATTGCGGTTGACGCTGCCGTTCTCGCCGGCGACCCATTCGCCGGCGATGAAATTGGATTTCGACATGTGCTTTTCCTCGGATTTGCTTGTCCTGGTGAAACCGCGCTTCAGGCCGCGGCTGCCTTCAGGCTCGGAATGACTTCTTCAAGTGCGCCGGCATAGCGCTCGACCGCCTCGTCGATCTCAGCCTTGGTGATGCAAAGCGGCGGGGAGAACGAGTTGACCGGAATGAAGGGCAGCGCGCGCGTGAGGACGCCCTGCTCGGCAGCCCGTTTGGCGACCAGCCGATGCGGCGCGGTGCCTTCCTTGAACGGGCGCCTGCTGGCCTTGTCCGCCACGAATTCGATGCCCGCCATCAGCCCAATGCCGCGAACGTCCCCGACATAGGGGCAGTCGCCGATCCGCTCCCGCAGCCGCTCCAGCAAATAGGGCCCCAGGGCGGCGGCGTTCTCCACCATCGCCTCGTTCTCGATGATGTCGAGATTGGCCATCGCCACGGCGCAGCCGACCGGATGGCCCGAATAGGTGAAACCGTGCATGAAGGTGCCGGTCGTGGCTGACGTTTCCTCCAGCACCGACATGACGCGGTCGGAGATGATCGAGGCGGAAAGCGGGAAATAGGCGCTGGTGATACCCTTGGCCAGCGACACGATGTCGGGCTTGAGATCATAGGCGCCGGTCCCGAACCAGTGGCCGATACGGCCGAAGCCGGTAATGACCTCATCCACGATGAAGAGGATGTCGTGCTCTCTCAGCACCTCCTGCACCCGGGCGAAATAGCCGGCGCTCGGCAACAGGACGCCGCCCGTCCCCATCACCGGCTCGGCGATGAAGGCCCCGATCGTGTGGGCGCCTTCCCGTTCGATCATCGCCTTCAGCTCGGCAATCATGCGATCGGTGAATTCCGCCTCACTCTCCCCCGGCAGCGAGAAGCTGTAGTAATGAGGGCAGGACATGTGCAGCACGCCCTCGACGGGCTGGTCGAAAGCCTTGTGATAGGCGGGAATGCCGGTGAGGCTGCCGCTGGCATGGGACACGCCGTGATAGCCCCCCATGCGTGAAATGATCTTCTTCTTTTCCGGGCGTCCCAGCAGGTTGTGATAGTAGCGCACCAGCTTGAAGGCCGTGTCGTTGGCGTCGGAGCCGGACGTGCCGAAAAACACACGGGCCATATGGCTGGCATTGGCCTTCTCGCGGAACAGCGTCAATAGCCGGTCCGCCAGCCGGATCGCCCCTTCGCAGGAGGCGGAACCGAACAGATGCTGGTAGCTGAGTTCGCGCATGGCATTCGACGCGGCGTCCGCCAGCTCCCCTCGGCCATAGCCGATGTTCACGCACCACAGCCCTGCCCCCATATCGATCAGATCGCGGCCGCTGTGGTCTTTCATGCGAACGCCGGCTGCGCTGGCATAAATCGTGGGACCGTTCCTGTTGTGGTCGGCAATCGAGGTGACCGGATGGAGCAGGCTCTGCTTGTCCATCTCCTCCAGTGTGAAATTCTGTTGGCGGTTCATTTGGACTTCCTTTGCGAATGTTGAATTCCGACGGTGTTTCTGACGCGCTCCTTCAGCGCCTCCACGGCACTGCCGGGTGTGGTGAGAACGGGAACCTCTACCGCCTGCTGCAGCCGTGTCTGCGCGCGCGCGAGCGAGAACTGTCCCAGAATGATGATGTCGACATTGTCCAGCCGGCTTCCCGCTTCCGCGACCAGCCGGTCATGGGTCTCGCCGTCGCCCTGCTTCAGCGCGCCGAGCGCACCCTCCGCGACGGTTGCCTTGATGGATACCGTGCGTCCGCGCTGGTGCGCCATGGCGGCAAGCTCATCCGAGAGTGATGCCAGGGAGGGCTCAAAGCTGACGACAAGGCCGATGCGGCCGCCGTGGTCGAGCGCTGCTTCGAAAGCCGCCTCGTTGGGTCGCAGCACCGGAATGGCAAGTCGCTGCTTGACGGAGTCGATCGCCGGAGCAAAGGCCGAGCAGGTGAACAACAGGCCGGCGGCCGAGCCCCCCTCGCCCATGCTGCTGCTGGCGTAATCGGCCAGGCAATGGAAACGCGCGATCATGGCCTCGTCGAGTTCGCCCCGGAACGCCAGGTCCTTCGAAAGGGAGGTGTCCAGCAGGTCGAAGCACAGGGCCTCGGGCCACAGCTGCCGGAAGGCGGCACGCGCCGGCAGCACCGATTCCTCCAGCGCATGAATCAGCGCGATGCGAGCGGTGGGTCCCTGTTCAACGGTCATCGGTTTCTTCCCTTGCGACCAGGGCGCGCATGAGCGCCCGGTCTCTTTCCTCTTCGAGCACGGCTATGGGCCGGCCGGCGGCTTCGGAGGCGATGCCATCGACGAGCAGCGCGCATACCTGCGGTGTGAGGCTCGGCGAGCCCAGGGTAGCCCAGCGCCGTTCCTGACTGGGGCCGAGATGGCGCAGATAATGTTCGATGCCGCCAGGGCCGCCGCCCAGATGATAGGCCATGTGCGCGCCGATGACGGACCAGCGCAGCCCCGGCCCGTGCACAAGCGCGGCATCGACGGCCGAGACATCCGCGATGCCCTCGGCGACGATATTGACCGCCTCGCGCCACAGGGCTGAGGACAGACGGTTGGCGATATGCCCGACCGCATCCTTCTTCAGTGCCACGGTCTTCCGGCCGAGCGCCTCATAGAAGTCGCGCGCCCGCTCCGCCATCGCCCCGTTGCTCGCATAGATCTCCACCAGCGGCATGAGATGCGGCGGGTTGAACGGATGGGCGGTGACAAAACGCTCGCTGTGCTGCAGGTCTGCGGCTAGTTCAGACCAGGTCAGCGATGACGTGCTGCTGGCGATCACCGCATCGGACGCGGCAACGGCCTCGATGCGATCGTAGAGTTCGCGTTTCAGCGGCACGTTTTCGGGCGCGTTCTCCTGAATCCAGCACGCGGTCGCGACGGCATCCTCCAGCCTTGCGGCGACTTGCAAATTGCCGTGCCGCTCGGAACCGATCCCGAGCTCGCGCAACTGTGCCAGCGGCCTTTCGAGCCGCCCGGCGAAGCCTTCGAGCGCCGCCGGGTTGGGGTCCCAGGCGAGCACGTCGAGACCATGCCTGATGAACAGTGCTGCCCAGCTTTCGCCGATCAGCCCGCAGCCCAGCACCGCGACCACTTTACCGGATTCGTTCAACGTGTAGGCCTCCTGCGTCCTTCTCGCCGGTCACCGGCTCTTCTTCGGGCATGAAATGGCTGTGCTCCTCGAGGTAGGCCATGCCGGCCAATATGTCGCGCGAGATGGCGGCCGCAGCCGCGCTGCTATCGCCCTTCTCGAGCGCCTCGATCGCCTCGTCGTGGAAATTGGCCCGCACCATCTGTTCGAGCCCCTGGTTGAGATGGCGCAAGAACGGACCCGCCTGCAGCCAGAGGAGCTGGATCATGTTGCGCAATGTCTGCGACGAGCTGTGGCGATAGATGGTGAATTTGAGGCGCTGGTTATAGTCGAGATAGTCGTCGATGCGGTTGTGCTCGATCGCGGTCGCCAGCCCCGCCGAGTAACGGTGCAACTCGGTAAAGCCCGCGCGGTTGATATGGCCGCAGGCCTGCCTCGTTGCCTCGCCTTCCAGCATGGCGCGCAGGGTCATTACCTCGTGAAACTTGCGCTGGCTGATCAGCGGCACCGCGAACGTGCCGTTGGCGTTCTGCACCAGGGCTCCCTCCGCAAGAAGCCGGCCGAGGGCGGCACGCACCGGCATGTCGCTGGTGCCGAGCACCGCCGCCAGCTTGCGGGAACTGACCTTCTGGCCGGGCTCGAAACCGCCCCGCATCAACACGTCGCGTATCTGCTCATAGACCTTGTCCTGCATCGACTGGAAATCGATGCGTTTCAAGCTCACGACCTTCTTCGGTGTTTTCATTCCTTGTCCCCCAATTCGGCGTCACCAACCAAGCCTTGCGGCCGGAAGATCAGCATTGCCAGGAGAACTATAGCAAGAGCAATCTCGCGCGAACCTTCGGGTGCCTGCAGGATTGTGTCTCCGAATGGAACACCCCGCTCGACGGTGTGGATTCCTTGACGCACGAGAGTGACGAACAGCGTGCCGACGACGGCCCCCGTCAGGCTGCGGATACCGCCCACCACCAGCATGGCCAGGGTGAGGAAGGTCATGTCCAGCCAGAACATGCTGACCGTGATGGTGCCGAGATAGTGGCCGTAAAGAACGCCGCCGAGACCGGCGACAAAGCCGCTGAGGGTGAAGGCGACGAGCTTCTGGAACCAGGCGTTGACTCCGGCCGAACGGGCCGCCGGCTCGTCCTCGCGCACCGCCCGAAGCCGCAGTCCGAAGGAGGATTTGCGATAGAGGGTCGCCACCACGATCGCGGCAGCCGCACTGCCGAGCGCCACCCAGACATTGACATAGGTGGGCAGTCCGACGATGGCGCTCTGGCCGCCGGTCCAGCCGTCCCAGTTCTCATACGCGGTCTTGATGACAAAGAGCACGGACAGCAGCGCGATGGAGGCGGCGGTTCCGGCGAGCCGCATAAGGGCGGCGCCAAGCACCAGAGCGACCAGCGCGGCGATGACGGCAGCGACGACCGCCGCGATCGGCCAGGGCACCTGCGCGGTGGAAAGCACCTGCGGCAGCTCCGGCATGTAGATCGCGCGCAACGGCCCGCAGCATGTCTGCCATGCCGAGGCATAGGCGCCGATCAGCGCGAAGCTGACATGGCCGAAGGACACGATGCCGGAGTTGCCCACGAAGATCGACAGGCCGACGACGATGACCATGTAGATCAGGGCTTCCGTCAGGCTGCTTTCGAGGCGGGAGCCACCGAACGCGACGACGACGACGCACAGGGCCGCCAGCGGCGCGATCAGGTAGAGGGCGGGCACCAGGCGTCTTGCAAGCGATGGCGCGAAGCTCGAACGGATCATGGGGGAAGCCTGTGCTACGATATCGTTCATACCCGCTCCTGCCTTCTGGATGAGGAGAATAGTCCTTCAGGCCGGAACAGCAGCACCAGCACGACGAAAGTGTAGAGGAAGGCATCGCGCGCATCGCGAAGGCCCGCCGGCAGCAGGGCCTGAAGCAGCGTCGACGTGACCCCGAGCGTCAGGCCGCCCAGCATGGCGCCCCAGAGGCTGCCCATGCCGCCGAGGACGGTGCCGACGAAGCCGGCAATGGCCAGAGGCACGCCCATACGGAAATCGAGAACGCCGGTCTTGGCCACGTAGAGCAGCGAGACGATGCCGGCCAGGATGCCGGATGCGGCGAATGCATAGGCGATCACCCGGTCGGCCTTCACGCCGAGCAGGCGCGCCATGGTGAAGTCTTCGGAGGCCGCGCGGATATCGCGCCCGGGGCGGGTATAGGTGAGGAACAGCACCAGCGCCCCCAGCGTGCCCAGGGTGACGACGATGGTCACGATGTCGATCAGCGGCAGCCGGACCGACCCGAGATTGATGTTGCTGGTGAGGCCAGAGAAGATGTTCACCGACTTCGGTCGCCCGGTATGTACGAAGAGGATCACGTTCTGGATCAGGTAGCTGATCGCGAAGGAGGAGATCAGGAGGCTAGTCCCGTCGGCATAGCGCCGGCGCAACGGGCGGAAGGCCAGCCGCTCGGTCGCCAGCGTTACCAGCACCACACCGAAGAGGATCGCCGGTACCATGATCCATCCGCTCATTGCGCCGATGAAGGGCCTTGCCACTTCCGCGACCGAGGGAACGACCAACGCATAGGCGCCGAAAGTGACGAGATCGCCATGGGCGAAATTGATCATCCGCATCACCCCGAAGACGAGGCCGATGCCGAGCGCCACCAGGGCGTATTGGCTGCCCAGGCTGAGCGCGTCCACTAAGAGCTGGGTCCAGTTCATCTTGCACCAACCTCGCCGAAATAGGCAGCTTCGAAATCCGGATCTGCGGTCAAGGCGGCAACCTCGCCATGCATGACTACGCCGCCCGAACGAACCAGATAGAGCCGGTCCGCCAATGCCAGCGCGCGCCGGCTGCTCTGTTCGATCACAAGCAATGTCACCCCTTCGTTGCGCAGGGTGGCGAAAGTCGAGAACACCAGGTCGACGAATTGCGGGGCAAGGCCCAGCGAGGGCTCGTCGATGATCATCAGGCGCGGAGAGGTCATCATCGCGCGTGCGATCGCCAGTTGCTGTTGCTCGCCGCCGGACATGGTCCCGGCCAGCCGGTCGCGCCTCTCCCGCAGGATCGGGAAAAGGTCGAGCACCTTTTCCAGGCCCTGCTTCTGCGAGCCGGCGGCACGCGGCAGGCTGGCCCCGACGATCAGGTTCTCGCGGACGGTCATGCGGCCGAAGATGCGGCGGCCTTCGGGCACGAGGCTGACGCCCAGCGCCGCGATCTTCTCGGCGGGCATCCGGGTGACCGGCTTGCCGGCGAATGCCACCGTGCCCGAGCTCGGACGCAGGATTCCGGCAACCGTCAGCGCGGTCGTGGACTTGCCGGCGCCGTTCGGCCCCACGAAACAGACGATCTCGCCTTCATTGATGTGGAAGCTGAGATTTCGGACGGCTGGGATCTTGTTGTACTCGACGCAGAGATTATTGACTTCCAGAAGCATCTCAATGCGCCCCCAGGTAAGAATCGATGACTTCGCGGTTGGTGCGGATCTCCTCGCGCGAGCCCACCGCCAGGGTGCGCCCGCCGCGAAGGACGTGCAGCCGCTCGCACACCGCCATGACCACCGGCATGTTGTGCTCGATCAGCAGGACGCCGCATCCGTATTCGCCGGGAATGCGCCTGATGAGCTGCACCAGTTGCGCGCCCTCCTCGTCGTTCATGCCTGCCGCCGGCTCGTCCAACAGCAAAAAGCGCGGTTCCATGGCCAGCGCCCGGGCAATCCCGACCATGCGTTCCTGCGTATAGGGCAGCGTTCCCGCCTGCCGGTCCGCGACGCCCGCAATGCCGACGAATTCCAGCGCCCGCTGGGCGGCGTCCTGTCCGGCGACCCCTCCCCTGTGGCGGGCGAAGGCAGGCACCTTGACGTTGTCGCGCACGCTGAGGCGGCGAAACAGCCGGACCGACTGGAAGGTCCGAACGATGCCGCGCCGCGCCAATATATCCGGGCGCAGCCGCGTCACGTCGGCGCTGTCGAGATGCACCCGGCCCGCGGTGGGGCGGCTATAGCCGCTCAGCACGTTCACGAGCGTGGTCTTGCCCGCGCCGTTCGGCCCGAGCAGGCCCAGCACCTCGCCCTGCGCCAATTCAAGGCTGACATCCTCCAGCGCACGGAGGCCGTCGAAGTGAACCGACACCTTGTCCGTCACCAACATTCTGCTCATCTGCAGTCCCTTTGTTGAGGCTGGCGGGCGGCAACAGGTGCCGCCCGCCCGTCACTCTCATTCCGAAGCGAGGAAGGAGCCGGTGCGAATGTCGTAGTAGCCAACGGCTTCCGCCTTGCCATCGGTGGTGGACATTATGAGCATCGGACGATCGGGACTGCTGTGGCGCTCGGCGGTGAAGGTCGTCAGGCCACCGGCGAGCGGCTCATCGACGAAACTTTCCATGGCGGTGCGCACCGCATCGGTCTCGAAGCTGCCGGCCTTCTCGACCGCGCGTGCCCAACCCTGCACCACCGAATAGCCGGTGATGCCCTGCCCGGAGTTCGGCAGCTCTCCATAGGCCGCCTTGTAGCGGTCGAAGAACGCGCGGGCATCGCCACGCGGATCGGTAACGCCGGCATCGGCGGAATAGTTGAGGAAGTAGTAGTTCGACAGACCGGGAACGGCGGAATACCACGAGCTGGAATCACCACCCGTACCGGCCATGATCGGAATATCGATGCCGGCCGAGCGATACTGGCGGATGGCGCTCGCCAATCCGGGTGGAACGCTGCACAACATCATCGCATCCGGCTTTTCGGCCAGGGCCTGATAGCGGGAAATCTGCGATGCGACGGTAACATCGGCATTCTTGAACTCGTCCTCCAGGACCAGGCCGTCGTCGCCGGCCAACTCCTTCCAGCGCTCGACGAAGCCGGCGCAAAGCGACTTGTCGTACTGGATGAAGGTATCGAGAAGCACATAGGCTTTCCGCCAGCCCTTCTGCTTATAGGCCCAGTCGGCAAGGATGCGGCCGGTGCCGTCGGCGTCGGTCGCCATGGTGAAGACATTGTTGCCGACGGTGAGATTGCCGAGCTTGTTGTCAGCCCCGCAGCTCGAGATCGCCAGGATGCCGGCCTGCTGGGCGACCAGCGCCGCCGGTGCACCGAGGTCGAAGTCACAGGCGATCATCATCGCCTTGGCGCCCTGCTTGACCAAATCCTGCGCCGCACGCGCGGTCTCGGCGGGGTCGGTCTTGGTGTCGAGGTGGACCAGCTTCAGCTTCTTGCCAAGCAGCCCGCCATTGGCGTTGATATCGTCCACGGCCAGTTGCGCGGCGCGGGTCGGATTGGTGTCGAAAGCGGCCATCCAGCCGCTGAAGGACGTGGCCGCTCCCACCACGACCTCCTCCTCCGCCTGGGCGGCCCCGATCGATAGCGCCGAGACCGTCGACAGGGTCGCCACGGACAATATGCGTTTCCAAAAGCCCATAATTTTCCTCCCTAGTGATTATGGCTTATGCAGCAGTTCTTCTGGCTTCTCCGGTCTTTGCAGCGTCAACCTCCCCGGCGCTGTCGAAGACCACCTTGTAGACATCACGCGCCCGGTCGGCGGAAACCCAGCCATCCCTGACGTCCTGCAGGACCCGAACCGGATCGCGCTCCGACGGCCTGCCGTAGCCACCGCCCCCGCAGCAGACGGAGATGATGCTTTCGCCTTCCGCCAGCCGGACCGTCGCGGCCGCTTCGAGCTGCTCCGTGCTGCCGTCGACACGACGGCGGAATTGATCGGAACCTCCCCCGGTGCCGCCGCCATGTACGCCGCGCGGCGGGTTGAGCCGACCGTCGCTGACATAGGAGACATCGATTTCACAGCCATTCGGACCGAACTCGACCTGGAGGCTCGGAGCCCCCAGATGCCGTCCCGCACCCTCGGTGTCGGAGAGGATGCGGCGGTCGTAGACGATGATCGGCTGGTAGAGCTCATCCAGTTCGACACTGTCGATGAAGCACATTCCGCCATTGCCGACATGCAGATAGGTCAGCCAGCAATCCTCGTGCGGCGTACCTCCACCCGTCGTGCAGCCGAGGAAGATCTGGTTGACGAAGCGTTCCTTGGTGCGTGGGTCGATGCCGGAGACCACGGCCGAGGACGGCGGCAGAAAGGCACCGAATTCGGCCGTGCCGAAACCTTCGCCGAGTTGGGCGATGCTGAGCGACACCGAATGCGTCACCCGGTCGGCGACGTTTGTGGTGGACACCGAACAACTCGTCGGGTGGCGCGGAATCCCCGCGATGGCGTTTTCGCGCAGCAGTATGTCGATGCGGCGGAAACTGCCGGCATTGCGGGGAATGTCGCCGCCAATGCTGTTGAACACGGCGATCAGGACCGCCGATCTGGCGCAGGCCTCGCTGAGGTTGAGCCCGCAGGGAAGCGCGTCGATATTGTCGCGCAGATCCACTTCCAGCCTGCCCTCTTCCGGCATGGAATGCACGGAGGCTGTGATGCGCACGCCTTCCGCCGGCGTACCCGGAATGGGGTCGTGCGTGCTGGCGGCGGAGGTGCGACCGGCCGGCAGCGTGGCCAGGCGAGCGGCCATGCGCTGCTCACTGTAGTCGAACCACTGGCCGCAGAATGCGGAAAGCCTGTCCCAGCCGATCTCCTGCCCGAGGTCGAGCAGTTCGCGCTCGCCGATCCGGGCGGAGCCGATCATGGCGAGGAAGTCGCCCTTCCACTGCTCCGGCACGCGGATGCGCATCTCGCACATGCGCACGATGTCTTCGTTGGTCTTGTAGTCCTCCTGCACCCGGACGGCCGGGAAGATCAGGGCGCCTTCGTTATAGACGTCCACGGCGGTGCCCATGTAGGTGGTGGGCAGCGAGTTGCCGCAGTCGGCCTGGTGTGCCTTGGTCAGCACCGTGAAGCGATGGACGCCGTCGTCGTCGACCACCGGGATCAGAAGCACGTGGTCGGCGGCGTGCGAACTGCCGTGATAGGGCGAATTGTGCAGGAACGCATCGCCGCGCTTCAGGTGCGGGTGAAATTCCTTCATCGTGCGCGCCATCATGTCGGGGCCGACCAGCACGTGGATGGGCAGGCTGTCGGCAGTCGCCAGCAAATCGCAATCGGCGGTGACGATGCAGCAGGAAAAGTCCCTTGCCCGGTTAAGGACGCCCGACCGCCCGGTGCGGTAGAGCGTATTGGTCATCTTGCGCGCGATCCCCTCGAAGCGATTGATAAGGATCGCCATTTCGGCGCCGTTCAACACCGGTTCCCTCATTACACTGCCCTCCTCAGAAGCGGTTCCACCTGCGCTTGCGCGGCTTGCGGGCGGATCACGAGATTGCCGTCAACACTTCGCTTGAAGGCGGCGCCGGGATTGATCACCACCGAGGTGAAGCGCGATTCCACGATCGCCGGACCGGCCAGTTCCTCCCCTTCCGGCAGCGTCGAGAACCCGTGCACCGGCACCTGCGACCAGCCGAGGCCGGCAAAATAAGCCTGCCGCTTGCGGCTGATGGCCGTCTCCTCCGCCGTGGCAGCGATCCGCAGATTGGTGGTCTCCGCCGCCCTGCAGCTTACCTGGGCGCGCCAGGCGATCGCCTCGACCATTGAGTCCGCGTCGCGGAAGGCGAAGATGCGTTCGTGCTCCTGGTGGAAGGCCTGCCGCAGAGCCTCCACCGCGCCTTCACCGCGCAACGTCTCGGGATCGATGGCAACGTCAATTTCCCAGACCTGGTGGGCGTAGCGGGCCTCCACGAAGAAATCGATGCGGGTGTCTTCACCGGACACCCCTGCCTGCGCCGCAAAATCTGCGGCCTCCCGTGAAAGCTCCGCCAGCTTGGCTTCCACGCCGGCATGATCGAAGTTCTGGGTATTGGTGACGAAAAGGCGGCGGAAGCTGCGTCCGACCTCGGACACCACCGCGCCGGCGGCGGAAAGCCCTGCGCCGACTTCCGGAATGATGAGTTCCGGGCAGCCCATGCGGGTGGCGATCGCCACGGCATTGAGACCAGCCGCGCCGCCACCGCCGATGATGCTGGCCGCCGAGGGATCGATGCCCTGGTTGACGGTGATGTCGGCAATCGCCTGCACCATGTTTTCCGTCCACACGTCGAGCATGGCCGAGGCCGCCTCCTCCATGGTCAGGCCAAGCGGCTTTGCCACCTTTTCGGTGATGACCCTACGGGACTTCTCTATGTCGAGCCGGATGCGGCCGCCCAGGAAGAAGTCGGGGTCGATGTATCCGAGCACCAGCGTGGCATCGGTGACGGTCGGCTCTTCGCCGCCTGCACCGTAGCAGGCCGGGCCGGGCACGGAGCCGGCGCTCTGCGGGCCGACATGCAGGACACCGCCGTCATCGACCCAGGCAATGCTGCCGCCGCCGGCGCCGACGCTCTTGACGTCGATGGAGGGGAAACCGGTGAGGTCGCTCTGATAGGGCCGCCCTAGCCAGGTCTCGTGGGTGAAGGGCACGCGGCCGCCACGCACCAGCGACACGTCGAAGGTGGTGCCGCCCGTATCGAAGATGATGGCGTCCTGGAGCTCGGACTCTGCCTCCGCGACGTAGCTGCCGGCAATGGGAGCCATCGAGGGGCCGGAATTGAGCGCCAAAATGGGCGAACGACGGATTTCATCAGCATCCACCATGCTGCCTTGCGAGGTCAGCACCAGCACCTGGCCGTTGAAGCCGGCCTCCCGCATGGCGCCGGTGAGACCGCCGATATAGCGGTCCATCAGCGGCTTCAGCGAAGCATCGATGGACGTGGCGATGGCGCGGCGATATTCGCGTAGCGACGGATTGAGCCGGTGCGACAGGGTGAAAGGCACGCCCGGCAGGTGCTCTTCCAGGAGCTCGGCCACCCGCAACTCGTGGGCTGGATTGACCACCGACCACAAGAGGCACACGGCTACAGCCTCAACCCCGTCGGCCTTCAGCCGCTCAATGGTGGCAAGAACCGCCGCCTCATCCAGTGCGTCGATCTCGGTGCCGGAGGCGATGATGCGACCTGGAATTTCGTGCGTCAGCGCCCTCGGAATGAAGGCGCGCGGATAGCGCACCGAATGATCGAAAGGCTTTTCACGACCACCCTCTCGCAAGAGCAAGATGTCGGGATGCCCCTTGGTCACCAGGAGCGCCGTCTTGGCGACCCGCTTGGTGATGATGGCATTGATCGCATGCGTGGTGCCGTGGATGAATTGATGTCCCTGAGCCAGCAAGGCCTGCCGCTCCATCCCAAAGGCTTCCGCCGCAACCGAAAAGGCGCCGAGGACACCTTCAACAGGGTTGCTCGGCACGGTCGGAGACTTGAAGAGATGCAACCTCCCGTCCCGCTCGATCACCAGATCGGTAAAAGTGCCACCAGTATCGGTCGCAAAACGCATAACGTACTCCCAGCGTTATGTTGGCTTTAAACGCGGCCCCTGCAGACACTTCCCCCCTGCCGGTGCGCACGCCGCATATTTGGCGGAGAATTTTCAAATGGCAAGAAAAATCGTTATCTGCGATCGCATTTTTTTATTTAGCATTTTGAAGAGGGGATTTGGAGCAGTTCGAAAAACCGGGCCAGAACTAGAGCTGTTGGAAATGGTAGTGCCATTCCACAGTTTCGCGACCCAGACGTGACGCTGGCGTGGTAGTGGATGACATGATGAAGAGGCTCAGCAATGCGCGAAGGTGCCAAGGTTGCAAGCGCAGCCCATTTGGCACCTTCATGCTCGATAGGTGCTTGAGCGCCGAAAACTATATTGCCATCACTCGGACCTCACGCGCGACCGCTTCCCGAGACCTGCAGGAGTTGGTCGTAAAAGGTGCGCTCCTGCGAACGGGCGAACGACGACACACCCGATACACACTCAACCTGAAAACATTTCGTAGCGAAGGCGATTTGTAGATTCTTCTTGATGCAACTAAGTCTTCGAGATGGGCTCGCTGTGGATCCACAGCGAGCAGAGCTGGCTCGGGAAATCTGCACAGCGGGGATAAGTGGAGTTTCTGCCTGACTTCGGCTTAGATGCCGGGAACAGGAGAGACCATGACGAGACGACCGCGCCGGAACCATAGCCCGGCTTTCAAGGCGAAGGTGGCACTTGCCGCCATCCGAGGTGAGCAGACGCTGGTGGAGTTGTCCCAGCAGTTCGATGTGCACGCCATAGAACGCAACATGGTCGTTAATGACGTGCCCGGCAGGGGTACTTAAGCCAGGACCACCGCGGCGGCTTACGATCTCCGCATATGATGCTTGATGGCAGAGTTGAGCTTGCGGATGGTTTTTTGAACGCAACTCACCATCTTTGAAAAACCGGGCGCAGTCCCTATGGTCTACCATGCGGAAAATGAAGCGTTTCGGCAAAGCGTGGATCCAGTTATCGGCTGACAGATCCCGAAGCAGTGTGCTTCCAAGATGCATTTATCTTTCAACTATACGTAGAGGATCTTAGCAATCTGTTGAACACCTATTTTCGCGATATTTCAACAGCTTCCGCAATGACGAAACGGGTCGCGGGTTCGATTCCTTTCAAGAGCAACCCCGGCAGTTTCACTCGTTTGACAAACTTTGCCATCGCCGAGTATTCTGAGGCTACAAGGAGACTCGAATGGCAACGATGAATGTGTCCCTGCCGGACCCGATGAAAGACTGGGTCGAGGCGCAAGCCAAGACTGGTCGATACTCGAACGCGAGTGATTACGTTAGGGATCTTATCCGCAGAGACCAGGCCCGCACCGACAAAATTGCAGAGATGCAACGGTTCGTCGATGACGGGATCAAAAGTGGCGTTGGAACCCGCTCGAAGGATGAGCTGTTTGCCGCAGCCGTTGCTCGAGCCGAGATCACCCACGGACGCGATTAATGCCATTCAGCCTCTCTGTCGAAGCGGAAGAGGACATCGTTTCAATCGCCGAACAAGGCGTCCGAGCCTTCGGGTCCTTGGTCGCCCGACGATACCACGATGAGCTTTTTGCGGCGCTCGAGCTCATAGCCGCCAATCCTCGAATGGCGCGTGAGCGCCATGAGATTTCTCCTCCTGTCAGGATTCATCCTTTCAAGGCCCATCTGGTAGTCTATCGGATCGACAATGATGAGAGCATTTTCGTGATCCGCATCCGCCACGGGCACGAAGATTGGATCGGAGATTCTCTCTAACTTCCGCGCGGTACCGCAGATCAGCAATTGATGATTTGGCAGTCGGCGACCTGACGCTTTGGGTTCGTCGCCAATAGAAGCGGTGTCACGACGGTTTCTCCTCTGCGGTCCGGCCGGTCAAACGTGCCGTTCTTGCGCAACTGCGGGACCATCCACGTCCACAGCTGCGAGACGGCTAACGTTCCGATTCCGCCGATCACGACAGCGGGAAAGGCTATCGCGATCTGGACGCGTCGATCAGCGCCTTTGAAACGTCGCCGGTGACACGCTCTACGCTTTCGAGGATCCGGAGGCTTTCGCGCGGCAGCGCGCTGAAGGCCTCGATATCGCCCGTCGTCCGTCGTAAGGTCCGCGGCAGCGACGTCTTCAATCGCCAGAGAGGCCAGACTATATGAACCACCACAACCGACCGCCGCGCCGCCCGCAGACGCCGCGAAAACGCCGGCGGCGGCTGACGCCGCCCGGGACGGCGCCGGGGACGCTCACACCGCACCAGGACGCGCCGGCTTCGAAAATCCAGTGCCTCGCCTTCGGCCCCGGCGGCGTGACCGAGACGAATCTTGCCGCCGCCGCCGAGGTGCCTCCCCTGGCGGATGGCCAGACGGTGCGCTGGATCAACGTGGACGGCCTCGGCGACATCGAGGCGGTGCGCAGGATCGGCTTGGCTTTCGGGCTGCATCCGCTGGCGCTGGAGGACATCGTCGACGCCCTCCAGCGGCCGAAGGTCGATGCCTACGAAGACCACCTCCTCATCATAACCCGGATGCCCGTCGGCAATCCGGCCGAAGGCGGCGGGCCGGGCGAACGGCTGGAAACCGAGCAGGTGGCGATCTGCCTCGGCCGCGATTTCGTCGTGACCTTCCAGGAGCAACCGGGGGACGCCTTCGATCCCGTCCGGCGGCGGCTGTGCGCGGCCGACGGCCGATTCCGGGCTCACGGGGCGGACTATCTCGCCTATGCGCTGATCGACGCGGCCTTGGACATCTCTTCCCGTTGCTGGAAACCTATGGCGAACAGGTCGAGGACCTCGAGAACGAGGTCGTCGGACGGCCCGAGGTCAGCCAGATCGGTCGCATTCACGATCTCAAGCGCAATCTGCTGACGGCCCGGCGCGCGGTCTGGCCGCAGCGCGAGATGCTGAACGCGCTGGTGCGCGACGAGACGCCGTTCTTCGGCGCCAGGACCCAGATCTACCTGCGCGACTGCTACGACCACACGATCCAGCTCATCGACATGGTCGAGACCTATCGCGAGATCGCCTCGGGCCTGATCGACATCCATCTATCCAGCGTCAGCAACCGGATGAACGAGGTGATGAAGGTGCTGACGATCATCTCCACGATCTTCATCCCGCTGACCTTTATCGTCGGCGTCTACGGCATGAACTTCGATCCCGCCACAAGCCCCTGGAACATGCCCGAACTGAAATGGCGCTACGGCTACCCCGCCGTCCTGCTCGTGATGGCCGCAATCGCCGCCGGGCTGACATGGGTGTTCTGGCGCAGGGGCTGGATCGGGCAGCAAGGCAGGCAATAACCCCTCCCGCAGCGGGAAAACGCGGAAAATTGAGCAGCCTCAATGAGCCGGACGGCCAGGCGATGTATTCATCCAGGCGATCGGAAAACGTCGGCGGGGCAAGCGGCGCCGCCGGAAAATTCCAAGGCCGCACGGAAAGGAAACGCCAATGTCGAACCACGCTGCAACGCACCGGAGCATCGTCTGGAGCAAGCAGAAGCTCGATGAGCTCGATGCGCTCATTACGGAACTGGATGCCTATGGGAAGACTCTCGACGCCAGGGCGCACGCCGGGGCGGATAAGGCCCTCGGGCGTATCCGCGCGTCCCGCGACGCGTTCAAGGCCTATCTCGACGCGATCCGGGCCGAGGCCGGGGAGGAAACCGCGAACGCCAGACGCGCTGCCGACGACGCCCGGACGGACATCGAAGGGGAATGGGTGGAGGCCGAGCTCGCCTTCCAGGCCTTCCTCGCCGCCACATCGGCGGACGCCAAGGCCGCCAGGAAGGCCTTCGCCGCACGTGCCACAGCCGAGCGCAAGGCGCTGGAGAAATCGCTTGACGAGATCCGCGACGAAACCGCGGCCACGATCGAGGCGGCCCGCAAGGAGTTCGACGGCGCGCTCGACCGGGTCTCGGAAGCGACCGGCAAGGTCGAAGCCGGCGTGGGCGGGATTTCCGTGGGCGGGATTTCCACGGCCGGAGCGGAGTCGTGGCAGGCCATCCGGGAGGGGTTGAAGGAAGCCCACGCCGTTCATGTGAACACCGCCAGAAAGATCGCGGCAGCCTTCGCCAGGCTGCGCTAGATCGCGATGCCGGAGCCATCGCCGAAAGATGCGCTCGCCTTCCACCGCCAGAAAGGAATCGAAATGTCTACCCTCAACTCACGCACCGCCCTCGTCCTGATTGCCCTGGCGGGGCTTGCATCCGCCCCCGGCCCGGCCTCTGCTGATGAGAGCGCTCCCGCGTCCGTCTCGCAACAGGCGCAGGACGATCCCCGGGGAATTCACAGGGCGATCGGCTGGGCTGAAACGGAGCTTGCCGAGATGGATGCCACGATCACCGCACTGGAAGCCGACTCGGCGCGGCTGCAGGGCGAGGCCAAGGCCCGGGCCGATGCCGAGATGGAAAAACTGCGCGCCACGCGGGACAGCTATCGCGAGACGCTTGCAGCGGACGTCGCTCGCGCCCGAGAAAGAACAGGAGACGACGTCAAGCGCCTGAACGACGACCTCGCCGGCGACTGGACCGCCTTCGAAACGCAGGCTGCGGACTACCTTTCGTCCGTAAGCGCCGGCTTCGAAGCACGCAAGGCCGCATTCGAGGCGCGGGCACAGGCGCAACGCGCGGCATTCGCAGCGAGAATCGAGGAGCTGAACCGGTCTGCCGCGAACACCACCGACGAGACCAGGGCCGCCATCGACAGGCGCGTGGCCGCGCTCAACGACGATCTTCGCGCAAGCCGCGAACGGCTGGCGAAACTGGGCGAGGCAAGCGACGCGGCCTGGACGCAGTTCGTGGACGGGCTGCGTGAAGCCCGGGCGGCCTTCCGCAAGACCTACGAGAGCAATTGAGCGCAAGATTCCGGCGCCGAAAAAGACCCCGCATGACCAGAATCAACTTCAATCAGGTGTCGCTCGGATTGGTCCTCGGCTTCGCGGCCTTCGCCCTGTTCTCGCTGAGCGATGCGAGCGCCAAGGTGATCAAGGGCGCGCTGCCGCCGTTCGAGACGGCTTTCTTCGGCGCCGTGTTCGGTCTCGTCATCTTGCCGTTCCTGCAAAGGCGCGGCGATCGATGGACCGCCGTGTTCGAGACGCCCAGAACGTCGCTGTGGCTGCTTCGCTTCTTCGCCTATCCGATCGGCGTCATGGGCAGCGTAACAGCGTTCACCCATCTGTCGATGGCCGAGGCCTTCGTATTGATGTTCCTGCAGCCCACCTATGTCACCGTCATGTCGGTCCTGTTCCTGAAGGAGCGGGTGGGTCTGCGCCGCTGGGCCGCGGTCGCGCTGGGGCTGCTGGGGGTCGTCATCGCGCTTCATCCGGGGTTTCGCGCGCTTTCGATGGGCCATCTCGGCGCCGTCCTCGCCGGACTTGGCGGTGCGGTCTCGGTGGTGACCTTTCGTGCCGCGGACCCACGCGAGAAGAAGGTCTCCCTTTTCGGAGCCGGCGTCCTGGGCGGCATCGTCATATGCTTCGTGGCCATGCTTCCCCACTACCGGACGCCGGATGGCGAGGAGCTGCTGCTGCTTGCGAGCTACGGCCTTCTGGCGGCGCTCGCCAATCTCGTCCTGATGCGGGCCACCGAACTCGCCCCCGCCGCATGGGTCGGTCCCACGCAATACAGCCAGATGATCTGGGCGATCGTGCTCGGCTATCTCCTGTTCGGGGATCGCATCGATGCCCCGACGCTGATAGGCGTCGCGCTCATCATCGGCTCGGGTATCCTGACCTTGCACAGGGAGCGGGTGCGCGCCGCGCCGCTGCCGCCGGCGATCGCCGCCTCGACGCCGCATGTCGGCGCGACGATGCTGCCGAAAAACGGCGGAGGAACGATGCCCGACCGGCCGGCCGCCCGGATCAGGCAGCAGTCCGACGCTCCTGAGCAGCTCGGTACCTGAACCCGGGCGGTCCGGCGTCGCACACGAGCAGGAGCATCGGCTTCTCGATCATCGCCTTGAACGCCGACACCAACGATGCGCCGACGGCCAGGATCGCGCTTTGCGGCGGATTGACGATCGCGGAGAACGACCGGACGCCATACATGCCGAGATTGGAAACGGAGAAGCTGCCGCCCTGGTATTACGCAGCTTTCAGCCAGCCTTCCCGTGCCCGCGCCGCCACCGCCTTCATCTCCGCCGAAATCGTGCCGATCCTCTTGCAGTCCGCGCTGCGGATGATCGGCGTGATAAGCTGCCATCGGTGGCGACGGCCACGGAAACATCGACGTCGGCTAGGTGTTTAGTCCCGGCATTTGATGGATTGGATCGAGCCTGAATCTTTCGGGCTGTTTTGTCCAGACGCCGCAGATGTATTCATATGGTGTAAGGCCTCGCAGGGTCTTGAGCCTTCGGGCGAAATTCTATGCCGAGACGAAATCGCCAATGTGTCTGCGGAGCTGATCGTGGCTGTCGTAGTGATACCGTTTGACGGTTGCTTCCTTGATCGTTCGGTTCATCCGCTCGACCTGGCCATTTGTCCAGGGGTGTTTCGGTTTGGTCAGCCGATGCTCGATACCGTGACGCCAACATGCTCGGTCGAAAGGATGGCCCCGGAACCGCGCGGTTGGTCCGTTGCGGTTCTTCGGGATGTCGGAGAACTGGATGCCGTTGTCGGTCAATACCGTGTGGATCTCGTAGGGCACAACAGCAATCAGCGCTTCCAGGAAGTCCGACGCTGTTCGGGTGGTGGCGTGCTCAGCCAGGTGAACAAAGGCGAACTTGGACGTCCTGTCGATCGCGACGTAGAGGTAGAGCTTGCCTTCGGCAGTTTGCACTTCGGCCAGATCGATGTGGAAATAGCCGATTGCATAGGCCTTGAACTTCTTCTTCGACGGTTTATCGCCCTCCACATCCGGCAGTCTCGAAATCCCATGGCGTTGCAGGCATCGATGCAATGACGATCGTGTCAGATGCGGGATGGTCGGCTGAAGGGCATAGAGGCAATCGTCCAATGCCAGCAGCGTGTGCCGCCGGAACGCTACGATGATCGCCTCCTCTTCCTCACTGAGGACAGTTGAACGCGGTTCCTGCGGCCCGGTCTTGAAATCCTCAACCGTCGCCCGCTTGCGCCACTTCAGAACTGTCTTTGGATTGATCCCATACCGCAGGCTCAACTCCGCGGCCGAAGCTTGCGATCGCTGTATTGCTGCTCGGACGGCGTGCGTGGTCGTGGCGCTGCCGTGACGTATTTGGCCCATAGTGCTTCCTTCCATTCTATGGAAAAGATTGCACCATCAAGTGCTGGGACTAAACACCTAGCATGCGCATCGTGTCGAGGACTTCGCCGACGAGTTCAGGGTCAAGCGCAGATGTCACCTCGTCGAACAACATAGAGGCCGGCTGCACGGGTAAGCCCGCGCGCGATTGCAACGCGCTGCTGGCCGCCCGACAGTTCGCTCGGATAGCCTACGGGGCGGCGGCATGAAGGGCGCGATCACCGACCATCACGATCCGTCATGTCGCGTGCGTAATGCGGCGTCTGTCGCACATATTGGCGACGGGTGAAATCAGTCTAGGCCATACGTTCTCCATCGAACCCTGAGCAAATCCGATGGAATCACAACCTCCTGATTTCACTCACCTCTTTTTCGGTCAGGCTCTAACGGTGACGAGAATTGAATGTTGTTCGATCCGACGTTGCAACCTCCAATACGACCCGGGCGGCGACGCTTGCAGAGCGCGATCGATGACTTCAACCGCGAGATCGTTCAGGCGCGCTCCCGGCGGGCCAGTTCGTTTTGATCAGGCGCATTCTTGAAGGAGCGATGCAACGATGCGGATTTGATCTTGGTACGCCGAAACAGTCTTGAGAGATGGCTGTTTTTTATTATTGTGATATTTCATGCTTAAGGTCCTGCACGAAATCATTGCAGGCGGGGCACAATTTTCACGAGGCCCTCAATTCAGCGGCTCAACATTCGTGAGATGGAGTGGCAGAGATCAAGCCGCTCACCTCCGCGCTCAACAACCTCTTTTTCAAGGTCGAAGCGGCCCGGCGCCACGAGCGGGAGATTACAGCTTTTGCGGCCCACGAGTTGCGTACACCATTGGCGGGACTCAAAACCCAAGCACAGGTAGCGCTTGCCACGCCTGACGGTCCGAGCCGCGAGCGCGCCCTGCGTCACATCGTTGCATCCGTCGATCGCACCAGCAGGATGGTTCGCCAGCTTCTCGCTCTGACCGCGCTTGAGGCTGCGATGCCAGCCACCGTCACAAACCAACTGTCTGTGGGCGATGTTCTACGCGAAATTATTTCTTCGACCCCGACTCCGGATTCCATATGCGTTGTGATCGACAGTGCGATCGACGGGCTCACGTTGCGAGGTGATCCCGACGACCTGAAACTGGTTCTACGCAATCTGCATGAGAATGCCGTCGTGCATATGCAGAGCGGGGGTCAGGTGCATTGGGATCGGGTGGCCAATAGCGAAGGGCTTGTCGTGACCGATGAAGGGCCCGGCGTGGACGAAGTAGACCTTCCCCGTATCAGCGAGCGATTCTTTCGCGGCCGCAAAAATGGCGTGGCCGGGACCGGGCTCGGCCTCACCATCGCCACGATCGCCGCGGCGCGGCTGAGCGCGAAAATTTCCTTTCATAATCGATCGGATCGTAGCGGGTTTGTCGCCACCGTTCGGTGGAGCAACGATACAAGTAGCTCAGCGCCATTTGCAGGTGTTTAAACCCAATAAGGTGTAGGCGGGGCAAAAGCGAATGACAGCAGTCAAAATCATGACAACACCGACGGCCGGCACAACGAATTGCCAGTTGCCCCAGGACGCCAGCCATGGGGTCACGAACGGCAGAGCCACCAGGCACAGACCTAGAATGAAACGGATCGCGCGATCCACCGAACCGACATTTTTCATTTTATCCTCCCCAACAGGTTTCCGAGTTTGATGACATCATTCGACTGACACGTCTGCGATTCCACGGCACCAGCGAGGCTCGCGCGAGTTCACGCCTCAATCGGCCTTTTCCAGCCGTGCCCAACGCGCCATCTCGCCGACGAAGCCTTCCGGGGCGGCCGGCCTTTGTCCCGCAGGCGAAGTCCGAGCCTCGATTCGGGGAGAAGTCTGGTTGTCCCCGACATTGCAAAACACCCGCATCAGCATCTCCATGACGGCTGCAACGCGATCATCGGCGATCGAATAGTAAATTTGCCGCGATTCACGCCGCGTTTGCACGACACCGGCCTGGCGCAGTTCACCAAGCTGCTGCGACAGCGCCGGTTGTTTGAAGTCCAGGTCCTCCTGAATCTCGCCAACAGACCTCTCCTTCTGGGCGATATGGCACAGCAGCATCAGGCGACTGGGCGTACTGAACAAGCGCATGAAGTCTGCAGCCTCAGCCGCCTTTTCCTGCATTGCTTCAAGTGAGAATTGGGCGCCAATCATGCGCGGCGCTCCCGGTAATACCAGGACTGACCTTCAGTCATCTGTTCCGCATCCTGCATCGAAGAAGCCGCAGGCTCGACGAGCGCGTCGCCGGGATGCCAGCCTTCCGGCGTCAGGGCACATTCACGTTGCGATGTCTGCAGCGCTTCCACCAGCCGCAAAAGCTCTTCGACCGACCTCCCCACGTTCATCGGATACCAGACGATCGCTCGGATAATACCTTCAGGGTCGATCACGTAAGTGGCACGAACCGTACCGCTGTTTTCAGAGGAAGCATCCAGCATCCCGTACGCCTTCGCGATGACCATCGCTGAATCCTCGATCAATGGAAAGCCGACCCGAACACCGAAGCTGCGCTCGATATCGCGCAGCCATGCGACGTGAGAGTAGAGGCTGTCGACGGACAGGCCGAGCAGATCACAGTTCAGCTTTGCAAATTGAGGGTGCGCCTTGACCAGCGCGATGAACTCGCTCGTGCAGACTGACGTGAAGTCCGCGGGATGCGAGAAGAACATCACCCAACGGCCGCGATAATCGGACAGAGATACCTCTCCGCTTGTCGAGCGCGCCGAGAAGCCAGGCGCCTTGTCATTCAGGCGGAGCGCAATGGCTGCCTTAGCGGTGTCTACAGTCGTCATATCCATCGTTGATCCTCATCGTCCCCAGAACACACTGCCTATACCGGGACCTCAGTTTCATGGCCATCAAAATACATACTTGCATTGTTAGTGTAAATATGTATTTTAAATTTATCGACAGGAGGCAATTATGGCTCACACCAATCTCGACCCCCATCTCTCACACGCGGCAGACATCGTCCGCAGCGCGCTGGGCAACGCAGCGCTACTCCCCGTTGTGCGGTCATTCTTTGACCCTGCCACCTTCACAATCAGCCATGTGGTAAGGGATCCATCATCTCAGGCTTGCGCCATTGTCGACAGCGTCCTCGACTACGACCCGGCCTCCGGGAGAACGATGAACGCTTCAGCACAAGCGCTTATTGATTACATAAAATCTGAAAGTCTCGAGGTGCAGTGGCTTCTCGAGACCCATGCGCACGCCGACCATTTGTCTGCAGCGCCCTTCCTGCAAAAGGAAATCGGTGGTCAGCTCGCCATCGGGCGCGAGATCATCCGCGTTCAGGAAGTGTTCGGTAAAATTTTCAACGCCGGCACGGAATTCCAGCGTGACGGCAGTCAGTTCGATCAGCTCTTCCAGGACGGCGATCGTTTCAAGATCGGCAATCTCGATGCAACGGTCCTGCATGTGCCGGGTCACACGCCGGCATGTCTTGCCTATGTCGTTGGTGACGCCGTTTTTCCGGGTGACACGATGTTCATGCCGGACTACGGCACGGCGCGCTGCGACTTCCCGGGCGGTGATGCCCGCATGCTTTACAGATCCATCAAGCGCCTGACCCAGCTGCCGGACGAGGCGCGGATGTTCATGTGCCACGACTACAAGGCACCAGGCCGTGACAATTACGCCTGGGAAACAACAGTCGGCGCCGAGCGCACAAGCAATGTCCATGTCCATGACGGCGTCAGCGAAGACGAGTTTGTCGCGATGCGCAATGCGCGCGATGCGACGCTCTCCATGCCGAAACTGATCCTGCCATCGGTGCAGGTGAACATGCGTGGCGGACAGATGCCGCCCGCCGAGGACAACGGCGTCCATTACCTGAAGATCCCTGTGAACGCACTCTAGGAAATTGCCCCTGCCATGTCGGACCTCAACTTTGTCTGGCCGCTTTCGGGCGGCCTCCTGATCGGTCTTTCGGCAGCACTTTACTTGCTGCTGAATGGCCGCATCGCCGGGATATCGGGACTAACCGCATCTGCCTTCGGTTTGACAGGCGCTGGAATAAGCCCCCTTGGCCTTGGCTTCCTTGCCGGCATCGTGTCAGGGGCCGCTGTCGCATTCGCGTGGATACGCCACGCGGACTTTTCGATCACAGAGTCTCCCGTCCTTCTGATCATCGGAGGACTGCTCGTCGGCTTCGGGACCCGCCTTGGATCGGGCTGTACGAGCGGCCATGGCGTCTGTGGTCTGGCCCGGCTGTCGCCGCGATCCATGGCGGCGACAGCCACGTTCATGATCGTCGCGGCGACAACCGTCCTCGCTCTTCGCCACATTGTCGGAGGGCTGTGATGGCATATCGGGTTTTCGCTTCAGTCCTTTGCGGTCTGCTCTTCGGTGTCGGACTGGTCATCTCCGACATGGTCAATCCTGCGCGTGTCCTCGCTTTCCTGGACGTCACCGGCGCATGGGACCCGTCGCTTGCCTTTGTCATGGGCGGGGCACTCATCCCGTCGTCCATTGCCTACGCGATCAAGCACCGGCGCAGCCGCCCTGTCCTGGAGAGCCAGTTTCACGTTCCCGAAAATCGAACAATCGATGGACCCCTTGTGGGTGGGGCCACCCTGTTCGGTCTCGGCTGGGGGCTTGTCGGCCTCTGCCCCGGCCCTGCCATCGCATCCCTCGTAACGGGCCGCTGGGAGGCGGTCCTATTCGCAGCAGCCATGCTCGTCGGCATGTTTGCCTATCGCATCGTCACTTCACCGCGCAATGCCCCGCGCGCTGCTTACTGAGGAGGAGCTTTCTCATGGATATCCGCAAGATCAACGACAGCATCAGCGTTTCGCCCCAGATCAAGCTTGAGGACGCCCATGAGCTGGCGCGGCTTGGCTTCAAGTCCATCATATCGAACCGGCCCGATGGCGAGGAGAATGGCCAGCCAACCGCGGACATGATCTGCATGGCCGCCGAAGCTGCCGGTCTTGAGTTTCGCCACATCCCGGTCGTCGCGTCCGACATCGGTGATCGCGACATCGCACTTTTTGACGAAGCCATGAAGGACCTGCCCAAGCCCATCCTCGCTTTCTGTCGATCCGGCACCCGCGCTGCGACGCTCTGGGCGCTCTCACAGGCGCCTTCTCTTGGCGAAGACGCTGCCCTTTCGGCCACAAAGGCTGCCGGCTACGACCTGTCGCAGCTTCGGACCCGTCTGTCTTCGACGTCCAGTGCCGAGAGTACGAGCGCGACAGACGCGAAGTCTTCGACAGCCTGTGACGTTCTGATCGTCGGCGCTGGTGCGGCAGGTATCGCGACAGCGGCCAGCCTCTTGAAGCGTCGAAAGTGCCTTAGCATCGTCCTCGTCGATCCCTCTGAGCGTCATGCCTACCAGCCCGGCTGGACCATGGTCGGCGGCGGTATCTTCAAGCCCGAGGATACAGTCAGGCCAATGCGCGATCTCATTCCGGACGGCGTCAAGTGGGAAAAGGCTTCGGTCGCCGTATTCGAACCGGATCATGATCGTGTTGTTCTGTCCGACGGTCGTCGCATCAGCTATCGCATGCTAGTTGCCGCTCCTGGAATCAAACTGAGTTGGTCAGCCATAGAGGGCCTCGAAGAAACGCTCGGCCGAAATGGCGTCACCTCCAACTATCGCTATGATATTGCCCCCTATACCTGGTTTCTGGTCCAGAACCTCAAGGGCGGTCGCGCCCTCTTCACCCAACCGCCCATGCCGATCAAATGCGCCGGAGCTCCGCAAAAAGCGATGTATCTGTCGGGCGATCACTGGTTTCGACAGGGCCGGATCAACGATATCTCGATCCATTTCCACAATGCCGGACCGGTTCTGTTCGGTGTGAAGGACTATGTGCCGGCGCTGATGGAGTATGTAAAAAAATATCGCGCCAACCTGAACTTCGCATCGAAGCTGCTTGCGGTTGATGGGACGCGTAAGGAAGCTCGGTTTGCCAACACGGCTGCCGACGGCACTGTCACCGAAGAGACGGTCGGTTTCGACATGATCCATGTCTGCCCACCGCAGATCGCTCCCGACTTTGTCCGCGACAGTCCGCTCGCCAACCAGGCCGGCTGGATCGAGGTCGACGAGGCAAGCCTGCAGCACAAGCGTTATCCGAATGTGTTTTCGCTTGGAGACGCGGCCGGCACATCGAATGCCAAAACGGCAGCAGCAGCCCGCAAGCAGGCGCCGATCGTTGCGGAAAATGTCCTGGCCGTCCTCGATGGCAAGGCGATGCCCGCCGCCTACGACGGCTATGGATCATGCCCACTGACGGTCGAGCGTGGCAAGATCGTGCTCGCCGAATTTGGCTACGGCGGCAAACTGCTGCCGACGTTCCCAACCTGGATTATCGACGGCACCAAGCCATCGAGCCTTGCCTGGTATCTGAAAGCCGAAGCGCTGCCGCCGATCTACTGGCACGGCATGCTGAAAGGTCGCGAGTGGCTTGTCAGTCCGGACCTCAAGAAGACAGCCGCCTGAGGACCCTGGACAATGAACATGATGCTCGATCCGCTGCAATACGGTCTTGGCGCGATCTCCGGGGGGCTCGTCGGCTTCACGCTCGGCCTGTTTGGCGGTGGCGGCTCGATCCTGGCTGTGCCGTTGATGGTCTACGTTGTTGGCGTCCCGAGCGCACATATGGCAATCGGTACGAGTGCCTTTGCCGTCGCCGCGAACGCCTTCACCAACCTTCTCGGCCATGCCCGTCTCGGCAACGTGAAATGGCGCTGCGCCGGTATCTACAGCGTGACGGGTATCATCGGGGCTTTCATCGGCTCGACGTTTGGTAAAATGGTCGATGGCCAGAAACTGCTGATCCTGTTTGCCTTGCTAATGCTGGTCGTCGGCGTCCTGATGTTCCGCAAGCGCGGCGCACAAGGCAATCCAGGTGCCCAGTGCTCGCGCGAGAACGTCCACAAGGTCGCCGGCTTCGGCGGCCTTACCGGCATCTTCTCCGGTTTCTTCGGCATTGGCGGCGGGTTTCTGATCGTGCCGGGCCTGATTGCCTCGACGAATATGCCGATCCTCTATGCGATCGGCTCATCGCTCGTTGCGGTCACAGCCTTTGGTCTCACGACCGCGCTGAACTACGCGTTTTCCGGTTACGTCGACTGGCTGCTTGCTGCCATCTTCATTGCCGGCGGGATATTCGGAGGCTTTGCCGGCTCCTACCTCGCCAAACAACTGTCGGCGAAAAAAGGGACACTCAACAGCCTCTTTGCCACACTGATTTTTGTCGTTGCGGCCTATATGCTTTATAAGAGCATTGGCCCGGCGATGCACGCCTGACGCTCATAATTTGGAGTTTCCATGTTCGAGCATTTCGACGCGGTCGTCCTTGCCCGCATTCAGTTCGCCTTCACGGTTTCAGCGCATATCATTTTTCCGGCGTTCTCGATCGGCACGGCGAGCTACCTGTTCGTGCTCGAAGCGCTATATCTGAAGACCAGGCGCGAGGTCTATCTGGAGCTTTTCAATTTCTGGAAGACAATCTTTGCCATCGCCTTCGGCATGGGCGTTGTCTCCGGGATTGTGATGTCCTACCAATTTGGCACCAACTGGGCTGTATTCTCCGACAAGGCAGGTCCGGTCATCGGCCCGCTGATGGGCTACGAGGTACTGACGGCTTTCTTTCTGGAAGCAGGTTTCCTCGGCGTCATGCTGTTCGGGCGGGAGCGGGTTGGCCCCGGCTTGCATTTTTTCGCCACCGGGATGGTCGCCCTCGGCACGCTAATTTCCGCGACCTGGATCCTTGCCGTGAATTCCTGGATGCAGACGCCTGCCGGCTTCGGCATGAACGACAAGGGGCAGTTCATTCCGGTCGACTGGTGGGCGGTGATCTTCAATCCGTCTTTCCCGTATCGCCTCGTCCACATGGTTCTCGCCGCCTACCTCACCACCGCCTTCGTGGTTGGCGCGGTCGGTGCATGGCATTTGCTTCGGCGCACTGCACCTCTGCGCGCCTATACGATGTTCTCGATGGCCATGTGGATGGCCGCCATCGTTGCACCAATCCAGATCCTGGCTGGAGATGCGCACGGGCTGAACACGCTCGAGCATCAACCCGCCAAGGTCATGGCAATGGAAGGGCATTTTGACAGCCATCCGGACGGGGCGCCGCTCATTCTGTTTGGTTTGCCGAATCAGGCAGAAAAGCGCGTCGACTATGCGATCGAGATTCCGAAGCTATCCAGCCTGATCCTCAAGCATGGTCTGAACGAGCCGCTTGCCGGGCTCGATACGATCCCTGACGACAAGGAACCGCCTGTTGCGATCGTCTTCTGGTCCTTCCGTCTCATGGTCGCGATTGGCTTCGCGATGCTGGGCATCGGCGTCTGGTCGTTGTTCTGTCGCTACCGCGGGACGTTGAACTCGAATATCTGGCTACAGAGGGCGGCGGTCGCCATGGGCCCCGCAGGCTTCGCCGCTGTCCTGGCAGGTTGGGTCACCACGGAAGTCGGCCGGCAGCCATACACGATCTACGGCCATCTGCTGACGTCGCAGTCGCACTCGCCGATTGCCGCCCCCGCCGTTGCAACTTCACTTATCGCCTTCGTCATCGTCTATTTCTTCGTGTTCGGAGCGGGTACGTTCTACATCTTGCGGCTCATGGCGCGCTTGCCGCGCGACCCCACACCGGAACTGCAGGAAGGGCCGATCCGAACACAAGGGATTACACCAGGTCCGGCACAGGGAGGCTCGCATGCCAATTGATCTCGCTTTTGTCTGGGCCGCTATCATTGCCTTCGCTGTGCTGGCCTATGTCGTCATGGACGGCTTTGATCTTGGCGTCGGTATCCTGTTTCCATTCTTTCCCGACAAGAAGGATCGCGACGTGATGATGAATTCCGTCGCGCCCGTATGGGACGGAAACGAGACATGGCTTGTGCTCGGCGGTGGTGGCCTGCTTGCCGTCTTCCCCCTCGCCTATGCGACAATCCTACCGGCGCTCTACATGCCGCTGATCGCCATGCTCCTTGGACTGATCTTCCGCGGCGTGGCCTTCGAGTACCGCTGGCGCACGAAGCGATGGGAGCGAGTATGGGATGTTGCTTTTGCAGGCGGTTCGCTTGTCGCCGGCTTCTGCCAGGGGATCGCGCTCGGCGCGCTGGTGCAGGGCATTACGGTAGTAGACCGCGCCTATGCCGGCGGCTGGTGGGACTGGCTGACGCCGTTCTCGGTCGCGACGGGTATTGCGCTTGTCGTGGGCTACAGCCTCCTCGGCACGACCTGGCTCGTCATGAAGACAGAAGGCGATCTGGCTGTCCGAGCGAGAAAGCTGGCTTTGCCGCTAGCCATAGCAACCGTTGGTGCCATGGGGATCTTCAGCCTCTGGACGCCTTGGCTGCGGCCGCTCTACCTCGACCGCTGGTTCGGCTTCCCCACCATGATCTTCAGTGTCGTCGTACCGCTTCTCGTCCTCGGTTGCCTCTATCTGATCCTCAAGGGGCTGCAATCCGGCAAGGACACCCAGCCGTTCCTGGCGTCTCTCGGACTGTTTATCCTCGGCTACGCCGGGATCGGACTCAGCTTCTATCCCTACATCGTCCCGACCTCACTGACGATCTGGGATGCGGCTGCACCACCGGAAAGCCTGTCTTTCTTGCTTGTCGGAGCTCTGGTGCTCGTGCCAATCATCCTAGCTTATACGGCATACGCTTATTGGGTGTTCCGCGGCAAAGTCCGGCATGAAGAGGGGTATCACTGATGACGCATGGAGCCGCTTGGGCAAAACGTATCGGCTGGTTCGTTTTCCTTTGGACTGCCGGCGTCGGTGTGACCTTTGCGGTCGCGTTCGGCATCCGCATTTGGCTTTCGCCAAGCTAGTATCACGGGTGCGTTTCGGTATTAGATCCCATCACGCAGTCTAAAACTGGGTTGAACAGCCTGAAGCGCAAGATCTGCGCGTCAACTTTCCCGCCGCCGATCATGCTCTTTGAGCATCACCGCAGTTCGGTCTAAGCGCAGTTTTGACGCTGAGGAGCTGGACTCGACCAGATTTACTCAATAGTCGGGGAAGCCTCATCATTCGGGATTTCGTCGTCTTGCAAAGCGGCGGTATCGTTTTGAATGGCATGTCGAGTTAACAAGTCCGCGTCCTCGAGCGCTTCGATGCTCGGCAGGTCGCGCAACGTCTCCATGCCGAAGCTGGAAAGAAAGTGCGGCGTCGTCACATAGGTGTATGGGGGCAGAACAAGGTCTGTTCAAAATCCTGCGCTAAGCTCGAACGGACCCTGAACATCACGCGGCGCGGAGGATTTTTCTGGCAAGTCGCAAGGGCCTGAAGCCTTCGGACATCTGCTGCTCGGTGTCCCATGAATAGATGCCGGTGAGATTTATGTGCTCCCAACTGAGGGGCGAGACGTGTTTCAGCAACTCGTCGGGGATATTTCGGCCTTGCTGGCGCAGATGAGCCGTTGCCCGGCTGAGGTAGACGGTGTTCCAATGGACGATGGCGCTGACCACCAGGTTGAGACCGGAAGCTCGGAAGGCCTGGCTGTCAAAGGAGCGATCACGGATCTCGCCGCGCTCATGGAAAAAGACGGCGCGTTTGAGCTTGTGAGCGGCCTCGCCCTTGTTGAGCCCGGCCTGGCAACGCCGACGCAGTGCCGGGCTGGAATCTTGAGGATCGCCGACGGCGCGACGGTGCGCGTCGTGATCGACGCGGCAAGGCGCAGGAGTTCGTCCCAATGGTCCATGATGAGGGCGGTGTTGATCGGCACGCCGATATGATTTGCCAGCGCCGGATAGATATCGGCCTTCTCGAAGGTGTGCAGTTTCCGGTCCTTGATATTGCGAAGGCGCGGCGCGAAGCGCTTGCCGATCAGGCAGAACAGCGCAAAAACATGATCGCTGGCGCCGCCGGTATCGGTGAACAGCTCTTCGATCTCCAGAACCGTGTCGTGGTCGAACAGGCCGTCGAGCACATAGACGGCCTCGCTTTCGGTCGGGCTGATCGGCAGGATGCTGTAATAGCCGTATTGGTCGGAAAGCCCGCTGTAGAACTTCGAGCCCGGCTCGCTGCCATAATGCAGGTTGATGTCGCTGCGCCTTGCGGCCCGGTCACTGGCGCGGAAGAATTGCCCATCGGATGAGGCTGTCGTTCCGTCGCCCCAGATTTGCGCATGCGGATGGCGGGTATGGGCATCAGTGACGCAGGCCTGCGCGGCCCGATAGGTTTCGGAGCGGGCATGGAAGCTGCGCATCCAGCCGATCTGGTGGGCGCTGATCCCCTTCGACGCCCCGGCCATGCGTTTCGGGCCGAGATTCGTGCCGTCGGCAAGCACGCCGGCCAGCATGGCGGCGATGTTTTGCGGCGCATCTCCCGTCCGGACATGGGTGAACTGGTCGGCAAACCCGGTCCACTCATGCACTTCCCGCAGGAGATCGGGCACCTCGACCAGAGGATACATCTCCGTGATTTCGGCATTGATGGCTTCCGCCGCGGCGGGAATATCGCTGGTATGCGGCGTCACGATCAGCGTGCCGTTTTCCATCCTGACGCCATCGAGCTTGCCGAAACGGGCGCGCCAGGCCAGCCGTTTGAGGTTGACGTCCATCATCTCCCGGACGTCCGCGAGCCAGGCAGCGCAGTCGGTCTGGACACCGAGGCCAAGCTGATCTTGCCCCCTCAGGGCGACAAAGGTTGGCTTCGGCATGAGATCTTCGTCTATCGGCCGGAATGACCGGCTGCCCTCGACCCACACATCGCGCGAATGCAGCCGGTCCCGTAAATGAGCGAAGGTGGCGATTTCATAAAGCCGCCGATCCGGCTTGCCATCCTCGAAGACCAGTTTCCTTTCGTTCGCACCCAGATGGCCGACCGGCACATGATCCGGCAGAACACGGCGTCCCTCCACATAAAGCATTTTCAGGGTCGCGACCGCCGCAAGCAGCGGATCGTGCCGGCGGCGCGAGCGGAACGTGAATGCCTGAAGGAAAGCGCCGGCAAACTTGCGGATGTTTCCATGTTGCTCGGCCGCCAGCACCAGCGGCGAAGCGTTGGCGCTCTCCACCATCGCCTCGAGACCGGGCTTGATCTGCAGCAGCCGATGCCAGCCGACTTGCCGGTTTACCGTCTCGATCGCATCTTCATCGGCATCATTGGCGGCCTGCAAGGCAACGATCGTGTCGAGGAACAGTCGCAGCGCCTTGGACGTTTCCATGCGGGCGTTCATGTGACGCTGCTTTTTCCGGTTGTTCGCCTGGGAGAACAGCCGGCCCATCAGTTTGATGAACATGGCCATTGCATCGTCGGTGAGCTTCTGGCCGAGCTTGATGATCTGCACCACGATCGTCGCACGCCGGCGGCTGGCACCAAATTCGCCGGCGAGCCAGGCCGGTGCTGCATCACCTTCCCGGACCATCTGGTCCCATCGTCCGGAGGGGATGCGGGCCTGTAAGCGTGGATCGATCCCGAGCGAACGCAGGAACATGATACGCTCCGTCAAACCGACCAAATTCCCCGCTCCGGGTGCATCGGGCGCGGAACGCAGCCAGTGAAAGCGCGTCTGTCCGATCGCCGGATCAACGTCCAGCAGGGCATCGAGGGCTTCGAGCTTGTCCGGATCGAGATCCGAGATCAGCGCGGCCTCGGCACGGCGGCGGGCGATTGCGCGCGCTGCCAACCCCATGCGCTCGATCATGGTCACCACCGGCAGCAGAACCCGGCGCTCCCGATACATGGTGATGATTGTGTTTGCGATCACCGCTCCCTTGTCGGTCGTTGAAGCTGTTTCGATAGCTGCCAGGAGCGCCGCGCGTCGATCCTCGCCTGTCGGGCTTCTCATTTCGAGATAGCCCAACAGGCGCGCGACGTGGTTCATGCGTGTTTCTTCGCGGCGAGCATACAATTCGAATGACGCCGGGTCGGCTCCGACTTGCTCAGCAACATGGTTGAGCATCGGCATGGGAAGGGCTTCGTTGGCAGTAAGCGCACGGCCGGGATAACGCATCAGGCAGAGCTGCAGCGCAAATCCCAGCCGGTTATGCTCGCGACGGCGAACCTCGATTTCGAGTCGATCTGCCGGGGACAGGGAATAATGACGGATCAGACTGTCTTCGTCAGTTGGAATACCGACAAGCTCTTGTCGATCATGAGGCTTGAGAAGCGTCCGCCGGGCCACCGTTCTTACTCCTTACAATATGCGCTGGTGGCCAAACCTCTGTCCGGAAACGGACGTTTGCGTACAGGGGTAAAACACCCTGTCCACAAATTATCTTGACAAATTTATGAACAGAGGCGATATTTTGGACAACCTATTCGGACAAAATTGCCCTCATGCCACGCACCTTCGCCTATGTCCGCGTCTCCACGACCGGCCAGACGACCGAGAACCAGATTCAGGAAATCGAAGCCGCCGGCTTCCAGGTCGAACCGCGCCGGATCGTCACCGAGACGGTTTCCGGCAGCACCGCCATCGCGCAACGCCGCGGCTTTTCCCGACTCATGGACAAGCTGGAATCCGGCGACATTCTGATCGTGACAAAGCTCGACCGCCTGGGACGTGATGCGATCGACGTCAGCACCACCGTCAGAACACTGGCCGAAATGGGCGTGAGGGTCTATTGCCTCGCGCTCGGCGGCGCCGACCTCACCGGCTCGGCCGGCACCATGACCATGAATGTGCTCAATGCCGTCGCCCAATTCGAGCGGGATTTGCTGATCGAGCGGACGCAATCCGGTCTCAAGCGCGCCAAGTCGGAAGGCAAGACCCTCGGCCGACCCTTCACGCTCAGCGATGAACAGAAGCAGGGTGTCCGCAACGATCTCGCGACGGGCATGAGCGTTTCGGCGATAGCAAGGAAATTCGCGACCAGCCGGCAGACCATTATGCGGGTTCGAGACGAGGGGTCACGGTCCGTTCGACCTTAGCGCAGGATTTTGAACAGACCTTGTTCCGACCCCAGGAGGTCGCGCGTCTCGTCAAGAAGACAGCACTCGCCGCCGGCGTGCGGGGCGATCTGTCCGAAGCCGAGCGCGGGAAGAAGTTCGCCGGACATTCACTGCGCGCCGGCCTCGCCTCCTCGGCCGAGGTCGACGAGCGACATGTCCAGAAGCAACTCGGCCATGCCTCGGCGGAGATGACGCGGCGCTACCAGCGCCGACGTGATCGCTTCCGCGTCAACTTGACGAAAGCAGCAGGGCTATAGACTTCCCCCTCCCCTGTCAGTGGACCTGCTCAGACCTTGGAACCGTGTCGGGAACGCTCTGCGATGCTGGAAAGATCAACCTTCTTGCCCGCGACGTCCGCCACGATTTTCAAAGTCCCACCGAGTGACTCGACATAGTCACGAAGTGTCGAGAGCTTCATATCCGCCCGCTTCTCGAGCCGCGAGACGTTGGTCTGCTTAAAACCGGTTCGCGCGGAAACGTCTTCCTGAGTCCGACCGGCAAGCGACCGCAACTCGCGCAAGTTATGGGCCGTGACAAGCTCCTCGCTGCGCTTGGCAACGGCACGCTGCTCGTCCTCGGGAAGCGACTGAATCAGCCTGTCAAGATCGTCCATGTTTCGTCTCCAACTCGCTCAGATGCTCGTCGTACCGTTTGTCCGCCAGATCAATCAGGCGTTTGTAGAAGAGTTTCTGGCTCACACCGCTCTTCGCGCCACCGCAGAGAACCACAGCCTTTCGCGCCGGGTCGAAGGCAAAGGCAAACCGCCATTGCACCTTCAACACCTTAACGCGCAGTTCTTTCATGTTCGCGTGTCTGGAGCCGTCGAGCGTGTCGACTTCAGGTCGTCCCAGTCGAAAGCCTTTCTCGCGAAGCAGCACCAGATGCGCGAGCAATTCGACTCGGACATCGGTTGGAAGGTCAATGATCTCGCCTTTGAAGCGGTCATGAAGTTCAACCTTCCATTCCGTCATTTCATATCCTGAATGATATAGATACTTTGGGATATATAGGTTACGTCACCGTCTAAGGCAATAGGTGGACTCCTTCAGAAACGCCCACTAACGCCGCTCTTCCGAGTTTAGCCTCTGGGAAACGAGGCTGCTTGCTCGTGGCCGTCGGGCCTTTGCCGACGATTGCCAACATCGCCGCTGTCACCTTATCCAGGCCGCCGGTCGATTGTAGACCCCTTCCCTCTTGGCCCTTATGAGTAAAGTGCTCCGGACGTTAGAACTCCCAAGGCTACTGAATGCAAAAGCCCGGCGCGGGAGGAGATGCACCGGGCTTCTATTCCTGCTGACAACTTGGGAGGAGGAGCGTTGTCAGCGCAGCAGAATCGCCTGGGAGGAGGAAGGCGATGCTGACTGGACATAATCTATGTTGCGCTGCACCATCTTTCAAGAAGGAAGCTTGCCTCGGGTCGAAAATTCGATACGCCTTGAAGCTCCAACGGCTTAAGACACGCGCGGACGCAATACAAACCGCGCACTTCGACCTTGCCGCCAATCGTGAAAGAAACAGTAAATGACCGAGCAAGTATAACCCTTGAAGTACAACATTTCCTAAGGAGCATAGTTAAGGGGAAGGAACGCTTAGCGTTTTTTTCACCATAACGCTCTACCCTTAGCAAAGTCTAAAGGGTTCCGCGTATGACAAAGACGTCCACAAAGACGCTCGCCTACTCGTATGTTCGCATGAGTAGTCAGCAACAAATCAAAGGCGATAGCCTTCGGAGGCAGTTGGACCTCAGCCGTCGATATGCCGAGAAGCATGGCCTAGAACTCGACGAGAGCCTGCGGGATATTGGTGTATCAGCATGGACGGGTTCGAATGTTCGTGATGGTGCCCTTGGCCGTTTTCTCAATCTTGTGCAGAGCGGCCAGATCGCACGCGGCAGTTATCTACTGGTTGAAAGCCTCGACCGTTTGTCACGCGAGCGCGTGATCGATGCCCTGGAGCCATTTCTAAGCATTCTGCGTGCTGGCATCATCGTAGTTACCCTCGCAGATAATCAACTGTACTCGGCAGACAGCGTTGGCGACAATTTCACACAGCTGATTATCTCGCTGACAATCATGGCTCGCGCCCACGAAGAGAGCCAAACCAAAAGCAAGCGCTTGAAAGCAGCACACGAAGCGCGCCGGCTGAAGGCTGCAAAGGGCCAAGGTCGCTATGCTACAAACATGTGGCAGTGGTTGGATCAAATCCAGCTTCCGAATGGTCAGTTCGAGTACACGCCGAACGCCAATGCAAAGGCCGTCCAGCGCATATTTGATTTAGCCGATAGCGGCATTGGACAACTACTGATCACCCGTCGCTTGAATGGTATCCATCCGGCGAAGGCCGCGGGGCTTATGATTTCGGCTCGTCTGCCATGATGCGTTTGATGACTTCCGGGTCAC
>NZ_JARRIR010000022.1:8082-42366 GCF_029601685.1 Rhizobium sp. YJ-22 | reverse complement strand
ATCGCCGCGTTCGGCTCGCTTTAGAAATTGCCGCAACGCAGCCGTATGCGCTGGACTGCAATGTCCGCTGTTGGCGCTTCTGAGCCATGTCGCCTGCCGGACCAAAGCGCACTTCCTCGTTCGCAGGCACCTATTGGTTGAGCTCAGCAAGAGCTAGCGCTGCAACATGCAAATCCACCTCGGCCAACGGATCGTCGTCACCTAGAAACCAGGCGGCAGATAGCCCGGTCCACGCGAGTATCCACTGCAGTAGGCGGCGAGGCTCTAAGCGTGAGGCCTCAGCGACCACAGCTAGACGCCTTTGAAAGCGGCCAGGCTGCGTTGCCACAGGCTGACTGGGATCGCTTAGATCAGGGTTGGTGAATATGTTGGCAAAGTCGAAACCGCGTTCGCCGAACAAGCCGTGTGGATCAATGGCGAGCCAACCACGGCAGCCGAAATCCAGCACGTTATCGTGGTGGAGGTCGCCGTGGAGGACACCCTCCTCTCTTGGCGCGGCTAGTAGCATTTGCGCAGTCTCGAAGCTGCTGCGCAGGATGCCGCCATGGCGTGCAGCAGCGACTTCTAGTTCCCTGAACCATAGAGGGAGAGGAACCAACCCTGGCAATGCTGCCGCCTGCTCCCGGTGTAATTTGTCGGCGGTAGCGCAGAGAATTCGAGATGCCTCGTCATCATCACCAGACCGTGCCATGTCTGCCAAGGATCGCTTCGCTGTAGCACGCTCCATGAGGATCGCGTTTTCGTCTCGCTCGAGAACTTGAGCCGCTCCTACTCCGGCCCACCACACCATCAGGTCTGAGCCGCGCTTCTGATCAGGATGAGAAGACACCTTCAGCATGGCCGCTTCACCGTGATGCAGAACCGGGAGAAGTTGAGCAGTCGGAGTGCTGATAGGCTCCCCATCGGTAGTTAGTTGCCAAAGATCAATATAAGGTTTGAACAAGATGCACTCGCGTTCGCTCGAAGAAGTCGGCGCAGCATAGAGCTTCTTCGGGGCCGTCGCCAACACGGCGATGGCCGCTCCTGGCGCGAAGCCGCCATCTTGCCCTACGATGATGCGGCTTCTCTAAGGGCGCGGTACACGCTCGCCCGACCTATGTTCAGCGTCTTGGCAATTTCTGTTGGCCCCATCCCGTCGGATTTCAGTCGGCGGATCTCAGCAATATCAACATGGGGCTTCCTGCCTTTGTAGACCCCTCTGGTTTTTGCAGCGGCGATGCCTTCCATCTGTCGTTCTCTGCGAAGGTTCGTTTCGAACTCAGCGAACACGCCCAGCATATCGAGGAAAGCTTTCCCGGCCGCCGAGCTGGTGTCGATCGGTTGTTCCGTCGCCTTCAGCGTCACCCCTTTTTGCTTGAGCAGCCGTACGATGTCCTGCAGATCCCCAACTGACCGCGCCAGCCGATCGACCCGCGTTACGACCAGGCTGTCGCCGTCGCGCATGAATTCCAGAAGCGTGTTAAGCTCCTTCCGATCCTGCTTGGTCGCTCCGGATTTCTTTTCCGCCCGGATGACCGTGCACCCGGCCGCCTTCAGAGCCGCCTCTTGAATCGCCAAATCCTGATCGATGGTGCTGACCCGCGCATACCCGTAAATTGCCATGAAACGTCTCATTAGGTTCTAGACCTTCAATGGGTAGCGTCTCATAATCGTAAAATCAACCCAAATGATACACTGATTTGCGTCTCACGGAGATTGTCTCAGGAGGTATACCCCAGTGATACACGCTGGTCGATGCGGCATGAGCTCCGTGAACGAGACGCCTCCGGCGAAGGCCGGTGGCTCGCGCACCGCGCCTACCAATCAATTCCATCGTCTATGCAGCGATCGATAACGGACTTCAGAATTGCCCCATCATACACCATGTAACGCCGATCTCGAGCTGTCGTGATCATCCCGGCAAATCCGAGGTAGGCGTCATTATCCGGCGTCTTCCCAATAAAGAATACTGGCGATCCGCTCATACCGTCGGGCTCTATCGTCTGTTGATCAGCCCGGTCGTCTTGGATCATTGGAGTACGATTTTCCGTGTCGAACAGCGCGGGCTTGTCCACCTTCAGATAGAGTTTCACCCATTTTGAGAGGGGTGACCAACTCGTCATGATCCCGTCGTCATCGAAGACCATGTCCGCCTCCCGAGCAAATGTCGGGTATCCAATGGCGAATGCCACTAAAACCTGGTCTTGCGGAACTGATTGAAGATTGACGCCCAAGTCAATGCTTAGGAACATCCCACTGACGTCACGACCATCACGAATATTGTCATACTCAGCAATGAAAAGATCTTCTAGATTTTCGTGATGGACATTGTCCATTCGCACCTTGCTAATCCTGTTGGGGGATATTCCTTTCTTCCCTCCATCAACAAGTACGGTGAAATCTTCTTGCTTAACGCTCTTGTCGAGTTGATGAGCCGTACACACGCCGAAGTTTCTCCCGCGGTATCGGAACAGAAAGGCAGTGCCCAGCGCGCTAAGATCGAAGTCCGAATTGTCGTGGTGAAAGAAGGCAGGAGTGCAAAAGCGTCTTATGGCGGACGGGACATCCGTGATCGACTGCAGGAAACCGTTGATCGGCACTGAAAGCTTAGCCCTGGCCTCAAACGACGTGAATACCATTTAGCCAAACCTTACTCACATAACCACCTCGCAAGCATCCAACTCTGGTCTGGACCGTAGCTGAGATTCCCATCATGCCTTCAGTATGGTCCCTCAGAAGCCAGAATTGAGACCTCCTACAGCTTCCACGTGGCCTTCGCCGGCTTTGCGCTGTGCGTCAAGTTGTAGAGATAGCATCCACTTATGCCTAAACTAATGGTCAAGCGGTTGTTGGGATGCCAGTCATCGCCACAACAAAGTCTCGAAAGCGCTGATATTCTTCACCTTCAGCTTGGGCGAGACTGGAGATCCGGAAAAACTGGCTGGTTGATGGGGATTCTTGGGCAGCCATTTCCATATCGATGCGGTCGACGTTTACGACCGTCCAGCACTCTACATACTTATTTGCCTTAGCCTTCTGATGGCTTTTCTCGGCCTCGCCAATGCGGTTGTGGATGTTGGAGAAGTCCTCGCCGCCCTTGACCTCGATCGCAACAATGTTCCGGTAGCTCTCAGCGCGCATCTCTTCGCGGATAACAATGTCCGGGTCAGAAGCAAATTCAATCAGTACCGTGCGCCCTGCTGCGTTCCGGACGGTCATGCGACGCGGGTCAGCTGTTACAAGGTGATCCTGCACAATATCGCGGATCGCGTTGAAGACCTGTATTATGCCTGCGGTGCCCTTGCGGTTGTTGGCACCGCCGCGCCATTGCGGCCCGAGCGTGAGGATAGTCAGCTCATTGAGAAGGGTCTGAGTAACTGGCTGAGACAGAATCCCGGTCAGGAGCTGAGCCCCAGCCGCGCACATTTCCTCGCAGAGTGCGTCCAGTTCGTCGTTGAGTTCGGCCCTTAAGGTCCCGCGCGTCTCCATACTGACAAACTTGCCAGCAATTCCGGGGACATAAAATGCCTTCTGGCTGTAGCCATAAAGAAGGCGGTAATAGCCCAAAAGTCGAGGAGAAGCCTTCAATACCATGGGCACGGGGAACATCAGCTCACTGCGCAGTCCAAAACCTGCCATCAGTTGCAGGCTGTGTGCGGGGACGTATTTCGCCAACTCGGTATCTAAGGCAACGATGTTCAGCGCGCGGACGGTTTCTTTCAGGGCGTCCTGAAGCAGCAGGTTACGCACCTCAGCCAGGTTGGCCGCAAATTCAATTTGCAGGTCGGGAGCCGGAATCATGCGGCCACCCGCACTATCGTCTCTGAGGACGCCTGAAGGCGGTCCGCTGCAAGGGCAACATATTCCGGGTTCAGCTCAATACCAACATAACTCCGGCCAAGCTGTTCCGCAGCCAGGCCTACGGTCCCCGAGCCGAAAAAGGGATCCAAGACGAAGTCACCCGGACGACTGGATGCCTTCAAACACGGGTCAACGAGTTTCTGCGGGAAAGTCGCAAAGTGTGCTCCGGGAAACGGCGTGGTGTTGACGTTCCAGACGGAGCGGAGATTACGACCATTCAGCTCCTTCACCGCGTCCCGATCGTAGTAATACTGCTCCTGTTTGGAAAACATGAACAGGTACTCGTGAGATCGCGTCGGACGGTCTCTAACGCTTTCCGGCATGGCGTTGGGCTTGTTCCAGATGATATCGGCCCGCAAATACCAACCGTCGTCCTGCAAGGCGAAGGCGAGGCGCCACGGTATCCCCATAAGATCCTTTGGCTTCAAGCCTTCGGGGGTGTTTGGCCGCACCGACATTGCCCGAGCAGGATTCTTTTTATCGGGGGCACGCCAGCCACGGTTGCCGCTGGTGAAGCCGTCGCCGATATTCAGCCAGAGCACGCCATCATCCCGTAGCACCCGCCGCGCCTCACGGAAAACGGATACCAGGCTGTTGATGAACTGGGGGAGGGTAGGCTCCAGCCCAATCTGGTCGTCAATGTTGTAATCTCTCAAGCCCCAGTAGGGGGGAGAGGTGACAATGCATTGTGCCTGCTGGTCAGGCAGGCGTTGCAGGACGGTCAGTGCGTCCCCCTCGAATATCATGCTGTCGCTGATGCTCAACGGGGGTTGGCGAACGACCTTCGTTGTTTTCATCTGGTTCCCAGCCTAGCGATGGTGATTCGGGCGCACAATTTTTGTTGGCAAGCTTGATACATCAGATGAGCTGATGCGCAATCTGTGTGTGGTTGTGGCTTTCAAGAAAGTTGATTAGCACGACGAGAACAAAAGGGGGCATATTTCGGCGAAAAGAGGCAGCTTTCATCCCACTGCCTGAATTGCAAAGAGCAGGCTGCAGTGAGCGCTTCGGCATTCGCAACTGAAGCAGATGTCGGATGCGATAGGGCTATGGTTCTTGGGGGAAGGGGGAGCTGGTCTGGCTGTTTACATAGGCGACCAGTTTGAGGCCCTGGATAAGCCGCTTGTTTCATTAACAGGCCTCACCGATCTTGAGGCGCAATGGCGGTTAGTCGACCAAGACATTTCAGGGTGGACGATGAAAATAGAGGACCTGTGAAGATACGGCCGTTTTCACAAACTTGATCACCGGCGGGGCGAGACACACGCCCTCTACAACATCCCCGACACTTCTCATTTCCATCGAACATGCTTCCGCGCAAGGTCGCGCCGGAGCAGAGCATCTACGTCGGCTAGAACACCCACGATGCACCGTGAAAAATCCTTTGATACTCGCTTCTGTCTTCCCTTAGTGTGCATTTAGGCGGGGCATCAGGTCACAGAACGATATCATCTGGTTTTGTCAGACCAACGGAGGGGTAATGATTGGTGGCGGCTCACAGTGGCGGCGTTGGGAGCCCCACATCCATGCACCTGGGACAATTTTAAATAACCAGTTTGGCGGCGGCGATCCTTGGGAAGCCTACTTAACTTCGCTCGAAAAGAGCTCGCCGACTATAGAAGCTCTCGCGGTGACGGACTATTACGTTACTGATTGCTACGAGGAAGTCTTGCGCCGCAAACAGGCGGGCAGGCTGCCGAAGGTGCAGCTTCTATTCCCGAATGTCGAATTGCGACTCGACATCGCGGCTAAGACTGGCTTCGTGAACCTGCATCTTTTGGTGTCCCCTGAGAAACCCGACCATCTCAGCGAACTTCACAGACTACTCCAGCGCCTGCAGTTCAAGGCTCACGGCGATACTTACAACTGCACTCGCCAGGACCTTATTGCTTTGGGCAGGCGCTCTGACAGCACCATCGTAGATGACAACGCCGCGTTGCGGCATGGTGCTACCCAATACAAAGTGAATTTTAGTCAGCTGCGGGATGTAGTTCGTGACAGCGATTGGGCAAAAAAACATGTCTTGATTGCCGTGGCCGGAGCAGCAGGTGATGGCACTTCTGGGTTAAGGCAAGCGGCAGACGCAACGATGCGACAGGAGATTGAACGCTTCGCCCACATTATTTTCTCGAGTAGCCCGGCTCAGCGGGAGTTCTGGTTTGGCAAGAAGGGCGTCACCGTCGAGCAGCTGCGCGAAAGATACAATGGTTGCAAGCCGTGTCTGCACGGTAGCGATGCACATGATCAGCCCTCAGTGGGTCGGCCGACTGAAGAGCGTTATTCGTGGATCAAAGGCGGGATGGAGTTCGACGCGCTTCGTCAAGCTTGCATAGATCCGGAAGGGCGAGCCTATGTGGGAATCGAACCACCTCGGACTGCAATGCCCTCGCAGGTCATCTCGCATGTCTCTATTCAGGGAGCAGACTGGGCAACCACTTCCGAGATTCCATTGAACCCAGGGTTAGTGGCGATTATCGGCGCTCGCGGTTCAGGCAAAACAGCTCTCGCAGACATGATAGCCGCAGCATGTGATGCCATTACTCTTTCGGCGTGGGTTGCAAGTGAGAATGCCAGTCCATCGTTTCTTGTACGTGCGAGGAATCTCCTCGGAGATGCCACGGCAACTCTGACTTGGGGAGGGGGAGCGACCGTTACTCGCGCATTAGATGGTCGAGACGCAAACAGCCACTTGTCCTTCCCTCGAGCGCGATACCTTTCGCAGCAGTTTGTTGAAGAGCTCTGTTCGTCTGGTGGCTTCTCGGACGGCCTTATTGCCGAGATCGAACGGGTTATCTTCGAAGCTCATTCTACTGATCAGAAAGAAGGTGCTATCGATTTCGACGAATTGCGTGGCTATGCCACTAACCGCTTTCAACAGGCCCGAAAGCGGGAGGCAGACGCCATCGCAGATATTTCGGATCGTATTGCTACCGAGCTTGAGAAGGAAAGCGCTGTTTCTACCCTTTCCGCTCAGGTGAATACGAAAACCGGCCTGATCAAGAGTTACAACGAAGATCTTGCAAAGCTGGTGGTGAAAGGTACTGAGGCTCAGGCCCGGCGACACGCTGAGGTCAGTCAAGCAGTTCAAAACGTCCGCAGCAAAATTCAGGGCTTCGCCAATCAACGACGAACATTCGTCGCCCTTCAAGACGAGGTTAACAGTACACGCGCGACCAAAGCACCGGAGCTTCTGCGTCAGGCGAAAGAGCGGCACCAGCAAGGTCACATGAACGACCAGCAATGGGACGAATTCCTGTTGGTATACAAAGGTGATGTCGACAAAAGCTTGGCTGGCTACGTGACTTGGGCTGATCAACAGATCGCCGCACTCAGTGGCGTTCCAGCCCCTCCAGGTGTGCCGACGCCACCTCTTGCGGATGGCGTGGATCTTTCAACACTCACACTTGCGGTTCTACAGGCTGAGTTAGGTCGGCTTGAAGCGCTGATCAGTGCGGACCAGCTAATAAGAGATCAGTATGCCGCACTCTCGCAGCGTATCGCGCAGGAAAACGCAGCCCTTTTGGCACTGAAAACGCGCCTCGCCGATGCTCAAGAGGCCCCTGCACGCAAGAAAGACTTACAGGCTGACCGCGATGCTGCTTATGGCCGAGTGTTCGAGGCGATAATCAGCGAGCAGGCGGCGCTTTCAAACCTTTACGCTCCCCTCATGGAGAGGTTGGCGAAGTCCTCTGGAACGCTTCGAAAGCTCGGTTTCTTTGTTCGACGTATCGTTGATGTTGAGGCTTGGGGGACGATAGCCGAGGAGAAGCTTCTTGATAGGCGCAAAGCTGGTCCATTCAATGGACGTGGGGCACTCATACAGTTAGCGAACACCGCATTGAAGCCAGCTTGGGAAAGTGGATCAGCACAGGACGTTCAGGCCGCGATGGCAGCCTTCATCTCTACATACATGAAGGATCTTATTGGCCATGCGCCTGTAGCACAAGCTGAGCAGACTGAGTTTCGAGCTTGGTTGAAGGAGTTCGCCCATTGGCTCTTTGCTACAGATCACATTTCAGTACGGTATGAGATAGTTTACGACGGTATCGACATCCGCAAGCTTTCCCCCGGTACTCGGGGCATTGTGCTTCTACTTCTATATCTTGCATTGGATGATGCGGATGATCGACCGTTGATCATTGATCAGCCGGAGGAGAACCTCGATCCGAAATCAGTTTTCGACGAGCTAGTTTCGCTGTTCGTAGCCGCGAAGTCCAAGCGACAGGTGATAATGGTCACGCACAACGCCAATTTGGTTATCAATACGGATGCAGACCAGATTATCATAGCGGAAGCCGGTCCGCACCAGATTGGGGGACTTCCCCCTATTTCGTACCGTGCTGGCGGTTTGGAGAATGCCGAAATCCGTGGAGCTGTTTGCGAAATTCTTGAAGGCGGAGAAGAGGCATTTCGGGAAAGGGCGAGACGACTGCGGGTGAGACTAGAACGATAGGGCCGCAAAATCCGGGGCAGAAGGGCAGACCAGAGGAATTAGAATGTGCGGCCGTTTTACCAACACCATGACGTGGGCCGAGATCCACGCCCTATATAACATCCACGAAAATAGCCCGCCTCGGTCAAATATGCCGCCGCGCTACAACATAGCGCCGACGCAAAGCGTCTACTTCGCCCATAAGGACAAAGCCGGCGAGCTAGAACTTGACTACGGGCGATGGTGGCTTGTCCCCTTTTTCGCAAAAGAGCTGCCGAAAGCGGCAATGTTCAATGCCAGGATCGAGACTGTCGACACGTCAGGCGCATTCCGAGAGCCTTTCAAGTCGAAGCGCTGCCTCATTCCGGCTGACGGTTATTTCGAATGGACCACAAGCGAAGAGGACGGCAAGAAAGACCCCTGGCTGTTGCAGCTCCCCGAGGGGAAGCCTTTCTCCTTCGCCGGACTATGGGCGCATAACGACAAGCTAGGCGTCACCAGCTGCACGATCATCACAGCGCCAGCCGTCGACCACATCGCTCACATTCATACGCGAATGCCCGTCATGCTGGATCCATCTGCCTATGAGACCTGGTTAGATGCCTCAGTTCAGGGTGCTGAAGCGAAAGCCTTCCTTCTTGAAAATCAGATCGACAGCCAGCTCGAGTTTTACCGTGTCGGCCGGGAGGTGAACTCATCTCGCTATGATGGCAGCGACACGAAAAAGCCAATCCTGAACTCCTTGTAGGAGCTTCAGAGCAAGGAGATTCGCGATGAAGTCGCCGTTCTATTCCTTCCCTATGGTCGCCGCCTGTGTGGCTTTGGCCTCATCTGGTTGCAGCGCGGATGGAGCTTCATCCCCGGCAGCAGGTCCGTGCAAAGCGGAAGCCGCGCAAGGGTTGGTCGGCAAGGAAAAGCCGACAGACGCAGAGGCGATGCAGCTGACTGGCGCAAAGACGGTTCGCCAGATCCGAACCGGCGACATGGTGACCCAGGACTTCAGAGAGGATCGGGTGACGATCGAGACTGATCCCGCGACCGGATTGGTCACGCGGGCCACCTGCGGCTGATTTATCTGTCGCCAAAGAAAAAGGGCCAGCGGAAGCCGCGGCCCTTGAGGTGTGAAGGTCTAAGCCTCCAGAGGGGAACGATCGACGCGGCGGCTGGGAGGACCCGCTGTGTCAATCAAGATTCCATATGGGAAAGCGATAGGCGATCTGCAAGCTGATCACTGCGCATTCTGGTCCTGCGCGCTGCTTGTCGAGGAACGCTTTTCGGCTTCAGACAGCCGCTCAAGTAGCGACTGGATCCGATCGTCGTCCGGTATCGGCTGAAGCCTCTCATGCCTCTGCGCTGCCTTGCGCACCATGTCACTCGAAGCGAGCCTTTGGTCTGCCATCCCAAACCTCCGTCGCCAAAACGACGGGTTGTGCAACTGGTTCCGGACAGGATGGTGCCATACGGAGAGGTATATTCTCTCTCAACATCAGCCAATTACACCGACAAGGGAGGGTCCGCGTCAATGATGCGCGGTTCCCCCAATTTCGCCGCTGCGCAACGAAATCGGCTCCCCCACGCCCCGCAGGCCGCTTACGGCGGTCATTGACCCAAACCCTCCCTTGTCGGTCCCGCCCCTTTGTTTTCATTCAAAGGAGCCGACGATGACCACTTACGACCACATCAACGAACTGCGCGCCGAACTTGCAGCGTCAATCGACCAGGCCGAGCGTCAGCAGATCGCAGCCGAGCTGGCGGCGGCCGAAGCCAAGCTTGCCGAAGAAGAGGCCGCATTCGATGCGCTTATCAGCGCTGAGCCGCCCCACTAGGGCGGCTCTTTCCAATGCCAGCGCCTTGGGTATTGTCGCGCTATGGTCAAGCGCGTCTTTCTATTTTCAGGAATTGCCGTCTGCCTGTTTGCAGTCGGCTTCTGGTACTTTGTAGCGAGCCTCAGTTGCGGTCTGGACGGCGCGGGCGGATGTAGCAACCTTCCCCCGGCGCCATGGAAGTATCCGAATGCCCTCGCCTACTCTCTGCCGTTCTTAGGCTTAGGCTTGGTGTTTATCCTGGCGAGCCGGCGTTTTCGGTGACTAACCACGATCCATCAGAACGCCGATCCTCAGGAGGCAGGGAAACCGCGCCTCACACTGAGCTGACCCCCTCCGGTCGCACCCAATCGCGAGGGCGCGCTTCAGGTCGACGAACTGACAGCTGGCGCCGTATTTCTTTACCAATGCCTTCCGATCGAGCACCGCATAACGGTCGCAGCGCCGGCACTCGACGTCGATCTTTTCCGCCCGGTAATCCTTCAGCCGAGGCAGGCTCATCCAAATCCCTCGCTTCTTCTTCGTTTTCTAGCGCGCCACGGCTACGGGCAGTTCTTTGACATTCGTGGTGTAGCGCGGCGATCGACGGTCAAACTTGGTTTGCCAGTCGCGCTTGATGCCGGCCGAGGCCGGGATAAGCGAGCCACGCCCAAATTTCCCATTGACCGCATCCAGGGCTGTCATCAGCCGTTCCGACTGGTCACGGTCCCGCGCATCGAACAGAGGCCGCGGCTGTGACGCCGCCCGCACCAGATCGTTCATGATGATGCCGGCCTTTGCGTAGCGATGGCCGTCCCTGAAGATCTTGCGCGCTCCGCTCTGAGCGGCCCGGATCAGGTCAAAAGTATCGTTCGAAGCCTCGGGAAAATGGACTGTCGTTTGAGCCGAGTGCGGCTTGTCCTTCGAATTAAAGCGCGACGTATGCATGAAGACCGCCATATGTGTCGCCTCGAGACCGTGCCGGCGCAGCTTCTCTCCCGCCCTCATCGCATAGGCCGCGACTGCCTCGAGCATTCCGGCCAGATCCGTAACCGGCGTTCCAAAGGATCGGGTCACGGCGCAACCCTTCCGTTGTGGCGGCACGTCTTCAAGCGGCAGGCATGAAATGCCCTGCAGCTCCAGAACCGTCCTCTCGCCCACCACGCTCAGAAGATTGCGGGCAAGCCGCGCATCAACGCGAGCCAGGTCGCCGGCTGTCTCAATGCCCAGACCGAATAGCTTTCGCTCTGATGCCGATCCGACGCCCCAAACCTCCCCGACCTCGACGCGATCGAGCCAGCTTTGCCGCACGGCTGCATCTGTCAGGTCGCAGACGCCGCCAAGCTCCGGGTTCTTCTTTGCAACGTGGTTTGCGAACTTCGCCAGTGTCTTGCTCGGGCCAATGCCGACACAGGTCGGGATCCCGGTCCATTGCTGAACCGTGGACCGAAGATCGCGGCCGAAGGCGACGCGATCGACGGGCCTGATGTCGGTCATATCCAAAAAGCTTTCATCGATCGAATAGACCTCAACATCCGGAGACCATTGGCGGTAGATCGCATTCAGCCTGGCGCTCATGTCGCCATAAAGGGTGTAGTTGCTGGAGTAGACCGCCACATCATTGTCACGACAGAGATCGCGGATCTTGAAGTAGGGTTCGCCCATGCCAATGCCGAGCGCCTTGGCCTCCGCCGTTCTGGCAACGGCGCATCCGTCGTTGTTGGACAGAACGATCACCGGCCGCTTGGCGATGGCAGGGTCAAAGACGCGCTCGCAAGAGCAATAGAATGAGTTGCCGTCAATCAATGCGAATGAGGTCATCCCTGCTTCCTCGGTCGCAGCCAATGTACGTTGCAAAGTGCGACACCCCAGATCTCGACTTCCGCGATCTCCGGAAGGTCGAACAGCGGCATATCCGAATTCTCAAACATCAGCCGCGGACGACCACCCGTCATGCGCAGCCGCTTCAAGGATCGCTCGCCGTGCACGGTCGCCACGACAATATCGCCATCGATCGGCCGCACGCTTCGGTCGACCACGATCAGATCCCCGTGGAAGATCCCGGCGTCCCGCATCGAATTGCCGTCGACCTTCCACAGGAAGGTTGCCGGCGGATTCCGGATCAGGAGCTTGGTAAGGTCGATGGACTCTTCGATGTAGTCATCTGCGGGTGATGGAAAGCCGGCGCATAACCCGTGGAGCATGAGAGGCACATAGATTTCTGCCTCGATTTTCAGGCCGGCGAGCATTCAATTCGATCCTTTCACGACTGGTAGCGAAAGGAACAAACAGGGAACACATGGGGCGTCAAAAATCAAGATAGAAGATTACGCGATCCTAATCTGCAGATCTGCAGCTAACGCGAGTGTCGGCATGGTGGTAGCTTTTCGGAGCACTGTCACAGTGGAGAGGACGAGGATCACCATGACTGACGAAGTGGAGCACCTTTCAAATACCCTGATGTGGACCGTCGGCATGATTACCCAAGCCGGGCCGGACGACCTCAAGCGCGTGGCAAGGGCCTATCGAGAAGCGCAGGACCTGGTCTCGAAGATCCCGAAGACTGAGGAAGGCGCGCGCCCTCGTATCATCGCTTGTTTTCATCGATCGGACGTGTATCGCGCTGCAGACGATATCGCCTGCGTCGGCTGGATCCTGACCGCGATCCAAGAGCGCGTGAACGAAGGCGATCTACGCGACTGGAGGAAGCTGCGAACGGTTGTGAGGCAGATGGTAAAGCTGCTGCAGGAGCCGGCCCCAATGCTGCATTGAGTTCGGGTAGGATTGATGATGCACGCGTTCTTGATAGATCTCTACCATGTCACGATCAGACACCTTCCTGAGCTTCGCTTCGACAAGAACAACGAAGTTCACCGCACGCTCATTTCACTTTACAGCACCATAATCGAGCTTACGAACGCTGCTCTCCACATTCGGCAAGCTGGTGGATACACCGGCATGGATATCCTGCTGCGTTCTGTGCTCGAGGCCCACGTCGATCTTATCAACCTTGCGAATGACGGCGGCTATCTGAGAGTCATGGTGGCAGCTTACCACAAGGAATGGATCAAGCTTGCGGACGATGGGGTGAAGGGTGAGAATCCGTTCCTCGCCTATTTCAAAGACAGTCCGGAAGCACTTGAAAAGCTGCAACACCACAGGGCTCAGCTGGCTGAACTTAAGAAGTCCGGACACATTCCGACCAATCTTGAGAAGTTCCAATGGGCAGGCATGGAGCACGAGTACCGCTCCATCTACAACAGCCTTTGCAACGAGAGCCACAACAACTTGCGAGCGCTGACCAGCCGGCACTTCCGGGAGAACGAGGATGGCAGCTTGGACCTGGTAATATTCGATACGCCTACTCGTGAAGATCTTGCCGCTACGTTGGACACATTCATCGCGACCCTGAACACGTCTAACCGGATCATGCACCACTACTTCAAATCTAAGCCGGAAGTCGCTGACGAACTCGACCATTTTCGCAGGGTTCGTGAGGAAAAGGGCCTATCGTGGGTGGAAGACCTGGAGGTTTAATCCGATCAGGCGGAACGGTTTTGCCGGGGGAAGTCGGTCCCGGCTTCCGCTTCGCGGCGCTATGCTAAGCCTCCTGCGGCTTCCCTTCTTCCGTCAAAACCGTGTCGAGAATTCCCGCTTTCCCGCCCCTGAAGGAAGGGCGGCGCTATGCTGAAAGCTCCGATGTTCTTCATTGTCCTTCTCGGATCTCTGACTGACGCCGATCGATCCGAGCGATGTCTTCGCCAGACGGGCCGCAAAGGACGCCGCATGAGCGCCGGCTGATCGCCAAGGCGGCCGGCGCGCGGCGGAAACCAAAGCCAACCCGCTGAGTGTCATGGCGCGGCTTTCGCCGCGCCATTCCTTTTCTGCCTTCCGATCGTCCGGGGCTCCATGGCTATCACCAGGTCATGCACCATCTTCAAGGCCGTATCGTCGAGCTTTTTCAGGTGGTCGACCGTTTCTCCCATCAGCTTGTTTCTCACGTCTTTGCGTGACTTGCCTTTGGGATGCGTAGGCCGTGCGTTGACGAAGGGATCGAAGAACTCTTCTGGAGTGATATCCAGGACCTCGAAAACGTGGATCAGCCGTCCGACGGTCATCAAGGAAGAGGCGTTTTCATAACGGGAATACGTCGCCTCCTTCACCCCCAGCAGTGTAGCGACTTTAGCTTGCGCAATCTGCCGGTCGGTTCGCAGGTCACGCAGCCGCTGAGCAACAAGCAGATCCAGTTCCTTGAGATCGATGATCTTTCCGTCGAGCCGCTTGCGATAAACGGGATAATCTTTGTTCGGGTCGTCAACGCGTTCAAGTCCGAGATAGCTTACCCACTGCTCGAGTCCGAAACCTGCCATTGCCACCAACCACACTGGAAATTAATCGTTATTCCTCTGGAACAAATAAAGATGGTACCTCGAAAGTCTACCCTGAATAGCTACTTTAGCGCATCGCTTTGCGACCCCGCTCTATGCCTTCGGCACGGAGCCAGCAGGCGCTGTCTCCGCCCATTCGGGTGACGATCGGTTGCGCTGCGGCTTCGCCTTCAATCACATGCATCTTGGGCAAAAATCGGTACCGACATTTACAGCCTCTCCCGGTCGACCCATATTGGCTAGTGATCAAGTCAGGTCGTGGCAAGTCTCTAGCCCTTTCTTGTCGCGTGCCTACGGAGGCCGCCCCGCCTGATCGGGGCGGCCTTTCCGCATCTTGAAAGCTCATCACCGCCATCAGCACCAGTCACGGTTAGTCCGTTCCCCGTCACGATGAAGCAGTGACGCCGGAGGCGTCCTGTCTGTCTCTTTGATGAGGGAAAGAGGAGCGCTGCCCCCTCTCCCTCACAAGGGGAAAAAACGGTCTCCCCGTCCTTCCTTCGCGCAGCCTTAAGGCCGCGCTTTCGTGCAGGATCGCCGCTAACGCGCCGCCCCTTCGGCTTTGCCTCGGGCGGGCGAACCCCCTCCGTTTTTATCCCCTTGCCACCCTCTCCCCCGCTGCTCCGCGCGAGCTCGGGAGCAGGAGCGGGGCTCCTGCCCACGAGGGGCACGAGAAGACCGCTTCGCGGAATTGGAGAAAGGGCTAGACTATGAACACAACCGCAACCGTTTACCTGCTGGACCCGGAAGCCGGGACCATTCAAGCCGCAGAGGTCGCAGCACCGAGCGCGTTCTCTCAGACCTACGGGCTGATTGGATGCCAGCTTGTCGAGGTGGTGCCATTCGACACGAACCACGTTCTTATCGTCGATGAGGAGGGTTTGCGGGACGGCTTGACCGCCTTCACCGTCTTTGACGGCTACCCGCAGCCATTGGCTGGAAAGATCGTTCTTGCCAGCCTGGACGGCGCGCATGTCCTACCGCCGCAGATCAGCATTGAGGAAGCAGCGGCCCGCCTGAACGTCTGCAAGCCGGTTCTTGATCCGGTCTTTGCCAAGGCAGACGAGCATTCCCCCAATGGGGTCATTCTGGGCGGCGCCTTGATCGGGTTCCAGACCCGTATCACCCGCACTCACCCAACCGTCATGGCGGGGGTAGTCCGATGATCATCGCTGTTGTCGAGGACCGCACCCTGTCCATTCTCGCCGGAACCTTTGCCGCGACCATCGCGGCGAAGGACATCGAACATAGCTTCCATGCCCTTACTCATTTTCCGGAGCGGCGCACCCTTTCCGAACTGGAAGGGCTGGCAGAGCGCCTGAACGGCTTTGCCGCCTACATGGTGGAGCTGTGGGAGCAAGCAAAACTGCCCCTGCCGGATGCTGAACTAGAGGCCTTTGCTCGCCGTCATGTCGAGATCACCGCCAAGTATTGGGCAGCGGAAGGCCGTTGCATGAACTGGTTCATCACCGGACCTGCGCGTTTTCCCGTCGCCCGCAATGAAAAGCGGATGCGAGTTTCAGACGCCCGCCGTGCTGACATCTCAGCCCATATCGCGACTGCGAAAAAAGCAGTGAAGCGCAAGGCGTTTCCCCAGGGGACCGATGACGAGCCGATCCGCTCCGGCGATCCGGCAGCCATGCAGCGCATCGCCTCGCGGATCGAAGACCTGGCACTGTCCATCGACCGGATGAAACGGGCGAATGTCATCATTCGCCGGATGGAGAAGGATCAGGCGAGCGAAGCCGACATTCTGGCCCGTGTGGTGGCCGAAACCGGCATGGACGAGGAGAGGGCATCGCGTGGCGTTACCCTTGCCCCGTGGCAGAACCGACGCGGCTTTTCCACCACCAACACCCGCGCCGAACTGCGCCGCATGCAAACCCGCCTTGCATCGCTTGCTGCGATGAAGAAGCGCGGCGACCGCGCCGAGGACGTCGAGACGGAGGCAGGAGCAGTCACGGTCAAGGAAAATACCGACATGGCCCGCATTCAGTTGCTGTTTCCCGGCAAGCCGGACGAACAGACGCGGCGTACCCTGAAATCTCACGGGTTCCGCTGGTCCCCATCGCAAGGAGCGTGGCAGCGCAACTTGAACGAGGCCGGACGCTATGCGGCCAAGTGCGTCTTGAAATCGATCAGCGGCGACAGCGCCGCTTGATCAGCCCCGGAAAACAGAGGATCTCCACATGAATGAGCAAATTTATACAGTCATGGAGTTTTCCGGCCGAGGCGACGCCATGTTCGGCGGCAGTGCCGCCGACTGGAGCCTATACACCCAAGAAGACGGCTCAAACGCTTTCATGAGTGCAGCCGACGCGCAGCGCCGCCAGCTGGTGAAAGCCTATTTCCCGACCAAGAAGGAGGCAAGTGAGGCCGGAGAGGCAGCCAGTCAGCGCAAGGGCCTGATTTCGGCCCTGCCTGTTCGGCGCGTTGACGAGATCCCCTATGCGCAACTGCGCTGGATTGTCGGAAACATGCACGTTGGGACCAGCGATGACGACTTGAAAGCCGACATCAAGGGACGCGCGAAGTCGGGCATGACAGCGAATCCCGACCTTCTGGCGCAGGCGTGCGCCTATGCACTGGCAAGCCACCGAGCCAATCAGGGCTTGGTTGCCCATTTCCGGCTGTAGGAGGCGAAGCATGAAAAGCAACGGCCAGCGCCGAAGCGTTGAGGTCTTCGACACGCCCTCCGGTTTAGGAGGGAGCCACACGGTTGAGGTTGTCGAGGACCTTGGAAACAGTAAGGTCAGCGTGCGCGTCTGGTATGGACGCGCCACTGCGACAGGTTGGGAAGCGTGGAAGGATTGGGACGGCTACCGCTTTGAGACCGACCGCGCCAGCCTGACCAACAAGCGGTCAATGCCGCTGTTCAAATAGGACCTGGGCCGCATTTCGGTGCGGCCCGATATTAGGAGGGACACCATTGAGCCGCTACACCGTGACCGTGAAAACCGACGAAGAGACCGACGAGAACGCCGTAATCGGCTATGATCCGCCGTTGCGCACCTTCTTTCTGCAGGCGTTTCCCGATGAGGAAACCGACGAATATGCCCTATGGTTCGGAACGCATCTTGAGCAGCACCCAAGCCTTGAATCGATCATCGAGAGCGCGCGCCGTTTTGGCTATGAGATCGAAGGGCTGTCACAGAAGGCCATCGTCGCCATGACAAAGGAAGCGGGAACGCCGACGCCGCCAAGCCTTGGCGAGCGGCTAGGATTGGTACGCTGACAATTGTTGGATGCTTTGTTGCGGGGCTGGTTCGGAAGAGCTGGCCCCGTAGCCATTTTGGCAGTTGCGAACCTGGCCGCATCGAGCGGGCTGCGGTCCGCCCGAAGGGAGCCCATGCCCCTCCCCTCGGCTCCCCTCCCGCCCGGCGTGCCGCCGCCGTTGGCGGCGCTTGATCGTCTCGCTCAGGTGGTTGATCGAACCGGGCGATCCGCCAGCAATGAACTCATTTCCTTGGCGGAAAGCGTGCCTTTGGTCGCGATCAGATAGGCCGCGAGATAGGTCAGCTTCAGGTTGGCTTCTCCCTCTCCCTTTGGCTTGTAATTGATGATTGCCAGGCGCCGTGCCGTCGCCTTTTTCCCCCCTTGAACAGCTGCCGAGTGCTGATCGATCAACTCAGGAAGCGAGGGACCTTCTCCAGTCGCACTACCTGCGGTTTCCGTTCCAAGGTGCTTGGACGACAGCTCGTCCGAGGTGAAGCTTGTGCGCAGAGTGGCTGTTGCCCGATGCGACGAACGCGAACTGGATAACGACAGTAGCATGGTGGATGCCTCACCGATCAGTTGCATTGGAGGGGCTTTAAGACCATTGAACCTGACGAAACGCACGATAGGATGCGAAACGAAACGAAATCCGGGCCTGCAAGTCATTGGAAAAAAACGGTAAGATTTTTGTCGCGCCGCCTAACGACGGAAGCGATTTCAAGGAGCTGTTCAAGCAGATGGCCGCTGCAGGAGCCGGTCGGCCCTTGGGTGATGATGGTTTTCCGCAAGGCCCCTGGACGCCGGAACTGCTGGCGGATGCCATTTCGAAGATCGACTCCAATCGTAGCGGGGTGGATCTCCGCACGGTCCAGCTCTGGTTTCAGGAGAATGACAAGGGCATCAGCACCACCAACATCCGCTGGCTCGCACGCATCTTTGGTTGCGGCGACAAGGAGGCGACGAATGATTGGATGAAGGAGCTTAGTGCAGCTCAAGCCCGCCTGACTGCCAAGCGACGGGATACCAGAAAGACTGGCGGCGCAGCTACTTCGCGAGTGCCGGACATGCCGGCGCCAGCCGCAAACCAAATTCCGCTAACGCCGGTCGTCTCGGTGGATCTTGAACCCATGTCGACGGAGCGGCCATCTGGTTTGGCGATCAGGACCGAGACGATTTTCTCTCACGGATCACACTTGAATCTGCCGTCTTCGGTCTTTGCCGGTTCGTCCGCTCTTGGGTTCCTGTCCTATATCCTTGGGATCCACACCATCACCTATATGCGCGAGGACGGTATCGAAAAACAGGTCGGCTTTCTGTGGGCGCCAAACTGGACCTTCCTCTTCATGGTGCTGCTGCCGCTGTTCTTCGCCATAGTCATCGAGCTTCTGGTTTTCTGGAAACATGATGCACGTCCAAGGTTTCTGGCACATGCCGATCGACCTCAAAGCGGGGATGCCTGGATTCAAAACCTGCAGGCGAACTCCCATACCTATTGGGCGGTTTTCCTGATCTGCATCTTGTTTGCCGGCCTGGCTCAATGGATTGGGGTGCAGCTGATCCCGCTGTTAGAACAGGCGCAGGATTTTGCCCCGAGTTGGGGGACGATTGGCATCATACGGCCTGACATAATCTCGACCCCGGCAGCCATCGTCTTCACCGCCCTCGCCTACCTCTATATGTCCGTCACCTTCTACCTGCTCTTTGCGGGCCTGATCATTCTGCATACGATCATCCATGATCTTTGGAAGCTCGATAGCCAAGCGACGCTTCGGACTGATCAGGCATCAGGGCCGGGGGTCAGTGAGGCCGCTCTGAGGATCATGCGGGGGGTGTTTCGATGCACAGTTCTCGTCGTCCTGGCCGCCATCTGCATGAAAGCGCAGAGCGCCTATCTCGCTTCACAAGGCCCCGACATCATAACGTGGATCGTTCGCGATGTGTGGGCTGCCCTCACCAACTACGACGACGGCGATCATATCTTCGGGTATCGAATGCCAACCCACTACAGCAGCCTCCTCGTCGCAATATCGACCTGCAGCGTCTTCCTGTATGGAGCGATCCGGCTGGGCAGTGACAGACGTCTGCGAGCGCCCTTGTGGAAGATGTCTTCCGCGATCGGACTGCTCCTGATCTCGTATCTGACGATCGATGCCTTTGACGGCTTCTCGGTTTTGCTGATTGTCGCCGCATTGATCGCTACATACGGGCTATTTGATCCAGAGTTTGGATTCGGCTGGCGAGCCGGCGGTATGGAAGGCGACAGCCATGTTTCATAGCTGGCTCGATCGCTGGGACGAGGGCCGCGCCCAACGCGGCGAAGAGGCCAAGGAGACCACGGACCTCATTCTGGACGCCGATCGTGCATTCCCCGGCATGGGAGCGGCTGAAACGCTAGAGGAGTTCTGCGTACTCGCGGAAACGGCCGCCGCTGATCCGGGTTTCTTTGATCCGCCTGATTCAAGCGACCAAACCTTTGAGCTGCGGGATGGCTGGCTGAAATTCCCTTCGGACATCTCAACGGATGTCGCGGAAAACAACATCGTGTGGGCCAGGATCACGGAGAGCGGAAAACGCGATCAGGCGGTGGTGATCTTCCATCACTGGAACGCCGAAAGTCGGAACCGGCAGATTGCCGGGTTCCTCTCCTGGCAAGGGATCACGGTTATCGAGATCGCCATGCCTTACCACTTGGAGCGCAAGCGCCCGGGCTCGCTCTATGCCGATTACATGCTCAGCGCCAATCTCGGCCGAACGGTGCAGGCCGTCAGACAGGCTGTATGGGACGGGCGCAAGCTTATCCGCTGGCTGAAGCGCGAGGGGTATCGGGATGTTTCTGTCCTCGGGATGAGTCTTGGGTCCTGGATAGCCGGACTGGTCGCGGCGCATGAGACCGCCGTTTCTCGGGCGTCACTCTTCCTCACGGCAGGAAGCCTTGCCGAAATGGTATGGACCGGGCGCGCAACCCGTTCGATCCGGAAGAGTCTCGAGCCGCATCTTGCGCTTGCCCAGCTTCAACGAGCGTGGGCACCACTCGATCTTGAAAACCATGCAGACAGGCTGGCGCGGCCAAGCCTCGAAATTCATGTCATCCTAGCATCGAGGGACACGGTTGTTTTACCGGACCTGTCAGAACGCCTGCTGAAGCGGCTGCAGAATGCCGGAGCCAGAGTGAGCGTGCTGCGGCTGAATTGCGGGCACTACTCGCTTGGGCGGCCACCCTACATCTTGGGAGCCGGATGGAGCCTGAAGCGGTTTCTGATGCGCAAGCGCGAGGCCGCCCAGGCTTAGGAGCGCTTGAGGGCCGCATCGAGCGGCACCCAACCGCAATGAGGGGAGTCCCCTTCGGCCCCTCCCCTCAAACTCCCCTTCCCCCTCACGACGGAGGCGCCCCGCAAGCGGGACGGTTCACTGAGGCTTGTTGTCGTTTCCGGCTAGGAGCGTCGACGTGAGCTCAACCACCGCTGCAGCATCACGGCGATGGAGATCCGACCTGGCGGCCGGATTACGATTTGCCGGTTGAAGGCAAAGACGACGGCCGGGGCTACGAAGGCCGCGTTTTCAGGCCGCTCCTTAGTGGCTGTACGTAATCTAATGCTGCGCACGATACGTCAGGCCCCGCCTTGGCGTGCAACCCTAAAGGGTTCTCCTCTCCGCTTCGCTCCGTTGCGATCGCTGCGCGATGCACTCGGCGGTTCCAGCCGTATTCGAGCTTCGCGATTACGCACAACCACTAAGGAGGAACCTCTGATGAAAACGCTCGTAACCTTCTGCCAGAGAACCGGCCGTCGCCTTCGCCAGTTCATCAACCGGCAAATCGCGAAGCTGTCCCACAAGGGCCAACTTCGGTTCTCCATCGCCGTGATGCTTCCGCTCATCGCCAAGGTCGAGTTCAGCTATCAAGTCGAGCTCAACAGCAAAGCCGGAAACGACAACAAGCCTCAGTGAAGTACGGCCGCACCCTGCCCTGCAGGGTGCGGCCTATCCGTCGTGATCCCGAACCCCCGGCCTTGCACGCGCCCGCAGGAAGCATATTTGCTGGAACATGACCGACTTTCCAAAAGCGCCACCCGAAAAGGACGAAAGCCGCTACATCGCCTGTCAGATGGCGGTGGAGACTGTTTTGCAGGACCTGGTAGAGGATGCCATGCGCCGAGGTTGGGAGGAGACGGAAGTCCTCTCCGCCATTACAGAGGTTGCGGACAACCTCATGCTGGCGGCAGATGCCAATCGGGATCTCGACCTGCTCATCGCTGCTCTACGCAAGAACATGCCTCCGCCCAATCTTGCCGGTTAGGCGTCTCCAACATCGAGCGAATATACTGCCGCTGCGTCTTCAGGGTCGCGAAGTCCCTTGAACGAGGCGTGTCGCAGTTTCCCGTCGGACGTCCATCCCCGGAAGTCGATTTCAGCGATCAGGCCTGGATCTGTCGCGATGCGGGTCTTCTCTTTGAAGCGGATCACCGGCTTGTTCGTTTTCAGCTTGTCGAGCTGCTTTCGCAACGCTCGCGCTTGCTGATGTTTAAAGCCAGTTCCGACACTTCCGACATAGACGTACTCACCTCCTCTGAGAGCCCCGAGAAGGAGGCTTCCAAAGCCATCTGGCATAGCTGACGACAGTTCGTAGCCGAGGATGGCAAAGCTTTCGCGCTGGACGCACTTGATCTTAATCCAGTCACCAGTCTTGCCCGGTCTGTAGGGGCGATCACGATGCTTGCCGATGATGCCTTCCAGGGCCAGCGCGCAAGCGTGTTCGACCAGCCTTTCGGGATCCTCGTTGATTTCCTCTGACAAGCGGATCGCGCCTCTGGCCTCATCAAGCAGATCCTCAAGGATGTGCCGCCGTGCAGCAAATTCCAGCTTACGCAGATCATGCCCGTCGAGGTACATGAGATCGAACGCGAACATGAGCGCGGTTCCAGCCGGCTGCTTTCCGGTCCGGCCCCCAAGCGAGCCCTGCAGCAGCCCGAAGTCTGATCGCCCCATATCGTCGAGCACGACGGCTTCACCATCGAGGATGAATGTCGCCGGACCAAGAGCGGCCGCTGCTGACGCAATGGCCGGGAATCTCGCCGTCCAGTCAAAGCCGCCGCGTGTCAGGATCCTCACCTTGGATAGCTCCCGGTGAACAGCAATGCGGTAGCCGTCCCACTTGATATCGTAGGACCATTCAGGCCCCTTCGGCGGGCGGTTCTTCAAGACGGCTAGGCAAGGTTCGACGCGATCCGGCATGGGATCGAACAGGAGGCGCGGCTGTTCAGGGTCGCGAGGTCTCAGGCGTCCGCTTCGCAGCGGCGCCTTATCTTCCGTCAGGAGCGGTTTCGGCGGCTTTCGCGGTCCTTTTACCATTCCGCCATTTCAGCAGAGACAGCTTAACAACCCGCTTAGGAAGCCTCTGGACCTCCGTCCGCTTGCTCCATAGGGTTTCGGTGCCCGGAAACGACGTAGGACAGGCACTGGTGGATCAGGCAACCGCCCAAGAGCTGCTGAAGCTCATTCACAGTATCGCAGATCCTTGCGAGGATATCATCGCCAAGGCTGGCGATCTCGCCGGCGATCCGTCCCAACCGCCAGAGATCCAACAAGCCTCTGCTGACCTGGCTGCGACTGTTGAACAGCTGTTTCAGATCGCCCACTACATCATGAACGCAACGCCCAGGCTGTAGAAGCAAGGAACGGTTTTGCCGGGGGAAGTCGGTCCCGGCTTCCGCTTCGCGGCGCTATGCTAAGCCTCCTGCGGCTTCCCTTCTTCCGTCAAAACCGTGTCGAGAATTCCCGCTTTCCCGCCCCTGAAGGAGGGGCGGCGCTATGCTGAAAGCTCCGATGTTCTTCATTGTCCTTCTCGGATCTCGGACTGGCGCCGATCGATCCGAGCCGAGCGGCTAACCGCCGCTATCGACACGTTGAATCAAGCTGAAATGGAGAGCTGCCCGAGGAGCGGAGCGCTCATCACTCGGAGCGCAGCGGGCAGATCCATCGTTTTCTAACCTGGATCAGAAGACGGAGAACCGGCGTCGCCGGTTCGCATCCGCAAGGAGCGGCCTGGATCGGCCGCCCATCGACCCTACCCTGTTCCGCTCTTACGATAGGTCGCCGATCGCGCCAATGGGCAAGCGCGCAAGCGCTGTCGCTCGTCAGGAAAAACGGCTTTCGCCGTCAAGCCGGCAAACCTTCCGTTTTTCCTTCCTCCCGCCCCATGACCCGATCCGCGTCCTAACGGGAGCGGGCTGCGCCCTCCCCCTTCGTTCCGCCGGATGTGGGGGCACATCCTTCGAAAACGAAGGCAGAGGCTTCGCCCACTAGCGGGGCTTGCTCCCAAGGGAAACGGGAAAAACTGGAGCAAGAGACCATGAGCGACATCATCGCGATAGCATTGAACAAGCTGGACGCTGACCCGAAGAACGTCCGGAAGACTTACACCAAGGAGAGCATCGAGAGCCTGTCGGCCTCGATCCTCGCCAATGGCGTCATCCAAAACCTTGTGGTGCGCAAGGCATCCAAGGGGAGATACCTCGTAACCGCTGGCGGTCGCCGCCTTGCAGCCCTCAATCTTCTGGCCGAACGGGGCGAGATCACGGCTGACTACGCTGTGAATGTCATTGTCCGGGAGGCGGGTGACGCCACGGAATTAAGCCTGACCGAGAACGTGATGCGGGAGGCGATGCACCCCGCCGACCAGTTCGAGGCATTCAGAGCGTTGTTCGATGAGGGCAAGTCAATCAAGGACATCGCCGCCCGGTTCGGGACAACCGAAATCATCGTTAACCGCCGTCTTGCGCTGGCGAAGGTTTCCCCTGTCTTGTTCGCGGCGTTCCGCGCCGAGGATATGACCTTTGAGCAGCTTGCCGCCTTCACCATCACCGACGATCACGCTCGACAGGAAGAGGTGTGGAATGCCCTCCCCTCATGGGATCGCAGCGCCAACACAATCAAGCGCCGTCTCGCCGTGGATGAAGTCCCCGCAAGCGACAAGCGGCTCGCGCTGATCGGCGGGTTAGAGGTTTATGAGGCGGCTGGCGGTCCAGTGCGCCGCGACCTGTTTGCCGAGCAGGGAGGAGGCTTTGCATGCGATAGCGGCTTGCTTGAAAAGCTGGTTGCCGAGAAGTTGGAGGTCGAGGCGGAAGCTGTGAAGGCCGAAGGCTGGAAATGGGTCGAGTGGTGCGCTCAGCAGCCGGATAACATCTATCAGATGGCCCGGGTTTACCCGCAGCGCGTGGACCTCAGCGACGAGGATCAAGCCAAGCTTGACGCACTGACTGAGCGTTATGACGAACTGGCGGCGCAGATCGATGCGGATCAGGAGGATGAAGGTGCAGAGGCCGCCTTGTCCGCCGTCGAGCAGGAAATCGCCGTCCTGCAGAAGCGCGAAGAAGCCTATCGCAGCGAAGACCTCGCCATGGCAGGGGCAATCGTCACAATCGACCATTGGGGCAAATTGTCGGTGCTGAGAGGCCTTGTCCGCGACGAGGACAAGAAGAAGGCCGAGGCAACGGAAGGGAAGCAAGGCGGGGCGACCGAGGAGGCTGACGGCGCTTCGAAATCTACGGGGCTGACCCATTCAGCCGCATTGATTGAAGACCTGACCGCTCAGAAGACGGCGGCACTTCGTGTCGAGCTGGCGAACAATCCCGACATTGCGCTTGTGGCGGTCGTCCACGCGATGTTGCTCAAAGTGCAGTATCGCACGGCATGGGGCATTCCCGGCCACCAGAGCGCGCTTGAAATCTCTGTCACTCATGAAGTGCTGGACGGTTCGATGAAGCGTCCCGCCGAGAACAAGGCCCTTGAGGCGTGGGGAAGCCTCGAGGAAAATTATGGGCACCGGCTTCCCGGCGATCCTGCTGACCTTTGGGAATGGCTGATGGATCAATCTCAAAGCGAGTTGTTGCAGCTTCTGGCCTATGCCGCCGCCCATTCCGTCAATGCGGTTGAGAAGAAGTTCAGCAGTCGCAGCCAAGCGCTGGCACATGCCGACCAGATGGGCCGCGCATTGAACGTGGACATGCGTGACTGGTTTGAGACTACGGCGGAAAGCTATTTCAGCCACGTCAACAGGCCGACCATTCAAGCCGTTGTTGCCGAGGTGCGCGGCGAGGATTTCGCCGCTGGTGTCGGCAACATGAAGAAGGGCGAGGCTGCGGAGTATGCCGCCAAGTCCATCAAGGACAGCGGTTGGCTTCCGCCTCACGTTCGGATCGCGTCTGACCCCGACGCAGAGGGTGAGGCTGAAACCTCAGAGGACAAGAACGAACACTCGTTCCCGATGGCAGCGGAATAATCCCGCCGCTGCTTTCCGCCGGTCACGTCCTCCAGCGTGACCGGCTCCCCTATTCCAGAGGATAAGCCATGCTTGATTCCGTACCTGATCCGACCCTTGCCGCCGAAAGCTGCTGCCAGCTAATCAACGCCTACCTGAACGATCCGGAGCATGTTGATTGGGATGACGTGCAAAAGGCACTCGATACAGCGCTAAAGGCCTTCGATCTACCACCGACCTACATTGAGGAGGCTATTCAGCGCGGCTGATTTTGCTGCAAGATCGCACCTTAGCGCCCGCCTTGGCATCGAGCCAATGCGGGCGCTTTCGCAGGTGCCTGGGAGGCAGAAACGTATCGGGGGACGGCACATCAGGCCGCTTGTTGAGAGGAGGCCCGCGCCCCCTCCTCTCAAACTCTCCTCCCCACCCGGTTGAATTTCCCCAACAATAACGGGGGGTAAATCCTACTCTGGAAACGTTCCAGATTTCAGCGTGAAGAGAGGGAAGACGCGGAAAGGCGCGCTAACAAATTAAAATGTAAGCACTATTTCAGATCTCGGCTGAACCGGCGCAGCAGCGCGAAATGTGTCAACTTGCATCAATTCGGTATCTCAGGCTACAAATCGTAACGAGCGGAACCGTAACCGATTCCGACTCACACATTCTAACAGCTTTTTGGAGATCACACCCGGCCCAGAAAAGAAAAACCGCTCCCGAAGAATCCGGAAGCGGTCTGCAGTTCGGTAATAATAAGCCAAAACCGTTCTCGCAGACCTCCCCTCCGATGTCAATAATCAGAACACCTTTTCGGTGAACGGCGGAGCTTTGTCTGGCCTCTGAGGAGACGGACGATGGGGGAACCCACACAACACAAGCGGCCGACAGGTCGCAGAATGACGAAGGAGCGAGCCGAATTCCGGCGACTGGCACAGTCAACGGAAATCGGAACGGTGACGCGCGGGCAGCTTGCGGTACTTGCAAAAAACCTGATGACAATCGGGATGATTACGACCGCAGAATATGCGTTGCTGGAAGCAATCATCACGACCGCCAAGGCAGACGCCTTCGACAAAGGAGGACGGCCGATCGTCTACAAGTCGAACCGACAGCTCGGCTATGACATCAACAAGTCGCCAGGGCGCGTAAGCCGGATTCTCTCCCGATTGTACGACCTCGGCCTTGTCACCATGCAGGACAGTGCGAATTTCAAGCGCTACCCGATCCGTGACGGCGAAGGAGATATTGCCGACGCCTGCGGCATTGATCTGCGTGTCCTGATCGCTCGGCACCATGAACTTGATCAGTTGGTGCGCCAGAAGCGGGAAGAGATTCGAGTTCGAGACGGCGCGGCGCGTCGCTTCCGGGACGCTCTGCGTGGTGCTAGATATGCTCTGGCGTCCTCAACCGATCGAGGGGAAGTCATCCTTGGGCGGATCGGGTCCCGTGTTGAGAAGATCGCGGCCCTCATCGGATCAGCCAGGCACGCACCGGCCCACGTCCTCCGGAAGGCAACAATGCTTTTGGAGTGGCTTGCCGACCGATTGCGTAACGTGAATCGGACCCCGCAAGCTTCTGACATAGATGCAAATATGACATGCACGGATGTCGAAAACGACATGCACATACAAATTACAACCCCGAAGCCTTTTGAACCTCGTAATGATGAACGGCGTTCGGCTAACGCCGAACAAGTGAGTTCGCTAGGGGCTGGCTCCGCCAGCAAGAGGGCTTTTGAAGAAAGCCTGGGGAGCCGTTCGCGCCAAAGCAATAGGCAACTGCAAGTGCGGCCTTCACTTGTGGCGCTGGAAGATGTGTGGCGGGCTACGCCAAGCCTTGCCGAATATGGCTACCAGCCCCCGCGTAGTTGGGCGGACCTGGACCGGATCGCTCCCAAGCTTTGCCGCATCGCCGGCGTGTCCGAGGATGCGCGCCAGCGGGCCGTGGAACGAATGGGCCAGCAGGCGGCTGCGGTTGCGATCGCTCTCACCTTTGAGAAATACACGCGCGCCGAAATCAGCTCGCCGGGCGGGTATTTGCGGGCCATGACAGACCGAGCCGCGAGCGGAGAGCTTCATCTGAACCGCTCGGTATTTGGGTTGGCAGCCCGCAATTCTATGGAGGCGCGCGCTTGATGAATATTTGCTTGGTGGGAGCCGCGCTGGCTGCGCTTCTGTTCACTGCTTCCGCTGCGTCGGCCGATTTTTCAGGCCGGGCGCGGGTGATTGATGGAGACACCTTCAGCATCCGCCAGCAGAGGATCCGCATTGCGGCTATCGACGCATGTGTGCGCGATCAGACCGGCTTCAAGAATGGCGCGATATGGAGGTGCGGAGTCGAGGCACGACGGTTCCTCGCCAGCATGATCGATGGAAAGCATGTTCGCTGTGTCGAAATTGATCGGGACCAGTACCGACGCCTTGTCGGCCAGTGCTTCATCGAGCGCTCGGACATCGGCCTTGAAATGGTGAAGGCGGGCCAAGCCAGCCTCTTGTTGCGCTATCTGCCAAGATCCCACCCGATCGACCTGAGCCAGTACCGCCGCGCCGAGACTCGTGCCCGACAGCTCGGCCAAGGCTTGTGGGGCGCTGAGATTGAATCGCCCTCCTCCTATCGTCGCAGCCATACCGGCAACTGAAGTACTGGCGGCGTTGATATGGGTGACAGTTGGCGAGATCTCACGTGGTGGCGCAACTCTCGGTCAACCCAGCCTCTTGTTCCAGGTTGTTGGTTCGGTTGCATTCAGCACAATCCCGCACGCTACCAGTGCCGATGTCCCATTTGTCGAGGTGACGTATTGCTGCAAGCGCTCAGGCCCCACACCTCCAAAGTGGTTGCTCTTGATGCCCGTTCGCACGGCGACGCGGTTAGCGCAAAGCTATCTGTCTCCAAATTTTCCCCGCCTTCGGCTTCCTCGCGAAACAAAATTTTCCGCCGCCCAGCCTCCTTCGCTGCGCTCCGGCCTACGGTGCGCACCGCTTTTCGCCGTGCCTTATGAACGATCATCGCAACCACCATATAGGAGTGATTAACATGAGCATGACCAACTTCATCCAGTTCGACAAAGACGACATCGACAACGCCAAGGGAACTGGCCTCGTCTCCACCATCGACCGGGACCTGGACATCAAGGTTACACCGTTCGACTCCACAAACGAAAAGGCTCCGACGCATCGCGTCTATGCCAAGTCACCTCGCGGCCACGACATCGAAGTTGGCGGCATCTGGAAGAAGACCAACGGAGAAGGGAAGTCGTACTACACCCTCTCAATCAAGCGCCTCGGCTTCAACGCCAACTTGGGCCGCTATCCCGGCCAAGATGACCTGGCGCTGCAGGCCATCATCGAATGGGAACCCCGCGATTGATCGCTTTGGGAGGCCCGATCTCTGATCGGGCTCCCACCATAAAAGAGCCGATTGCCCCGCATTCGCTGGATATTCGGCTCTTTTTGTGCTAAGTTGAACACTAACTGGAGGCTCTGCCAATGAACGTTCATGCTCCCCGCCCCGATCGCTCTCCGGAAGCTGTTGCTGCACGACAGAAAGCCGTCGATCAGGCTCGTGCCGCCAATATGCGGCAGGGTTACACTGGCGATCCGGTTTTGGAAGAAGCAAACGGCCGTTACGTTGCGGGAGACATTACTTCCGAGGAAATGCGCCAAGAGCTGCTGGCCCGCTTCAAGCGGGCCTGATCATCACCTAGACATTTCTCGCGGCCGCCTGTGATCTCAGGCGGCTTTTTTGCATGAGGTTTCGCTTGGCCCGCGATGATGAAGCCAAAGGCTCCTACACCTATCCAAACACTTCAGAGGATAAGGACTTCAGGGATGTTCTGAAGAACAAGCTGGATATCAGGAGCCATTCGGCGCTGCGTGAGGCTGAATACGCTTTTACTGCTTTGAGGCAAACAGAGCTGGCTGAGGGAAAAGGCCCGACCGGTAATCACGACGCAGCGCATCTGAAGGCTCTACACGGCTACATCTTTCAAGATGTCTATGAATGGGCAGGTCATACGCGAAATGAAAGTCCTGTCGTCGATGGGCAGCGGGTAGAGCCTGTAGGAGGGCTTTCGAAGGGCGGCACGACGTTTCTGCACGGATCGCGGATAGAAATGGGTCTCAACGAGGCGCTGAGGCCTGCTAGAGACGTTCAGGGCCTTAAAGCCGCTACACCTGAGCAGTTTGCCGAGAAGGTTGCCCACGTCCTTTCTGAGCTGAATTACGTTCACGCTTTTCGAGAAGGCAATGGAAGGGCAAACGAGGCGCTGGTGGTCTCATTGGGCCGCACCTACGGACATGACATCGACCTTACCGTCATCACTAAGCCTCGCATGATCGAGGCATCCATTGAGACCACCAATGATCCGTCCAGTCCGGCGATGAAGCACCTCATCCAGGATGCGATGGATCCTAACCGCCGCGAGGCAATCCGCAGTGCCATGTCAGATCTTGAGCAGGCTGGCGAGAAACCCTTTGAGCACAATATCCGCACGGCTCGCCCGGGCGAAGTGATCGAAGGGCAGGTTCTCGGGTATGACAATCGCGTGGCGAGTCTCGTGACCGACAGGGGGATTGTGGCCGTTGACCGCGCTGACCTTCCCGAGCGGACGCCTCCTGACGACGAGGAGGTGAAGTTCGCCGCTGGATCTGATTTCAAGACTTTGGGGCGGCCGGAACAGGTCCAAGATGCCCAATCGCAGCCAGGTCAGCAAAAGGCCCAAGAGCCTCAGTCGCAGCACATCAACGCCGATCTTAAGGCTATCGAAGCGCAGCAGCTTGCCGATCGCCAGCGAAACCGCGACCAAGACGACCGAGAGCGCTGACCTGCGGCCCGGTCGCTGCAGTGAGGGCCTGTGTCATTGGCCGGGGTGCCGGAGCTCTGCGCCTTCCCCTGTCCGTTGGATGATTTGACGGACAAACTACGATAGCCCCTCCCCCATCCAACCGCTTGCGCGGTCCTACACTCCGTTGCGGCCCTACGGGTGCATGGGGTCGTTTCGCTATCTTCGGATCTTTGCCGTCAACCAACGAACAGGAGACGGCGATGCAGAGCGTAAAGGACACCTACCAGCGGATCACCGACACCATCATTCAGCAGCTCGAGGCCGGCACCAAGCCTTGGATCCGGCCATGGCGCGGAAACAGCCGCAGGTCGGCTACGCCGCTCCGCGCCTCCGGCGAAGCCTATCGCGGCATCAACGTGGTCATGCTGTGGCTCTCCGGGCAACTCGCCGGCTACGACGAAAACACATGGATGACTTACCGGCAGGCTCAGGAGCTCGGTGCTCAGGTCCGCAAGGGCGAACAAGGAACCCTCGTCGTCAAGTACGGCACCTTCACGCCGAAGGAGCAGGATGCGGACGATCGTGCAATCCCCTATCTCAAGGGCTACACCGTCTTCAACGTCGAGCAGATCGACAACCTGCCTAACCGCTTCAAGAGCCCGGCCGAGGCGGCGCCGATCGAGCCGGTTCCGGTCATCGACCATGTCGAAACCTTCATTCGGGCCACAGGCGCAAAGATAGCCTATGGCGGAAAGCAAGCCTGCTATCGGCCTGGCCCCGATGACATCCAGATGCCGGAGCGCGGTCGGTTCCTCAGCGAGGTTCATCTTTACAGCACGGTTTTTCATGAGCTCGGGCACTGGAGCGGCGCAAAATCACGCCTTGATCGTGACCTTAGCGGGCGGTTTGGGAGCGAGACCTACGCAATGGAGGAGCTTATTGCCGAAATCTCAGCCGCGTTCGTCTGCGCCGATCTTGGCATTGAGCATGATCCGCGAGACAACACCGCGACCTACGTTGAAAACTGGCTCAAGGTGCTGAAGCAGGATTCACGTGCAGTCATCACTGCCGCCGCGAAGGCTCAGGCAGTTGCTGACTATCTCCGACAGTTCAGCTCTTCCACAGGGTCGGGGCCCTAGCAAAAAATGTCGGGCCTCATGCGCATCGACCCAAAACTTTACAACTGTAAAGTCGGGCATCCTTGATGCGTTAACTTCTTGTTAACGAAAAACCCCTTGAAGAATCGGAGTCAGTCTGGCATCCCTGACGGAAATGATCTCGTAAAGTGGTCAGAACCGTCAAGAGGATTGAATGCTGCAGCCAGCTTCTCAGAGCGTCAGAGACACTGCGTCGAAGATCGAGGTCTACACCTCGAAACTCTCCGCGGAGCTGAACGATATGCGTGAAGCTGTCTATCCACCCTCTGCGCAAAAAACATTTGGCCGGACATTCTCAACCCTTGACCTAGTGAGGCTACTCAAGGTTCCGGAAAGTACTCTTCGCCAGTTGACGCTGGAAGGGAAGGGGCCTTTGCCCGAGCGCGCAGAAAACAATAGGCGAACGTACACGATAGAGCAGGTCAAGGAACTGAGGCGATTCTTGGCCGAACTTCGTCCTGACGAAGCTGGCGAGCTGCTTCCGCATCGTCGCAAAGGGGAAAAGCTTCAGGTAATTGCTACGGCGAATTTTAAAGGTGGTAGTTCCAAGACAACCACTTCTATCCATCTCGCACATTTTCTAGGGCTTCAGGGTTATCGGGTCTTGTGTCTGGATCTTGATCCGCAAGCATCGATGACTGCGCTATTTGGTATTCAGCCCGAGTTCGATCTCGGCGAGAACCAGACAGCCTATGCAGCCATTCGATATGACAATGAGAGGCGGCCGCTCGCTGAAGTGATCCGGCCAACCTATTTCCCAGGTGTAGATCTAGTTCCTGGCAATCTGGAGCTAATGGACTTTGAGTTTGATACCCCGTCCTATCTGACCTCGAAAACCAGAGATGACCTGGGTTTGTTTTTCGAGCGGTTAAGCAGTGCCCTGGCCCGCGTGGATGATCGATACGATATCGTTATCATCGACACCCCACCGTCCCTTGGATACTCGACACTCGCTGCTCTTTATGCAGCCACGTCCTTAGTTATTACCGTTCACCCGGCGATGCTCGACGTTGCATCGTGCAATCAGTTCCTGATCATGATCTCCGATCTATCGGAGGTGCTGGGGCAGTTTGGAGCTAAATTTGAGCATGACTTTTTCCGCTTCCTGCTCACGCGCGTGAACCCGAATGACGGGCCGCAGAAGTACATGTCCGGAGTCATGCGCCGATTGTTTGGTGATGATGTACTCGTTGCGGAGGCGCTCGAATCCACGGCAATCGCCGGTGCAGCGGTAGCGAAGAAGACCCTATACGAGCTTGAGTCGGGTGAGGTCGGTCGTGAAGCGTTGAAGCGCGCAATTGAGAGCGCTGACCGAGTTAACTCCGAGATCCTCGACCTCGTTCACCAAGTTTGGGGACGTAGCACATGAAGAAAAGCATCCTTCAGCGAATGGCGGCCGCCGAAAGCCGGACGGAATCTCCTGTGGTGTCGGACGCGTCCGACAAGCCCTCGCTGGCGCGGCGGCACTCTTCACCTGTCATTTCCAATGTGGGTCGGGCACTGACACAGCTCACAGAAGATAGTGTCATTTCACTCGATCCTGACCGTATCGACCGCTCCCCCTATAGAGATCGCTTTGACAACGACGAGGACGCGGCCAAAGAGCTCGAGGCGCTTAAGATTTCAATCGCAAGTGAAGGCCAAAAAATTCCAGTTCTTGTTCGGCCGCATCCGACGAAAGCGGATCATTACCAGCTTGCCTACGGTTACCGTCGTTGGGCAGCGATCAAGGCCATAATGGCAGAATCGGATCGCCCGGAGACCATAAAGATTCGAGCCTATGTTCGAGAACTTTCCGATCGGCAGTTGATTGAAGAGCAATCGCTCGAGAATGGTGTTCGGGAAAACCTGACCTGGATTGAGCAGGCAATGTGGGCCGTACAGCTGAAAAGTGCTGGCCTTTCTCATCGCGCCATGTGCCCAATCTTGGGAGCTTCAGAAGCGGCAATATCGCATCTTTTTCGAGTGACGGAGGCGGTTCCCGAAGACATCATTCTTGCGATCGGAAGAGCAAAGGGAGTTGGTCGACCGAAATGGACCGCATTTGCCGAGTTGCTGAAAGATCCGAGCGGCGCAGCACGTGTTCGTAAAATAATCGACACGGTCGAGTTTCGAGGCGCTGACAGCTCCAGCCGTATTACCCAAGCGATACGAGCTGCAAGTTCGGCGGCCGACAAAGTGACTACGGAGCCAGCTGAAGAGATTGTTGACTTCGCCGTGGGTGACCGAGTTTTTGGCCGCATGAAGAGTAATTCGGCTGGAACTACGGTCTCAATCCCGAAGCAGGAACGCGCTTTCGCGCGCTGGCTCGCGGACCGAATGCCTGATCTTCTAAGCGAATACAACAATCGTTCAGATCCAACTCACCAAGAGGTGTGATCGAGACACTCGTTAATTGGTCAAGAGGAGAGACCGCGA
>NZ_JARRIR010000022.1:7632-7888 GCF_029601685.1 Rhizobium sp. YJ-22 | reverse complement strand
GCTGTGCTTGCTCTTGTAAAGAGGCAGCTCCAGACGTCCGAGACGAAACCAAGCCGCCCGGTCGAAAAATGGAGAGTGTTTCGCGACGCTTGTGAGGCCCGTGAACGCCTTGGCCTCCAGGACAGGGCGCTGACTGTGCTGGACGCATTGCTGACGTTTTATCCAGAGAGCGAGCTCAACTGCGATAGTGGATTGGTGGTCTTTCCATCCAATGCTCAGCTGTCTGTCAGAGCGCACGGCATAACCGGAACGACCT
>NZ_JARRIR010000022.1:7168-7559 GCF_029601685.1 Rhizobium sp. YJ-22 | reverse complement strand
CGCTCACCGGGACAAGGGTGGCGATATCGAGCAGGCTTTTGGATTCGATCTTTCTCCACTTTTGGCTCGCGCTGCGGAACTTGCAGGTCTGGCACAGGAAGTCGCTGCCGAGCGCCTGCAGTTCAGACGAGCCAAAGAGGCGCTGACTATCTGCCGGCGTGATGTACGCAAGCTAATTTCCGCCGCGATGGAGGAGGGGGCCGACGGCGACTGGGAAGCCATCGAAGACATGTATGTCGGCATTGTCAGCCGACTCCCCCGCAATCCTGACCGTCGCCAGGTGGAGGCAATCCTCGACGAGATGCAGCTTTTGCGCACCGAAATCCTCAACCTTCTGGAAAATCAGTTAGATTCTCAAAATATGGACGGCAATGCTGTTCAAAATGGCTGT
>NZ_JARRIR010000022.1:0-6718 GCF_029601685.1 Rhizobium sp. YJ-22 | reverse complement strand
ACGAACGGAGGCCGGAAAGCAGGGTGAGGGGCTGTGCTGACGCACTAGGGTGAGGTCTCGATGGAAAAGGCCTGAAGTCACCCTTCCTACATTGACAGCACGTACGACCGGTTTCAGCTCTCATTCGTCTGTAGGTGTTTCGGTTGTAGATGACTTGCGACCTGGTGGGCGACCAGGCGGACGGCCTCTCCTGCTGGCTCTCGCAGCTTTTCGGTTCAATCGTTGGCGTTCAGCCTCAGCTTGCGCTTCAGCCTCCGCTTCCGCTTTCTGTCGAGCCTCAAGAACATCGCTTGGCGTCAATTGGCCAACTATGCCAATCAAACTGCGTATGGTGTCGTGGGGGAGGTCATGAATAAGTCTGAACAATTCAACCCGATCATCGGCCTCTTGAGGATCTTTGCCGTAAAGATGAGGTGCCGCAGCATGAATCATCTGCATTGGCAGGAAACCAAGGAGCTCGGAAAGGTGGATCATTCGTGATACGGTGAGGCGCGAAATGTTCAGTTCATAGCGGCTATAAACCACTCGTGCGAGACCAGCCAAGGTCGCGAAATCACTCTGGGTCAAACCAGTTTTCGCACGTTCGTCTAAGAGGAATGCGGAAAGCTTTGCGTCGATCTCCCCGAAGCTGACAATACCGTCGAAGCCCTCCTGGCGGTACAAGGGTCTCTGGAAATCTGGATCTGTGGTCTCAACCAGTTCCCTTGAATTGATATAGTCGGATAGATTCCGCACCGTCGGTATTCCCTCAGTCCCCAAATCCGCCAGTGGCAGATATCACGCACCATAACGTGCCATTAAGGCACTGTCATCCTGCGCGCCAGTCACACAAACCTAACAATATTGGGGGGAATGATCTGTAACATTGCTCTCCTAGGATCGAAATGCGCAACTCAGAGGCGCGTTGTGCCTCGAGTCAAGTTTGACTGCGAGCATTCCTGTTCACCGCCTTCGCAGCAATCAGATTCCAGCTTCGGGCATTGGGTTGAAAAATGCCTTCGAGGATCCTCTCCTCGCTGACCCAACTCAACTTCACGCGCATTTCGCAAGCTAGGGAGAACTGGTCGATGCTGATGCATCTTGTGATCCGGATCTCAGACTTCGGTCCGTGTTCCTCGAAGTCCCACATTGCAAACCGGAACAGCTCGCGTTTGGCGCGATCGTCCGTTGGCCAGTCGGTTTGCTTGAAAGGCTCCGGTGGAGCGGCGCCGACACTGAGTAAAGTTCTCTTTATGGCGGGAATATCGATCCCGACCTTCTCCGTCGCTTCAGGGTTGATCACAAATCCAAGGGTTGCGCCTAGCGCCACCCCGCCCAGGAAACGAAGGTCGAGGATCAATAACCATTATCCTTCAGAAACTGGTCGATCGCGGCCTTGACGATCACCGTCATTTTCAAGTCGTTTTCAGAGGCTGCTCGCTCCAGACGTTTCTTAGTATCGTAATCAAGGGGGCAGTTGACGAAGTGTTTGCTCTCCCGCGCTTTATTCTGCTTCAGCTCCTGCAGTCGTATTCTGGATGCCTCACGCTCTAACGATCTGCTCGTCGCTCTCTCCCGGCGAGCTTCCGGTGATGGCAGAATCAAGCTCGACCGTTGTGGCACTTGAACGTCAGGGACCTTCGCGGGAGCTTCTTCGATAGCAACCTGGTCTGGATGATCGCTGGCCACCAAGTTTTCTGCTTCGTTGTCTATAGCCGGCTGCGACATTGAATAGGGCACATTCCCCCGTGACCGTCGCGGTGCAACGGGAAAATCAGATATACTGGAAGTCCCTTTAGCCATCTTACGCCCTCTTTTCCTCGTTTGTCAGGAAACGTTCAATTTCTTGCATCATGCCCATAACCTCACTCCGGGCCTTTCTGACCGAGTCGCTGAGCTCAAGCATTTGCAGTGTCCCATATCCCAGTCTGATGTCCCGATAGGGGTTTCGCTCATACAGCTCGGTATCAAGGAGGTGTGAATCATATCCCTGCTCTTGCAGGTTTGCGATGAAGGGGCGGATCAGGCGGTAAGCTTCCAGTGAGCGGCCGGGGAGAGTGATCCGGGTTCTGAAGTTGAGATGTGGAATGTTTCGCCCGGTACGATCGCAGGTGTCAGCCACGTCCATTGCTGCCTGGCCGGCAGCAAGGATCTCGTCTTGGTTTGGCTGGATCGGGGTCATAACGATGTCCGAGCCGGCGATGATCGTGTCCCGTAGCACGGTGTCTTGCCCAGGGGAGTCTATCAACACGACGTCAAACCCGGCGGTTTCGTTCTCCAGAATATGCTGAAGTGATGCGTTAGTTACCGCCGTTCGAAGCTCAATGCCGTCTGGCCTGTTGTCCTTCGCCTCTGAACGGGACCACCACTCATTCAGGTTTTGTCGTCCGTCTGCATCAACCAAAAGCACTTGCTTACCTTGAAGCGCATATTCCCCGGCGATCAGGATTACGGCGGTCGTCTTCCCCGCGCCACCCTTGCCGCTTACCAGCGACATGCAAATTGCCATTTCACGATCCACTTCCTGTCTAAGACTTCAACCCGTCCCCTAGCGGTCCGACGTGTGTTCGATCGGAACATCAGTATCGTCGTTAAGATCTTCACATCGAAGAGAACCTACCATGTGAAAACACGCGGGTTAAGATCAAAACGCGCGTGTGATCACACGCTGTTAGACATCAATAAAGCCACACGAGTTGGTCGTGTGGCTTTTACAACTGTCTGGGTCGAGTGGTGAACCCCGGAGCCGCGTGAGGCCGTCTTTGGCGCTCGCACGGAGGGCGCAAGGGCGAAGAGCGAAGCGTCCCTTTCGCCTGAGTACGAGGGACAGACGAAGGCCTTCAGAAGCGGTTTTGGCGGTGAACCCTGGTGAGCGTTCCAACGGAAAGAGTGCGAAGCGAAGCGGAGCCAGTCGAGAGGTGAAATTTGATTGAAATTATGGAGTAGTGCTTTTGGTTATGGGTGGCAGGATACGCAAAAATGTTTTACATTTTGCATTACGATCGTGGGACAAGCCCACGATGAGGGTCGCAAAGCTCCAGGAAGGCCGAGTTGATTGATGAGCGAGGACACAATCGAAGTGCCGACAGCCAAGCAACGCAAGGGGCGTCTAATCAACGTCCGCGTCAGCGATGCAGAGCATTCGGCAATCGAAGAAGCGGCAAAGTCGGCCGGTATGAGTGTGTCTGCTTTTTTCCGTTCGCTGCTCCTCGAGGGGGCTGGCGTTCGACCCCTTCTGACTGCGGAAGACAGGTTGATCATGGCCGCGTTGCTCGAAGACATGCGGATGATCGGCATCAATTTGAATCAGGTAGCCCGCTCCCTGAATGCAGGAAAGGGTGTCCATCCCTCAGAGCTGGACATCAACCTTGGCAACGTCCAGCGGATTCAGGCGGCTGTAATGAGTGAGCTGCGGACACTTTCGCGCCGTGCCGGGCATGAGCGCCGAGGCGAGGTGTAGGCCGTGGAGTTCTTTTTCGGCACTTTCACAAGCGAATGGGAGCAAAGGCGCGCGGCGCTATTGCACGAAATGACGCTCGGCGGCCGTGGGAGGGCTGTCGAGGAAGAGCTTGAGAAGAGACTGAAGAATCTGCAGCATCAGGTTGGGATGTCTAAAGGCGGGTCGGGATCTAGGGGAGGGGTGAGAACTTCGGCATTCAATGTGTCATCGCCTTCGAGGACGATGGCTGCCGGTTCGGGTGCTATGCGATCAATGGACGTTCGTCTTGCGAGCGTTGCCAAAGGGAGCCAGCCAGCAGTTGTCAAACTGGCTTCCTACGGTGGTGGCGCCCGCGTCGGCTCGATGCTCAACTATGTTTCCAGAGGGGGGGAGCTGAAGGTTGAGAACGAGAACGGCGAGACGTTGCGTGGCCGTGAGGAGCTGGCGCGTCTCCGTGGCGATTGGGATCACCTTTTCCAAAACAGGACCGAGAGCCGCGATATCGGCGGGTTTAGCGTCGAGGTGAGCGTTTCCGGCGGCTCGAACTCGCATGAGCAGGTACGGGACATTCTCAGCAGTGGCTTTGGTGATCGACGCTACGCTTACTCTGTCGAAACCCGAAACGACGGATCGCTGAAGGTCGAAGGCTATGTTGTGTTGCGCAGCGGGCAGGGCGAGCGGCTGACGGCTGACGCGAAGGCGGCCGCCATCGTTCAGGAGCGTTTCAACGCCAGCGCCGTTGCGAAAGAGGCCCCCGCAGCTTTCTCGTTCACAGGCTATGGCAATGGCGTGGAATATGGCGCTGCCAAGTTGCGAGACTTGATCGCGCAGCGGAACGACGTTCGAGACGATCAGGGACGTTCGATTGCCGATGACAAGGCTGCGGGCGACCTGGTGCAAAAGGAATGGCGGGATGAGCTGCACAGCCGCAAGAGCCGTGACGTGATGCACGTGATCATGTCGGCCCGTGCCGGCACGGATGCTGTCGCGTTCGAAGGAGCTGTTCGCGACTTCCTGGCTCAGCAGTTTGCGGGCCATCGTTACGTTTTCGCTATGCACGATCCGGAGAACGATCCGAAAGAAGCAGGGGAGGGGGGCAAGCGGCCGCATGTTCATGCCCATGCCATCGTTACTATGCGTTCGGAATCGGGCGACCGGATCGAGACGACTCCGGCCACCTTCCGGCAATGGCGTGAGGTCATGGCCGAGAAGGCGCGTGACCACGGCATCAATATGGAAATGACCGATCGGCGAGAGTTCGCCACGCCGCCAGCTTTCACGCGAAATCAGGTTCGCGCCGTCAAGCATGACGGTCGAACCGAGCATGTCGGCACCAGCGATCCGGCGCAGGCGCGATATGACGCAAAGCGAGCTGGTCGGCGCGTGGTGGCGACGAGCCAGAGAAGCCGCCAGTACATCCTAAAAGCGCAGGAGACCTGGCAGAAGATTGCAGTTAACGCCGGCGACACAGTGGTTGCGGCCTACGCCGCTCAGCATCGCTCCTATCTGGAAAACGGCCTTGCCCAAACGGATCAATCGCCTGCTGGTGCAGTCATTCATGCAGATTTCGGCGGTGATTACCGCTCCAATATGGTAGCAATCAGAGACATGTTGTCGGAGGCAAAGGACATGCGCGAGCAGACACGCCCAGAGTTCGAAGCGTACGAGAAGACGGTTGAAACGGCTCTATTCAACCTTCAGCGCAGCGCTGGTCCAGAGGACCGGTCAGGCTTCGAAGAGGTTTCCTCCCTCGCTCGCGAGATCGTCGATCTGCGCAGGCAGATGCTCGAAATGAAGGAGCGTGGGCTTGATGAGCAGGATGGTCGAAACGCTGCTGGCGACGTCTCCAGAGAAAGTGGTGCCGCGCCGGAAAGAACGGCATCTGAGGTGCAAGAGCAGACGAATGCTAACCTCCAGTGGGAGGCAGCTGTTGCCAAGCATGGAGAGGCTGTCGTTGAGGCTGGTAACGATGCGATGGCAAATGTGGAACACTATCGCTCCGGCCTCGCCCATATCGAAGCTGGCGAGCTCGGAGACGAAAACCGGGAGCAGTATGAGAAGGGCCTTGAGGCTTCGCTTCATCATGCAGCTCAACTCGCCGCTACCGGAAACGGCTATCTCCGGGATGTTGCCAACGAACATCCGGAACTGCGCGCGGAGATCGAGACCATTGAACGCAATGAAGAGCGTGGGGACGAAAACAAGTCAAACAAGCAGCCGATAACAGCGGATACTGCCGACGATCGCCAACGCGATCTCAGGGTGGATCTGGAAGAGGAACGTCCGATCGGGCAAGCGGAGCGTGAGGCTCACCAGCTCGCTGAGACGGTGGACGCTACTCAGAGGCAGCAAGATCGTGTAAACAGAGACAGGGAAGCGGCCAAGCAGGGCGGCGAGACCACGCGGACTGATCCCGCGCAACAGCACATTCCTCGTCTCGAGGAGTTGGAGCGTGAACAGGTTGAACAGAGGGAGCGTAATCGGGACGACCGTGATCGCTAAAGTGTCATGCAGGACGGTAATCAGAACACCTACCTGGTGGAAGTAAACGACCCCAAGTCTGCCGACATCGTCGGCAAGATGATGGTGTGGGGTATGGTCTCCGTTGGGATCCTCGCGATCCTGATCAAGGTCTACGGGACCGTGATCGGCTGGTATCATGCTTCTGTGGCTTGGCTAACAGAGGCGGGTCATTACGCAGCCAGCTTCTGGCCCTTCTGAACCTGAATTAGCGGCCGGCCTGTTCCATGATTGGATCAGGAACGGTCGCTGCGAATAGCTCTTCCAAGCTCTTCCTCTTGCGCGGTGATTTGCCTTCGGCTTCCCGTTCGACGACCTCCCTAAGGCGACTAACCCGATCATTGTGCGCTTTTTCGATGTCGTTCTCTGAGATAGGTGTTGTGCGCTTTTCGGGAGCGGGCACAGCTGCCTTTGCAGGTTCCGCAGTGCCCCCGGCGCTGACCTTCTTGTTGGCCAAGGCGGATGGATTCACAACGCGAGCGGGCGAGGTGGATGGCGCTGGCTCTTTCGGAGCCTCCTCCTGGACAGGCGCCCGCGGCTCCTCCGCTTTCGCCTCAGTCACAGGCTTTGTCGCTTCCGCTTGTTCAGCCTGTTCCTGGCCTGCATTGGCATAGGCTGGCGTGGTCGCTGGAACAGGTTTAGGTGGCAGGTAATCGACAGTTGGAACGGTCGGTATGTGCGTCTGAGAATAGGCCTCCGCCTCGTATCCATCCGGCGAAGGCCGCGGGGCTTATGATTTCGGCTCGTCTGCCATGATGCGTTTGATGACTTCCGGGTCAC
>NZ_JARRIR010000021.1:0-43191 GCF_029601685.1 Rhizobium sp. YJ-22 | reverse complement strand
AAACATCCATCCTCGCAGCGTGATCACCATACGTTCTCAAAAGTCGGACAGATTCAACACTTTCGTGTCGTGACGCCTATATCGACCTTTCCGGCAAGTTTGGGATCGGTTGTCAGGACATCGATGACACGGCTCAAGTCATGTGGCCGTTCCCACAACTTCGCGGCCTGATCCGCATCCTTGTTAAAGGTCGTCGTCCCAGGATGGTCCGGAGCGGCCACAATATAGCCTTGCTGGGCAAGCTCGGTCGCAAGCCAGTTCAAGTTGCGCCAGCTCCCTCCATAACTATGCGAGAGAACCACCAGAGGATGGGTGCCGGCGTCGGGGGAGTGCTTCTTTTACGGCAGAAGTACCTTGAAAAACGCGGTTCTCGCCAATGGTTACGGCATTTGCCCCATCTTCAGTGGGGTACCAGAACGCAACATGGAGCGACCGGGCAGTGTCTTGGTCCAGCTTGGCCTCTCGAAAGCCGACACTCTCGGCAGAATAAGCAAGCGTTGTGATGGACAGCCATAATCCGGCAGTCAAAAAGGAAAACTTCAGCATGAAGGCCTCTCGGTTGATCGAACATGGCTCACATGCTGCAAAATCAGGTCACCGGAGACCTCGAACGCGATTCAGGACGTGCATATGATCGCTGTTGCCGGGGCAATTATGCCGGGCCTTGCCGGCCGGTCCAGATCGCGACGCCACCGATGATGGCGTGCTTGCGCGCGAGTTCCTTCCCGTGACGCACGGCGGATTCACCGAGGTCGTTTGCCTTCTCTGGAAGAGTTATCCCGCAGACGCGATAAAGGCCGATCGCGCGGCGGGGATATATGCCGATGCCACGCGGATCGCGCATGTGGGCAGGCATCTCCGCGTCAAGGGGCGGTTGACCTTGCCGGAGTTCGGCAATGGACGTGTTCCGCTCATCCAGGCGGGCGCACTACGAGAAGAATGTCAGCACGTCATCGATCAGGCTGGCATGGCCGATCACCGACAGGGTGCTGCCGTCGCCGAGCACATTTGTCCAGATGCCGACATCATGAACGGAGAGATTGGCGATGTTCTTTTCTTCGATGAGAACCTGGCCGCTTGCATAATCGAAGTCGTACTGACCCATGGCCTTGGCGAAATGTTCCATCAGGGCATACATCTTGGCCAGGTCGAGGTTGGTCTTCATGAAGAAGCCGACCTTATTGTCGAGCGTCGGCACGCTGGTCGCGGTGACGTTGCCGAGTTCAGTCGTCGTCTTGGTATCTGTCTTGGTGCTCGTCTTCTGGTCGATGGCCGCAGTCCGGCTGGCGTCCGTCTTCTTGAGGAACTCGTCCATAGCCTGCTTTGCATCGGTGCTATTGCTGCTGAGTTCGGCTGCCTGCTCCTGAGCGCGAGGGGAGGCAGCCTGAGCTTTCAAGGCCTCGTTGATGGTGATCTTCTGGCCAAAATCGAACTTGACGGCCAGTGGAGCTTCCTGGGGAACGCTCTTGATGGCAAAAACCTGCTGGGTAAAGGTGACGTCTTTGGCGAGGGAATCGTCCTTCGTCTTGACCTCGATCGGCACATCCGCCTTTTGCTGTGCCGCATGCTGCTCCTGCGTCGTCGAAACGACGACCTTCCGCTCCCCTTCCGACTGCAGATTCAGTTTCACGTCGTTGATGGGATCGAGATCGGCCGAGGGCAGCTTCTGCGAAGAAGATGTGTCATGAGCGGTTTCGGAGTGCAGGACCGAAAGCTCGCCGGCCAGGATGATGCTGGCAACGATGGCGGCACTGGCCGGTGCATCGACGGTTTCGAAGGCGCGCGCGAAAGCCGATTGCGCCCGCGCGATCGATGCGGTGGATTTTTCGGTCGGACGCACCGCGCCGCCATCGGTCTGGGGCAGCGGGCTTTTTTCCGACAGCGCCTTCGCATGGGCTTCGCTATTGCCAAGCTTGAACAACAGGAAGACCGCCGAGATGGACATGATGATGCGCGCGGCCGGATGCAGCACGACCTTGGAATTGCGCTCGGCACGAATCGAAAGATGACCCCGCACGCTGTTTTCGAAGCCGGCGATCAGCGCTTCGATGTTGGCGGCCGACAGCTTCAGGCCCAGCGTATCGCAGATCAGGTGGCAGACACCGTCGATGCGCGCCACATGCATGAAGACATCCTGGCTGGCGGTATCGAAGAACACCATCCACGGCTCGCCGATATCGCTGACGCCGCGGTCGATTCCGATCATGACGCCATTTTCCGCCAGCAGCCGGTGGGCGCGGTAGAAATCGGCAATTTCCTGCTGGGACCAGTCCTGGGCCTTGGCTTCGGTTTTCTTCAACTGGCTCGGAAAGGGAATGATCCGCATCTGCTACAGGCTTCCTCAGAGATCGAACGATCGGCAGGGCGCAACACGGAGAAAATGCGCCTGCAAGGCAGGGCGGCATGAGCCGCATCGGACAAATTAATATTCGACTTCCACGGCGAATGCAATGCGCCGCCGCCTGGAGCATCCTGCCGTCAGGCGGCTTCGCCTGACGGCAGGATAAGGCGCTTTAATCGATATTGGCGTGGCGGCCATGGCCGCGCATGCCGACGGCGCTGAAGCGTGGCGGTTGGTAATGGGCCTCGGCCGTGAACGGTGCCAGGAATTTCTCTTCCGAACACAGGTCGTCGCGCACGAAGAAGGCGTTGACGCCGAAGATATCGCAGCCCACCAGGCTGTAGCCGTTTTCGCGGCCGATCCGCTCCAGCGCCTTGAGGCTGGCCCCGAAACGGGTGGTGCCGACCCATTGCCCGTCCGCACGATAGGGAACCTCGTAATCGACGCTCGGAGGATAATGGCCGTTATATTCGACGCAGAGCAAACGCGGCTTCAGCGTCATCAGCCGACGCAGCACATGCGAGGTGTTGTAGTCGATATCGACAGAAATATAATCGGGTGCGAAATCGATCCGGCTCATCAGGACCTCGTCGAGGTTTTCCAGCGTGATCATGCGATCGACGAGAACGAGGCGCCCGCTCTCCAGCGGTTCGCGGGCGATATTGCGGATGCAATCGAGCTCCCTGTCGCCGGCCTCCACCCAGATGCCGCTCCAGCCGAGGTCGATCAGCAGACGGGTGGTGTTCTCGATGCCGTCGCCGGCGGCGATCTCGACGAATGTCTTCGTATCGGTGCCGATGCGGGCCAGGATCTCGGCGATGATCCCGTCCTCGTTGTTCTGGCTGTAGACCTGGCCGGGCGCGCAGGAAATGGCGCGCCTGTCCTTCGGCCCACCCATGCCGGCGATGATGTCGACATACATTTCGGACATCGTCCGGCGCAGCGCCTGGAGGTTGGCATTGGTCTGCGAGAAACCGCCGGCGAGATCACGCAACAGGGCTTCGGCCTGCGCGTCGTCGACGGGCGCACGGTCCGGTTCCGATGCAAGCTTGCGGAGGAGATCGGAAATGAGGGAATTGCTCATGGGGCGCGATACCGTTCGTTCCAGGGGTTCTATCCCGGGTCCACCGACCCGGATCGTCTGGTCCGACCCTTAAACGAAGAGCAAAAGACCGACCAGTGCCGAAAGACACGAAAATGCGGCAGTTTTTCCGGACAATGCTCAACTATAAAGCCGGCTTTCTTGGTTTATCCGGCGCGAAACTGCCCCTTTGCCTGCTTGAATCGCATGACTTCATCCGTTACAGGCATGGCGCAAAGGCTCTTGGCATCAGGCGAAGGGCGATGTCCGGCTTGCGAAAGATGAGGAGCGTCATATGACCAAGAGAGCGCTGATCACGGGGATTACGGGGCAGGACGGTGCCTATCTGGCCCAGCTTCTGTTGTCCAAGGGCTATGAAGTGTTCGGCATGGCGCGCCGCTCCAGCTCCTCCGACATCAATACCAGCCGCCTGAAGTGGCTCAAGATCGACCGGGACGTGCGCATCGTCGACGGCAACCTGCTGGATCTCTCCGGCCTCATCCGGCTCGTGCAGGACATCAAGCCGGACGAAGTCTACAACCTCGCCGCCCAGTCCTTCGTCGCTTCCTCCTGGCAGCAGCCGATCCTGACCAGCCAGGTGACGGCGCTCGGCGTCACCAACGTGCTCGAGGCCCTGCGCCTCGTCCGTCCGGAGGCGCGTTTCTATCAGGCGTCCTCCTCGGAAATGTACGGTCTCGTGCAGAACCCGATCCAGTCGGAAACGACGCCTTTCTATCCGCGCTCGCCCTATGCCGTCGCCAAGCTCTACGGCCACTGGATCACGGTCAACTACCGCGAAAGCTTTGGCCTGCACGCCTCCAGCGGCATCCTGTTCAACCATGAATCGCCGCTGCGCGGCATCGAATTCGTCACCCGCAAGGTGACGAACGGCGTGGCGCGCATCAAGCTCGGCCTCGAGCGAGAGCTGCGGCTCGGCAACATCACCGCCCAGCGCGACTGGGGCCATGCCAAGGATTACGTCCAGGCGATGTGGCTGATGCTGCAGCAGGACAAGCCGGACGATTACGTCGTCGCCACCGGCCGCACCAGCACGGTGCGCACCATGTGCGAAATCGCCTTCTCCCATGCCGGCCTCAACATCGACGAGCATCTCGTCATCGATCCGGCCTTCTTCCGCCCGGCCGAAGTCGAGCTGCTGCTCGGCGACCCCTCCAAGGCCAAGGCCAAGCTCGGCTGGGAGCCGACCACCTCGATGGAAGACATGATCCGCGAGATGGTCGACGCCGATCTCGAGCGCCTGAAGTAAGCAACACCGGATCGGCCCTGCGTGACCGCAGGGCTTCGTCCTGATCGCGAATGGTGGATGGCATGGCGAAACGTCGGCTCTTGGTGACGGGATCGAACGGCTTCGTGGGCGGGCATCTGCTGTCCGCCGCCGCTGGCGACCCGCAGGCGCGTTTCGAGCCGGTCGATTTCATCGATCCTGCGACGGGAACGCGGCCGGACTTGCGCAACGGTGAGGCCGTTGCCCGGGCGATCGCTGCCGCCGCCCCCGATGCGGTCGTGCATCTCGCCGCGATTGCCGCGCCGCGCGAGGCGCAAAAGGATCCCTCGCAGGCCTGGGCCGTCAACCTGACCGGCACGCTCAACCTGGCGCAGGCCATTCTCGCCCATGCCCCCTCCTGCCGGCTGATCTGGTCGGGCAGTTCCGAGGTCTATGGCGCCTCCTTCAACCGCGAAACGCTGCCCATCCGCGAAACCGCGGCGCTGGAGCCGTTGACCGCCTATGGCGCCACCAAGGCCGCCGGCGACATCCTTCTGCGCCAGATGGCCGAGGACGGGTTGCAGGTCGCGATCTTCCGGCCCTTCAACCATACCGGACCGGGCCAGGCGACCGACTATGTCGTGCCGGCCTTCGCCGCCCAGATCGCCGGGATCGAAAAGGGCGTTCAGGAGCCGGTGCTCAAGGTCGGCAATCTCGACGCAAGGCGCGATTTCCTCGACGTGCGCGACGTGGTGGCGGCCTATCTCGCCGCGGCCGCCGCGCCGGGGATCGTCCCAGGCGGGCGCTATAACCTGTCGACGGCGGATCCGGTCTCGATCCGGGATATTCTCGACCGGCTCATCGCCCTGTCGTCGGTCGAGGTCGAGGTGGTCGTCGATGCGGACCGCTACCGGCCCAACCATGTCGAGGTCGCATCCGGCGATAATGGTCGCGCCTTCGAAGCCTTCGGCTGGACCCCGCGCATCGCGCTCAACGACACCTTGCGCGACGTTCTGGACTTTCAGCGCAGCCTTCTTTGAGCGCCCGGGCGCTTGGTCTCTCCTGTTTATGCTTGCCTGCCCCAAGGCGCTTAATTAAAGCCTTTCGCTGAGCTCAAGAGCAATTCCCGGTGGTCGCCAGCGATTGACCGGTCGATGCCGCACTACACCCAGGAGGCCTGTTGCATGTCGCGCGACGCCAGCGATCCGACGATTGAGGAAATTCTGGCACGCGTGCGTGCCGAGACGGTGAGCGTCGAGACAGCCGCGCCCGTCGTTGCCGGACGACGGCAGGGGATCGGCACCATTCCGCTAGTGGCTGAGCCGGATGACGGCGACAAGATCGCCATCGGCCGGCCCTTCTACAGCATCGAGGAATTCGCCGCCCTCGATGACGAGGATTTCTTGCGCAATGCCTACCGGGTGGTCCTCGGCCGCGAGATCGACGGCGTCGGTCGCAGCTATTACCTGCCAGCCCTTCGACAAGGCCATATCGGCGTCGTCCGGATCCTGAGCGCCTTGTCGCGCTCGGCCGAGGGCAAGGCGCGCGGCGTCAAGATCCGCTGGCTGATGCCGGCCGCCGTGCTCGATCGTCTCGCCGGCCTGCCGGTCGTCGGCAAGTTCTTCGAACCCTTCATGCGCTTCCTGGTGCGCTCGACCACCAACCGGCGCCTGTCGGTCCTGTCCGAGCGCCATCACGACCTGATCGTCGAGGTCAATGCGGCGCTGTCGGCGGTGCGCAAGAACCAGGCCGGCCTCGACATGCGCATGACGCTGGCCGAACAGGATGCCGAACTGACCAAGCTGCGCATGGAAGAGGCCGTGGGGTCGGCCGCCAACGCGCTCTCGGAAATCCGCGCCATCCGCTATGAGATCGCCGGCGAGCGTGTCGCGCTTGGCCAACTCATCCAGTCCGCCCGCGATACGCTGCCGGCCGAGAAGCAGGCTGAAGTCGCGGCACTTGAGGATCCCTCGCTCGACAGTCTCTATGTCGCCTTCGAAAACCGCTTTCGCGGTTCGACGGCCGAGATCGGCCGCCGGTCGGAACGCTACCTGCCGATCTTCCGGCAGTCGCAACCGGTTGCCGCCGGCGCGCCCGTGCTCGATATCGGCTGCGGCCGCGGCGAATTCCTGTCGCTGCTCAAGCGCAACAACATCGCCACCCTCGGCGTCGATCTGAACGGCGCCATGGTCGAGGAGGCGCGCGGCCTCGGCCTCGATGTCACCGAAGGCGATGCGCTCGCCTATCTGCGGGCGCGGCCCGACAACAGCCTGGCGGCAATCACCGGTTTCCATATCGTCGAGCATATCGGCTTCAAGGATCTGGTGCGCCTGTTCGATGAGGCGCGGCGGGTGCTGATGCCCGGCGGTATCGTGCTTTTCGAAACGCCGAACCCGGAAAACCTCGTTGTCGGCGCCTGCACCTTCCATTACGACCCGACCCACAACAAGCCGCTGCCCCCGGATTACCTGCGTTTCGTCGCCGAGGCGCGCGGCTTCGATGCGACCCGCATCATCCGCATCGCCGAGGATTGCGACCTGTCGCAGCCGGAAAGCGGGTTTGCGCCCGCCGAAATCAACGACTGGTTCCGCCAGCCGCCGGATTACGCGCTCTATGCCCGCAAGCCGCTGGAAGATGGCCAGATCGAGATTGGTTTGGCCTGATGCGCGTCGGGATCGCGACGGTTCACACGCCCGGCATCCATGGCGGCGCCGAATTCCTGGTCGACGGGCTGGTGGAGGCCGTGCGCGCCGCCGGCCATAGCGTCCACAAGATCAGCGCGCCCTTCTTCTTCGAGCCGATCGACGCGGCCGGCCGCACCATGGACCAATGCGAGGCTGCGAATTTCCTGCCCTTCGGCGGCGGGCGCATCGACCGCATGATCTGCCTGAAATTTCCCGCCTATATGATCCGCCATCCCGACAAGCGGGTCTGGCTGCTGCACCAACACCGCTCGGCCTATGACCTCTATGGCACGCCGTTCGGCTGGCTGCCCGGCAAGCCGGAAACCGACGCGCTGCGCGCCCGGATCATGGCAGCTGACAAGGTCGGCCTCGATGGCGCCGCGGAGGGAAGCGCGCGTGCCGTCTATACCATCGCCGAACGGGTGTCGGCACGCCTGCGCAACTATAACGGCATCGAATCCAGGGCGCTCTACCATCCGCCCGCCAATGCCAATGAATTCCGTTGCGAGGAAGCGCTGCCCTATGTCTTCGTGCCCAGCCGGCTGGAGGGGCTGAAGCGTCAGGATCTGATGCTGAAGGCGCTGGCGGCCTGCAAGAGCCCGATCAAGGCCGTGTTTGCCGGATCGGGCGGCATGCGGCTGCATCTGGAGGCCATGGCCGAAAATCTCGGGCTTTCCGACCGCGTCCGCTTCGTCGGCGCCGTCAGCCGCGAAGATATGCTGAGCCTCTACGCCCATGCCGGCGCCGTCTTCTTCGGGCCGCTGGACGAGGATTACGGCTATGTGACGCTGGAGGCGATGCTGTCGGCCAAGCCCGTCATCACCTGCCGCGATTCCGGCGGGCCGCTGGAATTCGTGCGCGACGGGGAGACCGGTTTCGTAACCGAGCCGACGCCGGAGGCGATCGCCGCGGCGCTGGAGGCGGTCATGGGAGACAGCGCCGGCGCTCGCCAGCTGGGGCGCAACGGGCGCGAGCGCTACGAGGCCATGAACATCACCTGGGCGCATGTCGTCGAGACCCTGCTGGCCGATATCCCGGCAGGAGGCAGCCAGCACATGGAAGCACGCCCATGAAGATCGCGATCGTCACGCCGCATCCCACGCCGCTGGCGCTCGGCGGCGCCGAAAACCTGTGGTGGGGCCTGCAGGATCATTTCAACAGCAAGACCGACCATCGCGCCGACATCGTCTCGGTCATGGCGCCGGAAGGCAATTTCTGGGATCTGGTCAGCTCCTACGAGACCTTTTCCAAGCTCGATCTCTCGGCCTATGACTGCGTGATCTCGGGCAAGTATCCCGCCTGGATGGTCGCCCATCCCTATCACGTCTGCTACATGCTCCACCGCCTGCGCGGGCTCTACGACACCTATGGCGGCGCGGGCACTGATGCGCTGCTGGCCCAGCCGAAGCTGCGCAACCTGGCGGAATGGATGACCGAGGCCGGCCGCGATCCCGATCCGGAGCAGATCCCGGAACTGTTCGACCGGCTGCGGGCCTTACGCGACGGCGATCTGCCGGACACGGCCTTTGCCTTTCCCGGACCCTTCAGCCGCGCCGTCATTCACTTCCTCGACAATGCCGCCCTGTCGCCGCGCCGCATCAAGCGCTATGCAGCGATCTCGGCCACGGTTGCCCGGCGCAAGAGCTATTTCCCCGACGATGTCGCGGTCGACGTCCTCTATCCGCCGCCGCATCGCGACAACTACCGCTGCGGCGAGAGCCGTTATTTCTTCACCAGCAGCCGGCTCGACGGCCCGAAGCGGATCGGCCTGATCGTCGAGGCCATGCGGCACGTGCCCCAGGACATTCCGCTGCTGATCGCCGGAACCGGACCGGAAGAGGCGCGGCTGAAGGCGCTCGCCGGCGACGATCCTCGCATCCGTTTCCTCGGTTATGTCGCCGACGACGCCATGCCCGGCCTCTATGCCGATGCGCTGGCCGTCCCCTTCGTGCCGGCCGACGAGGATTACGGCCTGATCACCATCGAGGCGATGAAGAGCGGCAAGCCGGTGCTGACCGTTCCCGATAGCGGCGGCCCCTGCGAATTCGTGCGCGACGGCGAAACGGGTCTGGTCTGCGGCCTGTCGCCAGCCGCGATCGGCGCCGGCCTGTCGCGCCTGGCCGACGATGTCGCCGCCACCGAGGCCATGGGCCGGAAAGCCCTCGACAGCATGGCGGCGATCACCTGGGATCCGGTGGCCGAAGGCCTGCTGCAGCCGCCATCGTCCCTACCGTCGGCCCGCAAGACGGTGCGTCCGAAACTGACGGTCGCCACCACCTTCCGCGTCTATCCGCCGATGAATGGCGGCCAGGCCCGCGTCTTCCATCTCTATCGCAATCTCGCCCGCACCTTCGATATCGACATCGTCTCGCTGGGATCGACCACGAGCGGCCGTTCGGAAGTGGAAATCGCCCCCGGCGTCCTCGAAATCACCGTTCCGATGACCGACGTTCATGCCGAGGCCGAATATCACATCTCGAAACAGGTCGGGAACCGGCCGGTCAGCGATGTCGCCGCCAATGTCCTGCTAGGGCTGACACCAGCCTATGAGGAGGCGCTGGAGCTGTCGGCGCTGACCAGCATGGCCGTCATCGCCAGCCAGCCCTACATGATCGACATCCTGAGACGCGCCGCACCCGGAAAGCCCTTCTGGTACGAATGCCAGAATGTCGAGCTGACCCTGAAGGCCGATGTTTTCGGCAGCCTGCCGGAGGCAGCACCCCTCCTGGAGGAAGTGCGCAAGGCCGAGCGCGACTGCTGGATCAATGCCGAGCGGGTTTTTGCCTGCACGCGCCGCGATCTGGCGGAGCTGGCGCGGGTCTACGGCCCGACGCGCGCCCGGCAATACGAGGTGGCGAACGGCGTTTCGCTTGAGAACACGCCCTTTACCGGCCTTGCCGATCGCCGCCGGCTGCAGAAGGCCGCCGGCCTCGGCGCCCGACAACTGGCGATCTTCATCGGAAGCTGGCATGGCCCCAACCTCGAGGCTGTCGAAGACATTCTGGAGCTGGCCCCGCAACGGCCGCAGACGCGCTTCGTCGTCATGGGCAGCGTCTGCCTGCCGTTCAAGGACAGGGCGCTGCCGGCCAATGTCGATCTGCTCGGCGCCGTCGACATGGAAACCCGTGACCTGATGTTGTCGATCGCCGATGTCGCGCTGAACCCCATGCGCCTGGGCTCGGGGACCAACCTGAAGATGCTCGATTATATGGCCGCCGGCATTCCGGTCCTGTCCACGGGGTTCGGCGCCCGCGGGCTGGAGATCGAGCCGGAGAGGCATTTCGTCCTGGCGGAGAAGCCGGATTTCGCCGCAGCGCTCGAGCGCATGGCCGGCATGAGCGAGGCCGCGCTTGAAACGATGATCCTCGCCGCCCGGGCCGCCGTCGAGGCGACCTATTCCTGGCAGGTCATCGCCGATGCCTTCCTCGCCGAGTTGCAGGCCGACACGCAGGACGGCCGCTTCCTCGTGCGCGCATGATCAGACAGACTGACGCGACACGGAAATCTGCGGCGGCAGGAAGGCCTTGCCGTCGAAGGGCTGCTTGCTGAGATTGGCGACGCTGAAGATGATCGCCAGATCCCGCCATTCGTAGTTTTCGCCGATGTGGTTTTCGCCGCCCACCAGGGCAAGCGCGATCGAATAGGTGCCGACCCCCAGATCGGCGGGAAAGCTGACATGGAAGGCGAGGCGCTCGCCGGCCGCGACGTCCGTCAGGGCCTGGTCGCTGTAGAAGGTGTTGGTGCCGTAGATGGTCTGGCCGAAGCGGTCCTTGATCGCATAGCCGAGAACCAGCTGTTCCAGCGCCTCGTGGGCGGTCGCCTTGACATGCAGATGCACGATGTCGCCGACATCGACGGTATCGACCGGCTGGCCGGCCTCGTCGATCAGCACGGCATCGTCGACGGTCGCCTTGCGCGAGCCGGAAATCGTGCGGATGCGGCCGTCGCCCAGCGCTTCGGTGACGATCGTCTCGCCGGCCTTGTGGCCGAGCAAAGCGTTGTAATAGTCGAGCACGCTTTCCGGCTCGCCGTCGAGCGCCACGCGGCCCTCATGCAGCAGGATGGCGCGGTCGCACAGGCCCAGCATCGCCATGCGATCGTGGGAAACCAGGATCAGCGTCGTGCCGAGCTTGCGGAATTCGCGGATGCGATCGAAGCTCTTGTGCTGGAAATAGGCATCGCCCACCGACAGCGCCTCGTCGACGATCAAAATATCGGGCCGGAAGGCGGTGGCGACCGAAAAGGCAAGCCGCATGTGCATGCCGCTGGAATAGACGCGCAGCGGCTGGTCGAAGTAATCCCCGAGTTCCGAAAAGGCCTCGATATCGGCCAGCGCCGCCAGGATATCGGCATGCTGGTGGCCCATCAGGCCGAGCGAATGGAAGACGTTCTGGCGCCCGGTATAATCGGGATTGAAGCCCATGCCGAGCTCGAGGATGGCCGAGATGCGGCCGCTCAGGCTGACATGGCCGGTGCTGGGGCGCATGGTGCCGGTGATCAGCTTCAGGAGCGTGCTCTTGCCGGCGCCGTTGCGGCCGACGATCGCCAGCGCCTGGCCGCGCGGCACGGAAAACGAGATGTCGCGGAGAACCCATTTCTCCTCGGCCGCCGGCGCCCGGGCGGAAAACCATCTGACGATCCGGTAGAGCTCGTGGCTGTATCGGTAAAAGACCTTGCCGACATTATGCACCGACATCACAGGCGTCGTCATAGAACATCCACCATTTCAGAACTGGATTTCCTGAACAGGAACAGGGCAAGCGACAGGAGCGCCACCGAAAGCAGGGTGAGCGCGCCAAGGGCCGCATAATCGGGCGCCGTGCCGTAGACCAGGACCCGGTGATAGCTGTCGATGATCCAGAACAGCGGGTTGAGCATGACGATCTTCTGGAACAGGGGCGGCAGGATGTTGATCGTGTAGACGATCGGCGTCAGCCAGAACAGGAACTGGATGACGATGCCGCACATCTGCCCGACATCGCGGATGAAGACGTTGACCACCCCGCAGACCAGGCCGAGGCCGGTCGCGAACAGGATGTTGAGCAGGAAGAGGACCGGCAGCCAGACGAAACTGGTGCTGAAGCCGTAGCCGGTCGCAAGATAAACGGCGGCGACGATGACGAAGAAGATGACGTTGTTGATCGTCGAGGAGATGACGACCACGAAAGGCAGCGCCATGCGCGGAAAGGAGATCTTCTTCAGCACATTGGCATTGTCGATGAACAGCGTCAGGCAGCGGTTGAAGATATCCGTGAACAGATACCAGCCGAGGAAGCCGGCCAGCAGGTACAGCGAATAGGAAAAACGGTTGTCGATATTGGGCAGGCGCTGCGACATCAAGGACGACAGCACGAAGGCATAGATCAGCACCTGCGACAGCGGGGCGATGACCAGCCAGAGCAGGCCCAGCCGGCTGCGGGAAACGCGCCCGTTGAAATCGGCCCGGACGGAGGTGTAGATGAAGTAGCGGTATTGCCATACCGCCTTCACCAATGAGCTGAGCACGATCGCATCCTCGCTGGTTGTCGCATCGCTGCCTGACGAAATCAGGCGCCGCTTGCCGCCCTGTATAGGGCAACGGTTTCCTCGGCGCATCGGCGCCAGCTGAATTTTCCGGCCTGCGCCACGCCTTTTTCGATCATGTCGCGCCGCGTCTCCTCGTCGGTCAGGCAGCGCTCGTAAAGGGCGGTCAGGCCTTCGACGTCGCCAGGCGCGACATAGGCCGCCGCCTCGCCGCCGACTTCCGGCAACGAGGCCTGGTCCGAGGCGATCACCGGCACGCGCGAGGCCATGGCTTCGAGAACCGGCAGGCCAAAGCCTTCATAGAGGGAGGGGAAGGCAAACAGCCGCGCCCCGGAAAACAGGTGAGGAAGGTGGTCGTTGGGCACGTAGCCGAGATAGGTCAGCCAGCCCTCCGCCTGCGCACGGGCGATGCGCTCCATGATCGCCTCGTTGTTCCAGCCCTTGTAGCCGGCGAGCACGAGGGGATAGCGCCGGCGCAGTTCGGCCGGCAGCCGTCCATAGGCGTCGATCAGCGCGACGAGGTTCTTGCGCGGCTCGATCGTGCCGGTATAGAGCGCGTATCCGCCGGGCGAAAGCCCGTAGGTCTGGAGCACCGGCGCCAGCTCCTCGGCCGAGCGCGGCCGGAATTCGGACCCGCACGCCAGCTGTGCGACGCCGACCTTTTCTTCCGGAAAGCCGAAATAGGAGAGAACCTCGGCCCTGGTGTAGTGGGAATCGGTGACGATGCGCGTCGCGCGGCGCGCCGCGCTTTCGATTTCCTTGCCAAGATACAGGACGCGCTCGCGCGGATGGAATTGCGGCATAGTCAGGACCGAGAGATCGTGGACCGTCACCACCGTGCGGCCGGGGAATTTCGGCAGGTAGAAATTCGGGCCATGATAGAGATGGTCACCATAGCCCTTGAAGACATCCCGGTCCGTCTTGCTGCGCAGGAACCGATAGGCATCGACGATGAGCTTGCTCCTGGCGATGAAACGCTTGATCTCCTGAATGCGCGATGCGCGCGGGTCCGGCCGGTCGGTTCCTTCGAAGGATTGCGGAATCGTCTCGACGAAGCCGCCGTCGTTATGAAACTTCAGAGCCTCAATGCCGGCCACCTCGGGCAGATTTCTTGCCAGTTCGTACGTATATCGCCCGATCCCGGTCAGGGGATACTTGATGGATTGTACGGACAGGATGACTTTCATCGGGACCTTCTGGCGCAATTCATGACTGGAGCCCAAGACCGTTCGGCCCCGGGCTCCAAAAATGGCTGAAAACTGTGAAATAGCGAGCGATCGGCTCCGCTAGAGCTGGCTGACTTATTTTTCCTTCAGGCTTTTGTGGAAGGAATCGACCAGCGGCTTGACGATATACTGGGCAAAGGTCCGCTCGCCGGTGGAGATGACCACTTCCGCCGGCATGCCGGCGATGAGGCGGCCCTTCAGTTCCTGGGGAATGTCCTTGTCCTCGACCTTGACCAGAGCCAGGTAATAGGGCTGCTGGTTGGCGGCCGTCGGCTCGATGACGTCCTTGCTGAGCACGGTGATGTGGCCGAACATGGCCGGCGTCGTCTTGCTGGAGAAGGACGAGAAGCGGACTTCGACCCTGGCGTCGGTCTTGACGTTGTCGATGTCGATTGGCGACACCTGGGCGCGGATCATCAGGTCGTCGTCGAGGGGAACGATATCCATCAGCGGTTCGGCCGGGCGGACGACGCCGCCATCGGTATAGACCTTGACGTTCTGGACCATGCCGCGCACCGGCGCCGTCACCGTGGTGCGGCTCAAAATATCCTTGGTGACGCGGACCTTCTCGGCAACTTCGCTGAGCTGGTCCTGGGTGTCCTTGTGTTCGCTGACGGCGCGCTCGACGAATTCCTGACGCGTCTGGACGATCTGCAACTCGGCCTCGGAGATGGTTTCCCGGGTCTTGGCCATGTCGGCTTCGATCTCGCCGCGATTGCTCTGCAGGCTGAGGAAACCACGCGTCATCTGCGAATGCTGGTTGGCGGAAACGACGCCCTTGGTCATGCCCGAATCCAGCCGCTCCAGTTCGGCCGTCATGGAATCGATCTGCTTGTCGATGGCGTTCAACTGGTCCTGAAAACCCTTGGTCGCCTGCCTGAGCTGCTCGACGCGCGCATTCAGGATGGCGACCTTGCCATCGCGAGACTTCACACGGTCGTTGAACAGGCTCGTCTGCATCTTCATGGCGGCCTGGGCTTCCGGCAGGTCGCTCTTCAGCACGTTTTCCGGGAAGGTAATCTTGTCGGCGCCGGTGCTTTCGGCGATCAGTCGTGCCTCGGTCGCCTGAAGATACAGGAGCTTGGTGTTCCACAGCGCGTAGTTGCCGCGCGCCTGGGTCGGGTCGAGCTTGAGCAGGACGTCGCCGGCATTGACGATATCGCCTTCCTTGGCGACGATGTCGGACACGATGCCGCCTTCGAGATGCTGGATCGTCTTGCGGTTGCCTTCAAGCGAGACGACGCCCTTGCCGACGACGCCGCTCGCCAGCGGCGCGGTCGCCGCCCAGGTGCCGAAGATACCGAAGCCGAGAAAAACCGTCAGGTAACCCGCGACCATATAGGGGGCGGGGGAAAAGGAACGGCGTGCGTTCTTGTCCGTCTTGGTCATGTCCTGTCCTTTTCGAGGCAAACGGCTTTTCTGACGCTGGTCTGCCCGTTCAAACGCAAGAGCGGCCAAAACTTGTAAAAAGTTTCGAGGCCGCGTCTTTCCTGTCCGGTTCTCTCGCCGCCGCCTTAAATGGTGGCGCTGCGGTTCTGGTTGTAATCCGCGGCTTCCCCTTGCGGGGCGATCGTGGTGACGGCCGGCTTGGGCTGCAAGAGATCGCGGGTCGGGCCGAAGCCCTGCATTCTACCGCCCGCCACGACCAGCGTCTTGTCCGAGACGACGACGAGGCTCATCTTGTGGCTGACGAAGAGGACGCATTTTTCCTTTGCCTTCAACTCGGCGATGACCTGGTTGAGGGCTTCTTCGCCGTCGCTGTCGAGGTTGGCATTGGGTTCGTCGAGAACGATCACGGCCGGATTTTCATACAGCGCGCGGGCAAGGCCGACACGCTGGCGCTGGCCGCCGGAGAGGGAACGGCCGCCGACACCGATCTGGGTGTCGTAACCGTCCGGCATGTTCTGGATCATTTCATGCACGCGGGCGAGCTTGGCGGCCTCGATGATCTTTTCCGGCGTCGCATCGTCGCGGAAGCGGGAAATGTTTTCCGCGATCGTGCCGGCGAACAGCTCTACGGATTGCGGCAGGTAACCAAGATGCTTGCCGAGTTCGTCGGCATCCCAGTGCTGCAACTCCGAGCCGTCGAGACGGATGGAGCCGGCCGCGGTCGGCCAGACGCCGACGAGGGCGCGCACCAGACTGGATTTGCCGGCGCCGCTCGGACCGACGATGGCGAGCGCCTCACCGGGCCGAACCTCGAAGTTGACGCCCTGGATGAGGGGAGCCTTGCCGCCGGGAGCGACGACGGCGACCTGCTCGACGGCCAGGCTGCTCTTCGGGGTGGGCAGCTTCAGCCGGTCGTCTTCCTCCGGCATGTCGATGAAGATCTTGTTGAGGCGGGCATAGGCCTGGCGGGCGCCGATGAACTGCTTCCACTGGCCGACGACCTGGTCGACCGGCTGCAGGGCGCGGCCCATCATGATCGAGGCGGCGATGATGGAACCTGGCGAGATCTGGGCTTCGAGGGCGAGATAGGCGCCGGCGCCGAGGATGATGGTCTGCAGGCCCATGCGCACGAACTTGGAGAGCGACAGCAGTGCGCCCGAACGGTCGCTGGCCAGCGCCTGGCTTTCCAGCATCTTGCGATGCATCTCGTCCCAGCGCTCGCGCAGGCTGCCTTCCATGCCGAGCGCGCGGATGACCTCGACGTTCTGCAGGGTGGAGTTGGAGAAGTGGATCGCCTGCTGGCCGAAGGTGGTCGCCTGCGACAGGTGCTTCTTGGTGGCGAATTCGTTGGCGATCGCCAGCAGGAAGATGATGACGGCGCCACCGACCGAAATCCAGCCGATGAGCGGATGGAAGAAGAAGCAGACGGCGATGAAGATCGGCATCCACGGCAGGTCGCAAAGCGCGATCAGGCCGGAGCCGGTCAGGAATTCGCGCAGCCGGTCGATATCCATCAGCGCGAATTCGGAGCGCGACTGCGGCGACTTCAGCGACGAGGTGATGACGCGGCTGAAGACGTTCTTGGCGATCATCTCGTCGAAGCGCATGCCGGCGCGCACGAGGACGCGCGAACGGATCCATTCGAGCAGGCCGTAGATGCCGAGCATGGCCAGCGCGATCAGCGTCAGCATCATCAGGGTCATTTCGCTGCGGCTGTGCAGCACGCGATCGTAAACCTGAAGCATGTAGAGCGGACTGACGAACATCAGGATGTTGATCGCCACGCTGAACGTTATCGTCGCGACGATGATCGTCCGGTATGTGGTCAATGCCTGCTGGAATGGATTGATTTTCATAAAGCCGTCTTTCGCTTCCGATTAACGCTCGACGAATGCCCGCATTCCCAGAACGTCCTGCAGATTGCCCATCTTCTTAAAATTGGGCAAACATATGTTAAGAGGTGGCTAATTTCTTCTTCTCATAGCGAAGTTTGCCACAAACGCAATGCTTGCACACGTCGACGCCCGCCAGGAAACCCGGCAGGCGCTCTCCATATATCCCGAAACCGTTGCGGCCTTGCGACGCAGGCGGCGCGTCACTCGTTGCCGAGCTTGGATTCCAGCCGGGCGAGGCGGGCGGCGAGATTGGCGATGAAGCTCTTCTCCTCGCCCTTGTCGGCGGGCGCGGCGGCGCTAGCTGTCTGCGGGAACAGGAGGCGATAGGTATGCGGCTCATGGAACTTCAGCATCGTCATCGCGAAGTCGCGCGGCTCGATTCCGAGGGCAAGAGCATAGGATTCATAGCGATCCGGCGGCACGCGGCCGCGGCCGGCCTCGATCTGGGAGATGAAGGTGTAATGCTCCAGCCCCACCCTGTTGGCGAGGTCGCGCTGGCTGAGGCCGGCGGCCTCCCGCTTGCCGCGAACCCATAGACCGGCCTCACGGCGCAGGGCGGCGATATCGTCCTTGTTCGGGCTGGTGTTCGCTGCGGACAGCATTGCTCTTACCCCAATAATCTTACGTGATTCGGCCCCTGCGGCGGTGGATCGTCGGGCCGTGTTGAGTTGTCGCTATATAGAAGTAAATGCTTTACGGTGTAAAGAGCTGTGGCAAAAAAATGACATCACAAACGCGTTTTCCGCCTAATCCCCGCCATTTCAACGAGATTTTCCGTCCTTCCGCATCCCCCAAACAGGGGAGAACGCACCAAATGCGTGCGGTTTGACGAAAAAACATCACTTTCCGTAAAGCTGGTTCTTGACCTTCGCCGGATCCGGGTATAGCTATCCTCCCCGACCGACACATCTGGTCGTTCCAATCGAGAGGAATTTTCACAATGGCTACCATTCAAGGCGTATACGTCGCCCTGTTCGGCCGTCCGGCTGACCCGACGGGCCTCGCTTACTTCAACAGCGTCACCAAGAACGGTGCTGACCTCAACGGTATCGGCGATCTGGCTTCGACCCAGGAATACAAGGACCGCTTCGCCGGCCAGAACAACACGCAGATCGTCAACTCGATCTACCAGTCGCTGTTCGGCCGCGACGCCGAAGCTGCTGGCCTGACCTTCTTCGTCAACGCCCTGAACAACGGCACGCTCAACATCAAGAACATCGCAATCGCGATTCTCGATGGCGCCCAGGGTTCGGACAAGACGGTTGTCACCAACAAGGTTGCCGCTGCTGACCTCTACACGAAGGCTCTGGACACCGGTCCGGAAATCGTAGCCTACTCGGGCAACGCTGCTGCCGCTCAGGGCCGCACCTTCCTGTCGACCGTCAAGGACACTGTCCCGACGGCTGCTGCTGTTGACACGGCTGTTGCTGCTATGGTCACCGCTTCTAACGGTGGCGGCACGGGCACGACGGGTGTAACGCTCACGCTTACCAACGTGGCTGATTTCGTATCCCCGGATCAGGCAAACTCCGCATTCAAGACGACCGCTGGTAACGACACCATCCGCGCTCTGGCGGCTGCTGACTTTGCTTCGGCCGACTCGATTGATGGTGGGGCTGGTACCGATACGCTTAACGCTGTTTTTGTTGCTAACGGTTCGGTTAACCCGATCCTTAAGAGCGTTGAAGTTGTGAACCTGGTTGGCCCGGGTGTTGGCGCTGGTGTTACGCTTACGGCTGGTGCAGGCGCTGCTGGTCAGAGCTATACGTTTGACTCTGCCGCCTCTGTTGGCATTCAGCAGCTCAACCTGTCGTCCGTAAACCTGACGGCTGCCGCTACTGCTGCCGGCATCAATCAGGGTGCGTCGCTCAACGCTAACAATATCGACAAGTCGGTTACTGTTTCGTTCAAGGATGTTGTTGTTCTCGCCGGCGCTGCCCCGACCGATCACGCTGACTTGAACGTAAACTTTGCTGCTGTTACCGGTGGTAACGACAGCGCAACTGTCAGCGTTAACAACGTTAACTCCGTTGTTAACGGCGTTGCTACCCTTAACGTTGCTGGTATCGAAAACCTGACCCTGAACTCCACGGGCGCAGCAAGCTCTCTGACCGTTAAGGATGCTCAGCTTCAGAAGCTCGTTATCACTGGCGACAAGGACATCGCTGTCCTGAACGATGCTGGAAACGCTGTCCTTAAGACGGTTGATGCATCGGCATTCACTGGTACCTTCACATACACCGCTACCGGCAATGGCGAAACGATTACCGGTTCGGCTAAGGCTGACGTGATTACTCTCGGCGCGGGTAACGACACGGTTGTTTACAATAAGGCCGGCGTATCGGTAGTTGGCGCGATCGACGTAATCAAGGGCTTTGCCGCTGGTACGTCCTCGACCTCCGTTGACAAGATCGACCTGAAGGCATTTGCTCTCGGTGCTGACACGACCATCAAGACGATCACCACCACCCCGACTGCTGACGTTGCTGGTTTCTTCGATACCACGAACCGTCTCGCATTCAACGACACTGACAAGCTGCTGTACGTTGACGTCAACAAGGACGGCAACTTCAACGCCGCTACAGACTTGGTTATCAAGCTCGATCTGGTTGGTGTTGCCAACCTCGACAAGGGCGACTTCATCCTCGCTTAATCTTTCCTCTCGGAAAGGAAGAACCCCCGGCTTCGGCTGGGGGTTTTTTTATGCGTTTTGTTTTGATTGCGCAGGTTTGGGCCATCTGCAGAAGCCGCCAAAAAAGGCGGCGCTCAAGGCGCCGCCTACATTTCATTATCAGTAGGTTTCGATCTTCAAACTATAGGAGAAAGGGGATCGACATTGACTCGGATATGGTTTTCCGCGAGCAGGTTGTTATTCGTATCGAATGCTTCCAGCTTGATATCGAAGTTGCCGCCGTTAAAGTTATACGGCTGAACGCCAGCAGCGACCGGGTCGGTATCGATCTGGTCGAGAATCGCCTTGAAACCGATGTTCACGCTGTTCTGCGAAAGTTTCACATTCAAACCGTCATCGTCATTGATGACCACCGTTCCGTTCGACAGCACCCAGGGTGTGGAGCCGCCGCCATTGTCCTTGAGATCCAGGACAACCCATTTGCTGGTGCCGGAGGAAGGATCGACGTCAATGGAAAGCTTGAACTTGTAGTCCCCAAGCGTCTTGCTGGCATTCTGGGTGTTCAGGCCTGTCGCAACGGAAAAATCGAACGACCAGTCTGCGGCCTTCTTATCGCCCCAGGTAACAGTCTGATACCCTGCATTCACATGATCATATGCAATCGTGCCTTTGCCGTTCGGATCCGTCGGCTGATAATCGGCGCCGCCTCGCACCTTTGCCTTGAGCGCAAGCTCGATCCCTTCGCCTTCATGACGGACGACGTTGAAATTATTGGCTGAGTTGCCGCCACCGACGTAGAGCTTTCCATTGGTGGAAGCGGAGGCATCGACGGACGCTTTCGCATTCTGGTCGATATAATCCGGCCGGCTCCAGTGCCTTGCATAGTCGAAGGCACGCACGCCGTCATGTTCAGCCCCGCCGACAGACCCCTTGTTGCCGTCATAAACCGGCCGCGTTTCATAAGCATCGGGGACCAGGGCAAGCAACGCATCCTTGACGTCCGTGGGGAAATTGCGGCTCTCGATCGAAACCTTGTTGAGATTGCCGAGCAGGTTGTCATGCATACTCTGGCTGCGGTCGTTCAAAGCTTTGACCGTGAAATCGCTGAAGGGCGTTCCGCCGCTCTCAAGGTAATTCACATACCGCATGCCCAGTTCGACGAAGGCCTTGTTGGTATCGTTGTTGTTGTACCCCTGAACGCCATAGCGGTCATCGAGCACATCCCAGATCGCCTTGATCGTATCCGCCTCGTTGCCGTTGACGCTGAATTTGGCAGTGGTCAGGCCATAGATGGCGTCAAGTGAAGGGTTCGGCTCGAACACGCCTCCCGGTGCAGTCTTGGTCAAGGTGACACCCGTCACGTCAAGCGTGCCCGTGCCGGAAACGTTTGTAATCCCGCTCAATGCGGACGCCGCTGTGTGAAGAACGGAGCCACTGCCGATGACGATCTTCTCAACGCCCGTCGCAGAGGTGCCGCTGAAACCATTGGCACTTATCTGAAGGCTGTTTCCGGAAACAGCCACTGCCGCGCTGGCGTTGGCGGCAATTGCTAGGATCTTCGTTGCGCTGTCATAGGATGCGACAGAAGGAGCAGGCGTCGAACTATCACCGCCTCCGCCACCACCACCTTCGCTCGGCCCCTGACCGCCGGAAGGCGTCACCACGCCGGCAACGGCCTTGTCGACATCCGTCTGGCTCGGAATGGTGGTCTTGTCGTCCGTGACCTTGGTGAGGAAGGCCCGGCCGAGATCGGCGGCGCCATTGCCCTTGTAGGCGTCGATTTCCGACTGGGTATCCAGGCTCTTGGTGAACAGGTCGGCGGCGGCCGTCTTGTTGTCGATGATCGACTTGTCGGAGCCCTGCGCGCCGTCGAGAATGTTGATCGCCAGCGTTTCGAGCTTCAGCGTGCCGTTGGCCAGCCCCTTGGTGAAGAAATCGAGACCGGTCGCATCCGGCGCGCGGCCGAACAGCGACTGGTAGATCGTCGTGACGATCTCGGCATTGGTCTTGCCCTTGAAACGGTCGAGATATTCCTGCGAGGCCGTCAGCTGGCCGATGAGCTTCGACAGATCCGAACCGTTATTGGTGACGCCGTTCCAATACGCCAACCCGCCGGGATCGGCCGGACGGCCGAAAAGCGCGACGTAAATTCCCTGAATAGTTGCCATGTCATCCTCTCCTTTCACTCGCGTCATGCGGGTTTGGGAGGAGTAAAAACCATCCAAAGGTATTAATCAATTACTAATATTAACAGTTGGTTAACGCACAACCCCTAATACGAAATCTGACCCAAATGGGGGATTGACACGGTTTTCCTTGCGAAAACGTTCAATCTTTTCCCGGGCGGCCGGGCTTGGGCTGCCGGTTAACAAAGCTTTGCCGCAATCCGTAAAATTGCTCTAATTCATTGAAATATATATCAAATTTTATCCTGTACTGTCCCTTTTACAAACAAAAAAGGGACAGGCAGGGACATGGCAAGCATCATTTCGAACAGCGCGACCGGATCGACCCTCATCGACAGCCTGCTGGCATCGGCGCGCTGGGGCGACGGCGCCGTCACCTTCGGTTTCACCGCCTCCAGCACGCAATACGGCTCCGCTTACGGTATCGGCGAGGCGGCCAAGGGCTACCAGCCGCTTTCCGCCTCCCAGATGTCCGCCGTGCGCGACGCGCTGGCCTCCTGGGGCGAACTCATCAATCTGAAGATCGTCGAAACCACCGGCGCCGACGCCGACCTGCGCATCGCCTCCTCCTCCGCCCCCACGACCGCCTGGGCCTATACCCCCGGCAGCAGCGCCGAGGCCGGCGACGTCTGGTTCGGCACCGCCAAGGGCTATTACAGCAATCCCACCGACGGCAATTACGCCAAGCTGACCTTCATTCACGAGCTCGGCCATGCGCTTGGCCTCGGCCACCCCCATCAAAGCGTCTTCGGCGCCGGCGGCGGAAATTTCGTCGCCGACAGCGGCGCCGACCAGGCGCTCTGCCCCTGCTGCGGCGGCGCCGTACACGGCGCGCCGGTTCATGAAGGCGCGCAGGCCGCCACCGTCCATGCCGGCGCCGCCGAACTCGCCTCCGGAAACCCGGCCTATTTCGGCGCCGACGTTTCCACGAGCGCCGTCGACGCCATGGCCTATTCCGTGATGAGCTATTCCTCCTATGCCGGCGACGGCCACACAGGCTACACCAACGGCACCTGGGACTATGCCCAGAGCCCGATGGTGCGCGACATCGCCGCGATCCAGAGCCTCTACGGCGCCAATTATGCGACGCGCGGCGACGACACCGTCTATTCCTGGAACGCGACGACCGGCGAGAAGATCATCAACGGCATCGGCCAGGGCGCGCCCGGCGGCAACAAGGTGTTCGAAACCATCTGGGACGGCGGCGGCCGCGACACCATCGACCTCTCCGCCTATACCAGCAACCTGAAGATCGACCTCGCGCCCGGCGGCTGGATCGATTTCGGCAACAGCCAGCTCGCCAATCTCGGCGCCGGCCATTCCGCTCCCGGCAATGTCGCCATGTCGCTGCTTTACGAAGGCGACACCCGCTCGCTGATCGAAAATGCCGTCGGCGGCAGCGGCAACGATCTCATCAAGGGCAATGCCGGCGACAATTTCCTGATCGGCGGCGCCGGCGACGACCGGATCGAAGGCGGCGACGGCAACGACATCCTGGCCGGCGGAACGATCGGCAACGAGCTTTCCTTCCTCGGCATCGACCGTTCGGCCCTGATCAAGGTCATCCCTCAGATTAACGGCGCCGACGGCAACGACATCCTCATCGGCGGCAATGGCAACGACCTCTTCATCGCCGGCAAGGGCCACGACACCGTCGACGGCGGCAACGGCATCGATACGCTGATCATCGACAGCGCTCTCTCGGCCATCCAGTTCGTGGCAAACGGCGCGGAGCTGATCTTCAACTACCTCGGCAACACCACGACGGCGACCAACATCGAATACCTCGCAACCCAGGACGGCATCTTCGCCATCCACGGCGCAACCCTCGTGGGTGTCTCGCAGCAGCAGTGGTATGAAGCTTCGGCATGAGCCCATGCGCGATTTCACCATCAAACCGTCGTCAAACTGCACATCTGGTCCAGTTTGGTGATAGCCGATGAGTTGCATTATCGGTCACTGGATGTAAATCTTCCAGGAAATCCCATAGCGGAGCAGTCCATTGGAGGACTATGCGGCACGAGCACGCACCGTCCAAAGTGCGCCGCGCCATATTCATTGAGTTCTCAAGAGGGGCCATGAGGATTTCCAGCAATGACATGCCAGTTGCCGATCTCTTCTATGAAGCGGCGATCATTCCGGAATTCTGGCCTAAGGCATGTGAGGCATTCGCTTCTGAAGTCGGCGCCGCAACCGCCACCATCTTTGCGATTGATCATCTCGGAACGCATCGCTTCGTCTGCACGCCGAATGTCCGTGACGATATCGAGCGCTTCTCCACCGATCCGCGCCGCCTGGAAAACATCCGCCCTGCCCGCGCCCTGGAGCAATTTCCATTCACTTTCGCCCGGGAACGCGACTTCATGACCGAGGAGGAACTCGCGGCCGACATGGTCCTCAACGAATTCATCAAGCCGATCGGCATGCACTGGTCGGCGGGATGTGTATTTCAGGAGCCGACCGGCCACATTTTCATGGTCGATCTGCTCCGGCGCCAGGGTATGGATCACTACTCGAACGACGAGCTTGCCCATCTCAACGCGATCAAGCCCGACCTGGCCCGTTCGATCTATCTGGCCTCCCGTCTTGCATTCAGCGAGGCCAAGACTGCGACAACGACTCTTTCCCTCCTCGGGCTTCCGGCCGTTGCCATCGACGCCACGCAGCAAGTGCTCGCCGCCAACCCGGAGTTCCAGAGGCTCTCTCCAAGGGTGCAAACCACCGCGCGGGACCGCCTGTATCTCGACAATCAAGCATCCCGAGATTTGGTAAGCGATGCGCTGGCGAGGATGCAGAAAGGCGCTGAAGGAAGTGTGCAGTCGATTCCCATGGTTTCAGACGGCACGGCACCGCCACTGATCCTGCATCTGCTACCCGTGCGACGGGCCGCGCTTGACATCTTTGCGCGCGGCCTCGCCATACTCGTTTTCACCGAAGTGGGGACAGTCGGGCCACCAGACATGCGCGTCCTCGCCGGCTTGTTCGACATGACACCCGCCGAGGTTCGAATTGCACGGGGCATAACATCCGGGAAATCGGTAGAGCAGTTGGCGGAATTGAACAAATGCACCGTCGAAACGGTCAGATCCCATCTCAAACGGGTCATGTTCAAGACGGGCACCAGGCGGCAGGGTGAATTGATCGCGCTTCTGCTGGGTCTCTCCGCACCATTCCCAGCACAAGGCAATGCCAAGTGATGCGATCAACGCTTCAAAAGGCGAAGGCGCCGCATCCCACCTGTCGCAACAACGCGAGGCAATGAAAACTGCGGACACCCTTCATGTCTCATCAACGCTCAATCATCGATCAGATTTATGAGGCTGCCGTTCTGCCGGAGCTTTGGTCAGCGGTCATCGAAGAAATAGCCAATCACACCGGCTGTCATGGCGGCGCATTCTTCTCGCTGAGCGAACACGGCCCCTTGATGGTCGCGTCGAAGACCTGCGAACAGCATCTGAACGTGATGATGGAAGAGGGATGGGCTGCGCAAAACATCCGTGCTCAACGGGTCATATCGATGGCGCCGATCGGTTTTGTGACGGATCATGATGTCTGCAGCGAGGATGAGATTGCCAATCATCCCATTTATACGGACTTTCTACGGCCGCGTGGTCTGGGCTGGAGCACGGCGACCCATGTCACCGGCGCCAATGACGACGTTGCGGTTTTTTCCATCGATCAACTCTACGACAGGGGACCCATCTCGGAAGAGGTCCGCGGCTTCCTCAATGCATTGCGTCCCCATCTGGCCCGCGCCGCCATGCTCGCAACTCAGTTCGGCATCGAGAGGATCAGAGGCGTTCTCGCAAGTTTCGAGCAGCTCAGCATTGCCGCAGCGGCCATCGACCGCCATGGAAAAGTCAGGCTGGTGAATGACCGATTCACCTCGGTGACACCGAAGGTCACCATCGGAGCATTCGACAGGCTCGACATTCTGGACGACGGCGCCAGGATACTCCTTCGGCAGGCCCTGTCGACATTGGATTTCGATCACGCGCCGCGGTCCATCCCGGTTCTGGGCCAGGCCGCGCCGTTTGTGGTTCACATCATTCCTGTTCAACGCCAGGCACGCGATATCTTCACTGCGGCCGACGCTATCGCAGCGATCGTGCCTTTGAATTTTCCAGGCCTTCCCTTCAGGACAATCGTTCGCAAGCTCTACGATGTGACGGAGGCCGAGGCGCGGGTTACCGAAGCGCTTCTGTCGGGCTTGACGGTGCAGGCCATCGCCGAAAGGCAAGGCGTGAGCACCCAAACGATCCGCACCCACCTGAAAAGCGTGTTCGCAAAGACAGGGGTCACTCGGCAAGCCGATCTTATTCTCAAGTTCTCTCCTTTCAACGCGACCGCGCAGGAGTAAAGCCGAAGCACATCCCGCGAAACGGGATCGCCTGGAGGCGGCGCAGCATCGATGGGAAATCAAAAAATGGTGCGACCGTGATAATTTTTCCTGCGGCGGCGCCGGCCCTGCAGGTGGCGAAATTAACCTTTTCGTCTCCCCCAAATGGGTGAAATTCGGGCGCATCTCGAGGGCTGTGCTATTGAAATCATTGAGAATTTTCGATGCATTTCTGGTCCGGCTTCCGACATTTCCATGCGCTGTTAATAGTTTACGCCAAAGCAACCAAAAAGGATTTATTAACCATGTTTGGCTACCAAGGGTTAACTAAAGAGTTTCCGAGGATGCCATGCTTGAAAAACCGGTTTTATTCGCGCTATCGGCTTTATTACTGGCAAGTTGCGCGACACAGAACAAAGACATGACCGCGGAAACATCCACGGCTGCCAAGAAATATTATGCCGAGACGCTGACGGCAGGAACGCGCGATGCCGATCGCCTGAAATATCTGGAAGGCCTGCCGGCGCGCAAGAAGCCCATTCGCGTCGCGGTTTACGAGATACCGGACCAGACAGGGAAGAACCGGCCGAACGAGAATTATGCCGATTACTCCCGCGCCGTGACGCAAGGGGCGGAAGCCCTGGTCATCCAGGCCTTGACCGATGCCGGCAAGGGACATTGGTTCGATGTCGTCGAGCGGCGCTTCGTCGAGCGCGTCCTCAACGAGCGGACATTGGTGGAGCGCTCCTACCTCGATGCGCAGCAGCGCCGCTTCAGCGCCCGTCAGGATGCCCAACAGGACAGGTTCGAGCAGGCGCTGCGGGCCAAGCAGCGCGAGGTCGATCTTCTGGAGGACGATTATCGCCGCAACGACATGGCGCGCACGACGGCGGTCTCTGCCGCCAAGGGCAAGATGGCGACCCTCAACCGCGCGATAGAGGAAGCGCAGCAGAAGGGTGACAATGCCCGCCTGCAGCAGATCACCGCCGAACAGCGCCTGTTCGGCTCCGAGGCCGATGCCTCGATCGCAAAATACGATACGGCCCTTTCCAAGGCCAAGGATCGCTTCGAAGCCGCCCAGCGGGATCTGGCACGGCTGAAGGAGCAGGCGCCCCGCGAGGAAGCGTTCACGGCGGCCTCCGCGCCGGCGGCGCTGCCCTATGTCAACACCGCCAACTATATCATTACCGGCAGCATCGTCGACTACACCTCGAATGTCGAGACAGGCGGCGCGGGGATCGGGCTTCTGAACGTGCGCGCCCAGGACGAGGTGCGGCGCGACATGGTGACCATCAGCCTGCGGCTGGTCGATACGCGCACCAGCCGCATTCTCTCGACCTCGACGGTCAGCAAGTCCATCTTCTCGAAACGCTCGCAGATCGGCGGCGCGGGCTATGTGACGCTGCATGCGGTTCTGGAAGGCGAGGCCGGCGTCGCCGTCAACGAACCCGGCGTTTTCGCGCTCAACAGGGCGATCAACCTGGCGCTGGCCAATATCATCGAAGATGCAACCAAGAAAGGAATCTGGTGATGCGCCCGTCTTTCAAGCTGATCGCCGCAAGCATCGCCGGCCTTGGTGTCTATACGGCCGCGCAGGCATCCGAACTGAAGTTCGGATTCCAGAATCCCGGTTTCGGCGGCAATCCGCTGGCTTCCAACTATTATCTCGGCATGCTGGAAAACCAGAAACTGGTGAAAGAGAAGAAAGAGGACAAGCTGTCCTCCAGCCAGGATCTGGTGGGCACCTTCGCGGAAGGCCTGAAATCCCGCATCCTGTCGGCGATCGCTTCGAAGATCACCCAGGATATCTTCGGGTCCGATTCCGTGCAGGGCACGTTCTCCATCGACAACATGCTGCTGGATTATCAGCTCGTCGGCGACAAGGTGGTCATCAACCTGACGGACGGCATCACCAACACCACGATCGAAGTGCCGCGCTTCGAGGTCGACAAGGCCGCCGGCTCATAAACGCGGTTAGTATCCCCCCTGCGTGATGCTGATGGCCTGGCCGGGGCCGGTCTGCTGCACGGTCACGCTTTCATTGGCGCCGCGCTGGGTGACGGAAATATCCGCGCTGCCGCCCTCGGCCACGACGCCGGCGCGATGGCCGATGCCGCTCTGATCGACCGTCACCCGCGCCCCGTCCGAATCCGCGATCACGCCCGCCGAATGGCCGGAGCCGCTCTGGAGAATGGTGATCGCATTATCGTTGCCATCCGTCGCACTGAAGGCGAAGTTGCCGGAACCGCCTTGCTGGACGATGGTCGCTGTATTCCCACTGCCAGCCTGCCGGATATGAGCGCCGGCGCCAGTGAATTCGTTGAGCAGGTCTTCGTTGAGCGACGATGGAGATGTCGCCTCATCGGCACCAGCCGGATATGTTCCGGCAAGCCCTGGTATAATTAGACCGAATACAAGTCGGGCCAGAACGGTAATCCAATTTTTCATTCCTGAAACCTCCTGACGAACCCGCATCACAGCATATATAGGAAATACGGCGCGGTTCATGCCGCGCCGTATCGAGGTAACCGCTTATTGCTGGGCAATGGTCGCGGTGTTGTTTTCACCGGCTTGGATGATGGTAGCAATATCACTGTTGCCAACCTGGGAAATCACGGCGGCATTGTTCCAGCCAGACTGATCGACCGTTGCCTGATTTCCGTCGCCGATCTGCGTGACGGTGATGTTACCGTACTGACCGTTCTGAGTCAGCCAAGCCTTGTTGTTGCTACCATCTTGCCAGACGGTAGCCCTGACATCATTTGCGGTCTGCTTCAGAGAAACAAGATTGCTGTAGCCTTGTTGGGTGATGCTCGCCCAATCGTTGAGGCCGCTCTGGATAACATAGCTTTCGTTCCAGCCGCCTTCCTGTTGGGTGATGGTTGCCTCTCCGCCGGAACCGATCTGTTCGAGAAAGGCGGTGTTCGATTCCCCTTTCTGGTTGATCGTACCTTTTGAGTTATCAGCGACACCGGTACCAGCGTTGAAGCTTCTTCCCTGAAGAAGGTAAGCCCTGTTGTTGTTGCCGCCCCACTGGTTAATGGTAGCTTCGGTCCTGCTGCTCTGGGTATCGGCGAACGCCGTGCTTGCACCATCCTGATAAATGGTCTGCTTGCTATAAATAGCGCTCCATTGCCGGGCCTCGGCCGTGCCGCCATTCAACTGCGTGATGGTCTGTTGGCCTCCTAAGACGGAGCTCTGAGATGCTCTTGCGGTACCGCCCGTACCATACTGATCGATCGTGACTGTGCTCGGGAGCCAGCCGTCTGCCTTCGCGACATCGCCATCGCCCCGGCCGCCAAAGTCATAGCCCTGCTTTATTTCGGCATTTCCCCAGGAACCATGCTGACGGATCGTAGCATTGCTATCCCAGACATGCGACGCCTGATTGATAGTCGCTGTATTGTTGTCTGCACCGGCCAGCGCAGCGCCGGCCATGGCCAAAAATGCCAGGGCGGAGACGGAATGGAAGAGTGTGTTGCGCATTGGTGTTTAACCCCCTGTTTACAAAACTTGCCGCACGCAGAGAGTGTTAACAACTTATTAACCCCCCTCCATCACCCAGATGGGGGATACAGGGGGATCGGGCAGGTCAAACGGGCATTCCGCCTGGCATTACGGTTAACCGCGCCGGCGCGGGCCGTCTTTTGTGCCAAAATGGGACGATTGCAGCCTCCATGAGCTGCATGAAAATGGCGCAAATCCCGATTTAGGACACCTCAATCGGTTGCGCCGCGGCGTGTCGCAGTTATGCTGTGTCCGGTTGCATAACATCCAAGAGGCTCATGACCGATCTACCCGCCATTCTCGACCAGATTTACGAGGCGGCCTTCCTGCCCCAGACATGGTACGCGATCCTTGACCACATGGCCCTGCGCACCGGCGCGCAAGGCACTTCGCTCGTCAATACCAGCGCGCCGGACACGAAATGGCTGGCCTCCGATGCGCTCGACGACATGAAGCGGAAGATGATCGACGAGGGCTGGTATCGCTACAACACCCGAACCGACAAGCTGTTGACCATCGAGCATCGCGGCTTCATCGACGAGTCCGACTATTTTACCGAGGAGGACTACAACACCCTGCCGATCTATACCGGCATGATGCAACCGCTCGGCTACGGTTTCGGCGCCTCGACCTTCATCGAGACGCCGAGCGGCGACAAGATCATCGTCGCGGTGGAGAAGAAGCGGGCGACTGGCCCGGTCGAGCGCTCGGCCATCGCCTATCTGGATGCCTTGCGGCCGCATCTGGCGCGGGCGGCGATGATGTCCAGCCGCCTCGAATTCGAGCGGATCGCGGCCGCCGTCGAGGCCTTGAAGATGACCGGCCTGCCCTCCGCTGTGCTGCGCCGCGACGGCCGCGTGCTCGCCTGCAACGATCTGCTGGAAACCCTGTCGCCGCAGATCAGGATCGCGGCGCGCGACGTCGTGAATTTCCAATACGGGCCGGCCAACCGGCGGCTGGCGGATGCAATCGAGGCGGCGCGCGGGCTGGGAAGTCTCGCCGGCTGCTCCTTTCCCCTGCCGCAGGCCGATCGCACCCCGCCCGCCGTGGTGCATCTGGTTCCCTTCAAGGGCAATGCCTGCGATATTTTCGTCAGCGCCGCCTTTTTCCTGATCGTCACCCCCATCGACCGCTCACGCGTTCCCAATGCGGAAACGCTGCAGGGCCTCTTCGACCTGACGCCGACCGAAGCCCGCGTCGCGCGCTTCCTGGCCGGGGGAACCGATATCGCCGGCGCGGCAAACGAAATGGCGGTAAGCAAGGAAACCGTGCGCTCCCACGTCAAGTCGATCCTGTCGAAATCGGGCATGACCCGCCAGACCGATTTCGTCGCCGCGGTCGCCACGTTGCGGACGATTGACTGACGCATATTGACTGCTTCAGCGGAGGATTGCGCGGCATCGCGCTGTCCAAGGCTTGGGCAATGTGCAGCCGGCTATGACGTCAGTCCGGATGGCCTGGACCGACCATCATTGCGGAACGCCCATTGCTTCCATCTCCGGACATTGCGGTTGGTCAGCCGTTTCTATCCGTTCCCGTTCCAGGTGCCCGACACAGTGCGCCATGATGTTCAATTGCATCGAACTGGTCTGGGATACGAGCACCGGCAGCAGGGTTCCGCGGTCATCCATGAATTGTAGAACGGCTTCGCCGTTTTCCCTCGGAAAGACACGGACATCCGATGCAGGAAAAGCCGGCAGGTCGATCGGCGGCGTCAAACACCTGCCGGTGACAAGAAAGAGCCCGGCCATCGTCGCGAGCGTTTCATAGGAAAATTCAAGGGCAACCGTTTGTCCCGTGGCATCCGCCACCAGCACATTCAGGCTGTTCAGCCCGGTGCTGAGTTCGAAATCGACCACCTCCGAAACATTCATCCGCTGCATTTTTTCCTCCGCAAGGCATTTTTCCAGGTGTCGGGCAACCGATCTGTCCCGTTGCTCCTCTCCAGCAGGGCGCAAAACCTGCTTCACGTCACAATTACAAGACGGTATCAACTATGAAGTTGTCTGCCATCACCCGATTGGGTTAGCCTGGCCTCAACGCATGGGCTGGTCGCCAGCGGAAAGCATTTCATTGTGGTGCTCCTGTCGCGGGCACCGACGAAATCGACTCGATCGAGAAGCCGGTCTTTGTGTAAACAAGGATATCCTGGCAGTATCCGACACCGATCCCTGCGCCTTTCTTCGCTCTTGAGGTATTCTCAATGACAGTTGGACATCCGCCACGCCTACTGCCGGCGGGAATCGATACGGAGATCGCCATTGTCGGTGGCGGCTTGTCTGGAACGTTGGCCGCGATCCTTCTCGGGCGGCAGGGCTATCGGATCACGCTGATCGACCGTTACCCGGTTTTTCCCCGCGAGTTCCGTGTCGAGAAAATCGCCGGCGACCAGATCGAGACATTGCGTCGGATCGGCCTTCTGGACAGTCTTTCCGCAGCCGCGGCACCTTTCGACGAGATCGTCAATATTCGCGGAGGCAGCGTGCTCGATCGCACGCATGCGCTCCATTATGGCATTTTCTACGACGACCTCGTCGGTACGATGCGCGCCGAACTACCCGAGAGCGTGCGCTTCATCGCCGGCCGGGTCGGCGCCCTCGAGGCCGGGCCGGACCGCCAGCGCATATCGATCGTCGGCCAGCAAGACGTGACGGCGCGCTTGCTCGTGCTGGCCACCGGCATGGGCGACATCCTGCGGCGCGATCTCGGCATCGAGCGCCGCTTCGTCCATCGGCGCCAGTCGATGACCTTTGGTTTCAATATCCGGCCGGTCGGCGCAGGCGCCTTCAAGCATGCGGCGCTGACCTGTTACGGCGACCGGGTTTGCGATGGCATCGATTATCTGAGCCTGTTTCCCGCAGGCGGCGTCACCCGCGCCAATCTCTTTGTGTTCCGCGAGCATGACGATCCCTGGGTCAAGGCTTTGCGCGGCCGGCCGCGCGAAACGCTTGTCGAAACGCTTCCCGGGCTGGTCGAAACATTCGGCGATTTCGAGGTCATGGATCGCGTGTCGAGCTGGCTGACCGACATCACGGTCGCCGAAAATTGCAGGCGCGACGGCGCCGTGCTCATTGGAGACGCCTACCAGACGTCCTGCCCTGCAGCCGGAACCGGCGTCAGCCGGCTGCTCACCGATGTCGAACGGTTATGCAGGGTGCATGTGCCGCAATGGATGGCCTCCCCCGGCATGCCGGCGGCAAAGATCGCGACATTCTACGACGATTCGGTCAAGCAGGCGGTGGATGAACATGGGCTCGCCCAGGCGCGCTTCCGTCGCAGCCTGACCATCGAGACCGGCCTGCGATGGCGTGCGCGCCGGCAGGTTCACTTCAGCCAACGCCGTATCCTGCACGGGATCGATAGGCTGAGTCCGAACCTTGCTGCCCGGCTGTGCAATCTCAGGCGGCCGAATACCGAAGCCGCCGGCTGATCACGCTTGCAGCCCGGCAGAAGCGTTCCTGCCGACGGTACTTAAGCCGGGATCAGGAGGATTCGGTGTTCTGACCTGATGTCGGCGGCACGACGGCGCCAGACGCTTCGACCTTCTTGCCGCGCCCGCCGCCCAGGACATGCCGCGCCAGTTGCTTGGCGGCCGGAAATTTTTCGACGGCCAGATGCGCAGCATAGCCGAGCAGGCTGCCGGCGCGATGGATCTGCCACATAGGTGAAGGCTGGCCGCCGAAAATGCGTTTGTAGGGCTCGTCGCCAATGGTGAAATCGAGATGCAGGTCGCCGCGCCCGATGCAGTCCCGGGCGATCTGCTCGAACATCAGGCTGCCGATCGATTGTTTCCTGTAGCCGGCCTCGTCGAAACCACCGAGAATGACGAGAAACGAGCCCCGATGCGCGAGCCCGAGCGCGCCGGCGATCGGCCGGTCATTCATCCACATCGCATAGGTGCGTGCAAATCCACCGCATCCTTCATTGGCCACCGCCAGATAGAAACCGAAATAGGACGCCTGCTGCAAGAGGTCGGCAGGGCCGTCGCTGCCATCGAAGCGGTTGCCGCGATAGAACTTGAGCGCATCGAATATCGTGCGGATGGCGGCCGGGCCGTCCGCGCATTCGAAGCGCGCCTTTCCCATGCGATTGAGTTGCCGCGTCTTCTTGTCGAGTTCCTTGCGATAGGACCGATCCAACTGATGCGCGCGCCATTCGGCGAAGCTCGGCTCCAGCTTGCTGCAATAGGCACTCATTCCCATGTCGTCACGCTTGCCGATGCCAAAGAGGCGTTCCATCGCCAGCGAGCGGTCCGTAAGCTTGCCGATGCGCAGGAGATCATAGGGCCGCAGATATGTGCGGATGGCAGCGCATGTCTGGCTGTCGGCCAGAATGCAGGAAAACGTTTTTTCGTCCACGACCGGCGATACATAGTCGGAAACCCGCATATCCGCGAATTCAATGGCCTTCAGCAGCATGTATCTGCGTCGCACCAGCGGCAGGACCATCGCAAGCTTTCCGCTTGAGCGCACACGGACGACGATGATCAGCGGCGTTGCCGCGCCTTGCGGCACAAGCTTCTCATACAGTTGCGCAAGCCATATGGGATGCTGGAATGCGGTCGCCGCCGAACCGTTGAACAGTTCGGCATATTCCTGCGAACGGAAATCGAACGTATCCTCGGCGATGACTTCGAACATGGGATCCAAACCGGTGGGACGGTGATCTATCGACGATGTTTTGCGCGACGGGTCAAGCTCGATCTCCGAATTGACCTAGGGGCGGCAGAACAGCGTTTCATGACCACCCGTGCCGCACCGCGTCACCTCAGGCGCCGATAGAGATCCGCATAGGCTTTCGCCATTTTTTCGGCCGTGAACATCGCTTCATAACGCAGCCGGGCAGCGCGGCCGAACCGGCTGCATTCTTCCTCGCTTTTCCAGAGCCGCCGCATGGCCCGCGCCAGATTTCCAGGGTCGTCGGGCGGGATCACAAGGCCGGTTTCCTCGTCCAGGTTCACGAAACTCGTGCCTGTGCCGATTTCGCATGAAATCATCGGTTTGCCGGCCATGGCGGCTTCCACCAGGGAAAGTCCGAAAGCTTCGGACCGCAAATGCGATGGAAAGACCAGCGCCCGGCAAAGAGAAAGCAGAGCCGACTTGTCCGCATCGGCAAGAGGCCCGAGCAGATGGACCTGGGACAGGCCTTCCGCCTCGGCGCGCGCCTTCAACTCACTTTCAAGCCCGCCGCCACCGATGATGACCACCGGCAGGCCCGTGCTTCGGGCGGCCTCGAACAGGATATGGATCCCCTTGTAATAGCGCAGCACGCCGACGAAGAGAAAGAAGCCGTCCGGGAAACGGTCCTGCCAATACGCAATGCGCTGGGGGTCGGGTGCCGGATAATCGGCCTCGTCGAGACCAAGCGGAATGACCTCCACCTTGTCGCGATAAAGCGGCAGCACCGGACTGGAAGACAGATAGTTCGGCGAAGTCGCGACGATCCGGTCGGCGCCGCGCAGGAAGTGATGCATCAGTGGACTGTAAAGGCGCAGCAGCAGTTTCTGCTTCACGATGTCCGAGTGATAGGTGACCACCACGGGTTTTCGATGCGGCGTGACGAGATCGACCAGATCCATGAACGGCCAGGGAAAATGGAAATGCACCACGTCGGCCTGGCGGCTGAGATCGCGAAACGCCCTGAAAGCGGCGCGTGAAAATCCGGTCGAGGCGATATCGAGATCCTGCTTCACCTGGATCACGCGATGCCCGTCGAAAACAAAGGGTTCGGACGCGGGCTTGGGGCTGAGCGCCAGCACGTCAGCCTCCATGCCATAGGCGCGGCAGCCTTTGGCGATGGCGTGAATGGTGCGCTCCACGCCTCCAAACGTATCGGGCCAATAGGTTTTGAAAAAATGGAGAACACGCATACGGAAGTCTTTATCCCGGCTGGACATCTGCACGCTACGCACATCGTCTGCTTTCGGAAAGTCCCTAGCCTTAGTCGCTGCCAAAGCAAAACGGTTTTCTGGCACATTAACCAAGCGCGGCGTTAACATTTGATTAATAAATGCTTTTAAGTTTCTGTCAGCCTTGCTGAAACGGGGCACGGACCGATGACCAACCTGCAGGAAATATACATCGCGTTTTTCGGACGGCCGGCAGATCCGGAAGGCCTGCGCTATTGGAACCAGCAGATCGATGCCGGAACATCTCTTGCGGGGGTCGCGACACGGATGTCCGCCCAGGCCGAATTCCAGAAGGTTTTTGATGGTGTTTCGAGCAGCGACGTGATCGAGACCGTCTTCCAGAACCTTTTCGGCCGCAACTCCGATTCCGCGGCTCTTCACGTCTATGAGGAGGAACTGGCTCACGGCCGGGCGACGATGCAGACGGTTGCGATGCATATCATCGATGCCGCCTCCGGTCCGGATCGAAACGCACTCGACCTGAAGGTCGCCGCGGCCGATCTGTATACGCGCCATCTCGACACCAAAGCCGAGATCGAAGCCTATCGGGGAGAGAGCGCCGCCAGCCTTGCACGCCTGTTCCTCAAAACGGTCGATGGCCAAGTCCCTGCAACGGCCGAAATTGTGGATAAGGCAATTGCGGCATTGCCCGGCTCCAGTGGCGGAGCCCAGTTTCCCGCTCCGGACGGCGGCATGATCGAAGGTGTCACCTACGCTCTCGATGCGGCGATCACGCCATACAGGCTCGACGGCAATGACAAGATCCTGCTGATCGGAAAAGGTTCGGCCGAAGGCTTTGCGATCGCCACCAGCAACAGCGCCCATCTGGAACTCGGGCTCAGCCTGCGCGATGCGGCGGGCACGCCCCTGCATAGCAAGGGCTATGTCGAAGGCCATACCGCCGGTTTCGATCATGTGACGGCCGGCAGCTCGATCGCTTTGTCAGTCGCATCGCTCGGACAGCGCGAATTGACCGATTTTTCCTTCAAACTGAGCATCGACACCGATCCAACGGCCGGGGTCGCGTGGAAGCATTATCTGCTCCAGGGTGATGCCGATCACGGTTATGCCTGGGCGCTCGATGCCGATGATGACGGGGTGGCCGACAGCCCGAAGGATCCGACCCATGCAACGCTCGCCGTCGATGGCGGCCAGGGGCATTTCATGCTCCTGGATATGCTGGACCTGCCGGCGCATGAAGGCCTGTTCGATATCCGGCTGGATGCCTATCATGGCGGAGTGCTCGTCGCAGAAACGGCAGTTCGCATGGATATCGTCGGGATCGCTGCACAGGATATCCACTGACGATAACCTGTCTGTCCCAGCGTTCTGTTTATGCGGCATTGTCCGACACGAAAGCGGGATCGTTTCGCCTGGAAATTCTCTCGGCATGGCTTCCGTTAAGGACTCTGTTAAAGACGTTAAAGCGCGCGCGCGTGTTACGTGTTCGTTATGCTTTTGTTTTCATTTCCGAAAACCTTGCAGATTATCGGTAGAGTGACGAACGCGGCCATCCCCGGAGTGACGAATCCTCATCCGTGGAGTACCGAGTCAAACATCCCTAGAGTGACGAAGACGCATCCCCGGAGTGACGAGTGAACATCTCCAGAGTGACGAATGCCGCCTACACCCGATGGAATGGGGTTCAAACCGAAATCTGAAGCTCCAAGGCATCGGACTTCCGTGGGGCCATTCCTGCGCCCTGTGTTCCCGAAGAGAGATTTATTCATTCATATCAAGAAATTACCTGAAAACATCCGTAGAGTGACGAGTCCAAGCGCCGTGTTTCAAGAAGCGTTGTCAGACCCGCGGATGGTTTTCCGGCGTGAGCGCATCGCCGGTGTCCTGGTGACGGCATCCATCTGCATGGCGTTGAGCCCGGCATCGTTGCGCCCGTAAAAGACAACGGAATCATCAGTGTGCAGAAAAACGATGTGATAGCCCGGCAGGGTGTTGGCTTCGCTGATGGCGCGCACGGCCGCCCGGAACTTGAAGAGCGGCTGGCGGGATCCGACCTTCTTTTGCAGGAGATCGAGGCCGATCTTCCAGCGTCCCTGGTCACCGCAATGCTTGCGGGCCAGTTCGTAAAGCCGTTTTTCCGTTCCCTTGCGCAGCTTGAAATAATCCGGATCGATGCTCAGCACTTCGAGCGCCAGGGTCGCATCGAAAGTGAATTCGCTGAGCGTGATGCGCAGTTCTTCCAGGCGGTTTTCCGGCCCGCGTGTCACCGCCTCATAGGCATCGATCAGGCCGAAGGCCTTGGTGCGTCGCCGCGCAGGCTTGCCGGTGGCGATCGATGTCTTGATACGGGTGCCGGCAAGCCTGTCCAGGGCCTGCTCCAGGAGATAATAGCCGCGGCCGGAGGTGCTGCGGTTGGTGAATTTCAGGAGGTCGTGGGCGGTGATGCTGACGGTCCGCGACACCGCCTGGCCGTGATTGATGGCATCGACGAGCTTCGAGACGCAGCAGAGCACAATGTCCTTGTCATGGATGGTTGCCCTGCCCTTCACTGATGGCGTGACTTCCAGCGTCTGGCCGTTATGTTCGTAGGACAGGATCCGCTGGTCGCCATCCTCGATCGCATAGACCGGATGTTCCATGGTCGCCAGTTCATCCTTGGGAGAGGCGGCCCGGCCGGTGGCGATGAAGAGATCCAACTGCGGGCTGGTCAGCAGCTCCGATATATCCTGCGGCTCGGCCTTCTCCTTCGATTTCGCTTTCATCGATGCCTCCAGACGCTCCAAGGCCTTGCCGATCGGGCCGGACACCGTCTTTGCCGGATCAGTCATTCCGCTCTCCCTTGATGCCGGTAAAGCCCGCTTCGAGGCCCTGGAAAATGCAGGTATTGATCCAGGCGGCGCGGCTGAGCCCCATGCGGGCCGCTCTTTCATCGACGCGATCGAGGATGTCGGGGGCAATGATGATCGTCACCTGTTCCCTGCGGCCCTTGCGGATGCCGCGACCCGTTGGCATGGGTTTTTCCGGAGAAGAGGAAGAGGACATGAGTTTCCATCCAGATGATGACGGGATGGAAACGTCCTATCATCATTCCCTCATGAGGATATCGGTTTCATATGAAAGAAAGGGGAAACGGTGGAAAGCCTGATCGGCATTCCCGTTGCGGCCCGCATTTTTGTCAAAAGATGTCGGAATGAAATACGAGATTTTTGTCATTCGAGACGGATCGTTGTACAGGATTTTTGACAATGATCGCAGCGGTCTTCGTTTCTCATTATTTCGACGAGCTGAAATATAGTGATTCGCCAAAATTTGGGAGTTTCCATCTGAGCTAGAGGATATCAGAGGTAATTCCTCAATATATCTTCGATGGATGCATTGGTTATTGCCAATTTTTCCGAAAAATTCAACAGGAAAAATTTTTGTCATGCCTGAAGTTTTTGAATCTAGTTTTTGTAGTTTTTGTCTTAGTTTTAGGCTGGAGATTCATTTACTGAATCATGCACTTAAACCACCCTTGTGGCACTGATGTACGAATTTGACGGATTGATGTACGGTTCTGACAGAATGATGTACGAATCCAGTGGCACTGATGTACGATTATTTTTGTCATCTCAGATCGTCTGTTTCGGACCCCGAAGGACAAAACCGATTCCCGATTCTCCAGAAGGGAAGGAATCGTGATTCTTTTCAGGGGCTTGGCCCGGGGAGAATTTTGTCAGAAATGCCGGATCGAAATACGGATCTTTTGACAAACAGGGCGGACTGAAACACGCAGTTTTTGTCAGAGCTCAAGAGCGATCTGCTCAGTCGATGTCGGGACAAGCCGCTTGCGCATGTAAAGGACGGTTCCTTCGCGCCCTTCGCGCAGTTCCAGATCGTAATCCGGAAGCGGGTCGGCGACCGTGCTCTTCACCACTTCCTCGACGGTCTGGCGGAATTTCCGCAAGGGGAGCTGCGAGCCGCTGCGATAATGCAGATCCTGCATCTTGTAGAAGGCTTCCGTCTGGCCGGCCGCCTTGCGGGCAAGACGGTAGATGAAGCGGGCGATCGGCTTGGTGATAAGGAAGTAGTCGGGATTGAGCGTCAATATGCTCGGCTTGCCGAAGGGCTGGACGACGCCGTCATAGACCCAGTTCGGGATTTCGATCTCCACCTGGTCGATATTGTCCTGGGCCGTGCGGCTGACGACCTTGTAGCGGCCGATGAAGGGAAAGCTTTCGGCGTCCCGGCGCTTGCCGTCACCGAGATTGACGATCTTGATGCGGGTTGCCTGCAGACGATCGAGGGCGCGTTCGAGTTCGAGATACTGCTTCCCACCCTGTCCGCGCCGGCAGAATTTCAGGATCTGAGCGGCCGTCGGCCGATAGATGCGGCCCGGCAGGCTGGGACGCAGGTGTTTTTTCTCGCTGGCGACATAGCGGCGCGTTTCCTCGGCCAGGTAGGACACCATGTTGAGGAAGATGTCGTAATCATAGGCATTGGCAATACCGACTTCGGCGCCGCCCTCGACGGTGATGATGCTGTCGCCGAGCTCGTAGCGGATGATGCCGTCGCGCTTGGTCTTACTGAGCGAGAAGGGCGCCACGTCCATCAGGTTGATTTCGTCCTTCAGGGGGGCGTCGTGGACGCTCGGCACAAAGAACATCAACTGGTCGTCATCGATCGGCGGCGCGCGCTTCAGCGGTGCGGCACTCGGCGGGATCTCGCTTTCGATCACCCGCTTCAGTTCCTTGCCGTGGATCGCCTCGCCGAGCCTCGCCAGCGCATCGCGCATCAGGTCGTCCTCGACCTGTTCGAGCTTGAGGTCGGCAAAGCTGCGCCGCAGATAGAAGCGGCGCAGGCGGCTGAGCGCATCCTTGGTGAGCGGCACGTAATCCTGCTTCTTCGCCTCCATATAGGCCTGCGTCACCTGCTGCAGATAGGCGTTCTTGTCATGCAGCGACAGTTTTGAGAATTCGCTGCGCGGCATGAAGGACAGGGTCGTGCGTTTCATGGCGAATCTCCTGCGAGGCCTTTACAGGCGTTTTTAGCAGGTTCCGCCAGCATTCGGATAGGATGGATGCAAACGGAGGCACCGCAGAAGGTAACGTTACAGCGTCATAAAGAACGTTGATTGACGTGCGTTGACGCAAATGCGTTAAGTCAGATGCGGGCGCGATCCATCAATTCCTTCAGGGCCTCGGGATAGCTCATCCGGTTTTCCATCGCCCAGGCGACGAAGCGGTTATAGGTGGAAACCGGCGGGCGGATATTGAGATTGGCCGAGGGTTCGGCCTCTTTCCGCCGGGTGATTTTCTGGATGGGCTCGCGCGACACGAATCCGTGCCTCTCGGCGACCGCGTCGATCTTGTGGTCCGGCACCTCCGGTTCGAGTTCGCTATCGGGCTTGATGGTCTTGAGGCGATCGCCAAAACCCAGGTCCTTCATTCCGCTGCTTCCTTCTGCATGACGAGATTGATCAGTTCCTCGGTGAGGGCGAGCGCATTTTCACGCGCCTGCGGCAGGCCGTTGACCTCGCCCGCATCCAGTTCGTTGAGATCGAGCTGGTGGTAGAACATCGCCTTGTAGGCCGCGCGCTCGTTGAGGTGATGTGTGAAGCGCGGGATGTCCCCACCTTCCAGCTGGGTGATGATCGCCTTCTCGATCTTCGTCTTGATTTGCGGGGAGGTGCGAGTGAACAGCACGCGATAGGGAATGAGCTTGTCGAAGGAGTCGCCCTCGTCCTTGATCAGGTGGATGGCCTTCGCCGCCAGTTCCGCATCGGTCGGGCTCGCCTGGATCGGAATGATGACGAGGTGGGCGCGAAACAGGGCGCGTGACATCAACCGGTTTGCCGTTCCCTCGAGATCGACGAAAACGAACTGGCGTTGCCTGCGGTGAAGATCGAGCTTTTCCTTGAAGCTCTCTTCATTGGCGGCGCTATCGACGATCACGGGGTTTTTCGATCCCCCTCCCCTCCATCCGACGATGGGCTGGTTTCGATCGCAATCGAGAATGGTGACGCTGGCGCCCTGACTGGCAAGGGTGGTGGCGAGGACGAGCGTCGTCGTCGACTTGCCCGCTCCGCCCTTCGGATTGGCAACGGCTATGACCGGCATGGATTTCCCTCTTTGCTGCACGCTGTTGCATCAAGATGCGTCACAAAGCTTTCAGAAGCGTTAAGGCGCTTTATCATGCGTCAGCATCAACGCGCGTCAACGTTGACGCATTAGCGTTATTCTCACGATTGCGGCAGAATGGTTTTTGGCGAGTAACACGCAAATACAAAGCTGGATGGTGAAGCCCAGCTTGTAGTGACCTTGTCAAAACCGGCCTTTGCACCGTTCCTTGCGGCGGGGTCGGCGCGAGTGACCCGAACCTGACAAAAGCTTAAGCGACCCTGTCCGGAAACGAGCGATTGCGTACAGGGGTAAAACACCCTGTCCACAAATTATCTTGACCGTCTTATGAACAGAGGCGATATTTTGGACAGCCTATTCGGACAAAGTTACCCTCATGCCACGCACCTTCGCCTATGTCCGCGTATCCACGACCGGCCAGACGACCGAGAACCAGCTTCAGGAAATCGAAGCCGCCGGCTTCCAGGTCGAACTGCGCCGGATCGTCACCGAGACGGTTTCCGGCAGCACCGCCATCGCGCAACGCCGCGGCTTTTCCCGGCTCATGGACAAGCTGGAGTCCGGCGACATTCTGATCGTGACAAAGCTCGACCGCCTCGGCCGTGATGCGATCGACGTCAGCACCACCGTCAGAACGCTGGCCGAAATGGGCGTGCGCGTCTATTGCCTCGCGCTCGGCGGCGCCGACCTCACCAGCTCGGCCGGCACCATGACCATGAACGTGCTCAATGCCGTCGCCCAATTCGAGCGGGATTTGCTGATCGAGCGGACGCAATCCGGTCTCAAGCGCGCCAAGTCGGAAGGCAAGACCCTCGGACGACCCTTCACGCTCAGCAATGAACAGAAGCAGGGTGTCCGCAACGATCTCGCGACGGGCATGAGTGTTTCGGCGATAGCAAGGAAATTCGCGACCAGCCGGCAGACCATTATGCGGGTTCGCGACGAGGATTCACGATCCGTTCGACCTTAGCGTGTCCGGGGGAACAAATCTTGTTCTGCCCCCCTTTGCAAATCGGATGGTCTCGAAGAGGGCGCCCGCAAGTGCGGTTACGGTCCATCCGCCTAACGAATGCCCGATCGCGGCGATTTGCCGTATATGGCGTCACGACACGAAAGTGGAGAATCTGTCCGACTTTTAAGAACGTATCCGGAATTCAGGTTGGTTTAACCGTGGA
>NZ_JARRIR010000020.1:0-44357 GCF_029601685.1 Rhizobium sp. YJ-22 | reverse complement strand
CGCGGGGTGGAGCAGCCCGGTAGCTCGTCAGGCTCATAACCTGAAGGCCGCAGGTTCAAATCCTGCCCCCGCAACCAGCTTTACTTGCAACCCCGCAGCCTTGCCCGCTGCGGGGTTTTGCTTTTGTGTGGTAATCGTCAGAATGCCAGCGAGATCACCCTGGACGTCGATCTGCATCTTCCCATTCACCGGCGTCAGCACGATCTTGTCCACCAGCGAGCGCAGGATGTCCGCTGCCTCTATCCGCGTCTCTTCCTCTTCATCCTGCAAGGCTTCGTAGAGCTGGTGGACCCGTTTGCGGTATTGCAGCGCCATCGAGGGATGCAGAAGGGGAGGCGGTCCGCCATCATCACCGTCGTCGTGCAGACCCCACGAGACGCCGAAAAGCTCCGGGCCAATCCGCTCGGGATCTATGCCACTGTCATGCAAATTCAAACATGTGCGTGTCCTTGGCTGCCGTAGCTGACGATTTGCTATTTCTTCGATTTGATCAGGTTGAGATCCGCGTGGCGGTCACACTACACACGCCTGTTTGTTTCCTTTTCTGAAAGTTGAGAGCTTGAGGTGCGGCCAGACTGCGAAAGTCTGGCCGCATCACGACATCAGCCGTTGCTGGCTGCACTGAGAACCGCCTTCACGGAAGCCGTTGCGATATCGTCATCGATACCGACGCCGAACACCTTGCGACCGTCACGGGTCCGGCACTCGAGATAAGCGACAGCCCGAGAATCCGTGCCGCGTTTCAGGGCGTGCTCGTGATAGTCGAGCACCTCCAGCGCGACGCCGCAGCTTTCTTCGAGCGCGGATATGGCACTGGAGATCAGCCCGTTTCCACGGCCGGTTATCGCAATTTCACGGCCTTTGTGGCGAATGCGTCCGGCAAAGATGCGTTGGTTCCCGGTTTTACGCGAGCCTCCACCCTGATAGCTGCCCAGCTTGAACTCTTGTGGGCCGGTCAAATGGTAGGCCTGTTCGAAGATCGACCAGATCATCGCGGCCGTGATTTCCTTGCCGCTGCTGTCGGCGAATTCCTGGACACGGCGGCTGAGGTCGACCTGGAGTGACCGCGGCAGTTTCAAGCCCTTGTCCTGTTCGATCACCCAGGCGACGCCGCCCTTGCCGGACTGGCTGTTCACGCGGATTACCGCCTCATATGTCTCTCCGATGTCTGCCGGATCGACAGGCAAATAAGGCATCTCCCAGAGGCCGTCATTGCGCTGTCCATGGGCGGCGAAACCCTTGCGGATCGCGTCCTGATGCGAGCCGGAGAAGGCGGTATGCACCAGGTCGCCGGCATAGGGATGGCGCGGATGGACCGGCAACCCGTTGCAATACTCCACGGTCCTGACCACCTCTCGGATGGCCGGAAAGTAGAGTTTCGGATCGATCCCCTGCGTGTAGAAATTCAGCGCCAGTGTCACCAGGTCGACATTGCCGGTACGCTCGCCATTGCCGAACAGGCAGCCTTCGACGCGATCCGCGCCGGCGAGCAAGGCCTGCTCAGTTGCGGCCACGGCGGTTCCCCGGTCGTTGTGGGGATGAATGCTGATGACCACGGCATCGCGACGGGAGATATTGCGGCAGAACCATTCGATCTGGTCGGCGTAGACATTGGGCGTCGCCACCTCGACCGTCGCCGGCAGGTTCAGGATCGCCGGGCGCTCCGGCGTCGGCTGCCACACATCGAGCACGCGTTCGCAAATTTCCAGCGCGAAGTCTGGCTCTGTGAAGCAGAAGGTTTCCGGCGAGTATTCGAAGGTCCAGTCGGTCCCTGGCCGCTTCAGGCTTTCCTCCAGCATCGCTGTGACGCCGATGACGGCCAACTCGATGATCTCATGGCGTTCCATACCGAAGACGACGCGGCGAAACAGCGGAGCCGTTGCGTTGTAGAGATGGACGATCGCTTGCCGCGCACCTTCGAGAGACTCGAAGGTGCGGGTAATCAGGTCCTTCCGGGATTGAGTGAGCACCTGAACCGTCACGTCATCGGGAATTCGACCGCCGTCGATCAGCGCACGCACGAAGTCGAACTCGGTTTGGGAGGCCGATGGAAATGCGATTTCGATTTCCTTGAATCCAATCGCGAGCAGCATGTCGTAGAAGCGCAGCTTGCGCTCGACATCCATCGGATCGGCGAGCGCCTGATTCCCGTCGCGCAGGTCAGTCGACAGCCAGCGGGGCGCTTTCGTCAGCCGGTTGGACGGCCAGCGGCGATCCGCCAGTTCGATAGGAGATACGAAAGGACGATATTTTATTTCGGGATTGGTCAACATGATGAAGCCTGTTGCGATGTGCGAAAGGTTGAGCACGGCCGACTACGGTCGCCAGGAAGCCGTCAGGCCCGACGACCGCCGGTAAGTCGCAGCGCAAGGAAAATCACCGGGCAGCGAAGCGGCTGGGTCACAAACGCGCCGGCAGCGACCAAGCGAAGCGCCGCGGAATGCGGCGCTTCGATGCGGTCAAAGGGGCGATTGCGAACGGGCACCTGACAAAACTTCCTGCTGTTGGACGGCCTACCTTAGCCGCCAGCAATTTGATAATCTAACGCCATACGATCAGAAATCGTCGTGAAAGGATCAATTTCTTGAAGAACGGTGTCCGTCTCACGGAAGAAATCGCGGTCATCGCACACGACGGACATCGATATTCCAGTCCGAAGCATAGCCATCAAGAAGCCCAGCTGCTCTACGCGGTGAGCGGAGTCGTCTCGATCAAAACGGACGTCGGAAGCTGGGTTGTGCCGCCAAGCCGGGCTGTCTGGCTGCCTCCCAGGCTGGAGCACGAGACGACGAGCCGCGCGGGTGTTCAGTTCCGTTCACTATTGATCGAGACGGGCGGACTCCAGGGGCTTCCCGAAGAGTGCATGGTGGTGGAGATCACGCCTCTTCTTCGGGAACTCATCTTGAAGCTTGCAGACCTCGCCATAACGCCGGGAAGTCGCGAAAGAACAGATGCAGTCGTCCAGCTGCTTCTGATGGAGTTATCGTTTCAGCCAGCCCAGTCTCTCAATCTGCCGATGCCGAGGCGACCCGATCTGGTCCGATTATGCGCGAAGATGCGTGAGGATCTGACGGAGGCGACCTCCGTCGAAGCCGCCGCCGCCATGCTGCACATAAGTCGCGCGACCTTCATGCGGCTCTTCAAACGGGAAACAGGCATGAGCTTCGGTCACTGGCGACAGCAGGCGAGAATGCTCGACGCTCTTGAGTTGTTGGCCGATGGCCGAAGCATTCTCGATGTTGCCTTGGAATGCGGCTATAGTAGCCCGAGCGCCTTTTCCGCGATGTTTCGTCGGACCCTAGGTCGACCGCCAAGCGCCTATTTCTGAAAAATGCGACATTCGGGTTTGGGCGTTCTCTATCCCGGAAGCGGTTATCGCAAGGGAGTCGACCCTGAGCGCATGAGACGGACTCGGGCTTACGCCACCCACAATCGCAACTCCCGGTGTTTGCCCAACTGCCACGACACGGAACCACCCTGAACGATGCCGCTGATGTACTTGCTTAGCTGACGGTCGATGACCGGCCGCCATGGGATAGAGGTGAGGCAGACCGATGCTTTCTTCCGCCGTATATGTCACGGCAAGATTGAAACCGCTTTCCGGCCACTTTCAAATCAATCTCGCGCTGTCCTCCTCCGGTTCATGCCCGGCGTCATTCGGCAAGAGACTGCTGGTTTCCACTCGGGGCCGGAGGCTATTTCTACCTTTGGACAACCATAGTTCCATAGCCAAACCGGAATGCCGAGCCACTCGGCCCGGTCTCTACAGTTCAAGCTGCGAAAATAATCAACGAAATTACAATCAGACTCCGAGAATATCTGACGTCAAAAACTAAAAATTGACATACCTGTGGAAATTACCTATACATTAATTTGACGATATTTGCTTGCTTAGCTTTGGTTATCGCGCGTCTGGCACCGTGCCCTGAACGAACCTTTTCTTTCAAAAATCGCTATCGCATCTGTTGCGCCGCGGGCGCAGCGGTTCTCTTATTGCTATGAAAGGGTTCATCATGACCACTGGCACAGTTAAATGGTTCAATTCCGCCAAGGGCTTCGGCTTCATTCAGCCCGACAACGGCGGCGCCGATGCGTTCGTCCATATCTCCGCCGTCGAACGCGCTGGAATGCGCGACCTTGTTGAAGGCCAGAAGATTGGCTACGAACTGGAGCGCGACAATAAGTCGGGCAAGATGTCGGCCTGCAACCTGCAGTCCGCTTGAAGCATCCCGGTATCCGCTCTCCGTTGACCACGGATGTACTGGCACTGTCGAGAGCATGATACCAGCAAGGTCAGGCAGATCGCTTGGCCTTTTTTATTGCCGCGTCATCTTGCGGCGTCCAATCCGGAAAAGACCATGTCCCAGACACACAGCAAAGCTCGCCAGAAGGCGGAGATCGCCTTCGCCAATGCTCAGTCGCAATTCTTCGCCCGCAATAGCGCTGTCGAGGAACTCGATTCCCTCATTCTGGCCCGCGAGGAAAAGACCAGGCGGCTTCGCGAAGCCCGCCTTGCGAAGGAAATGAACGACCGCGAGGCGGCAACCGCCTCTCTTCTTGCCAGACGGGCCAAGTCCGTCTGACCTGCCGCAACACTTTCTCCAGGATAATGATTTGAAGAACGCCAGAAACAACGACTTTTCCGATCGCCGTACCGCGGCCGCCGAAGCGAAGTCCGCTCTCCTGAATGCCTATCGCGCGGCAAGGGCCGCTGACGAACCCGCCAGACTGGCGAGGCAGGCAGAGCGGGCGAGTATCGCGGCCGCGAGAGAAGAGCGGCGCCTAGAGCGCGAGCGGATAAAGCGCGACGAGGCTGAACGCCGGGTAGCCGAGGCCGACGAGCGGAAGGCGGCCGCAGAAGCCGCAGCCCGTGCCGAAACCGAGGCGCGCGAGGCGACGGAACGAGATCGCATCGCGCGGGTGCTCGAAGACGAGGCCGCCCGCAAGGCTGAGCGCGACCGGCGCTATGCCAACCGCAAGGCCAGGCGCGCCTGAATTCCAGGTTTCGGGCATCTGAATGGACCTGTCAGTTCATGTGATCCTGCCGCACAGGGTCCGCCGGTCGCGTTCGGCAGCTTTTCGGCGGGGTCGCAATCCGCAACCGCCATCGTAGCGTAAGTCGCCGCCAGGATCCGTCACATCGAAAGAAAATCCCATGCCAGAAAATTCCGGCGAGCTCCAGGCAATCAACACAGCTTGGCAGATCGCGATCCAGGAAATCCTGCGGATGGTTATCCGCGACATGTACCTTGCGGCCGGAGAGGAGGCCTTCCTGGCAAATCTCAAGCGTATCGAACAGGCCGCGGTCGATAGCATTTATACGGACTTGCGGCTGCGTGGAACAAGTGAATGGACGGAAGTGCTTGTCAAGGACAATGCGAGCAATTTCGTCACGTCGCTGCTGACTTCGTTCACATATGATCGCGCCTGATGAAGACTGAGATGTCAGATCCTCTCTGGCGTATGTAGTGGTCCGAACGAATGGCTGGTTTCCGATAGCGACGAAACCTCCCCAAACGGCAACAATAAGGGTCGAAAGCAGTCGCTCTCTGGTCGTGAAACTCGTATGGATTGCTCGCATATTATCGCCGGGGGCGGCCCGGAGGATCTGATATAATCTGCGTGATTTCTGCGGCTGCCTGCGGCGAACTGGCTTACGCCGGCCAGCAAACCATAGCCGGCACGCAAGACGTCACCGCCAGAAAGTGGAATGTCGGAGTTGCGAACGAACCGGAAACAGAGTTCATTCCGGATCATGAACCTGGCCCTCCATGATTCGCCGCAACTGGCGACCCTTGCCGACGACTATCTGGCCTCGCTGAATGCCGAGCAGCGGGCGGCCGTCGAGCATGGTGACGGCGGCATTGCTGCACCATTGCTTGTGATCGCGGGCGCCGGCTCGGGAAAAACCAACACGCTGGCGCATCGCGTCGCGCATCTGATCGTTCGCGGCGCGGACCCCCGCCGCATTCTGCTGATGACCTTCTCACGGCGCGCGGCAACGGAAATGAAGAGCCGGGTCGAACGGATCGCGGCACGCGTGATGGGCGACAAGGCCGCGACGCTGACGGAGGGATTGACCTGGGCGGGCACGTTCCACGCTGTCGGCGCGCGGCTGCTGCGTGACTACGCGCTTGAAATCGGTCTCGATCCGGCCTTCACGATCCATGACCGCGAGGATTCCGCCGACCTGATGAACCTCGTCCGGCATGACCTCGGCCTGTCGAAGACCGAAAGCCGCTTTCCGGCAAAGCGCACTTGCCTGGCGATCTATTCGCGCGCGGTCAACGCGCAGGCCGAGCTGGAACCGGTTCTCGCAAAAAGCTTTCCATGGTGCGCCGGTTGGGCGGAGGAGCTCAAGCAGCTTTTTGCGGCCTATGTCGACACCAAGCAGGCGCAAAACGTCCTCGATTACGACGACCTCCTGCTATGGTGGGCGCATATGTGTGCCGAACCCGCCATTGCCGAACATCTCGCCGCCCGTTTCGACCACATCCTCGTCGACGAATATCAGGACACCAATCGCCTGCAGGCGTCGATCCTCCTGGCGCTCAAGCCGGATGGATGCGGCCTCACGGTGGTTGGCGACGACGCGCAGTCGATCTATTCCTTCCGCGCCGCCGAGGTCCGCAACATACTCGACTTTCCGGGGCATTTTCCGATCCCCGCCCAGGTCGTCACGCTCGATCGCAATTATCGCTCGACCGACGCGATCCTCGACGCGGCGAATGCGGTGATCGGTCAGGCGCCGGAGCGCTTCACCAAGAACCTCTGGACCGATCGGCGCTCGGCCGAAAAGCCGAAGATCGTCACCGTGCGCGACGAAGTCGAGCAGGCAAACTTCGTGTGCGAGAGCGTGTTGGAGGCGAGGGAGGAGGGTGTCGCGCTCAAACAGCAATCCGTCCTTTTCCGCGCCTCGCATCATTCCGCGCCGCTCGAGATCGAGCTGACCCGCCGCAACATTCCCTTCGTCAAATTCGGCGGATTGAAGTTCCTCGACTCCGCCCATGTGAAAGACATCCTTGCTGTCTTGCGCTTCGCCGAAAATCCGAAGGACCGGGTGGCCGCTTTCCGTGTGATGCAGATCGTTCCCGGCATCGGCCCATCGGCTGCGGCGTCTGCGATGGAGGCGATGGCGCGTTCGCTCGATCCGGCGCTCGGCCTGCAATTCTTCCGCGCGCCGGCTCGCGCGCAGGTGGATTGGCCGGGCTTTGTCGACCTTTTCGCGGCTCTCCGGTCGCGCGGGGCCTGGCCCGCCGATCTGGAGCAGGTCCGGCTATGGTATGAGCCGCATCTTGAGCGCATCCACGAGGATGCGCCGACCAGACGTGCGGACCTCCTGCAACTGGAGCAGATTGCATCTGGATATGCGTCGCGCGAGCGCTTCCTTACCGACCTGACGCTCGACCCGCCGGACGCGACCAGCGACGAGGCCGGTCCTCCGCATCTCGACGAAGATTACCTCATCCTCTCGACCATTCATTCGGCGAAAGGTCAGGAGTGGACCAAGGTCTTCGTGGTCAATGGCGTCGACGGCTGCATTCCGATCGATCTGGCCGTGGGCGAGCGCGACGAACTCGAAGAAGAACGTCGCCTGCTTTACGTGGCGATGACGCGTGCGAAGGATGGATTGTACCTGATCACGCCGCAGCGCTTCTTCGTGCATGGGCAGGCATCGCGCGGCGACAGGCACGTCTATGCGTCCCGCACGCGGTTCATCCCCGATGATATCCTCGACCGTTTCACGCCGACATCCTGGCCGCCGCCATCCGCGACCACGCGCGATCGCGCGCCGCAACCTGGTATCCGCGTCGACCTCAAGGCAAAGATGCGCGGCATGTGGCGGTAGCGCGTGACGACGCCGGCACGTTGAACGCCGATGAAATCGTCAGCACCGGTACGCCGTCCGGTATCCGTTCGAACCAGGTAAGGCTGGAGTAGCGTTTCCGTCGCCCCGAACGTGCCAGAACTCCGGGCGGACGAAAACGAAGCGGCCTGTGCAGAGATCGTTGCCGCAATGATGTTCGATCCGCTGGCTTGAAAACTCCGTGAAGGTCATGAAAGGCCGGCCATCAGGGAGGAAGACCTCGGTCGCGGTCTGGCCTCGCCGCAACCTGTACCGTCGCACAGCGGAGAGTTTTCGCCCTTCGACCAGAGTTTCACGCCTTTCGGCAAATGTGTCCCCGGTGATGGTCGCTGTTCCTACAAACGCAATCCGTTGCCCGGCGACATGATCGATGACCTCGCGCCGGACGGACCAGACCCCGGCGGGAAAAGCGGATGCTGCCTCTGCCGGATGCGAAACCAAAACGACAAACCTGTTTTTGCGAAGCCATTCCAGTGAGATTTCGTGACGAGCCCTATTCGCCGATTCCCACTTTTGCGACAAGGACCGGATCACTCCGGAAGTCCGCCGGGAACAAGCGCTTCAGGTTGTCGATCTTGGGCATGTCGTTGTAGACGATGTAGGGATAGGTCGGATTGTTGGTCAGGAAATCCTGATGATAGTTCTCGGCCGGGTAGAAGGCTTTGTCCGGCTCGATCGTCGTGACGATGGCGGCGTCGTAGATGCGGGCCTTGTTCAACTGCTCGATATAGGCTTTCGCAACGCCGGCCTGTTCCTCGCTGGTCGGGAAGAGTGTCGAGCGGTATTGCGGGCCGGTATCGGGACCTTGCCGGTTGAGCTGGGTCGGGTCGTGAGCAACGGAAAAATAGACCTGCAGCAGCTTGCCATAGGTGACCTTGGCGGGATCGAAGGTGACACGGACCGCTTCTGCATGGCCCGTATTGCCATTGCTGACCATTTCGTAATGCGCGGTCTCCTGCGCGCCGCCTGCATAGCCGGAAACGGCGTTGCTGACGCCCTCGACATGCTGGAAGACGCCCTGGACGCCCCAGAAGCAGCCGCCGGCGAAGACGGCGGTTTCCCGGCTTGCGGCGTTCTCCTCGTCGAGGACAGGTGCGGGAATGGCGAGACCCTCCTGCGCGCCGGCGCTTGTTGTCTCGGACAGCAGCCCCGCAAAGGCGATGCTCATTCCGGCGAAAAGAGTGGAAATCCTGGCAATGCGTTTCATGGCGGTATCCTCAACCGAAGATGAATGCGTAGGCTTCGAAGCCCGGATCGGGAAAGCGGATCTCGACTGTGTGGTCGGTGATCGGCCCGTCCCGGCGCGCAAGCTGGTAGAGCGCTGTTTCGTCACCGTGCCATTGTCCTCCGGGCCTGTGTCGAGACCGTGGTCGCCGCCCGGCGCCTTGCCGTCGATGGTTACCGGGAAGCGGACCTGCTTGTCCCCGCTGCCGGGGCCGAGCACGAGATGCAGGTCTCGGGCGCGGAAGCGATAGTGGATGCCACCTTCTTTCGTCAGATCGGCGCGTTCTGGGGCGACCTTCCAGCGCCCGGTGAGGCCCCATTCGTTGCGGCGCGCATCCTCTGCGACATAGACGTGAACGGTATCGTTGACGATTCCATCGGCGCCGAGGAAATTCTGTGCGCCGAGGGAGACGATCGGGCGCGTCACACGCTCGACAATGGCTGGAAACAGGAGGATGATCCCGAAGCCGGCGAGGATGATCATCGCCGCCAGCCGGCCATATTCGTCGGCCTCTGCCGCCCAGCCGCCACCGAGCGCGTCCAGCGATGCGACGAGGGCCAAGGTCAGCGCCATGCCCACGAGCATAGGCAAGGTGCCGCGCAGGAAGGGCTGTCCAGCCCGCGCGAAGACAAAGGGCAGGGCCGGCAGGATGCAGGGGCTGAGGATGCCCGCGAAATAGGCCAGGACGGCAAGGGTCATGGGTCAGCTTTTCCGGATCGCGCCGCCGCCGGGGTGAAGGTCATGGCAAAGCCGTTCATGCAATAGCGCAGCCCCGTCGGCCGCGGTCCGTCGTTGAAGACGTGGCCGAGATGGCCGCCGCAGCGGCTGCAATGCACTTCCACCCGGACCATGCCGTGGGACGCGTCGCGTGTCATGCCGACGGCATTGTCGAGCGGCGCCCAGAAGCTCGGCCAGCCCGTGCCGCTCTCGAACTTGGTGTCCGAGGAAAAGAGTGCCTGGTTGCAGCCGGCACAGGAGAAAGTGCCTTTGCGATGCTCGGCCAAAAGCGCGCTCGAACCCGGCCGCTCCGTGCCTTGCTCGCGAAGAATGCTGAACTGTTCCGGTGTCAGAAGGCTTCGCCATTCGTCCTTGCTTCGGCTGACGGTGAAACTCCCCGGCGTCGCTGCGAGCAATGGGCCTGTCCCGATAGCCAGGAACCCAGCCGTAAAGGTTGCCACGCTTGCTGCCAGAAGCCCGCGTCTGTTCATCATGATGCACTCCTTCAATGGCGTCCTGCCGATGAATACGGACGCCGCTGCCCGATTGTTACATGACCCTCTTCGGATGGCGCATGACAGGCAACCCGCTTTGGGTCGCCTGAGGCGCTGGGCGTCTCCTCCGGGGCAATGCTCGGCGTCATCTGGCTGGTTGTCGGGCTCGACCTATGCGGTGCGGCGTGAGGAAGCGACCCTGTGGATGGTCGTGCTGGCGATTGCGCTCGGCGGCGTCGTGCTTGTCGGCCGGTGGCTTGATATCCTGCCGCTCGGCGCGACCATCGCGGTGGGAAGGCGAGCGAACCTGTCCGTGGTGAGCGCAGCCCTTCTCGCCTTCTCGGCGGTTCTCACGGTTGCGGCCAACCGCTGGGTTCGAAGCGGTGCTTGGCAGCGGAAGGGGTGTGGCTTTTTCGGCACCCGTCATTCCGGAACACTCCCAAATCAAAGCCGACTTGAAACAGGTCGCCAAATCCGGCGTCACAATCAAGAAAGCTGGAAATCTGCCGATGGAGCGACCGGGTCCAGGCGCGCCGTTCCTGACCGTCGGATCGACCGGTGCAGCGCGCCGACGGCCTCAAGGCCAAGCAATGGTGGCAAACGGCCAGGGCGCGGAAACCATGCGGGAGATGTTCTCGAGATCGCGGCTCAATTCCCGGTCTTCCTTCAACGGCGCAACGAGGTCGCGGATGGCGTCGTGAAGCTGGCGCATCTGCGGGCCGAGCCTGCCTGTCACCCCGCGCAGCTCGATCGCCGTCGCCGCGCACATCATCTCGATCGCCACGAGATAGCGCAGCCGCTCGACGATCGCCGAGGCCTTGGCGACCACGCGCGGCGCCATGGACGACTGGTCCTCTATGCTGTCGGAAACGGCCAGCGGGCTGATCGACATCGGATTGGCGAGATGGCGGATTTCCGCCTCCAGCGCCGCCAGCGGCTTTTGCAGTTCGGCATAGCCGGCCCGGCTCTGCCCTCTTGCCGACAAAAAGCGCGGCAGTTCGGAAGCGGCGGGCGACATCAGCCGGAGGCAGCGATTGGCGATGCCCGCCGCACAATGCGCCAGCGCTTGGCCGAGTTGTTCCCAGCACAGGGCAAAGCTCGTCAGGTCGAAATTTCCGTTTGAAACGATGCGCCCGCTTTCCGCAAGGACGATCGGGTTGTCGCCGGAATGGTGAAGTTCGATTTCCGTGGCCGCGTGCGCCTGTTCCAGAACATGGGAAAGCGCGCCCCAGACCTGGGGCACGCATCGATAGCTGAGCGGATCCTGAAGACGCCGCGCGGCTCCTTCCCGCCACAGATCGCTACCGATGAGCAGCGCGCGCAGGCGTGCTCCGATCACCTGTTGCCCGAAGGCGGGGCGGGCGGCCAGCGCTTGCGCATCGATCACGCTCAGAGGTGAGCGGAATGCCTCATAGTTCAGTGCGACGGCTGCCAGCGACCAATCGATGAAAAGGCGAACGTCTTCGATCAGCAGGCAAGCCGTTCCCGTCGACAGGCTGTTGGCGACGATCAGCGCATGGCCGTCCTTCTCGCGCAGGTCGAGCGGCGGCAAGCCGGCCAGGGCGAGTGCCTGCGCTGCGGGCATGACGCGCCCTTGATAATTCACCTCGCCCTCGCCGCCGAGCGCGCGCCCCAGATGCCCGAGCGGCAGCAGGTCGGCAGCACCGATCGATCCCCAGGAGGGAATGACGGGATGGATGCCGGCGTTCAAAGCCGCCACCAGCCCGGCAGCGACCGCTTCGGAAGCCCCCGTTCCGCCGGCAGCCATGCCGCAGATGCGGGCCGCGAGCATCGCCCGCACGGCCTCGACGGGCAAGGCCGGGCCGATGCCGACGCTATGGCTGTGGGTGACGCTGCGCTGGAAGGCTACGAGATCGGCGGCGGACAGGGATGTGTCGACGCTGGCGCCAAGGCCCGTATTCAGCCCATAGGCAGGCTTTCCGGATGCTGCGAACCGCTCGATCAGCGCGCGGCCTTCGCGAATTCTGTGGAGCGCCGCCGGTCCGAGTCCGAGGCGGGCGCCGCGTCGGGCAATGGTGGCGATCGCATCCGCATCGAGCGGCTTTTCGTCGAGGAGGATGGTGGGGGAGGCGGTCATATGTCTTCTTCTCGCTGCACTTGCCGGCGGGCATCAGGCTGGGCCGCTCCGCCGCGGATGCGACAGGCGCAATCGGGCAGGACCATGCGGGCGCGGACCTTTTCAGTAGTCGTCCAGAGCGCGACGCACCCGCTCGTATACGTCTGCCGGCGGGCGGGCGAACTCCGCGCGGCCGCCGGCTTCGCCGTCGCCGGGCCGCGTCGTCGCCACCATGCCGATCTTGGTCACGGTCAGGGCTTCATGGAGCGGATCGCAGCGATCGGCCTTGACACCCGGCAACACGACCAGATCCTCATGGCCGCGAAAGCGCGCGGCGAGTGACCATTCCACCTGTCGCGGATCCTCGATATCGATATCATCCTCGACGACGACGACATGCTTGAGCAGATTGACCAGACCCATGGCGAGGATCACCGCCCGCTTGCCCTCCCCAAGGCGTGGGCGATGCATGGAAATCACCGCATGCAGGCGCCCCATGCCGCCTTCGGTGACGAGCACGCGCCGTACCGCCGGGATCGAACGCTTCAGGTCGCGGGTGAGGGTGGCGCCGATGGCGACCGCACCCAGAAGGCAATGTTCGGCGGCATAGCCGGGCAGGATCGCCTGATAGATCGCATCGCGCCGGTGGGTGACGCAGCGGATTTCCCCGCCGATGCCCGGTCCGTAATAGACGTAGAAGCCCGGAAATTCCGAAACCGCCCCTTCCTCGATCAGGTCTTCTGGAAAAAGCACGCCTTCGAGGACGATCTCGGCATGGGCCGGCACCTCCAGATCGACCGTGCGGCATTTGACCAGCTCGACGCCTTCGCCGAGGAGACCGCCGACGATATCGAACTCATCGTCGCCCAACCCCACATACATCTGCGATCCGAGCAGAACGGCGATATGATTGCCGATCGCCACCGCGATTTCCAGCGGGTGGCCGCGCAGCCGGGCCTTCTCCGCCAGCATGGCCAGATGGTGGTTCTTGGCGATTCCGGCCATGATCCCGCCGCCGCCTTCAAGGCGCAGCCGGGCAATGGAAACGTTGCGGCGGCCCGTCTCCGGATCTCTGGCGACGATGACGCCGGCGGTGATATAGGCGCCGGCTTCCTTCTCGAACCAGTGCGGGACGGGCAGCAGCGCCGAAAGCTCGAAAGGCGCTTGATGGATCACGGCCTGCACCGGGGCATTGGCAACGATGACGGGCGGGATCGGGTGTTGCAAGGCATGCTGGCAAGCATCGTCGAGTGCTTCTTGCGCGATCCCCAGGCCTTGCGCGAAGCGCTGCCGGCTGTTCCAGAGATTGCCGACAACAGGCATGGCGCTGCCGGACACATGATCGAAAAATTGTGCCGGGCCCCGTTCGCGCAGCGACAGAACCGAGGCGATCTCGAAACGCGTGTCCACTGGCCGCGCGATGCGTCTGAGATCACCTGCCGTCTCCAAACCGGCCATGAAACCGCGCATGCTCTGATCGACCACTGCCCCGCCCTTTGCGTCATTCCTGCCCGTCCGCTCCGGTCTTGCCGGTCTTCCCATGTTGTTCCATCTGCCGTCGCCCCTGACAAGAGGCTTCTCTATTGCATTTGTCGCACAGATGATGCCGGATACGCGCCGGGTCACGACGAGATGGAATTGTCATGGATGTGTTGACGCTGTGTCTGGCGCATGAGGTCCTGACGCTGCAAAGCATCCGCAAGGTTGCGCGCCAGACCGGATGCGCACCGTCGACGGTCAGCGGTGCCCTGTCACGCCTGGAGGCTGCGGTCGCCGTGCCGCTGGTGCGCCGGGATCGCGCGGCCAGCTTCGTGCTGACGCTGGAGGCGCAGCATCGGCTTCCCGCATTGACCGCGCTCGTCGGCCGCATCCGGGATTTTCTGCGCGAGGCGGGTCGGCCGGTCGGAGAAAGGCCGCCGGCGGTCGGCATCAAGGCTCTGCTGCGCTTCGCCGCCATCGCCCATTCGGGCAGCATCCGCGGTTCCGCCCGGAGCCTGAAGATCGGTCAGCCGCAACTGACGCGGCAGATGTCCGATCTGGAACGCATGCTTGGCGCGACGCTGCTTACCCGCTCCGCCGCGGGCGCCTTGCCGACCGCGCTCGGCGAACGCCTGCTGCCGATCGCCGAAGGCATCGTCATGGAATGGGAGGCATTGTCGCATGCAGCCTCGGAACGGTTTCGCAAGGAACTGGCGACATGGCGCATCGGCACGGTTGTGCCTCTCGGCCATGAAAGCAGCATCGCAAGAATGCTGGCCCGACTGACGATCAACTGGGCGCCGCATCAGGCGCGCCATCCGCTGCACATCTCCAGCCATAGCGCGGAAGAACTGATGGCAGGGCTGAAGAGCCGGCGCTCCGACCTGATCGTCGTCGATCACAACCGCATTCCCAGCGATTTCATCAGCACAACGCTATCCACCACACCGCTCGCGCTGGTGGGACAGCGCAGGCTGATGGCGCGCACATCGGATGTCGCGGCGCTGCTGGCCGATCATCCGGTGGTGCTACCCAGCCAGCGCAACGGTATACGGCAGGAGGCCATGCATTACATGGAAGGCAGGCTCGGCCGGGAACGACTGGCGGCAATCCCGATCGTCGAGATCGATTCCATTCCGGTGATCATCAATCTCGTCGCCGAACACGGCTATCTCTCCGTGTTGCCGCAAAGCGCGATCGCTCGGCTGCCCTTCGATCTCGGCCATGTCAGCCTCGCGCCCGGCCATATGCTGACCCTTGCCATGGCTTGGCGGCGGGGAGGTCTGCCGGAGGCTTTGTTGAACGCGGTCCACCGATCGCTCGGCGGCGACCTGTATCAGACCTGAGCGCATCCGCGCCGACGAACCGTGTGTTGCGGGTTCGTCGTGCGCCTCGGTGAGGTCGGCCGGAACGGCGCGTGCCGGGATGCGGAACATGTCCACCATGGCGATGTCGAACCGCCTCTGTATCAGCGACGGGATGATGCTGAACCAGATGGCGTCGACGGTGAACCTGATGACCTGCGCGGGCGCTCCTCCTTCAATCAGAGAACTTCACCAGCCCTCTCGTCAACTGGAGCAACTGGCTTGCCGGGACCGCAACCCGATCATTCGCCGCTTCGCGACCTACGATGGCGCTGGAGGCTGCCTGTGGAAGAGCCTCGCAGCGACCGGAAGTTTCTGGTGATCAGGCCGGGTGCGGTGCGCGGCGAGCGATCGCCCTTTGCCATGCCGATCTTCCGGGGTTCGTCCCGTTTTCCGACATGGCAATACCGTCCCGTGGGTTGGCAATTCGCGGTGCTTTATCGTTTCAGCAAAGCGATTCGTTGGCACGAGGGGTTTTTCGGGATGTGCGAACCGGACTTCGGGGACGTGGCAGAGGTCGTCGATATCCCGCATTGCTCTCGCCAATCTTGCGCCGGAGATGTACATCCTGAGCCGACGTCAAGAAAACGGATGCGCCATGATCACCCATTCGAACCGGATCGACGAACTCGACCGCAACATCATTCGCGAGCTGCAGAGCGACGGCCGTCGCCCCTTGCGCGAGGTCGCCCGCAATCTCGGCATCGCCGAAGCGACGGTGCGGCTGCGGCTGAAGCGGCTGCAGGACGAGGGCATGTTGCAGGTGGTCGCCTTCGCCGATCCCACCAAGCTCGGGCCGTCGCATATGGCGCTGCTGTTCCTGACGGTGACGCCGGCGCGCCATGCGGATGTCGTGCGGGAACTGAGCGACTGGATCGAGGTCTCCTACCTTTCCACGACGCTGGGCGATGCGGATATCTGCGCCCAGGTCGTCTGTGCCGACCAGCCGGCGCTCTGGGACATGCGCCAGAAAGTCTGCGCACTCGAAGGGGTGACGGCAGTGCGTATTCTCAGCGAGGTCGACGTGCATAAAATCCGCTTCGCGTTACCGCTTGATATTCCTCAATAATTTTCAAATGCGCAGAAAATAGGCGCTTTTTATGCGCAAAAATAATTGATAAACGCCAAAAATAATTGACATGCGCAGAATTCGTCTGCAATCTTCACGCATTCCGACGGCCTGGGAGTGGCCGTCCGAAAACGACGGAGACCCGCATGCTCGATATGGTCCGCAAACCCTTCAGTGAACTGCCGCCGCTCACCGGCCCGAAACGCGAGGCCGCCGAGCGCGCCATGCGCCGCCAGTGGTGGGCCGTCGCGCGTTCCGCCGATCTCGATACGCCGCAGCCGGCCGTGCTTCTGGGCGAAAGGCTGGTGGTCTATCGCACGGCGTCCGGCCAGGCGGTCGTGCAGTCGCGCCGCTGTCCCCATCGCGGTGGGGATTTCACGCAAGGCAAGGTGCATGGCGAGGCGATCGCCTGCCCCTATCACGGCTGGCAGTTCGCCGCCGCCGATGGCAAATGCACGCATATCCCCTCGCTGGAAGACCAGTGCAAGATCCCGCCGCGCGCCGCCATCGCCACCTATCCGGCGGTCGAGAAATGGGGCCATGTCTGGACTGTGCTCGAACAGCCGGCCATGCCGCTGTACGAGATGGAGGCCTGGAAGGGGCTTGATCTGGAATGGCTCGCCGGCCCGCCGCTCGATTCCGAAACCGGCGTTGCCGTGGCCATCGAGAATTTCCGCGATGTCGCGCATTTCCCCTTCGTGCATGAAGTGTCGATGGGGCCGTCGCCGCATATCGTCGAGCCGCTGAAGGTCCGCCGCGAAGGGCTGGAGATCTTCATGCAGCGCACGTTGCATGCCGGCAACGGCGACTGGGCGAACGACGGCGATTGCGAGATGTATTATCAATGCACCGCGCCGGGGCTGGCCACCATCACCTATGATTATGCCCGCTACGGCAAGCGCATCGTCGCCGGTTTTCCGTCACCTATGGCTTACGATCATGTGATGATCTTCTGGGGCGTGGCCAACGAACGGACCTATACCGGCGCGAACCTCGAAGAGTGCCTGCGCGTCGAGGAGATGGTCTATCGCGAGGATCTGCCGATTGCCGGCGCGCTGGAGCCGCGCGAGATCGACTGGGACGGCACCTATGTCGAACATTCCGTTCCCGCCGACCTCTTCACCCTCAACTATCGCCGCGCCTTCAACGAGTTCGTCGAGGCGGCGCTGGCGGAGGAGGGGCGGTGAGGGTGGCCGCCTTGGCGATGCGGGCGCCGGAGGAAGCGGCCATGCCCGCCCGCCTCGAAGCCCGCATCGTGCAGATCACGCTCGAAGCCGATGCCGTCGTCTCCTTCACCATGCGCGCCGCTAATGGCGGCGACCTGCCGGCCTGGACGCCGGGCGCACATGTCGATCTCTGTCTGCCCTCCGGCCTCGTCCGGCAATATTCGCTGTGCGGCGATCCCGCCGATCGCAGCCAGTACCGCATCGCGGTGCTGCGCCAGGAGGGTGGGCGCGGCGGCTCGCGCGAGGTGCATGAGGCCCTGCGCGTCGGCCAGACGGTCGGCCTTGTCGGGCCGCGCAATGCCTTTGCGCTCGCGCCGGCCGAGCGCTATCTCTTCGTCGCCGGCGGCATCGGTATTACGCCGATCCTGCCGATGGTCCGCCACGCGGCGGCGCGCGGCGCGGAATGGCGTCTCATTTACGGCGGGCGCAGTCGCCAGCGCATGTCCTTCCTCGATGCGCTTCACGGCCTCGACCGGGGCTGCATCGATCTCAGGCCCGCCGATGAACAGGCGCATATCGATGTCGACGGCATCGTCGCGGCGGCACGCGGTGGAAGCGAGGTCTATGCCTGCGGCCCGCGCGGCCTGCTGGATGCGCTGGAGGAAAAGTTTGCCGCGAGCAACCTTGCCGGACACCTGCATATCGAGCGTTTCGGCGCATCCGCCCCGCCGGTGCTGCCCGGCGATGGCGCGATCCGTGTCTTCCTCGCCCGCAGCGGCGGTCATGTCGACGTGCCGGCCGATTGCAGCATCCTCGAAGCCGTGCGGCAGGCGGGCCATGATCTGCCCTCCTCCTGCGAGCAGGGGTTCTGCGGCACCTGCGAATGCCGCGTGCTCGCCGGCACGCCCGATCATCGCGACGCGCTGCTCACCGAAAAGGAGCGCGCCGCCGGCACGGTCATGATGCCCTGCGTATCGCGGGCGCTGACACCGACGCTGACGCTCGACATCTGAGCCTTCGGCAATAACCCGGCGGGGGTATGTCCCGCCTCAAGCACTGGTGACAACACTATGAATGCTTTTTCGACTGTTCTGGAAAGAGGCGCGCCGATGAACGCAGGACGGGGATGGGTCGAGGGAAAGGTCGCGGTCGTGACCGGAGCGGGCTCCGGGATTGGACGTGCCGCCGCCCGCCTGCTCGCCGCCGAAGGCGCGACCGTCTATCTCACCGATATCGACGGCAAGGCTGCGGAAGCCACCGCCGAGGCCATCGGCGGCCCGGCCTGCGCCATGGCGCAGGATGCGCGCGACGAGGCGGCCTGGGAGATGGTCATGGCCCGCGTTCTGGCCGAACAGGGCCGGCTCGACGTGCTCGCCAATTGCGCCGGCATCCAGTTGACGCGCGGCCTTCTGGAAACCTCGCTCGACGATTTCCGCCATGTCTTCGGCGTCAATGTCGAATCCGTCTTCCTTGGCACGCGCGCGGCGGTGAAGGCCATGCTGCCGCAGAAGACCGGTTCGATCGTCAACATCGCCTCCAACTTCGCCAATATCGCCGATGGCTTAAACACCGCCTACTGTGCCTCGAAGGCGGCGGTCGCCCATTTCACCCGCGCCGCCGCCCTCGATTGCGCCCAGCGCGGCACGCGCATCCGCGTGAACTCGATCCATCCGGGCTGCATCGATACGCCGATGCTGGAGCGCGAGATCGTCGATGTCGCGGCCAAACGCGGTGATCCCGACACGTCGTCGGTGCGCGCCGAATGGCAGACGCTGGCGCCGCTCGGCATCGGCGCGGCCGAGGATATCGGCTGGGCGGTGGTCTATCTCGCCTCCGACCGCAGTCCCTACACGACCGGATCGGAAATGGTCATCGACGGAGGGCACATCGTCCGCTGACCGCGCCAGGAATAAACGCTGAAAAAAGGGGAACGACCATGACAAACCATCAGCACAACGCCTCGAAATTCGCCAGTTCGCTCACGGTCAGCCGCCGTCATTTCATGATGGGCGCGGCGGGGCTTGCGGCCGTCGCCGGCTTCGGAATCCGCCCCGCCGCCGCGGCCCGGGACGTCGCCTTCCTCGGTTGGGAAGGATACGACCTTGCCTTCAAGTCGACGGACCTGCTCGGCAAGGCCGGCGTCAACATGCAGCCGACCTATATCTCGGCCATCGAGGACATCATCACCAAGCTGCGCGGCGGCGGCATCGGCTCCATCGACCTGACGACGCTGATCTATCAATACGTCTCCTTCTGCGGCCAGAGCGACCTGCTCGGCGCCATCGACGAAAGCCTGGTGCCGAACCTGGCCGCCATGCACCCGCGGGTCAAGGCGCTCGACAAGTTCCTGCGCGTCGACGACAAGCTCTACGGCGTGCCCTTCACTTTCAGCGCCATTCCGCTGCTCTACAATCCCGATCTCGTCGAGGAGCCGAAGAGCTGGCTCGACCTGCTGAAGCCGGAATACAAGGGCAAGGTCGTCGGCTATCCCGATGTCATGAGCATGATCGTCACCTGGTCGAAGGTGGCGAACGGGCTGGACGACCCGAGCCGCATGACCAAGGAGCAGCTCGACAAGACGGTCGAGCTGATGATCAAGGTCAAGCAGAACTCGCGCACCATCCCCTCCAGCCTCGGCGAGATCTCCGACATGTTCAGCCGCAAGGAGATCGTCATGGGCATGGGCTGGGAGCCGATGATCAAATGGGCCGGCGACAAGGGCGTCAATCTCAAGATCGCCTCGCCGAAGGAAGGCACATTCGCCTATTTCGACACGGTCAACATCGCCAAGGATGCGCCCAACCGGGAGCTGGACCACGCCCTGATCAACTGGGGCCTGTCGGCGGAAAACCAGAAGACGTTTGCCGAAGGCAATATTCTCGGTATCGTCAACCAGGATGCGATGAAGGCGGTGACGGACAAGACGGTGGCCGGCATCTACCACTTCGACGATCTCGACGCCTATTTCGCCGACAAGTTCCTGCCGGGCATGTTCCCGCTCGAACAGGAGGGCGAGTTCGTCACCTGGGACGACGTGCTGGCCGCCTTCGAGAGCTATCAGAGAGCCTGAGGTATGACCGTGAACGTTTTACCGCCAACAATCGCCGCCCTCGGGAATGGAGTGGGTCGTGTGAGCGCTGAGCCGCTTGTCCGCCTTCAGGGACTTTCCAAGAGTTACGGCATCTACCGGGCCGTCCATCCGCTCGACCTCGATTTTCACGAGGGGGACTTTCTGGCCATCCTCGGCCCCTCGGGCTGCGGCAAGACCACCCTGCTGAAGATGCTCGGCGGCTTCGTCGAGCCCTCGGAAGGGGCGATCCTCATCGGCGGCCGCGACGTGACGCGGCTGCCGCCGGAAAAGCGGCCCACCAACATGGTGTTTCAGGGCTACGGCCTGTTTCCGCACATGACCATCCGCCAGAATGTCGGCTATGGCCTGCGCATCGCCGGCACGCCGCGCGCCGAGGTCGACGCCCGCGTGCGCGACATGCTGGCGCTGGTGCAGATGGAAGCCTTCGCCGACAAGCTGCCGCCGCAGCTTTCCGGCGGCCAGCAGCAGCGCATCGCGCTGGCCCGCGCGCTGATCATGCGCCCAAAAGTGCTGCTGCTCGACGAGCCCTTCGCCGCCCTCGACCTCAAGCTGCGCCAGGCGATGCAGGAGGAACTGCGCCGCCTGCACGCCGAGATCGGCGGCACCTTCGTCTTCGTGACGCACGACCAGGCGGAAGCCATGCTGCTCGCCACCAAGGTGGTGGTGATGTCGCGCGGCAAGGTCGAGCAGGTCGGCACGCCGGAGGAGATCTATCTGCGGCCGAAGACGCATTTCGTCTCCACCTTCGTCGGCGAGGCCAATTTCCTGAAGGCCTGTCGCAAGCTCGCCCGCGTCAGCATCGAGGGCGCCTTCGCTTTCGACGATGCGGGGCCGGATGGTGACGTGCTCGTTGGTGTCAGGCCGGAAAAGGTGCGCCTCGGCGCTGCCGCCGCGCGCTGCGACCATCGCTTTTCGGGCACGGTGACACAGCGCATCTTCCTCGGCGCGCAGGTGCAATACACCGTGCGCCTGCAAAACGGCGAGACCTTCGTCGCCTGTCTGCAGGAGGGCGATCTTCTGCCGGGCGACAGCATCGATGTCGGCTGGATGTCCGCCGATCAATGGGTGGTGACGCCATGAGCGACGGCGCACCGTTTTCCCTGAAACGCGACGGGGCGCTGCTGCTGCCGGCCGCCGCCGTGCTCGCCGGGCTGTTCATCGGCCCGATGCTCTATTTCCTCGTCGTGTCCTTCTTCAAGGTCTCGCTGTTCAAGATCGTGCCAGGCTTCGATCTCGGCAATTACGCCAAGGTGGTCGGCTCCTATGGCCCGCCCATCCTCTTCACCATGGGCATCGGCTTCCTGATCGCCAGCGTTACCACCGTGCTCGCCTTTATCGTCGCACATCTGATCTGGACGCGCGGCCGCCGCTTCAGCGGCATCCTGCTGGCGGCGACGCTGCTGACGCTGTTCGGCGGCTATCTCGTCAAGATCTATGCCTGGCGCACCCTTCTCGGGCGTGATGGCATCGTCAATAACACGCTGGTCGGCCTCGGCATCGTGCGCGAACCGATCGAGGCGCTGCTCTACAGCCCGGTCGCGGTGGTTCTGGTGCTGGTCAGCTACCTGCTGCCCTTCGCCATCCTGCCGCTCTACGGCGCGTTGCGCTCCATCGAGGAAAAGACCATCGAGGCGGCGCGCGATCTCGGGGCCTCGCCCTGGGGGGCGGTGCGCGATGCGGTGCTGCCGCGCTGCGTGCCGGCGCTGGTCACCGCCTTCGCGCTCTGTTTCCTGGTCACGGCGGGGGATTACGTGACGCCGCGCATGGTCGGCGGCACCCGCACGATGATGATGGGCAACTTCATCGAAAGCCAGTTCGGCCTGCGCATGAACGTGCCGCTCGGCGCGGCGATGACCTATCTCACCATTACGGCTTCCATTGCCGTGATCGCTTTCGTCTGGCTCGCGCTCAAAACCGTGTTGAGGCCCAAATGAACATCGCCTATGGCCGCCTTGCCAATACCACGATCGGTATCCTGTGCATGATCTTCATGGTCGCGCCGCTGGTGCTGGTCGTCCTGTTCTCCTTCGGCTCCTCCAGCCTGATGACCTTCCCGATCCGGGGCTTTACCTTCGGCTGGTACGGCGCGCTGATGGCGCGGGACGATTTCTGGAGCGCGCTCGCCAACAGCGCCACCGTCACCGGCGCGGTCGGCGTGGCGGCGACCGTCATCGGCACCGCCGCCGCCATGGTGATCGTGCGCCTGCGCCCGCGCCAGTCGGCCGCCGCCTTCTTCCTCTTCGGCCTGCCGATGATGATGCCGCCGCTGGTGCTGGCGCTGGCGCTGCTGTCGCTGTTTTCCGTGCTCGGCGTCAAGCTCAGCCTGGTGACGGTGGTGCTGGCGCATCTGACCTTCACCATGCCCTTCGTGATCCTCATCGTCACGGCGCGTCTGAGGGATTTCGACTATGCGGTCATCGACAGCGCCCGCGACCTCGGCGCCTCGCCGCTGAAGACCTTCCTGACCGTCACCTTCCCGCTGATCCGGCCGACGCTGTTCGGCGCGGCGCTGATCGCCATGGCGCTGTCGCTCGACGATTTCGTCATCACCTTCTTCCTGATCGGCGGCGGCAACACCCTGCCGACGCTGGTCTGGGGCATGCTGCGCACCGGGCTCGATCCGTCGATCAATGCGCTGGGCACGCTGATCCTGCTTTTGACCATCGGCAGTTCGGCGCTTGCGCTGCGCCTGACACGCTACCGGGGATAAACGCCGAAACGGGAGGGAGCCCGGCATGACACGAAGCAATTGCACCGTCGCGGACACCTGGCCCGACAATCCCGCCCGTCAAACGCAGGCGCCGGAGCCAGCCTCCGGCGCCCCCGGCCTTTCCGAGCCGATGCTGCTGGCGCGGCTGGTCGATTCCATCGAGACGGAGTATTTCTTCGCCGCGCTCCGGGATTTCATCAATGCCTCGGTGGCGATCGACAATTGCGTGGCGCTCGTCTTCGCCGTCGACAAGCCGCCGCTCATCCTGCACCAGTGGTCGCCGCAGGAGCCGAACTATTTCCAGATGCTCTACTGCCAGGGCGCCTATGTGCTCGATCCTTTCTACCGGCTATGCCTCGAACAACATGGCGGCGGGGCCTTCCTGCTCGACGAGATCGCGCCCGACAGCTTTAACGAAAGCGATTTCTACCAGACCTATTATCGCAAGGTGCAGATGATCGACGAGATCGGGCTGCTGTTTCCGGTCGATGGCAAGCGAGTCATCCACCTCTCTCTCGGGCGGCGGGCGAAATCCGAGCACTACACGCCGGCCGATGCCGGGCGCATTCGCCACATCGCGCCGCTGCTCGAATCCCTCCTGAAGCGCCATGTCCGGAGCCGGCTGGAGCAATGGGCGGCGGGGGAGGCCAGCCAGCCGGCCGCATTGCCGATCACCGGTCGATGGCTTGCCGCCTACAATGTCACCAGCCGCGAGGCCGAGATCGCCGCCATGGTGCTGCGCGGCCATTCCAACACCTCCATCGGCCTGACGCTGAACATCAGCATCGAGACCGTAAAAGTCCACCGGCGCAATCTCTACGGCAAGGTGCGCATCTCCTCGCAGGCCGAGCTTTTCCTGCTGTTTATCAACCACATCCTCGATGCCGGCGAGCCGGCGATGCAGGCGGTGCATTGACCATGCGAAAAGCGGTGCGGACGAGCCCGTCCGCACCGCTTTCGGAACAGGAAATTCTTCTCAGGGCCGTCCCTTGAGGACGGTCAGTTCGCCGCCGGCGAGATCGAGGATGACGGTCGCCAGCGTCTGATAGGCCGTGGCCGGGTCTTCGCCGGGCTCGGGACGGCAGCAGACCGCGCCTTCGAAACCCTCATGCCGGCGCATCGCCGCAAGCACATCCTCGACGCCCGGACGGCCGATGCCGCCGAGTTCCCGCCGCAGCAGATCGCGGCGCAGCAGCGTGTCGGGGAAGGCGCGCGGCTCGGTGTCGTGCGCGGCCGGGCCGGGGGCGAGGAAGTGGTTGGTGTGGACGATGAAGCCCTCGGCATCCGGCAGCACGAAGCTGGGTCCGCCCGGATGCATCTCCACCGTCATCGCCTTGCCGACGCCGCCCTCGAAACCGACGAGATTGAGCGAACTGGAGGCGGAAACCTTCGCCGTCCCCAACATCTGCGCCGCGCGAAAAAGATTGGCCGCTCCGTCGAGCACGGCGCGCGCCGCCACATGCACGGGCACGCCGATCTCCGCGCCATCGGCCGTGTGGTGCAGGATGGTGAACAACAGGCCGAGGCCGCGCGTGTTGAGGCCGGCCTTGCCGACGATGCCGTATTCGGTCATCGTCTTGGTGACGCTGCCGTCGGCCAGCGGGATTTCCCAGACGAGCCAGGCATCGTCAAAACTGTGATACCAGTCCCAGGTCTGCACCGCGACGGGAGCCGTCAGTTCCGGCGTCAGGTGGATGACGGCGGAGCATTCGCCGCGTGTCGCAGCCTTGGCCATGGCGAGGATTTCGGTGCGGGCGTTGAGCGCGCCGATCAGCACCGGATCGACGCCGGCGCCCTCGGCGATGCCGAGCATTTCCGCATGCAGTGCCGGTGCGAAACCGGCGGTCGCGGCCAGCGCCGCCTTGCCGGCGGCCGGGATATCGATGCTGCCCCCGGAAAAGCGCGTAAACAGCGTGCCATAGGTTTCGACATTGGCCTTTACCTTGGCCGCGAACCGGTTGCCGAATTCCCGGCCGCGGGCGCGCGGCTCCATCTCGGTGGAGCGATAGATCGTCACCATGAATATCTGCCTTGATTTGAAGGATTAAAGCGCGTCGCGGCCGCATGCCGATTGCGCCTGCGGCGCACCGGATGTCAGCCATTCGGCAAGTGGGTTTTCCATGCGCCAGCGGTCGGCATAGGCGCCCATGGTGGAGAAGGTGACGCCGTCGCGGCGTCCGAAATCCTCGATCAACCGTTCCAGCATCATCAGCCGGTGGCCCCGGCCGATCACCTGCGGATGCATGGTGATGGAGAACAGCGCATCCGGAATGTTGTTGTGAACATAATCGAATTCGTCCCGCCAGATCTCTTCGACCTTGGAGGGGGCCGAGAGACCGTAGGTGTCCTTGTCGACGAATTCGAAATGCGGGAAATCGTCCATCACCCAGGCGACCGGCAGTTCGACCAGATCGACGTTCGGCCCGAAACGATAGGGGGTCTTGTCGTCGAAGCGGTCGTCGATGCGGGCATAATAGGGAATGAAATCCGATCCCATCAGGCTTGAATCGTAGCTAAAACCGTAATCGAGCAGGATTTTGATGGTGCGCTCGGAAAAATCCCAGGAGGGGGAGCGATAGCCCTTCGGGCGCACGCCGGCGGCCCTGTGCAGGGCCTCCAGCCCCTTTTCGATATTCTCGCGCTCGCCGGCCTCGTCGAACTCCGCCGGGTTTTCATGCACCCAGCCGTGATGGACGATCTCGTGGCCCTCGTCGCGAATGCGCTTGACGATATCGGGATAGGCAAGCGCGGTATGGCCGGGAATGCAGAAGGTTCCCGGCAGGCGGTGTTTGCCCAGAAGATCGAGGATGCGCGGCACGGCGATGGCGCCGAACTCGCCGCGCGAGACCATTGAGGGATTGCGCGTCTTGTAGGAGCCGAGCCACACGGACATGGCGTCGAAATCGAAGGTCAGGGCACAGCGTGTCGGCATCGTCGTTCTTCCTTTCGTCGCTTGCGTTCGGGATTGCCCCGCCTCAGGTGGAATAGTCCGGGTCGGTGGTGATGTGCTCCTTGAGGATGATCCACTTGCCGTCGCGCTTTTCCATGGGGAAGGTACACCATTGGCGCAGCTTCGCCGGGCCGCTGGCCAGCATGCCGCCGCCGCGCAGGATGAACGAGGCGCAGGCGATGTTGCCGTCGACCCAGATCTGCACCGATTCCTCCTCGGCCTTGATCGCCCATTCGACCATGTATTGCTTGACCATCTCGCCCCAGATGCCGACATAGTCCTTATGGCCGTAAAGCAGCGACAGCTGCCCGCCATAATCGTCGATCACCATGGCGTCCTTGTCGAGGATGCGGGCGAATTTCTCGATGCTCCACGGATTGCGGGGGCTGAAGGTCCAGCCGTCGAGCCATGCGTCGATGGCGGCGCGTACCCCTGTTACGTCCTTTTCCGACATGTCGGTCTCCCTTTGCGCTGTCGATGGGGGCACTCTGGCAAAGGCGGTGGCGGGGGTCACTACCTCCGCCGGGTTATTCTCCACCCCGGCCGGGGCGGCTAGGGATGGAGGAAAGGCGCTTCGACCGACGCCCGCGAATCTTTCCCCAAGGAGTATATTATGCTCAACATCGATCTCGCCGGGCGCCACGACGCCCCGGCGACGGACAAGGCGGGCGATCGCTACGCGCTTGCCGCCATCTGCGACATGAACGGCATTTTTCGTGGAAAGCGCGTGCCGGGGGGCAAGCTGGCCAAGCTCGGAACCGAGGGCATCCGCATGCCGCTCTCCTCCGTCGGCGTCGATATCTGGGGCACGGATGTCGCCGGTACGCGGCTGACGCTGGAGCGCGGCGATCTCGACGGCATCTGCGAGGCGACCGGCCGGGCGGCGCTCGATCTCGGCTTTTCCGGCGCGGGCGGCCTTCTCCTGCCGATGTGGATGAAGAAGGAGGACGGCGCGCCCTATTTCGCCGATGGCCGCCGGCTGCTGGCCGACATGCTCGCCCGTTTCGACCGGCTGGATCTCACCCCGGTCGTGGCGACCGAGGTGGAATTCTACCTGATCGATCCCACGGAAGCCCATCCCGCGCCGGCACGCGGCAGCGCATCCAGCCCCTCGCGGCATGTCGACAATATCTATTCGCTGGCCGAGCTCGACGATTTCGCGCCCTTCCTCGACGATGTTTATGCCATGGCGGCGGCAAACGGCATCGCTGTCGATGCGGCGATTGCCGAAGGCGCGCCGCGGCAGTTCGAGTTCAACCTGCAGCACAAGGCGGATGCGCTGCGCATCGCCGACGACACGCTGTTCTTCAAGCAGATCATCCGCAGCGCCGCCCGCCGGCACGGCCATCTGGCAAGCTTCATGGCCAAACCCTATCCGGACCATGCCGGCAACGGGCTGCATGTCCATTTCTCCATCCTCGACCGCGACGGCCGCAACATCTTCGACGATGGCACCGAGCGCGGCTCGGACGCCATGCTGCATGGCGTCGGCGGGCTTCTCGCCGCCATGGCCGAGATGACGCTGGTCTTTGCGCCGCACCTGAATTCCTATCGCCGGCTTGCGCCCGGCGGCCTTGCGCCGACCACCGTCGCCTGGGGCTACGAGAACCGCACGGCGGCGCTGCGCATACCCGCCGGCCCGCATGCCGCCCGCCGAATCGAACACCGTGTCGCCGGAACCGACTCCAATCCCTATCTGGTGCTGTCGGCCATTCTCGGCGCCGTCCTCGACGGCATCGAAAACCGCATCGCGCCCGGCGCACCGGTCGGCAGCAACTCGCATGAGGTTGCAGCCCCGACGCTGGCGCGCGACTGGCGGCAGGCGCTGGACTGGTTCCGGGCCTCGGAGCGCGCGGCGCGGCTGCTGCAGCCGGAATTCGCCGCCGCCTTCGCCGCCTGCAAGCAGCAGGAGCAGGATGTTTTTGCCGCGCGCGTGACCGATTTCGAAATCGAAACCTATCGCCTTTCGGTATAAGCCATTCCAATCGATTCAAGACCGAGTGCCCGATCATGGCCGAGAGCTACTGCAAATCCTATTACGCCGCCACCGCCAATCCCGTCCCGCCCTTCCCACGGCTTGAAGAGAGCATCGACGTGGATGTCGCCATTGTCGGCGGCGGTTTTACCGGCATTTCGACGGCGGTGGAGCTGGCCGAGCGCGGCGTGCGGGTGGCGGTGCTGGAGGCGAACCGCATCGCCTGGGGCGCATCGAGCCGCAATGGCGGGCAGATCACCGGCTCGCTCTCCGGCGACCGGGCGATGGAAAGGCAGTTCGCCCGCAAGCTCGGACGCGATGCGGCGGATTTCGTCTTGAACCTGCGCTGGCGCGGGCACGACATCATCCGCCGGCGGGTGGAAAAATATGCGATCCGCTGCGACCTGAAATTCGGCCACATGCAAGCCGCCTATCAGCCCTCGCATGTCGCCGAGCTGGAAGACATGTATCGCGCCGCCTGCGCGCACGGCATGGAGAGCGAGGTCGAATTCCTGCGCGGGCCGGCGGTTCGCGATCTCGTCGGCACGGATATCTACCATGCCGGCCTCGTCAACCGGCGCAACATGCATGTCCATTCGCTCAATCTGTGTCTCGGAGAGGCGGAGGCGGCCCGCGGCCTCGGCGCGCAGATCTTCGAGGATACGAAGGTCGAGGGGATCCGCCATGGCCGGCGGCCGGAACTGGTGACGGCGGCCGGGCGTGTGCGGGCCGACAAGATCCTCATTGCCGGCAATGCCCTGCACCGGCTGGCGCCGATGAGGCTCGCCGGCATGCTGTTTCCCGCCTCGCTCGGCATCGTGACGACCGAGCCTTTGTCGGCGGATCTCGCACGCGCGATCAATCCGCAGGATCTGGCCATCTACGACACGCGCTTCGTGCTCGATTATTACCGGCTGACGGCGGATCGCCGCCTGCTGTTCGGCAGCGGCACCAATTATTCCGGGCGCGAAACCGCCGATATCGCCGAGGTGCTGCGCCCGGCGATCGTCAAGACCTTTCCGCAGCTTGCGGATGTGCGCATCGCCTTCGCCTGGCAGGGGCAGGACGGGATTTCCATTAACCGCATCCCGCAGCTCGGCCGCGTCGCCCCCAATGTCCTTTACGCGCAGGGCTATTCCGGCCACGGCGTCGCCACCTCGCATGTCGTCGGGGAGATCATGGCGCGGGCGATGACCGGCGACACCGGCGATTTCGACGTCTTCGCCGACGTTCGCCACTGGCGTCTGCCCATCGGCCGTTTCCTGGGCAACCAGGCGCTCGCCATCGGCATGTGGTATTTCCAGCAGCGTGAAAAGCTGCGCTAGAGGTAGCGCGTTACCGATGGATGCCCGGTCGCACAGGCTACAGCTCCGCGCCAACATAGTCATGTATTCGTCCTCCCCAGACAGCCGGCCAAGGCGGCCGCGAACATGCCGGCCGGTCCTGGCGGCCGATATGGAAAATGACGGGATAAGTTTGGGAGTGATTGACAATGCTGCGTTTCTATCCAGCCGACAGCGACCGGACGGGCGGGAAGGGAGCAGGGGGAACCAAGCCGCCGCTATGGATAGACGTTTTCGATCCCAGCGCCGATGAGGTCGCGCACATCGAGAAAATGACCGGCGCGGTGCTCCCATCCGTGGGAGCGCTCAGCGAAATCCAGGCTTCGCGTCGCCTCAGGAACGAACATGGCGTCCTGTATATGAGTACGCCATCCGCCGCGATGCATCCTGAACAAAGCCAGGTGACGCCGCCGTTGGGGTTTGTCCTGTCGCGCGATCAGCTGATCACGGTTCGATTCATGGCGCTGGCCACCTTCGACGCCGTTGCCGACAAGTTTGCGTCGGGGCGGGAAGCGCCGAAATCGAGCCTCGATGTCTTTGTTCTTCTCTGCGAAGAGATCGTAGACCGGGTCGCAGACATCCTCGAACACCTGGCCGGGGAACTGAATGTCCTGGCCGTCGACACATTTCAAGCCGAAGATACGCGCGGCCGGCATGCGGCTCGTTCCAACAGGCTTTTGCGGGTGCAGCTTCGCCAGGTTGGCCGGCTCGGCGACAGACTGTCGGAGGTTCGAGACGGCATACAGGGTCTGGCGCGGGTCGTCGCCTATGTCGAGCAAAACTGCGGTGTCTGGTTTACGGAAGCGCCGAAATCCGCCATTGCCAGCCTGCATCAGGACATTCATTCGCTGACCGAGTATGAAGAGCAGCTCGCAAACAAGGTCCAGTTCGTTCTCGACGCTCTCGTCGGGCTGATCGGCATCGTCCAGAATGATGTGATCAAGGTCCTGACGATCGTCTCCATCGCCGGTATTCCGCCCACGCTGGTCGCCGGGATCTATGGCATGAACTTCAAGTTCATGCCTGAATATGACTGGGCCTGGGGCTACCCCTATGCCTGGGCTGTCATCATCCTGAGCACCGTCATTCCCTTGGTGTGGTTCAAACTCAAGGGTTGGTTCTAGAGCATAATCCGACCGGAGTGAAACGAGATCGACAAGATTATGCTTCAGACAAAAGCGCTCCAGCGCCGGCTTCGGGGCGCCTGATCTCAATCCCATGTCGAGAAAAAGCGACACCGAGTCTCGCTTATGCTTACCTCGACGGTGCAACAGGATGGCGGCCGCGTTCCTTCGGCGGGCCCATTGATGTTCTTTGGCGAGGGTGTATATCCCGGAACAGAGCTTTGCGTTTACAGGCCAGGACGCCCGCCATGCTGAAAACCGATACCCGCCAGGCCAACTGGCGTCGCGCCAATCCGGTCAAATATGATGCCCACCTTGCCGTGCAGCGAGCCGTGAAGGCCGGCGAGTTGGAAAAGCAGCCATGCGAGGTCTGCGGTCTCGAAGCGGTGGATGCCCATCACGATCAATATGACGACCCTTTGAAAGTGCGGTGGCTGTGCCGCCGGCACCACACGAGACTTCATCACTACGGAGAAGACATGTTTCCGGTCAGGAGAGCGCGCTAAGTTCTCGCGAGCCTGCTGCAAGTTTTCAGCGATGCCGGAATGCCCATATCAGATAGGGGCCGCCGGCCAGGGAGGCGAGGAGGCCGGCGGGGATTTCGTAGGGAAAGACCAGCAGGCGGCCGGCGGCGTCGGCAAGGATCATGATGCCGCAGCCGAGCAGGGCCGAGAGTTTGAGATGGGCGCGCGCATGGCGCATGCCCATGGCGCGGACCATGTGCGGCGCCATCAGGCCGACGAAGCTTAAGGGGCCGATGGTCAGGCTGGCGATGGCCGAGAGCGCGCAGGTCAGGAGCAGTAGACAAAGGCGGGCCGGCAGGGCGATGCCGAGAGAGAGGCTTGCCGCGCCGCCGAGTGGCAGGATATCCAGCCAGCGGGCGGTCAGGAGGGCGGCGACAAGGCCGGCGCAGGTGCCGGCAAGCGTCAGAAGCGCCGCGTCGGGTGAGACGAGGCTGGTCGAGCCGAGCATCCAGGTCTGCAGGCTTTGCAGCCGTGGATCGGGCAGCAGCGCCAGCAGGCCGGAGACGGCACTGAGGACGGAGCCGAAGCCGATGCCGACCAGCAGCATCCGGTTCGACGACAGGCCGGAACGGCGGCCGATCGATACGATCAGGCCGAATGCCGCCGCTGCCCCGGCGATCCCGCCGAGCATGGGGCCGGCGGCGAAGCCAGCCGGCAGGACGAACAGGGCGAGTGCCGCCCCGATAAGCGTGCCGCTGGAAATTCCGAGCGCTTCCGGGCTCGCCATGGCATTTCCTGTCATGCGCTGCAGGATGGCGCCGGCAAGGGCAAGTGCCGCGCCGCCGGCGCCGGCGCCGACGATGCGCGGCCAGCGCCAGGGAAACGCGGTGGCGAACTCCCGCATATCGGGCAGGCGCCAGCCGCCGGCATCGGCGGTGACGGTCGCGGAGAGGGCGATGATGAGCCCGATGCCGATCATGAGCAGGGTGGTTCGAGCCCGATGTCCTCCAGTCGCCATGCTTGCCGGCGTGCCGGCCGGCGGCATCGCCATCGGGAGCGGCTTGCGCAGCAGCCAGAACAGCAGCGGCGCGCCGAGACATGCCGTGAAGGCGCCGGCGGGCAGGGCGTGGGCGAACGGCCCGAGCGCGATCAGGGTCTGGTCTGCGAGGAGCAAAAGAGCGGCGCCGAAGAGTGCCGACAGCCATAACCGGTTTGCCAGGCCGGCCGCGCCGAGCCGGCGCGCCAGCCACGGGGCGGCAAGGCCGATGAAGCCGATCATGCCGATGCCGGCCACGATGACGGCCGCCAGCCAGGTGGCGAGCCCCAGGCCGATCAGCCGCAGGCGGCGGATATCGGCCCCCAGGCTGGAGGCCGCCTCGTCCTTCAGGTTGAACAGCGTGAGGGCGCGGGCGGAGGGGACGAGGGCCAGAAGCGCAGGCAGCATGCCGAGCGCGAGCCAGCCGGTGACGCTCCAGTCGTTCTGGCGCAGGCTGCCGGATCCCCAGAAGGACAGCGAAACGAAACCATCGCGATGGAAGGTCACGAGAATCGAGGCGAGCGAACCGAAGACCAGATTGAGCGTCATGCCGGCAAGCGACACCGCGACCGGCGAAAGCGCCTGCCGCCAGGAGGCGGCGAGAACCAGCGCAATCGCTGTGCCGGCTCCGGCAATCGCAATCGCGAACTTGCCGGCGAGCAGCAGGCCGGGCCAGAAAATCGCGGATGCCACCACCGCCAGATAGGCGCCGGAGGAAACGCCGAGCGTCGAGGGTTCGGCAAGGGGATTGCGCAGGATCTGCTGGAACAGCGTTCCCGACAGCGCCAGCCCCATGCCGCAGAGCAGGGCGACGGCGATCCTGGGCAGAGCGCTGTAAAGGGCGATCACCGCTGGCAGTTCGCCCATCCCGGCATGTCGCACGAGCGCGCGCCAGGCAAGGCCGGGAAAGGCCGCATCCAGATTGAACGCGGTCAGCAGCAGCGCGACAACCACCGCAGCGGCGGTCGCGGACAGGGCGATTGGAAGCTGGCGCCTTCCGCCGTTTTCAAGGGGTGCCAGATTGTCAGGCGATGGCATTGGTCAAGGCTTCGGCAAAGCGCAGCGCCGTCGGTAGTCCGCCGAAGCCCCAGAGCGAGGCAAGGCGATGGCTTCTGCCCGCCCGCACGGGGGGCAATGCCTGCCAGAGCGGGCTGCCGGTCAGGGTTTCATCGGGCGAAAGGCCGGGAGAATCGATCAGGATTAGCGTGGCATCCGGATGCTCCGCCAGTTGCTCCAGGCCGACGACCGCCCCGCCCCAGAGAAGGCTCGGCGGCCCCGGCCATGCGTTTTGCAGGCCCAGCCGGGTCAGCGCGCCGTCGAACAAGCTGCCCGCGGTGAAGACGGTGAGGTTGGTTTCATCGATCATCTGGACGAGGAGGCAGGCGGTATTCGCCCCGGGCCGAAGCCGACGGCGCAGCATCTCCAGCCGGGCGTCGCATTGCAGCACCAGCCCGTCCGCCCTTGCCGGCATGGCTGCGATCGTTCCCAGTTTCCGTGCTGCGTCGCGGGCATGGGCGAAGGCATCGCCCGCGCCGGTATAGATATCGACCGTCTCGACATCGGCGCATCGCTCCAGCGCCGGCCGCAGATTGTCCTGCCAGGACTGGATGATGACGATATCGGGCGACAATTGCGCCAGATATTCGAGGTTCGGCGCGCCCTGCAGGCCGATGTCGACGGTCGAGGCCGGCGTTTCGGGCTGCCGGACGACGGAATCATAGAGCGCGGTTTCCGCCGCCGCGACCGGCGCGACGCCCATGGCATACAGAGTCTCGCTGACGGCCCAGCTTAAGGATACCAGCCGCGGACCGGCGGCCTTCGCCGGGTGGGGCCGCAGGGCCATGGCCGCCGCGGCGCCGGACAGAAACTGCCGGCGCGCGATGTTGCGAAGGCCTGCAGGGGCCGCCTGGCTCACCACTTCACCGAAATCGTCCCGACGACGGCGCGACGCTCGCCATAATAGCAGAAAGTGTCGCCGTCGCAGGTTCCGACATATTTCTTGTCGAAAAGATTGGTGGCGTTGAGCGCGAAACGCCAGTCCTTGTAGTCGTAATGCACGGCGGCATCGATGAGCACGTAGCCCGGAATTTTCAGCGTATTGGTGTTGTCGCCGTAGCGGTCGCCGACATAGCGCAGGCCGGCGCCGAAACCGAGACCTTCCGCAGCTCCCGTCTCGATGGTCTTGTCGAGCCAGAGATTGGCCATGTGGCGGGGAACGTCCTTGGGACGATTGCCGCGAATGGTCTCGTCCTCGTCCCTGGTGATCTCGCCGGCATTCAGCGAATAGTTGGCAATCAGCTTCAGGCCGTTGTCGAGATCGGCGACGCCGGAAAGCTCCATGCCGCGCATACGCACGCCGCCGGTCTGCGTCTGGGTGGCCGGCGGGCCGGGATTGGTGGAGGTCACGTTCTCCTGGTCGATCGTATAGAGCGACGCGGTGAAATAGCTGTCGGAGCCGGGCGGCTGGTATTTCAGACCGATTTCATATTGCTCGCCGGTCGTCGGCTTCAGAGCTTCGCCGGTGGTCGCGTTGAGGCCGGGCGTCGGCTTGAAGGAGGTCGCGTAGCTGGCATAGGGGGCAAAGCCGTTGTCGAACAGGTACAGCACGCCGACGCGGCCCGTCAGGTGGCGGTCGCTGTTTTCCACGCCGGTGCCGTCCTCGGCCAGCAGGTCGGCGTCGCGCGTTAAGGCCCAGTCGTAGCGCAGCGCCCCGGAAATCCGCCAATTGTCGAAACGCATCTGATCCTGCACATAGACGCCGGTCTGGCGCAGGTGGTCCTCGGTGGCGAAGTCGACGTCAGGAACCGTGAAAGGCTGGCCATAGACGGGGTTCAGCACGTCGAGCGGCGAGGCCGTGCCGTCGCGCTCGTACCAGCGGCTGTGCGAGCGCATATGATCGATGCCGGCGAGAAGAGTGTGATCCACGGGGCCGGTGTCGAATTTCGCCTCCACCTGCGTATCGACGGCAAAGTCATGCAGGCTGGCATCGGCGCCAAGCGTCCAGCGGTCGAGTTCGGTCGTACCCGGAAGATAGCCGGCAGTGCCGATCTGCTCGATATGGGTGCCGGTGTTCGAATACCGCAGGTTCTGGCGGACGGTCCAGACGTCGTCGAAGCGATGTTCGAAGGCATAGCCGATCGACTGGCTGGAGCGGGCGATCGTGTTGAAATCGGGCTCGCCGATGAACAGATCGGTGGGGATTTTGCCGAAGGAAGCGTCGTAGAGGGTTCCGAGCGCCGGCAGGTTCTGGACCAGCACGCCGTCGTCCGAACGCTGGAATTTCGGCAGGACTGTCAGGGTGGTGTCCTCGTCCGGCTTCCAGGTGAAGGCGGGAGCAAGATAGTAGTTGCGGGTATCGACCGAATCGACCTGGGTATCGGCGGCGCGCGCGACACCCGTCAGGCGATAAAGCAGGGTGCCGTCATCGGTCAGCGGTCCGCCCAGATCGAAGGCGCCGGAAACGCCCTTCGGCGATTCCACCTGAAGCTGGAATTCATGCAGCGGCGTCTCGGTCGGCCGCTTGCTGACCGCGCTGACGAGGCCGCCCGGCGTGTTGGCGCCGTACAGCGAGGACGCCGGGCCGCTCAGCACCTCGATGCGCTCCAGGCCATAGGTTTCGAGTTTCGCCGACAGCAGCGTGTAATAGGTGTTGGTGGTCAGGCCGTCGAGATAGGGATTGCTGTCGGCAAAACCGCGCACCATGAAGCGGTCGATGCGCGAGTCGGTGCCGCCATATTCCTCGGCGACCACGCCCGGCGAGTAGCGCAGCGCTTCGCCGACGCCTTTCGCCGCTTGGTCGCGCACCTGCTGCGCCGAGACGACAGAAACGGATTGCGGCGTTTCGATGAGCGGCGTCGCCGTCTTGGTGCCGGTCGCGCTCTGTGTGGCGACGATGCCGTCGACCGGCCCGAGCGCATTTTCCTGTCCGCCCTGCACGATGATCGGCGCGAGTGTGGTGGCATTGCCGATATCCGCCGATCCGCTCGCCGGCTGGCCGGCGATCGTCACCGTCGATGCGCTGGTGAAGCGGTAGGTCAGGCCGGTTCCAGCCAGCAGTCTATGCAATGCCTGCTCGGGGCTCAGCCGGCCGGAAAGCCCGCCGCTCTGGCGTCCGGCCACCAGTTGGGCTGGAAACAGCAGCTTGAGGCCGGCGCGATCGGCAAAACTGGTGAGCGCCGAACCGAGCGGCTGCGCCGGAATGCTGTAGGCCGTCACCCGGGATGATCGGCCTGCCGCATCCTGCGCCATCGCCGGCGCCTGTGCCATGACCAGCAACGCCGCCACCGCGACCGAGGCCATCAGCACCGTTGCGGGCCTTGCCCCGCGCCCCGTTTCAACTTTCTTCATGCAACGCCTCTTCGACCGTGACTGTCCTGGCCGGACGGGTCGGGTCCGGCAGCTTCTATCGGTTAGACGAAGCCAAGCCGGCGATCTTGCAGCGAAAGATGAAGAGAATTTTCAAGATTTTTGTAGTGGATTGATATCACTTGCCTATCAGGCGCTGCGGATGATCGTGACCAACGGCAATTCGGTCACGCGCACCGGCAATGTCTGGCGAATGGTGGTCAGCACCGATTGCGGATCGGTGAGATCGAAGACGCCTGACACGGAAAGGCGCCGCAGCGCGGCGCCGACGAGAACGATCCTGCCGTAGCGGTAGCGCTCGACCTCGGCGACGACATCGGTCAGGCGGCGATCGTTGAAGACCAGCTTGCCGCGCCGCCAGGCCGTTTCGGTGTCGGCATCGACATCCGCCACCTTGGTCAGCCCGCCCCTTCCATCGTAGAGGATGCGTTGGTTGGTCGTCGCGGTGACGGCGCGCCCGGCAGCCTCGGCGCTGACCGAGACATCGCCATGCAGGATGGTGACGGCCACGTCATCGGGGCGGATATCGACGTCGAACTGGCTGCCGGCGGCCATGGTCTGCCCGCCGGCGGCCGAGACCAGAAACGGTCTTGCCGGATCGTCGGCGACCGAAAAAGCGGCCTGTCCCTCGGTCAGCGACACCAGCCGCCGCGTCCGGTCGAAGCCGACCGAAAGGGCGGAGCGGGCATTGAGCTGTACGGTCGATCCGTCGGAAAGGGCGATGGTCTTCCATTCGCCGATGCCGGTCGCATAGTCCGAAAGGAGGGTCAGCCGCACCAGGCCGGACTGCACGAGGCCGCCGCCGACCAGGCCGACCGCCCCCAGGCCGAGCACGGCGCGGCGGGTCATCCTCGCCCGGCTCTTGCCGCGGGCGTCGCCGCGGATCGTGCGGCCGGCGGCGCCGATGCCCTGCCAGATCGCCTCGGCCTCGCGCGCGGCCATCTCGTGCCGGCGGTCGATCGCGCGCCAGCGGGCGAAAGCCTCATGGTCGGCTGGCGTCTCGTGGCCGGAATGCAGCAGCACCACCCATTCAATCGCCTTGTCGCTCAAGGCTTCGTCGATCCGTTCGGAAGAAGTCATGCGGGCGTTCCAGGCGGGGCGTTGCAGTTCGTCATCTTACAGGACGAAACGGGAAGGCGGAACTTGCAGCCCGGCCGTCGATATTATTCCGAAAGCGCCCGAAAGACATCGCGGCAATGGCGCAGCGATTGCGCCAGATACTTTGCGACCATGCTTTCGGAAACGGCGAGCCGCCCGGCGATCTCGCGGTGGGAAAGCCCGTCGCAGCGGCTCATCAGCAGCGCGGCGCGCGGCTTTTCGTCAAGCTGCATCAGCGCCCTGACCAGCGCACCGAGCCGCTGCCGGTCGATGAGGACGGTTTCCGGCGATGGCGCCAGATCCTCGATGGAGGCCAGAATACCCTCGTCATCGACACAGCGGTTCTGATGGCGCCGCTCGCGGCGGATGAGATCGATGGCGATATTGGCGGCGATGCGCATCAGAAAGGCATGGCGATCCCGGATCGCCGGCGGCTCGCCGAGATTGGCGACCCGGATCCAGGTTTCCTGCAGCGCATCGTCGGCAAGCTCGTCCGAACCGGTGCGCTTGCGCAATTGTGCACGCAACACACGCCATTGGCGCAGATAAAGCGCCATGAGATCGTCTCTGATGCCGTCCGCCGCAGCGTTCATTGCGCCCACCGACCCCTTTAGCCCCCTGTTCGCCGTTATCGGTCCACATGTCGGATACAGAGATGGCAATCGCAAAACATGTATATGGTTGTCAAGTTATATGGGGGATGAATGCTTGCGGATCGTTTTGCACAATTCGATTTTCCGAGCAGGTCGATGCAAATCGCGATCATCGGTGGCGCTTCTGGCCGGAAAATCCGAAGGCGAGCATGCTTTTCGTAGAGGAAAAATGGAGAATTGAAGTTCGAAGTCCACGAGTCGTTCCTTTTCTGGCAATGACCATCGGCCCCGTAAAGCGCGGCGGCGCATGCGGCTGTTGTTGTTTGCGGGTTTGTGCCGGTTGCGCCGCCTTAGGCGGTGGTCAGTTCCAGGCGGCTATAGGCGCCTTGCCGGCGCTCAGCGCGACTCCGGCGCGAGGTCGGCTATTGCCTGCTGGAAGCGCGCATGCACGCCGTCGAACCATGGCCAGCCGGCCGTGCGGATCGTATTGCGAACCAGGTAAGCGGTGCGCCGGAAACGCGGCGCCGCCTTCACCTCGAACAGCCGCCCGGCCTCCATTGGCTCCCGGGCGATCCGATAGGGCAGGTAGGCCGAGCCGCCCCATCTGAGGATGTGGTTCAGGGCGAAGACGCCGTTGGTGAAGGTCACGACGGCGGTGTCGTCGACGGGGAAGGCCTCGGCATGCCAGCGGCGGAATTCCTCGCCGTAATCGACATAGACATACATCGGATCCCAGCGCATCAGGTCGCGCTCGACGGTCGCCACCTCGATGAAGACGTCCTCGAACAGCGGGCTGATCGAAAAGCCCGTCGCCGGCAACGGCTCATAGGCGATGGCGATATCGACCATCGAATTCGCGATCCAGGGGCGCATGTCCGCCTCGCTGCCGCTTTCGACATTGACCGCGACAGAGGGGCAGTCGGAGCGGATCATGTTGAGCCAGAACTCGCCCGCGCCGCTCCACAAGGGATCTGTGCAGCCGAAGTTGCAGACGTCGTCGAAGCCGCGCGGCAGCGAGGTGTCGTGGCGCGCCTGATTCCAGACCTGGACGAGGATTTGCGCGTGCTTGACGAATTTGGAGCCGGTCGCCGTCAGTTCGGCGCCCGACTTGATGCGCCGCAGCAGCTTCTGGCCGAGCATGTCCTCCAGGGCGTTGATGCGCGCCGTCACGGTCGATTGCGTCACATGGAGCTTGGCGGCGGCCTTGTTGAGGTTGCCGGTTTCCACCACGACGAGAAATGTCTGCACATGCGAAAGGTTCATCGGCTCCTATCTTCCCGTCATGGCTAAAATTCGAAAAATCCGAATATTATTGCCATAATAATTTGATTTACACGATTGTTGCATTCTGTCAATTTTTTCCTGTCGTCGTGGCGGGGAGATCGCCCCGCATCTCGGGACGGCGCGAAAGCTTGAAGACGATCGTCGTATCCGACCCGCCGGCCGATGCCGGAGGCGGGATCGAGGCGACATGCGCGGAGCGCGCCGGCGCCCTGCTTCCTGTCATCGGTGAGGTCGAATGAACGCGGTACCCAAGATGCACTTCGAGACGTCTCCTGCCGCCGGGCTGTCGAAACCCGTCGTTTCCTGCCGCGATGTCTGGAAGGTGTTCGGGCATCGTCCGACCGTCGAGCGCATCCTGGACGACCTCCGGGCCGGCAGGATCGATGGCGAGCGCGCCCGCCGCGACCATGGCTGCGTCGTCGCCGTGAACGGCGCGAGCTTCGACGTCTATCCGAGCGAAGTCTTCTGCATCATGGGCCTGTCGGGCTCCGGGAAATCGACGCTGATCCGCCACGTCAATCGCCTGATCGAGGCGACCTCGGGCGATATCCTGATCGACGAGCGCTCGATCAACGCCCTTGATGCCAGGGCGCTTCGCGATCTTCGCGCCCGCCGGATCGGAATGGTGTTCCAGAACGTCGCGCTTCTGCCGCACCGCACGGTGGAGGAAAACACCCGCCTGCCGCTGGAACTGCGCGGTGAAACCGAGGCGGCTGCCGATGCCGCCGTGCGGCGGGCGCTTGCCATCGTCGGCCTTTCGGGCTGGGAGGATCGTTTTCCGCGCGAGTTGTCGGGCGGCATGCAGCAGCGTGTCGGTCTGGCGCGAGCGCTCGCCGCCGATGCCGATATCCTGCTGATGGACGAACCCTTCAGCGCCCTCGATCCGCTGATCCGCAAGCAGTTGCAGGACGAATTCCGGCGGCTGGTCAAGACGCTCGGTAAGACCGCGCTGTTCATCACCCATGATCTCGACGAGGCCATCCGCATCGGCGACCGCATCGCCATCATGCGTGATGGACGGATCGTGCAGACCGGCACGCCGGCCGAGATCGTGCTGGCGCCGGTGAACGATTATGTCGCCCAGTTCGTCGAGGGCATCTCGCCGGTCCATTTCGTCGATGCCCAGCGCATCATGGTGTCGCCCGCCCGCTACGCCATCGACACCCCCATGGGATGGCCGGTCGCCGGGCGCGACACCCGGCTCGACCGGCTCATCGAATTGCAAACCGAAAGCGGCAGCCCGATCGCCATCGTCGAGGGCGCAACCGTCGTCGGCGCGGTCGGGGCGCGGGAAATCCTCCTCGCCATGCGCGGGCGCGGCGAGCGACAGAAGGAGACCTGCGCATGACCTTTCAGCCAGCCGGGGCGACGACCATCGCTGCGAAAACACCGGCGTCGGAAACCGCCCGCCGAAACCAGCCGCTTCAGTCCTTCGACCTGCTGGTCGGCCCGCTGTCGTTTTCGCAGGCGACGCGGCGCGGCCTTGCCTTCTATCTGCTGAGCGACGGTATCGCCGTCTGGCTGGCGACAACAGGGCTGGTTGCCCAGGCGTTTGTGCTTCTCGGCCTGTCGCGCCTTCTTGCCGTCGCCTTCGGCCGGCTTGCCGCCGGGCGGCGCTCCGCGCGGCGCGGTCTCGTGGCCGCGCGCCGGCCATGGCTAGAGGCGCTGCTCTATCTCTTCACGCTTGCCGTCGTCGCGGCGGCCAACGGCACGGGGTCGTTTGCGGCCTCGCTCTCCGGCTTTCCGGCCTCGCAGGCCCTGCGGGTGAGCGCCGCGACCGCCATCGACGCGGCGGTCGGTTATCTCACCGTGCAGGGCGACGGTTTCTTCCGCGTTGTGACGCGCGGGCTCCTGTCGCTGCTCAAGGGCCTGGAGGCGATCCTGACGCTGACGCCCTGGCCGGTGCTGTTTGCCGTGATCGGCTTCGCCGCCTGGAAACGCGGCGGCCCGATGCTGCTCGCGGTGGTCTGGGCGGCGCTCGGTTATCTCGGCCTGTTCGGATATTGGGCGGAGGCATTGCAGACCTCCGCGCTGGTGCTGGCCTCCTTATGCGTCTGCCTCGTCATCGGCATTCCCGTCGGCATCCTGCTGGCGAAAAGCCCGGTGAGCCGCGCCATCGCCTCGCCGGTCCTCGACCTGATGCAGACGATGCCGAGCTTCGTCTACCTGCTGCCGGCCGTGGCCTTCTTCTCCATCGGCAAGCCGCCGGCGTTGATCGCCACGGTGATCTTCGCGCTGCCGCCGCTCGTCCGCCTGACATGCCTCGGCATCGAGCAGGTGCCGCTGCACGTCCGCGAGGCGATGCAGGCCCATGGGGCGACGCCGTTGCAGACCCTGCTCAAGGCGGAACTGCCGCTGGCGCTGCCTTCCATCCGCACCGGGATCAACCAGACGATCATGATGTGCCTGTCGATGGTGGTGGTCGCGGCGCTGATCGGCGGCGGCGGGCTTGGCTACAACGTGCTCTTCGCGCTGCAGAACGTCCAGTATGGCGAGGGCATTCTCGCCGGCCTCGGCATCGTCTTCTGCGCCGTGCTGTTCGATCGCCTCGCGGGCAGCGGCCGCAAGGGCGGCGCTTGACAATCACTTCCATAGAACAGGGGAAATTTACAATGCAGATGAAAACATGGATCCGCGCGCTGGCGATGACCGCCGGGCTGACATTGTTGCAATCGGCTGCCAGCGCCGGTGAGAAGATCGTGCTGGCCGACCTGACTTGGGACGAGCCGCGGGCGGTGAATGCGGTTCTCTCCGAAATTCTGACCACCACCTATGGCGCAGATGTCGGCCTGATCGCCGCCGACCAGACGGCCGTCTTCGCGGCGATGGCCAAGGGCGACGGCTCCGTCGACGTGCATCCGGCAGTCTGGTCCGGCGCACAGCAAAGCAATATCGACCGTTTCGTGACCGGCGAGGGCAAGGTTCGGCTCAATGCCAAGCCCTACAACGCGACCGATGGCTTCTACATCCCTCGCTTCTTCGCCGAGAAGCATAACATCAAATCGATCGAGGATCTGAAGAAGCCGGAGATCGCCGCCCTGTTCGACATCAACGGCGACGGTCGCGGCGACTACTGGCCCGGTGCGCCGGGCTGGGGCGTCACCAATATCTATCGCATCAAGGGCGTCAGCTACGGGCTGGAAGCGCTCTACGATCCCATCGTCGCCTCCGACGCCTTGCTGAAAACCCAGCTTGCCAGCGTTGAGGCGAAGAAGGAGGGCGGGTTGCTGTTCTATTACTGGAAGCCCGAAGCCCTGCACCAGGCCTACGACCTGGTACAACTCCAGGAGCCTCCCTTCGACGGTTTTGCGATGGACAGCAAGAAGGGCACGCCGGAATACAAGGCCGACGGCTGCTACAATTATGTCGACCCGAAGGAATCGCCTGACTGGCTGACGAAAAGCCGCATCACCTGCGCCACCCCGCCGCAGCCGATCTACATCGCCTATTCCACATCGCTGGAGCAGCGGGCGCCCGATATCGCCGCCTTCCTGAAACGGGTGGCCATCGAACCGGAGGATGTCGGCGCCTGGATCTACGCCATGACCATCGAGAAGAAGGAACCGGCGGCGGTGGCCAAGGAATGGGTGGCGGCCCATGCCGATCGCGTCAAGGCCTGGACGGAAAAATAACGTGAAATCATGACATTGACATTGTCCGGCTGCCGGCCGGGCAATGCTGCCCTCAAGACATGCGACGAGGAATTGCTCCCGTGGATTTCAATTATTTCCTGACAAGTTACCTGCCCACGAAGGAATACGGGGGTGAGCGGCTTTATAGCGACATGGTCGAGCAGGCGGTGCTGGCCGACCGTCTCGGCTTCCGGTCCGTCTCGATCCCCGAGCATCATCTGGTCAACGTCCTGCTGGTGCCCTCGCCGCTGCAACTGGCGGTGAAGATCGCGGCGCTGACCAGCCGGGTGGAGATCGCGACGGCCATCGTCGTCCTGCCGATCCGGGACATGCGGGTTTTTGCCGGCGAGGTGGTCCAGGCGGATATCCTGTGCAAGGGACGGTTGACGCTTGGGGTCGGGCGCGGCGCCTTTGCCTATGAGGTGGACCGCCTCGGCACGCCGATTGCCGAGACGCGGCAGAAATTCGACGAATCCTTCGACGTGCTCTGCGCGCTGCTGTCGCGGGAAGAGGTTTCCTGGGACGGCAAATACTACCGCTTCGAGCCGATCACGGTCATGCCGCGCCCGGTACGGCCGATCCCGATGATGGTCGCCGCCATGGCGCCGGAGGCGATCTACAGCGCCGCCAGCCGCGGCCTCAGCGTACAGACCACGCCGTTGCAGGAATCCCATTCCGTGCTGCTGGAACAGGTCGATGCCTTCAAACGCGGCAAGGCGGCGGCCGGCGAAAAGGGCAGGGGCAGCCGGCTGTCGCTGCAACGCGTCGCCTATGCGGCGCGCGACGAGGCAGATGCGAAGCGGTGCATCGCTCTGATCCATGACTATTACAAGCGCTTCGACAACGTCTTCTCCGGCCCCGGCACCGTGCGCAACGGCCTGATCGAGGCCCTGCCGCGCAAGCAGACGATCGAGGAACTGACCCGCAACGTCCTCGTCTGCCCGCCGGGCGAGTTGGTCGACCGGCTCGGCGCCTATGAAGAGGCCGGCATCGACGAGGTCATCCTGAGCGGCGGTTTCGGTCAGAGTCAGGCGGAGATGCTGGAGATGATGCATCGCTTCGCCTCGGACGTCGCTCCGCATTTCGCCCGCAGCGGCCTGACCGCCGTCGCCTGAGCGTGAGGGTCGGCGATGACGGGGTCGTCAATCCGCCGGCAGGACGGCGTTGACCAGACGGATGCATCCGTCGAGGCCGTTGCGCATCGCGCCGTCGTCGTGGCGGCGCTCCCAGTCGA